>BGOI01000007.1 GCA_003569165.1 Opitutia bacterium
CACCTCGGACCGTCGTCACTCGCTTGCGCCCGAATCGGCTGAGACCGTCCGAGCCGCCGGGCGCCGTAGCCCATTCGGATCGGTCGCAACCAAGGCTGGTGAAGGCGGTATTGGTCACCAACGACTCGTCCGAGCCTGCGCAGGTCGTGCGCTCTCGACTGCTGAAGCTCCTCGACTCCTACGTCGTTGAATCGAGCCGCAGCGGTCCCGCTTGGTTCGCCATTGAACTCGCGGGCGCTGGGCGTAACGCCCCGCTTCTCTCCGAGCTCGCGGCGCGCCATGGCGCCCCTGATGCTTCCATTGCGCTCATCCTGAGCTGCGGCCCGCGCGCCAAATATATTAGCTACCGCGAACTCGTGACCAAGGAAGGTGGCTTTCGGGGCGAAGAGGCCGTGACCGCCGGGCTCATCGAGGTGACCGAAGATAAGGCCGCCATCTGCTACGTCACCATGGGGCACGGCGAGCTCGGCATCGAGGACGCGCTCCCAGAACGCGGAATGTCCCTGCTCTCCCGCCAACTGCGCAACCGTAACTTCGAGGTCCGCCAGCTGAACCTCGCCACGGTCGCCGAAGTGCCGCGGGACGCGGCGATGGTGCTCATCGCCGGACCGACCACGCCCTTCTCCGCCTCCGAGAACGCCCGCCTGAAGAACTATCTTTACGAACGCAACGGCCGCGTCCTCGCGATGCTCGACCCGGTCGGGAGCATGGCCTTGAGCCGACGCTGGCGGACTGGGCGATCTTCTCGCCCGACGCTGAACTTCAAGAGCCTGACCCGGCGCGCCGCACGACCGACGGCGACATCGCCCTGATCCGCCTCGAGGAGAAGGAGCATCCACTCACCAAGGTCCTCAAGGAACAAAACCTTCCGCTCATCGCCTCGCGGATTCGGCCAGCGCGCTTCGACGAAGGGAGCGCCCCGGATAGTACGCTCGGAGTCTGGCAACTCGTCTTCTCCTCCGACGCCGCCTGGGGCGAAACCGACCTCGTCCGACGACCGGTGAAATTCGACTCAGACCGCGACCAGGCTGGCCCCGTCTGCCTCGCCGCCGCCGCCGAGCGCGCCACCGGTATCCGTAAGGGCGTAGGCGGCGTGGGTGGCCGTCTTGTCGTCATCGGCACCTCCCAAATCGCCGCTAATCAACGCCTGAACCGCGGAGGTAACCGCGCCTTCGTCACGCAGTGTGCTGCCTGGCTCACCGACCGCGACCGAGCGATCTCCCTGCCGGCCCGCGCCGAGGGCGAATATCAGCTCAACGCCACCGCGTCCGACTTCTGGGCCTTGGCCCTCCGTTTCTCTCCCTGATTCCGCTGGCCATCCTCGCAGTGGGGCTTGCGGTTTCCGTGTGGCGACGCAGAAGTTGACGTGCCTATGCGGATCTCCCGCACCACCGTCATCTTGCTGGTCGCCAACCTGATCGCCTTCGGCCTCGTCTGGAGGGCCACGTCCGGCCATCAGCCGACGGCCATCGGGCAGACGCAACTCTTCCCGTCGACGCCGACGAAGCTCATCCTGAGCGAGGGCCCTGAACGCATCGTGCTTGAAAAGCGCAGCGCCGGCTGGCGTCTGACCGAGCCGTTCGACTGGCCGGCTAATATCTGGACCGTCCAACGCCTGCTCGACGAACTTCGTTTCGTCAGCGCCGAAGCGGGATTCGACGCGGCCGAAGCCAAAGCCAACGGCTCCAGCCTTAAAGACTACGGCCTCGAAGCCCCGCGCTGGACCCTGAAGGTCACCGCTGAAACTGGCGCGACCGTCGAAGCGAAGATCGGCGTGCAGCCCTCGACCCGCCATCACTTCCTGCTTACCGACGACGGTAAGCGCATCATCCCTCTACCTGAGGCGATGTCCGCGGCCTTGGCCACCAAGCCCGAGAGCTATCGCGTCGACAAGATCTTTGAGATCGCCGACTTCGAAGCACGCGCGGTCTCAGTCCGCCACCGCACGAAGGATGGCGAAGTCGTGACCGCACTGACCTCCGAAGCCCGCCGCGCATCGGCCGGCGCGTCCAGCTTCCCGAATGGCGTTTCGAGACCCCGTATGACGCGCTCGCGGACGCGGACGCGACGACCCGCGCCGTGGCCGATCTCACGAACCTGCGCGCGAGCAAGTTTGTCGCCCTCGCCGACGACGTCACCGGGCTGACCACTCCGACCCTCCGCCTCTCGCTCGAAGGGAATTCCCCCCGCCAGGTGCTACTCGTTGGTAACCCAGCACCGGGCCAGCCCACGATGCTCTGCGCGCGGCTCGAAGAAAATAATTCCGTCTTCCTCATCGAGGCCCGCCTGCTCAACGACTGGTTCGCCGCCCGCGAGACACTCGCCGCCTCCCGGCCAGCCGACTTCGATCCGGCGCTCGTCACCGGCTTCACTATCGCCACCGGAGGCCGCACCATCACGTTGCATCGCCTAGAAGGCACCGCCGCCGAGGCCCGCTGGGAAATCCCGGTCGCACCCGGCTCCACGGCCACCAAACGACGGGAGGCCGACGCTAAGATCGTCGGACGTTTCCTTGATGCGGTCGCCCAACTCCGCGCGACCCGCCGCAAATCCGCGGGCGGCACGAGCGTACCTGCCGTGATGGCGCAGGCGAATCCAGGCACCGCGTCCATCCAGACCTTGGAACTTGAATTCGGCACCGAACGCATGCTGCTCAGCTTTACGGACGATCCGGACCGAGGCGCGGGCACACGCGTCGTGCACGCCAAGGGCTCGCCGCTCGCGGCGATCTGCGACGTCTCCTTACTCAACGGCGGCCACCAAAACGTCGAGCCACAGGCTTGGCGAAAGCGCTCTCTGGCGGAGCTTCCCCAGGGAGCCCGCGTAAGCGGCCTCCGCCTCACCGCCCGCGGCGACGGCAAGGTCCTCGGCGAAGCGCGCCTCGGCCCCGACGGCAACTGGGCCGGCTCCGGTCGACTCGACCCCGCTAACTCGCGTCGGCTTGCGGTCGGCCTCGCCGACGTCCGCGCGGCGGAATTCCCTGGACGCGACGTCGGTTCGGGCGGCTGGAAATTTGAAATCCGGGTGACCGACCAAGCGGCCACCGGCGGCGGCGCGGCCAGCGAAACATTCCGGACCTACCTCTGCTCGGCACCTTTCAGCACGCGCGCGCTGCTCATGCGGGACGAAGCTGACGACGACGATTTTATCCTCGAAGCTGGCCTCGCCGAGATCCTGATTCCGCTCCTGGCCGAACCCGGCAGATGAAACCAAAGCCGGCAAGTTCCCCTTTCCGCAGGTTCCTGCGCGGACTGACGAACACCTGCCTGCTCCTGTTACTCCCAGTCCAGCTGACGCTCTGCTGGGTCGCCAACCTCGATCACCCGACGAAGTTGCCGGACTTCCTCACGGAGCGCATCTCGACGCAGCTCGCCGAACATGGCCTGCGCCTGCAGGCCCGCAATTACTGGATGATGCCGGACCTGACGTTGGCGGCCGACGACCTGTCGCTCGGCGTCGACGGCATGTCGGGCGATGTCTTCACCGCCGCGCGCGTGGAAATCGCGCTCAATCCTGCGCTCCTCATCGCCGGCCAGATCGAGCCGACGCAAGTACGCGTGTCGGATGCCCGTCTTTGGTGCCCGGCCTCCGTCGCCCACGGCGGCGTCCGCCGGCCGTTGATCGACACCCTGACCCTCGATATCACCAAGGAAGGACGATGGCTCAACCTTCGGTCGATCCAGGCGCGGGGCGGCAAGATCACCTGCCATCTCTCGGGTGAAGTACCGACCGGGCTCCTGCGCGCGGAGAAAGATAACAAAGGTCCGATTCCCCTTTCCCGACGGTTGGCCGACGCCTTCGCCTCCATCGAGACAGCCATCGACGTCGCGGAGCGATCCGGCGGAGCCTCCGTCTCGCTGCGTTGCCAAGGCAGCAGCGACGGCAGCGCGGAAGTCTCCGTCCTAGCCGTGCTGGGCAACGACTGGTCCGACAGCGGACTCGGCCTCATCCAAGTGCGCGGGCTCAATCTCCGCGGCACTGTGAAGGTAGCCTCCGACGGCCGAATCGCCGACTGGCGTCTGGACGGCGGCGCGCAAGAAATGGCTTGGCGTAACATCACCGCGGAGCGACTTGACCTGCGTGCTCGGGGTAAAGGCCGCCGCGAAGATACGGTCGCCGAACTGACACTCGCCCAAGCCAAGGGCGCCGGACTCGAACTTCGGCGCGTAAAGCTGGACGTACGCCCCGCCTTGGGCGACGGCCACCGGATCGCCTTCGACATCCTTTCCGACGGCTCGACCGTCAGCGGTTCGGCCATCCTCGCCCCGCATGGAGCCGTGACGGCCATGATCGACCAGGCCCACCTGTCGGGTGCAGAGATCAGCGCACAGCCCGAACTCGGCCGCCTCCTTCACGCCGCCGGCGTCGATTTGCGGGGCGATGTTCTCTTGCGCGAGGTCGCGGCGGAAGTCTCGGCGAAAGGCGAATTTAGCCGGGCCTCCGGTGAGATCGCGCTCTCTGGCTTCCGGGGCATCGGACTTTCGGCGGAGGCGATCTCGCCGGACAAGGCCCTGCCTTTACGCACGCACTTTGACTTCGACCCTGCCCGCGCTGACGCCCCGCTCCGCCTGCGTGACCTGCGGCTGGCTTCGATTACCGGATCAGCCGACTGCGAACTCAAGGCCGGCGGCGCCTTCATGCTCCACCTAAACGGCGAGCTGGACCCGGCGTGCCTCGATCGCTTACTCGGCGAATGGTGGGTCTCGCTCTGGAAGACGTTCTTACTCCGTGAGCGACCCTACGCCTTCATCGACGTCGAAAGCCATTGGGGGTCGCTGAGTAGCGTGACCAAAGGCCGTGCCGTCTTGAAACGTTTCGATTTCATGGGAGCGCCTTTCCGCTACGTCGAGGTCTCCGTCGACGCCGACCCGAAGCAGACCACCATCGGCCTGCATCGGCTGAGTGGCGGCGATACTGAAGCGGACGGTAGCCTCGATGGATCCGCGACGTGGGATTGGACCAAGCCGCTCGCGCTCGCCGGGCCGGTCGTGCGCGCGCAAGGCAACCTCCAACCTTGGATCGCCGCACGTTGCGCAGGTAAAGATTTCGGCGAAGCCCTCCGCGGACTCTCCCTGCCCGTCGACCGTCGCTTCACCTTACTGCTCACGCCCGGCGCAAAAGGCCCGGACGTGAAGACCTCCATCGAGTGTGCCGGCGCTTTCTCGGCTTGGGGCGTCGCCGGAAGTTCACTGCAAGCGAGCACGGAGAATATCGACGGCGGTATGCGCGTGCGCGCAAAGCTCGGACTCGCCGAGGGCGAAGCTAGCCTCTCGCTGGATGGCGACCCACTGCGCCAGACCAAGCTCACGCTCGACCTCAAAGGCTGCGACCCCGCGCAGATCGGCCAGTTACTGAGCGACCTGAGTACCCCGCCGCCAAAGGACGCTGCGCCGACTCCCGCCACCAAGGTGGCCTCGGCCGGTAAACTGGACCTCCATTTCAGTGGGCATCTCGACCTTGAAAAGCCCCGCCTGCTCAAGGGGCTTGGCAAATATTTGCTTACCGACCCCGAGCTCAAAAAGGTGCGGCTACTCGGGGATATCTCCAAGTTCTTGGAAGCACTCGGCGTGGACGCCACAACCTACGAACTCAGCCAGGCGAAGGGCACTTTCGGCTGCGTGGGCGGGCAGGCGTACTTCCCCGACCTGGCCATCACCGGCCCCCAGGCCCGCCTGGACTTAGCCGGCGAAATCGACCTCCAGGCCTCCACCCTGAACTTCGAAGGGGGCTTCAAACTACCCCGCAAAGGCGGACTCAATCCGCTGGACCTTATCAACCTCAATCGTGTGCTGAGCGGCTTAACGAAAATTAAGCTAAAAGGGCCCATTTCTAAGCCAGAAACCAGTGCGCTTCCGACCCTGAAAGATATCATTAACTCACAGAAGGACAGCAAGTTAGGGAAGATTCCCGACGGAATTCAGGAATGAGGGGTTGATTTACCCCCCTCACACCCTGTATCAGAGAGGGACACCCCCTCACGGAGGACATTACCTTGGACCTAATTAAGATTAAACAAGTCGTGGATTTAATGAAGAAGTCGGACCTTTCCGAGTTCGAGATCCAAGACCAAGACTTCAAGCTGCGCATCAAGCGCGACCTCCCCGGTCGTGCCCCCCTCGCAGCCCAAGCCGCCCCTGTAGCGGCCGCCCCCGCCCCCGTGGCAGCGGCGCCTGCCCCTCAGGCTGCCCCCGCCCCTGCCGCCCCTGCCGCCGCGGACCCCAGCATCAAATTGGTGACCTCCCCGATGGTCGGCACCTACTACTGCACCCCTTCCCCTGAGAACCCGCCCTTCGTCACCGTAGGCTCCCCGATTAAGGCCGACTCCGTCGTCTGTATCATCGAGGCCATGAAGGTGATGAACGAGATTCAGGCGGAAATCTCCGGTACGGTGGTCGAGTGCCTGGTCGCCAACGGCACCTCGGTCGAATTCGGCCAGCCTCTCTTCCGCGTGAAGGTCAGCTGAGCGCGAACACCCGAGCATGAACAAGATCCTCATCGCCAATCGCGGCGAAATCGCCCTTCGCGTCATTCGCGCCTGCCGCGAGCTGGGCATCAAGACCGTCGCGGTCTACTCCCAGGCCGACGAGCAGTCGCTGCACGTGCAGCTCGCCGACGAAGCCGTCTGCATCGGGCCTGGCCCGAGCAAGGATTCGTACCTCCGCGAAGATCGTATCATCTCGGCCGCCGAGATCACCAACGTCGACGCCATCCACCCTGGCTACGGCTTCCTTTCCGAACGCGCCGGCTTCGCCGAGAAGTGCGCCGCCGCCAATATCAAGTTCATCGGACCCAGCCCTGAAGTCATCCGCAAGATGGGCGACAAGGCCGTGGCCCGCCAGACGGCCGCCGCCGCCAAGGTGCCCTGCGTGCCTGGCACCGACGGACCCGTCGACAACCAGCGCGAAGCCATCAAAGAAGCCCAGCGCATCGGCTTCCCCGTCATCGTCAAGGCCGTCGCCGGCGGCGGTGGCAAGGGCATGCGCATCGTCCATAACGCCGCGGCTTTCGCGAAAGAGTTCGAAAGCGCCCGCGCCGAAGCCGAGAAGGCTTTCGGTGATGCTCGCGTCTACATCGAGAAGTATATCGAGCAGCCCCGCCACATCGAGTTCCAGCTCCTGGGCGACGAACACGGCAAGGTGATCCACCTGGGTGAGCGCGACTGCTCCGTGCAGCGCCGCCACCAGAAGCTCATCGAAGAGTCTCCCTCCCCCTTCCTGACCCCGAAGCTCCGCGAGGAGATGGGCAAGGTCTCCGTCAAGCTCGCTGAGACCATCGGCTACCAGAACGCCGGCACAATCGAGTTCCTCGTCGATAAGAACGGTAAGTACTACTTCATGGAGATGAACACGCGCATCCAGGTGGAGCACGGCGTCACCGAAGAAGTCACCGACATCGACCTCGTCCGTCGCCAGATCCTCATCGCCTGCGGTGAGAAGCTCGAGCTCTCCCAGAAGGACATCAAGATGACCGGCCACGCCATCGAGTGCCGCATCAACGCCGAAGACCCGGCCCGCAACTTCGCCCCGAGCCCCGGCACCATCGGCCTTTACTACACGCCCGGCGGCCACGGTATCCGCGTCGACTCGCATTGCTACTCGGGCTACGTCATCCCGCCTCTCTACGACTCCATGGTGGCCAAGCTGATTTCGGTCGGCGCAACCCGCCAGAAGGCCCTGGACCGCATGCACCGCGCCCTCGGCGAGTACATCATCCGCGGCATCCACACCACGATCCCGGTTTGCCGTGCGATCATGAAGGACCCGGCCTTCCGTCAGGGCGGCGCGACGACGAAGTACCTCGAGGACTTCTTCGAACGCACCCCGAAGGAACTCTGGTCCGCCGCCCCGCTCACCTAAGCGGCCTTGCCGCCGACGATGAGCGCCCCGCAGCGCCCGACCCCCGCCGCCACCGCCCGCCTCAAAACGGGCGGTGACTGTTTACGCTTTGCCAATCGTCTGTTCAAGTCGGCCGGCATCGCCCACGGCCAAGGCTTCGTGAACGCCGAGGAAGAATCCCTGACGCTCATGGGCCATGCCACAGGCTTAGCCTGGGAGAAGCTCCCTTCGTGCTTCAAACGTACCCTGACAGCCAAGGAGAAGGCCTCCTTCCTCGCACTGGTCGAACGCCGCGTCTTTGAACGCGTGCCTACCGGCTACCTCGTCGGCGAAGCCTGGCTGGGCGGCCTCCGCTTCCACATCGACGAACGGGTCATCATCCCGCGCTCCTACTTCGTCGAGCTCATCCCCGAGGCCATCCCGCAGTGGCTCCCGCCGGTCGCCCAGATCACCGACGTAGCCGATGTCTGCACGGGCTCAGGCTGCCTCGCCATCCTACTCGCGAAGCGCTTCCCGAAGGCGCACGTCCATGCGACCGACCTCTCGGCGCCAGCGCTCGAAGTCGCCGCCCTGAATGTCGCCGATCATAAGCTCACCAAGCGCGTGACGTTGCACGAGACGGACACCATGACGTCTCTGGCCAAGGGCCCGAAGTTCGACCTGATTCTCAGCAACCCGCCTTACGAACCGGAAGGCATCTACCGTCGCCTGCCGGCTGAATTCAAAAAGGAGCCGAAGGGCTCGCTGGTCTCGGGCAAGGACGGCCTCGACGTCATCCGTAAGCTACTCACGCAGGCGCGCGAGGCGCTGAAGCCGCACGGCATTCTGGTCATCGAGGTCGGTGGGCTGCAGAAGGCGATGCACCTCGCGTGGCCGAAGCTACCCATCATGTGGCTGCCGACGGCCGACGGAGCCGATTGCGTCTGCCTAATCCATGCTTCGGATTTGCGACGTGAGCTGCCGTCACCAAGCGCGCGGCGCGGGCGCTGATTCGAGCCGGTCCTGCGTCTGTCTGGGTAGCTTCGGGAAAAAATCTAGTCCGGTAAGTTCTTCGAGTCGGCGGATGCTCACCACGTAACGTGTCAACTCGACGTCGCGCCACTTCTCTTCGTGAGGCACGAGGTAGGCGATGGCGCGGATCCCTCCGACGCTCTCATCGTATTCCGAGATCAGCATCCAGAAAGACGTCGGCACCGGGATGCGGCCAACCTGCTTCGCGGGCGGCGAGGAAATGACCGGACCGAGTTGGACCCAAACGGTACCGTAACGCGCGACGTAACGCTTCATGATCCGCTGCTCCATATCCTTCCAGAGGCCGGCGTTGAGCGCGTGGAGCTGAGGCACGATATTGCTGAGGAGGAACGTCTCCCGCTGCGCCTCCTCACCGTAGCAGACCGAGATCGCGTAGTTGGGCGCGAGGTGGCCGCGGTCGTAGCCCGAGCGGACGTATTCAGAAGTCGTCACCCGCGCCGTCGTGCGCACGTCGGACTTAAACGAGGAGGGCCGCTCAAGATGGACGTCGCGATACGGAAAGACGCGGTAAGAGGACCAGCGGGGGGCCGGCAGGGCGTCGTCATAACCGACGGAGTAGCCACGGTTGACCAGGCGCTTCAGGCCGAAGCGGTCGGCGGGTTCGCCGTAGGGAGCGGTGGCCGTCGCGTCCGGCTGGGGCGCCGGGACGATGTCGCCCTTCACCGCCTCGGTGCCGTCGGCGAAACGGTCCAACGCGTCGACCACCTTACGTGGCGTCGTGCCGTCTTCGCGGACCGTGTCGACCGCGTCGAGCACACGCTGCTCGATGGCGACTTTCTGGGGGCGCTCGGAAAGGAAGTAGACCAGCCCCAGCACGCCGACCGAGAGCAGGACAAGCAGGCAGACCCAACCGACGAAACGGAGAAGATTCCGAATCATGTCAGAGCGTCAGGTAATAACACTGCCAGGCCCAGTGGACGACGAGCGAGGCCACGAAGGCGATGCGCAGGCGACGAGAATAGGCGGGGTCGACGACCAGACGTAGCCGAAGCGAATCATGACGGAGCCAGAAGACCGCCGAATAAATCGTCCAGAGTGTAGCCAATATGACGATGATGAAGAATCCCGGGTGAAAAAGGAACGCCTGCCCCAAATCCAGGTTCACCAGATTACGCGCGCAGCGCGTGCCACCGCAGCCGAGGCACGGCAGCCCCGTCAAGCGCATGAAGATGCATTGCGGCAACTGCAGGCCGGAAAGGAACCATCCCCACGCGAACACCGCGCCGCCCAGGAACGTCACCGGCCAGACGAGCTCGTGGTTGAGCTCGCCCGGATAGGCAGGTCTGCGGATCAGCCAGAGCACCGGTCAGCGTAGGGCGACGCTGGCCATCGCACCCGAAAGCAGCGCGATCGGCAGGACGCAGCAGCAGCAGCAGAGGACGAACCAGACGAGGCAGGAGATGCCGAACTGCTTCCAAGGACTGACGCCGGTGGCTCCGCCGAAAGCGCGGAAATAGAGGACGCAGGCCGGAACGAGTACGGCGCAGGAGAGAAGCATCTGGGCCAGCAGGCTGAACCCGAGCAACTGGAGCGGAGCGCCCAGCAGGATCACCATGCCGCAGGCGAGCAACGTGGCCGCGACGGTCCGTTCTACGGGAACCTTGATACGGAAGAGCCGTTGGCCGACCCAGTGGGCGAGCGCGCAGCCGGCGTAGATGAGCGGCGCGAAAGCCAGCCCCATGATGGCCGAGAATATCGCCAGGCCGGCGGACGTCGGCGGAGCCTTGGCCATCTGGTCGGCCATGGCCTTGGCCCAAGGAGCATCGATCTTGGAGAGCGCTTCCGCGATGGCCGCGTTCTGATCGCCGACCATGACGACATGCGCCATCTGGAACGGCAGGTAGAAAGCCAGGGCGAGATAACAAAAGACCACCCAGTCGCCGAAGGCGAAACGCCCGGTCGAGAGGGCCGAAGGGTTCGCGATGGACAGCTTGATCGTCGCGAAAAAAGACCCGAGCGACTTACCCTGCTCCCATGGAATCGTCGAAACGGCAGGCGCATCCGCGATGGCGGCCCTCGGCGAAGCCGGCACGCCGGCAACGCGGAACTCGGCCCAATCGCCGAGCGGCGTCCAGTTCGGCAGGCCGTCGCGCCAGGCGAGGTCGGAGGCATGGAAGCGACCGGAGGAAAGCCCGGCGACGATTTCTTCGGGAGCGAATACCCCGAGCTGGGTGGAATTGCGAGCGACGTGGATCTGCATGGGGAAATTAACCGGCGAATTTATTGGCGAGGGCGGCGAACAGCAGCGCGTACAGTCCGCACACGCAGAGGCAGGGGATCACGATAAGCGAGATGACAACCTTCCACCACTCGATCCGGTGGACCTGCGAGTGCGCGATGATGGCTGCGACGAGCTGCCACGGCATGACGACGTAGTTAACGCAAGGGATGAAGGCGAAAGGCATGAAGGCCCCGTAAGCATAGGCGTTAGCACGATAGGTTTGCGCAAAACTGCCAGCGGGCTTCCAAGGCAAGAGCAACACATGCGTGAAGGCGGCGCCGATGAAGTTGAATAAAGGCACGAACAAGAAGAAGACGGCCAGCGCCGCGGAGATCACCAAGGCGGCCGCGAAGAAGCCGACGTCGTTGATCCAGGTCATGAAGGCGTCATTCCGGCCACCTTGCCCCTTGGCGGCCAAGGCCATGAAGCCGAAGAGCGCGCCATACAGGATGCTGCCGCAGAGCCAGGCCGGCAGCAGCGACCAGTAGGTGAAGGAGATCGGGCGCGCGTAGCCGCCGTCGCGCAGGTTCGCGAACGTGCGTACCGGATCGAGCGCGACTTCCTTGATCGTCGCGACGTAGTGGGCGAACGAAGAGCCTCGTTCCCAGGAAGGCATGTCAGGGGTGGCTTCGTTTTTCGCGCCGAAAGCGGCCACAGAAGAGGGGGACGGAGGTGGCACTCCGACGCCGCGGAACTCAGACCAGTCGCCGAGAGGAGTCCATGCGGCCATGCCGTCGCGCCAGGCGAGGTCGGAGGCGAGGAAGCGACCCGCTTGCAGGCCGGCGATGATTTCTTCGGGGGCGAAAACCCCGAGCTGGGCGGAATTACGGGCGAGGTGAATCTGCATGGTGTTGAGTAGTCGCTAGGCCAGCCTGCCGCAAACCCAGAACATCTGGATACGGTTAGCCCGCCTCCCCGAAAAGGGCGGCGGGCTGGTAAAGTGGTGAGGAGGGCGGGACTCGAACCCGCGACCGGCGGCTTAGAAGGCTGCTGCTCTGAATCCAGCTGAGCTACCCCCTCATGAAAGTGACCGTATGACGGCCACCCCAAGCAGGCAAGCCGTCAGCAGACTAGCAGATCAGGTCTCTGAAATTGCTGAAATCCGCCGAAAGACCGCTCGGCATGCCCTTGTTGATAACCGAAACGGCATCATGGGAATGGAGGGACTCGAGGTGCGAGCAGGCGATGACGAAGTCGCGCACGCGGGCATCGCCGTCGAATTGCTCGTAGACGACGCGGGCGGCGTCTTCGACGAACTTGGAATAGGCACCGTTGAGTTCGGCAAAGGCCTGCTCGTCCTCGCGCTTCACCATGACCTGGGTCTCGGTCTGGAGGCCTTTGAGGCAGAGGTCCTTCATGTCCTCGATGAAGAGGGAACGGCCGGGAGAGACCTCGGCAATCACGCGGGCCTTGGAGCGCTGCGAGTGTGGGATGCCGTAGGCGGAGCGTTCTTCGCGGGCGTGCTCAGCGAGCTCAGCGGAACAAGGGCAGGCGGAGGAGTAGACGAAGTCGAAGTGGACGTAGCGGCGGAGGCGGTCGAGGTCGTCGATGGTACCTTCCAGGACGGCGCGGTAATACTGCCAGCCTTCGAGACCCGAGCGCAGGGACTTCTGCATAATCGGGTAACGCAGCTCGACCATGATGCGGGCGCGGCTGCAATCGAGGTCCTTCTTGTAGCGGACGAGGATCTCCACGAGGAGCTCGTGCGAGAGCACGCGGTCCTTGAATTCGTAGAAGGTCCGCATGATGCGGGACATGTTGATGCCCTTGCGGTCGGCCGCCAGGGACACCGAGCCGGTGACGGTGCACTCGAGCGTGATCGGCTTGCCGTCGCGGGTGGCGACGAGCATCGGCAGGCGGAAGCCGGAGATACCGACGTGCTGGATCGGAACGTTGGCGCCCTGGATCAGCGAAGCGTCCTTGTTCTGCATGTCCGGCAACGTGGCGCGGTATGCGTCATCGGCCCGGAAACTGCGGTCGTAGCGACGGGAGAGATCCCGACTGCGGGGCGGATGGTCGGCGCGACTCATGGCGGGAAGGTTGGAGGAAAAGCCCGGGCGGGCAAACGGGCTGCTAGGAAATTGTCCCCTGCGCTGGAGCCACCTGCCGGATTTGAACCGGCGACATTCTCATTACGAATGAGATGCTCTACCAGCTGAGCTAAGGTGGCGTCGCAGAGGAACGTTGAACATGAGCAGCCCGGGGCGGAAATCAAGCCTTGGCGACGTGGGAATGCCCTCGCCAGTCCCGAAAGTAACCGCAAATTAGCCCGAAAGCCCCATGCGAGCCGCCCTAATTGCCCGCCAGTTCGACGTCCAGGGAAGGCTCGTGACCGTCGAGCCCTACGGCTCAGGCAACGTCAACGACACCTATCTGGCGGTCTTCCGTACCACCTTCTCGGAGCAGCGCTTCATTGTGCAGCGCATCCGCAAGTCGGTCTTTCCTAACCCGGAAGTGATCATGCAGAACATGCGCGTGCTCACGGATCATTGTCACGCGAAGCTCGAAGCCGAGGCCGAAGGCGCGGACCGTATCTGGCAGCTCCCGAAGATCATCCAGACGAAGACCGGCGAAGATTGGGTGACGGACGTCGACGGCGATCTCTGGCGCGCGATCTCGCAGATCGCCAGCGCGGACGCTTACGAAAAGGTACGTAACCCAGAACACGCCCATGAAGCGGGCATCGTGCTAGGCCACTTCCACCGCATGGTCAGCGACCTGCCAGCCGAGAAACTTGGCTACGCGCTACCCGGTTTCCACGTCACGCCTGGCTACCTTTCCAAGATGGACGCAGCGCTCGCGACGCCGGCCGGACAGGAACGCCTGCATGCCTCCCAAGAGGCCAAGCGGGCCGTCCGCTTCGTCGAGACGCGCCGTGCCCGTTGTTCTGTGCTCGAGGATGCGCGCGCCCGCGGAGACCTCGGCCTACGCACCACGCACGGCGACCCGAAGGTCGGCAACATCATGATCGACGAGGCCACCGGCCGCGGCACGTGCATCGTCGATCTCGACACCGTGCAACCGGGGCTGGTCCATTATGACATCGGCGACGCCATGCGTTCCGTCTGTAACCCCGCGGGCGAAGACGCCTCCGAACTCGGTTCCGTCATTTTTGATCTCGAGCTTTTTAGCATGATTTACAGGGGTTATCAGGCTCATGCGAAGGACTTCCTCAGCCAGGCTGACCACCGCCATCTCTTCGACTGTATCCACCTGATCCCACTCGAGCTCGGCATCCGCTTCCTCGCGGACCATCTCGCGGGCGACGTCTACTTCAAGGTCCGTTATCCTGGCCATAATCTGCGGCGCGCGCTGGTGCAGTTCAAGTTGGCCGAGAGCATCGAGGCCCGCGAACCTTCCATCCGTAAGGTACTCGGCGAATCCTGATGACCACCGACGTCCCTGCTCTCTCCGTGACCGTCTGGATCGCCCTCGTCATCCTCGGGATGCTGATGGCCCGCGGTGCCTGGCGCGGCTATCGTCGCGGCCCAATGCGCCAGCTCGCCGGACCCGTGGCGCTCGCGACCGGTCAGCTTGTCGGCTGGATCTTCGGCTCGGATCTCGGGCATGCCTGCCTTCAAGGCACCTCCTACCCCTGGCTACTGCGGGGCTTCACGGGCGTGGTCATCCTGACCTGTCTGACCGGCCTAGCCTGCTACGCGCTCTTCTGGCGATTGGGCCGTCAGCCCGAAGGCCAGACGGAAGCCGAGAGTCCGGTCTTAGGCTCACTGGTGGGATGCTGGACGGGTCTGCTCTACTTTCTCATCGGCGTCGCCGTGCTGGCGACCGTGGCCTCGGTTTACGACTTGTTCGAAAAACCCGGCGACAACCGACACCACTGGTCGGTCGAGATCCGGAACGAGTTGGCCGGCACCGCGTTCACCGCCGACCTCAAGGACTGGTCGCCCATTCCTGACAAGCAACGGACCCTCATCCGCCAGACCCGGCGCCTGATGGCCGACCCGGAGGCCCGTCGCCGGCTTATGGCCCAGCCTGAAATCCGGGCCCTAGCCGCCCACCCGACTCTTTATCAGGCATGGGAAGATAAGAAAGTTCGTGAGTTGTTGAATAACAATGACTTAACAGGATTTATTGATCACCCAAAAGTGCGCGCCGTCTTGGCCGACGAGCAACTCCAGAAAGACGCCGAAAAGGTAGATTTGACCAAGATTATCGAACAATCGTTACAGAAGCCGAAAAAGTGAAGGGGTGACCATTTTTTGGTAGTCCAGAGGGTTGTTTTGCCTATGTTAAATCCTCCCTCCCCACTCCCATGAACAAGTTCTCGTTCCTCCTGGCTGCTCTCTGCGTCTCCCTGAATGCTCAGGAAGCCAAGCCCGCCGAAACCAAGGCCCCTGCGGCTCCAGCTCCGGAGATCAAACTCGCTGGCGGCGCCAAAGCCGAACAGAAGACCTACTTCGCCGAAATCTGGGTCGGTAAGAGCATCCCGGAATGCCTCAACTTCCAGAAGAACATCCAGGTCCTCAGCCAGCAGGTCGAAGAGCTGAAGCGCCTCCAGATCTTCCTCGATAACGCCCTCACCACCCCCGAGAAGGAAGCCCGCGGCCACGATATCGCCGCCAAGACCGCCAAGCTCAAGGGCGACAACGAGTCGATGACCAAGCTCTATAACGGCTTCAGCATCGAGCGCCCCTATCAGTTCACCGCCACCAAGGCCGTGATCGCCACCCCGATCTCCAACGAAGAGTTCGCCAAAATCTCCAGCGCCAAGGATTTCAAGGCCGACTCCATCATCTCGAGCGGCGAGAAAAAGTTCCAGATCCGCGACACCATCTCCGGCCAGGGCGAAGTCGAGACCTTCGGACTCTCCCTTAAGCGCATCACCGATGCCAAGGCCCAGCTCCAGCAGCTCATCGACGTCCAGCCCAAGCTGACCAATGAAGCCGACAAGAAGAAGGTCGAGAAGGCCATCAAGGAAATCCAGGACGACCTCTCCCACAACCTCGACGAGTTCAAGAAGGCCCGCGGTTTCGATTTCAACGCCGAAGCCATCACCCTCCCCTCCGAAGCCAAGCTCTCCGTCCAGATCACGGAAGAAGAGAAGAAGACCATCGAAGCCAAGGCTCCGACGGCTTCCGACAAGAAGTAAGCCCCTTACCCCACCCCCAACCCCGCCCCTAACATGTCCGCCACCGAAACCCCCACCGCTCCGGCCGAAGCCCCCAAGGGCCCGGTCATCGAGCTCATCCCGCTCGGCCAGAACCTCGGCCGCGTCGTCCTCACGATCTCTAACCAGGGCTCCCTCGCCCGCTTCCAGCAGGAACTGCAGACCCTCGGCCAGCACTTCGGTCGCATCCAGCAGCTCCAGCAGCGCGTCCAGTCCGCCCTCACCACCGTCGAGCGCGACGCCCTGAGCAAAGTCGGCGAAGCCGAAGTGAAGGATTTCGCCGAGAAGGACGCCGTGTTCGCCAAGGTCTGGGGATTCAACGTCCCGGCCGTCGCCAACCGCCAGGCTACCTTCGTCAACACAGCCCTCCGCCTCTTCGCTGTCATCTCCGAGGAAGAAGCCGCCAAGGCTCGTTCCTCCGCTGACTTCAAGGAAGAGCAGCTCGTCATCCGCGGTGACCGTCGCCTCCTGCAGACCGCCGAAATCCGCGGCCTCGATTTCGTCATCCAGTTCGATCAGTTCGCCAAGGTCCTCCAGGCCCGCCGCGACGCCGTCATTCAGCTCACCGAGCTGCAGAAGCGTTCCACCAACGACGAAGAGAAGACCCGTATCCAGACCCAGCTCGACCAGACCTTGGAGCTCCTGAACAAGGGCAACAAGGAGATGGCCGAAAGCGTCGGCTACTCGATCACCCACAATTACGAAGTCGAAGTCCTTGAGTCGAAGTTCGTCATCCTGCTCAACCAGGAAGAAGTGAACCAGATCCAGGGCCTCATGGCCAACGCCCAGCAGCAGCAGGCTGCCGCCGCGGCTCCGGTCGCCATCGAAGCCCCGAAGCTCGAGAAGAAGGCCGATAAGAAGAACTAAGCCTCGAGCTTGATCTTCCCACCAAGGCCCGCCCTCACCAGCGGGCCTTTTTGTTGATTAGAATAACTCGCCCTGCTGCGCGTCGGCAGGCGGCTTGACCTTGGGCTTAGGCGCTTCGCTCAGTGGCGCGGACGGCTCCGGGGCGGTCGAAGCCCGCCCATGCTTGGCCTGATAGCGGCGCAGCGTCGAATGCATCTCCATCTCGGAGAGGAATGCTTCCACTCCGACGATGTCTTCCGCGACGGGCTGGCCGGGCGAAAATTCGAAATCGGTCTGGAAAGTGACGAGCTTGAGATTGCCGCGGATGCGCTCGGCTTCGGCCTTCACCTGCTCGCGGAAGCGCTCGGGCTGCAAGGCATCGCCCGCACCGAGCACGCCCTCGAGACTACCGTATTCGGCGAGCCACTTCACCGCCGTCTTCGGGCCGACACCCTTAAGCCCAGGGATATTGTCGGAAGCGTCGCCGACGAGCGCGAGGTAATCGGGGATGCGCTCAGGCGGGACGCCGAACTTCTCGGTGACCGCGGCCGAATCGAGGCGGCGCCAGCCCATGGCCGGGTTCGCTGTCGGCGGCGGCGCCAATTGGATGACCGGCCCGCCCACGCACTGACCAAAATCCTTATCGGCGCTTACGATGATACACTGGTCGCCGGACGCGGAGAGAATCCGCACGGCGGTCGCAATCAGGTCATCGGCTTCGACGCCACGTCGTTCGAAGACCTGGAATCCGAGCAGGGCGGTGAGGCGCTTGATCTCCGGCAGCTGCTGGACGATCTCCTCCGGCGTCTCATCGCGCTGAGCCTTATAGTCCGGCAACGCGGCGAGATGGCGGTCAGAGCCGCCAAGGTCAAAGAAGACGGCACAGCGGTCCGGCGTCTCCCCTTCTCGGAGGTCCTGAAGCGACTTCATCCAACCGTGCAAGGCCCCCGTCGGGAACTGGTCGCTCTGCCGACGGAGATTAGACCGCTCCATCGCGAAGTGGCTTCGGAAGACCAAGTTGAAGCCGTCGATGAGCAGCCAGCGCATGGGAGGAGTGTCGCTCCACCCGGTCAGGCCATCGAGAAAAAAGCGGGCCCGCCGAATGGCGGGCCCGTTATCAGCAAAGCGCGAGGCTTGGCTTACTTGGCTGGCTCGGCGACGACCGGGGTCGGTTCCGTGGGCGCAGCGACTTCGACGGGTTCGCGATAGACCGCACCACCCGGGGACATGAGCGTGGGGTTCGAGAAGGTCGAGCCAGCGCGCATGCCAGGGTGGCTGCTACGCAGAGTGGCGCCGCCCGGAGAGACGAGGTTGGCCGTCACGAACACCATCAGGCTCTTCTTCTGGATGCTCTTACCGCTGGAGCGGAAAGCCGCGCCGATGAGCGGAATGGATCCGAGGACCGGGACCTTGTCGTCGATGGTCTTCACTTCTTCGCGAGTCAGGCCGCCGATGACGACCGTGGCCCCGTCGAAGACCGTGACTTCGGTGGTCACTTCGCGGGTGCTGAAGATCGGCTGGAAGAAGCCAGAGGGCACGGAGACGGTCACTCCACCAGAGATAGCGACCGAGGTTCCGCCGTATTCGACAAAGCCTTCGAATTCGGTCACCTTCGGCTTGAGGTTGAGAGCGATCGAATCGTCGGCCGCGACGGTCGGGGTGACTTCGAGGGTCACGCCGACTTCCTGGATGGTGAAGTCCTGAGGCGTACCAGCGGTGATTGCCACCGCGGCACCAGTGGTCGCGCCGCCGTGCCGGCGCCGCCGCCGCTCGTACCGACGTTGGACTGGGTGTCACCATAAGCCTGCGGGTAGCGGAGGAGCTGGGCCACCTTGATGACAGCAGTCTTACCGTCGAGGACGGTAAGGCTCGGGGAGGACATCAAGTCGCTGCCGGCGTTCTCTTCGATCGCGCGGATAGCCAGACCTGAGGGTCTCAGCACCGATGATACCGACGTTAGCGGAATAGCTCTGGTTGGTATTGCCGAGGTTGATGCCTCCCGGGAAGTTCGGAGCAGGCTGCGGAATTGGCGTTAAGCCCGTCACATTGAGGCTACGCACCGAAGAATTATTGGTGGCGAAGACCGAATTGATCGAGCGGAGATTGGTGGCAGCCCTGGCCGTCGCCGTGGGATCGACCTGCGTAGTCACTCCCGCAATCGTCTGTAGGGTCGGGCTCAGGTTCCAGTTCACGCCGAGTTCGTTCAGGATCTTTTGTTCGACTTCCATGAACTTGGCTTCGATGTGGACCTGCTTGATGTCGGAGTAGCGACGGATGATGTTCTTCACTCGGTCGAGATTCTTGCGGCTCTGGTACACGATGAGGTTGGTACCGTCATACGAGAGGGTGGCCGGGAGTTCGAACGCCACGCCCGAACGGGTGAGGAAGTTCTTGATCGCGACTTCTTCCGGACGCTGGCCATCGCCCGCACCGGCGCCACCGGCGGCGGCACCACCAAAGGGGCTGGCGGCACCCGCGCCCGCGGCAGCACCGACGCCACCACCGGCGCCAAGGCCAGTCATCTTCAGCACGGCCGCCGTGGAGAGCGGGTAGATTTCGGTCTCGAGGAGGCTGTCGCCGGTGTCTTCGCGGACTTCGACGATACCACCGGAGCCGACAGTGAAGCTAAAGCCGACGCGCTTACAGGTGTAATCAAGAGCCTGGTAGACAGAGACGCCGCGGAGCTGGAGGCTGACCGTAGGATTCTTGTTGGCCGTGTCGATGAGGACGATGTTTACGCCCTTCTGGTCCTTGTCGTAGGTAGCGGCCTGAGTCTGCAGCAGGATGAGCGCACGGTCGAGCGGCTGGTCGCGGACGAGGAAGCCCTCGGGGAGCTGGATGGACTTCATCTTCTCGATCACCGGGTCGTTACCGTTGGCGGAGTCGACCTTGATGTTTTCGCGATTGAAGACTTCGGGGAGCTTCCAGGTCTCATCGAGGAGCTCGAGGAGCTTGCCCTTGGTCACGCCACGGTTCCACTGGCCAGAATTTTCCGACAGCATCTGACGGATGCGAATCTGGTAGGCCTTGGATTCGGAGTTGTTGGGCTGGTACTGGAGGACTTCGCGGTAGGAATCGAGGGCACCCTGATAGTCTCCGTAAAGGTAGCGGGCACGGCCACGGACGAGCAGCTCGTTGACCTTGTCGTCCTTGACCCGAAGGCCGGGGGAAGTCTCGTCGACATTGCGGTAGGTCGGATCGTTCCGCTTGGAGGCAAATTCCTTCTGCAGGCGGATGACTCGGGCGTCATCGTTGCCCTTGAGTTCGGCGTACTGGGCGATGACCGCGGTGGCCTTGATCATATCGCGGGCTTCGATGGCGACGAGGGCGCGGCGGGCGAGGGCGGAGCCCTTGGCTTCCTTGATGCGCTCCTTGAGGCCGGCGTTGGAAAGGCTGGCGGTACCGAGAGCGCGATCCGCCGCATCGAGGTCGGCCAGAGCCTTGTCGATGGACTCAGCCGTTCCCTGACGGATCAGGCTTTCGGCAGAAGAAACCACGTCTCCCTGCTTACCGATCGAGTCGGAGTTGGCGCGGGCGAGGCGATTAACTTCGGCCTTGGCAGCGGAAGGGCCGCCGGCATCGCGGGCGACACCGACTTCCTGTTTAGCGAGGGAGATGGAGTCGCGAAGAGTCTGGGCGGCAGGGGTGGTGTTCTCGGCGAGGGCACCAGCGGCGACGTCAAGCTGTTCGAGGGCACCCTTGTGGTCGCCAGCGGCACACTTCTTACGAGCGTCTTCGATGACTTTGCTGACCTGGGCGAAGAGCTTCTCATTAGAAGCGGCTTCGTCGGCCGAGACCGCAGGGGCATCGGCCTTAGGCGCGTCGCCCTTGGGGGCGGAGGCGGCATCGGCGGCCTTCTTGGCGGCTTCGGCTTCGGCGATAGCGGAGTTGACGGAGGCGAGGCCTTCCGTGGCGCCGACATCCTTGGCGTCGATGGCGAGGATCGCCTCGAACCTGGCCTTGGCGGCCTGCAAGTTGCCTTCATCGCGGGCCTTCAGCGCCTCAGCGAGGAGCTGCGGCTTGCGCGCGGCGCTATCGCCGTCTTGGGCGATAAGAGAGCCGGCGGCGAGGGCCAGAGCGAGAGCTGCCCAGGCGAGCTGCGAACGGTGGAGATTTTTCATGGGGTGGTTGCGTTAAAAATTATTGCTTGGGGGTGGTTGCCTTGGTGGCGGGAGAGGGGGTCTTCGGCTTGACGACGGGAGGCGGAGGAGCCGGGACGGTAAGCGTCTGCGGATCAGAGGTAAGTTTCTTCGGCTTCTTGGGGTTAAGAGCGAAGGTTTTGTCAAAACTCACGCTCTTGTTAGGCAAGTCAATGTCTTTGACCACGTATTGGGCCCCATTGTAGGTAAACTTATCCCCAACGGCGTGCAGCGTGAAGGTCCAAGTCGGGTCGGAAGTGGAACTGATGATAATGTCCGTGCGCGCGGTAAATTCCGTCGGCTTTTCGTCGTTGATTTCGACGATCTGACCGAATTGGCGGTCATCGACCGTCAAGAGGTTACGGGTGAACGGGATGCCGTCGGCATCCTTACCTTTGACGACCTTATAGGACTTGAGGGTGAGGTAAGGGGCGTCGGCGATGGGCAGGTTCAGCTTACAATCGTCGAGGTATTGCTTCGTCTTCACGTTTTTCAGGGAGAAGAGGCGTTCTTCCTCTTTCTTGCCAGGTCCCAGTGTGGACTGGATGAGCATGAAGGTGTAGGTCGGGTGCCCAGCCGAAACCAGTGCGATACCAAACGGAGGCATCTCCTCGGCCTTGCGGCTCCGCGGAACGTACTCCTTGATCGCCGAATCCCAAACGACGTCGATCGTCGTGAAGAGGTCGTAATCCCAATTGTCGTCATTCTCTTCCGGCGTTGGCCAATCCAGGACGTTGTCCTCCAGAGAGGCACGAGGGGTAGACGGGTAGGCTTCACCACGAGGGGCGGCTTCCTTGAGCAGCGTGATGGCGGCGGCCTTGCCAGCCTCATCGGGGACGACGGGCGCCACCAGGCCCGGAGTGAGAACCACCACGGCCCCGGCGACGAGCAGGAGCGCACCGAGGATGACGAGGATGATGTCCTTGCGAGAATTCATGGCCGGGATGCTTTATTTCTTGGGTTCACCCTCGGCGCTAACCGCAGGCTTCTCCTCGGGGATGGAAAGATAGTCGATTTGCACGACAAAGGAAGAGAGCTTGCGAGGCACGACGAGGACGCGCTGATCCACCAGAGAAGCGGCTGGCTTGGAGCCGCTGACCGCAACAGGTTCTTCGGCTCCGAAAAAGCCGCCGAGCGCGGACGGGGCGGCGGCGACAGAAGCGGCAGACCCTGGCAGCGCGGCCGGGGCGACGCTGCTGGCAAGCAACTTCTCGAAATCCTTGGGCGCCAAACCGACGTCAATCGTCGTGATGGCGACCGGGCGGCCAGAGTTGCGAATCTTGTTCACGAACGTGCGAAGGGTCGGCGTGTAAGCGACGAAACGGACGCGAAAGGAAAGCGAGTCGACCAATCCATTACGGTCGAAGGTCCGGGAAGGAAGGAACTCGTCGATTTCGTTCTTAGAGCCGTCCGCGTCGGGGGCGTAGCTTCCGGCGCCAGGCTTACCTTCGGGAATCAGGACGAATGTCTCAATGGGCTCGCGGTCGACGGACTCGATGAGCAAGGGAGAGCCGGCCGGGCGGGATTCGGCGAGCTGACGAACGATGAAGTCGATGATCTGGCGCTGCTGGTCGACCTTCTGGAAATCGCGTTTCGGAGAGGTGCCTTGATTGTGGATGTAGCGATAGAAGCCGAAGGCGGTCGGATCGTTCGGCATCAACTTGATACCCTGGTCGGCAGCAAGCTTACGCCAGCCGTCGACGGACTCACGCAGGAGCGCGCTGAGTTCGGCGGAATTAGCCGAAGCCTTGCCCTTGATGACGAGATCGGGATTGCCGGCAATCGCGGCGCGGAGCGAGGAGAGATGCGCCTCGAGCTCCTTGACATCGGCGGCCGCCGCTTCGACGTTCTTATCATTGAGCGAGACGGACGCGGCTCCGGGCACGAAGGAGTGGCCGTTGAGCAGAGCGAGCTGATCTCTGCGGGCTCGGGCCAAATCAAGGGCGGACTTGGTGCTGCCTTGGTAGGCGAGGAAAGCCAAGGCGCAGCCGACGATGAACAGCGTGGCGATCGCGATGAGCGCGAGGTTGAAGCCGAGGTTTTTCTTAAAATTCTGCATGGCTTAGAGGGCCTTGTCCTTGTGGATGACGAGGGTGAGGGTCGCCTTGGGCGTCATCCGGATTTCCGTCTTATTGTCGGCGGCCTTGATGGTCTGCTCGGTGACGACGATCTCGTTCTCCGGGACGGCGCTGACATAGGGAGACTTGCGGACGACCTCAAGCAAACGGCCGATGGCCGCTTTTTCCGACTGCGATTTGTACTGCTTAACATCGAAGGGCACTTCGGCGAAAAGGAAGCGGACGGAGAGCATGACCTTGGTCACCACGACCGGCGCGGGCGCGGGCTGTCCTTCGACGGCCGGAGCGGCGGGAAGGGTCTCGTACTTCACGTGCATCTCTTCGATCCAAGTGTTCTTGAGTGTGCCGACGCGGGACTGGAGATCACCAAGGAAGGCCGGCCAGTTGGAACGATTGAGGACGACCTGTTCGATCTCCTTGGTCTTGGCGGCGAGTTCGGCGGCCTTTGTGCGGGACTCTTCAATCGCGTTACGACGGACGGTGAGTTCGGTCTGACGGGCTTTGACGATGCTGGCTTGGGCTTGATTCCAGCCCTCGGCGGAGGCGAAGGCGAGCCAGACGCAGAAAGGAGCGGCAGCGGCAAGCAGCGCGGCGACGACCAGGCGGGGCTTACGTGCATCGAAGGCCTGCTGGGAAGCGATGTCGCGCGGGATCAGGTTCACCCCGATAGGCTGCGGCAAGGTGAGGCGCGCTGCTTCGCCGATCACTTCCGTGATCTGATACTTAGCACGCGCGAGCTGCTCTGCGTTGGTACCGGCTCCCAGGGTGATGACCGAGGAGGGGTCGAAAACTTCGACCGGGAGGCGCAACGTCTCGCAGAGCTGTTCGGAAAGGCCAGGAACCTGAGAACCGCGACCCGTGATCAGGATGCGGGCGGGCTGGCGGCCGTTGGCGCCACGGCGAACATTGATCAGTCGACGATTGATGTCCTGCGCGAGACGCCGGATGAAAGTCTGCGAGTTGGCCTGCAGGATGGCGACCTGCGGATCGGACTCGGTCAGCTGGACGATGCCGGTGAAATATCCCACCTTGATGGCTTCGGAGACCGCGAAAGGTTGACCCGTATTATCGGAGACGCCCTGCGTGAGGAGGTTGCCGCCGATGTTGGTGGCCGACTGGATGTTCACGCCGCTAGGGCCGACGAAACTGAGCGTGGTCGAACGGGCGCCGACGTTGATGATGAGGACTTCCTCGGCGCCGGAACCGCCAGCGAGACGGAACGCCTGGCTGTCGAGCAACGGGGCGGCCTGAATCGACATCGGACGCAGTCCGGTTGAAGTGACCATGTTCGCGATCTTAGTCGCGATCTCGGTGCGCAGGGCGAAGAGAAGGACTTCCGCTTCGACGCCGTCGGAGGCCATCAGCTGGCTGTCCCAAATGACTTCGTTCAGCGGATAAGGGATAGCGTTCTGAGCCTCGAAGGCGACAATCTGGGCCTGACGGGCACGTTCGACCTGTGGGACCTTAAGTGGCTTCTGTAAGAGCAGAAAAGCGGGAGCGATGACGGAGACGCGGCCCTTGAGCTCGTGGGCATTGACCAGACTCGCTAAGGCGGCGATCGCCGCGTTCAACCACTCGTCGTCGCCGGTCAGGCCGGGGGCGATTTCTTCGACAAAGAACTGCTCAAGTACCAAGCTGCCCGCTTCGACGGAGAACTGGGACACCGAGACATTCGAAGCGGCGAGATTGACGATAGTTGCCTTCTTCTGGCTCATACAAAAACAGGGAGGGAGGGGGGATTAGCGGGACCCGTCTTCCCGGATGAACTCGGGGGAAGGCGAACCCTGCGGCAAAGCGTCGAAGATGGCGTAAGGCACCAGGAACTGCGGGCGAAGCATGCCGGTATTGGCGTTGGCGCCTCGGTCCGCGAGGTCACGGGCACCGTCGAAGTCCTTCTTCGTGACAAACTGCTTGTGCACGGCGCCCAGCATGTCCGGATTCAGGCGACCGGCTTCATTGAAGAGAGGGACTTCCGTGCCAGCGACGTCGAGCTGCACATAGTAATAGTCAGGCTGCATCTTGAGGCGGTCACGCTTCACGATATCGCCAGGCAGGTAGAAGTAGACGGAACGGGGAGAACCGATTTCAAGGGTCAGCACGGTCGCCGAGGAGCGGTAGTAGGAAAACTCGGTCGCATCCTTGGCCGTAAGTGGCTTGAAGATCTGGGTCACGGTCACCTTGACCTTGTCCACCCACATCTTGTTGGCGGCCCGCTTGGTGGCCTGCTCGGCCGGAGTGACCTTAGTCTCGGGATTGAAATTGGCCTGAAGTTCGACCTGCATCCGAATCCAGTCATTCTTCTGTCCGCCGATCTTGACCGGGTCGAAGTGAACCGAGCGCACAATAACCGGGCTTTTGCCAGCGTTACCAGCCGCCGTGGGCGCCTGAGCGGAAACGAGGGGTACGGACAGGCAAAAAGCCATTAGGCTGGCAAAAACAGCACGTGCTTGGGGCATGGGGAGGCAAAATCTGTTGCGTGTGGTGGGCTTAGGCAAACGCAAAAACTGGCAGGCCGGGAACATTTGTTAAATGCAAACTTCTTGCATCTGGCGCCGAGCCCTGCGAGTCTGGATTTAAGTGCTTCGTCTTCTTGCAGCCTTGATCATCTCCGCGACTCCCTGGTTCGGCGGGCAGGCCCATGCGCAAGAAAAACCGGTCGTCGTGTCCAGCTTCAGCGTCGTTGAAGAATGGGTTCAAGTCATTGGTGGTAAAGGGCTTGAATCAATAAGTATCATTCCACGCCGGAGCGAGGCGCACGGGTTCCAGCTCAGCCCCCGCCACGCGAAAGACCTGCGTCGGGCGTCTTTAATCGTCGCGATGAGCCCGGAGTTTGAGCCCTGGCTCGCCGCCTGGGCCAAAGCCAATGGGCGCTCCGACTCGATTCTCTGGCTGCATGGGGGATCCGGTGCCCACGCGGAGCACGATTGCGCCGATATCCCCCACGCCTGGACTGACCCCATCGAAGTCAAAAAGATGGTGAAAGTGCTCGCTGAAAGGCTGAACCAAATCGAAGGGGGTTTAAATACACAAATTGCTTATGAACAGTATCTTAAAGAGATAAACTCCGTAGATAAAGAGCTGAGCCAGCTGTTCCAGCAAATCGCTCCGGATAAAAGGGTCTTTATTTCTCATCACGCCAACCTCGGGCAGTTCGCCAAGCACTTCGGGCTAACCGTTGCCGGCACGATCATCGCGAGCGGGTCCGGGGAATCCGCTGATCCTTCCGCCCGCCATTTTTCCGGGCTGCTCGCCTTGATCCGAAAACAGAAAATTCACGTCATCGTCACCGACAAAGGGCAGAGCGATGCCTTTGCCCGGAGGTTGACCGAAGACGCCGGCCTCCCTCCCCCACTCTCCCTCTCCTTTGAATACCTCGAGCCGATCGGTCAACCCGGTGACACCTGGACCTCGATGATGCTCACCAACGGCAAACGACTTCATGAGGCCCTGCTGAAATGAGCCGCATCATCACCGCGCTCTCCCGCCACCTCGGCGAGGCGGCCTTCTCCATCCTGCCCTCCATCCCTTATGCGCAGAAGGAGCTGAACGGCTGCCCGGGCATCGCCGTCTCAGCCAAGCAACTCTCCGCGGCTGCCCGCCTCGACGGACCAGTCGCCTTCCATGACGCGACCTTTGAAATTCCCTGCGGCTGCCGGACCGCACTCATCGGCCCCAACGGCTCCGGCAAATCCACCCTCCTCCGCGTGCTCGCTGGACTCACGCCGATTCGCTCGGGCGAAGTGCTGGTCGCCGGCGAATCTCCGCGCCTCGGCCGCAGCCGCCTCGCCTACCTCGCCCAGCGGCCCCACCTCACCGAACTCTTTCCCCTCAAGCTTCGCCGGCTGGTTCAGATGGGCACCTACGCCCACCATGGTTGGTTCGAGGAATGCCGTCATGGCGACGAAGTCATCGATCGCGCGCTCACGCGTCTCGGCCTGGCCGATCTCGCGGAGCGCCCAGTCCACACATTGTCCGGAGGCCAATTACAACGTGCGCTCATCGCCCGCGCTGTCGTCCAAGGCGCCGAGATCCTCCTGCTCGACGAGCCGTATGCGGCCCTCGATCAGCCGAGCCGCGAGATCATCGACCGTTTCCTCTTCGAAGAAGGCTCGGCCTTCACCGTCGTGATGGCCACGCACGACCCCGCCGACCTCGGCCGCTTCGATCGCATCCTTGAGATGCGTGATGGCGCCGTCTCCACTCGGCACGCCTGCTCCGGCCACGACCACCGCCATGCTTGACCTCCTCTTGCAGCCATTGTCGGAACCGTTCTTCGTGCGGGCCCTGCTCGCCATCGTACTCAGCGGCACGACCTGCGCCTGCCTCGGCGCGTACGTCGTGCTCCGGCGCATGGCCTTCGTGAGCACCGCGCTCACGCACTCGATCTTGCCCGGCGTCGTCGGCGCGCTCCTCCTCGGCCTCTCACCTTACCTGGGCGCGCTCGTCGCCGCCCTGCTCACCGCGACCGGCGCCGCTTGGCTGGCCTCGCGCAAAGGTACGAGTGAAGACAGCGCGGTCGGCGTGATGCTGTCGGTGATGTTCGCCGCGGGTATCGCGCTCATGCAGCAGGCTAACTCTTGGCGCGACTTCGCCGGGCTGCTCTTCGGCAGCGTGGTCTCGGTCGGCCGCGAAGACCTCATCGTCATCGGCATCACCGCCGCCCTCGTGCTGTTCGGGCTCCGGGTGCTGCACAAGGAGCTCGAGCTCGCCTCCTTCGACGAAGAATACGCCGCCCTGCTCGGCGCCCGGCCCGCGCTCATGCGCGCCGTGCTCCTCGTACTCGTCGCGCTGGGCTCCGTCGCCTGCGTGCGCCTCGTCGGCGCGCTGCTCACGACCGCACTCTTCGTCATCCCCGCCGCGACGGGCGTGCTGCTCGGACGGACCGTACCTCAGGTGATGGCCTGGGGCGCCGGCTGCGCCCTCCTCGGCGGGTTCAGTGGCCTCTATCTTTCTTACTACGCACCGGCGGTACCGTCGGGCGCCGGGATCGTACTCTGCTGCGCACTGCCCTACCTGGCCGCGCGCCTCTTCGCCCCGCGTCGTTGATTAGAAGCGCGGCGGCCGCAGCGATAGCGGCAGGCCAAGCACTTCGCGGGCGACGATCGCCTGACGGAGGGCGGCTGTGCCGCAAAACTGCAAGCGCGACTGCGCTCGCGCCGGCCGCGTGACCACGAGCGATGTGTCGTCAAGATGAACAGCGGCGACGGGGGCCGAAGGCTCCGGCTCCGACTCCGGGGCGAGACGCGGTGGCACGTTGCGGATACGCCGAACGCGCCGCGGTACGGGCGGGGGCACGGCGATCGGCGACGGCTGGCCGGCCTCGGCCTTAAGCTTGCCGGCGACCCAAGCCGCGAACGCGACCACGCCGATGACGATCTTAATGAAGAGTGCCAGTTCCATGCTCAGGCCTTGGCGCCAGGTGCGGGACCGTCACCGGCGATACCCTTGCGCATCTCGGTGTCGGAACGAAGGTTCTCCAGGCGCTGGAAATCCATGTAGCCCATGCGGCCGGAACGCAGCGCGTCGGCGAGGGCCTGCGGGATCTGGGCCTCAGCTTCGACGACGCGGGCACGCATCTCTTCGACGCGGGCACGCATTTCCTGTTCGAGCGCGACGGCCGCCGCACGGCGGATTTCGGCCTGAGCCTGCGCCATATTCTTGTTAGCATTGGCCTGGGCCTCTTGGAGCATCGCGCCGATGTTGTCGCCGACGTCGACGTCCGCGATGTCGATGGACATGATCTCGTAAGCGGTATTGGCGTCGAGTCCGCGCTCGAGGACGGTCTTGGAGATGCGGTCCGGATTCTCGAGGACGATCTTGTAGCTCTCGGAGGAGCCGATGGTGGTGACGATACCTTCGCCGACGCGCGCGATGATGGTCTCTTCCTGGGCGCCACCAACGAAACGGTCGAGGTTGGTGCGGACGGTCACGCGGGCCTTCACCTTCACCTGGATACCATCCTTGGCGACGGCGTCGATCGTGGTGCGGCCGCTGGCGGGATTAGGCACGTCGATGACCTTGGGGCTGACGGAAGTGAGCACGGCCTCGAGGACGGACTTGTTCGTACCGCGGGTGGCGATGTCGATCGCGCAGGCGCGATTCCAGTCGAGATGCAAGCCGGCCTTCTGGGCGGCAATGAGCGCCTGGACCGTCTGCACGATGTTGCCGCCGGCGAGGTAGTGGGCGTCGATTTTCTCGACGTCGACCGTGAGGCCAGCCTTGGTGGCGGCGATCTTGGCGTCGACAATCACAGCGTAGGGAACGCTGCGCAGGCGCATACCGACGAGGTCAAACAAGCCAACCTCGGCACCCGCGAGGCGGGCGCGCACCCAGACAGCGAGGAAGGAGAGTAGGAAGAGGACGAACAGGAGCAGGGCGGCGGCTCCGATCCAGATGATGATATTAGGCATGGTATTCATGAGAGAAAAATGGGGTCAGCGGGAGCGGCGGACGGTCACGCGGCCGGAACCGGCCTCGGTGACGACGACGGCGGCGTGGCGTTCGACGAAACCGTCGAGCGAGAAGGCCTCGATCAAGGTACCGTCGATCTCAATCGTGCCGGAAGGCGCGAGCACGGTGGCGGCCTTGCCGGTCTTACCGACGTAGACGGCGTACCCGGCGGCGGCAGGCACAGCGGCACCCTCGTTGCTACTGACGTTGATCATCGAGCGACCGATAGCGGTCTGCGGCAGGAGGCGGCGGAAAGCGAAGAACTCGAGTGTCAGAACGACCAAGAACACGACGCAGAACACTGCGCAGGTGAGGCCACCCGCCTCCGCCGAAAGATAGATGCCGGCGAAGGAGACGACGGCGCCGAGGAAACCTAGCACGACCGTCGGAAGAAAGAATTCCACCCCGATCAAAACCAAACCAGCAACGAGCAGGCCGATGGGCAGGATCAAGGAAACCTCTTCAGGGGAGGCGGCGAAAAGCATCATGCGGCCAACGATGGCGGCCCCCTTTCCTCTTTCCAATCTTTTCTGGCCCGACCGCCTTACAATAAGGTAAAAAACCTGTAATATCCGTAGGACGCTTGCGGGCCGAGCACCGCCCGCCCTACGCTCGACCATGGCCAAGAAACCACCCGCCCCCCGTCGCACCCCCATCAAGGAAGCGCACCACGTTCTGCAGGACGCCCTCCTCAAGGCCGGCGATAGTGACAGCAAGGACAGCCAGCTCAATAAACACGGGGAGATTGCCAAGTCGCTCGGCGTCTCTCCCTCGATGCTCTACAAGTGGCGAGAGCCGGCGGAAAAAGGTAGCGGCCAACCCAACCCGCTCCACCGCACGGCCCTGCTGATCGACCTCACCGGTGACACCCGCATCGTCGACTGGCTCGCCCGACGCGCCGGCGGCCAGTTTACTCCGGTCGAAGGCGAAACCCCGGGCGGCAATCTAGACAAAGCCGCCAACGCGCTCGTCCGCGAATTTGGCCTACTCATCGCCGACGTCGCCGACGCGATGGAAGATCATCGCATCACCGCCGACGAGACCCAGGAACTCCGTGAGAAATGGGACCGCATCCGCAAGCGCACGGAGGCCTTCGTCCGTCGCTGCGAAAAAGGCGACTTCCGTCCGAAAGACTGAGCGATTTCGCTTTCACGCCCGCCGAAGAAAGGTAACCAGAAGCCATGGCCGAATTCACCATCCGCCCCTACGGCGACCCGATCCTCCGGGCCAAAGGCGATCCCGTAAAGGAGTTCGGCCCCGCCCTGCGTTCGCTGGGCGAAGCGATGCTGAGCGCGATGAAGACCGCCAAGGGCATCGGCCTCGCGGCCCCGCAGGTCGGACTTTCCTTGCAGCTCTTCGTCATGAATGTGCACGACGAGGACTTCCTTCCTTTGCTCGACGGCAAACCCCGCCAGCCAAAAGAGATTATGCCGATGCTCCTCGCCAACGCGACGGTGAGCGTGCCGGCCGGCGAGCCTGACACTTACACCGAAGGGTGCCTCTCCTTCCCCGGCATCACCGGCGACGTCGAGCGCGTCGAGCGGGCCATCGTGCGCTACCGCGACGCCGACGGCGCGCCGCACGTCCTCGAATGCGCCGGCCTGCTCGCCCGCTGCGTGCAGCACGAGCATGACCATTGCCAGGGCGTCCTGTTCATTGATCGGATGACGCGGCCGCACCAGCTGCTGACCGCGGCCAAGGTGAAGAAGCTCAAGCGCGCGACGACGATTGAGATGAAGGCCGCGCGCAAGGCGCAAGGCTGATTACTTAGCCGCCGCGGGGAGCGCCAAGGTCAAGGTCAGCTGACCGACGTCGACCCCTTCGCCGACGGTCGGAATGCTTGAGACCTTAAAGGCGATTGATCCGGCTGGAGCCGTGTCCGTGACGGCGAGCCACTTGGCCCGAACCCCATCGGAGCCGGCGGGGCCACCGCGAGCGACAATCACCACATACGGCGCCGCGTCGATGCCGAGCCTGCTCTGGGTGACCGAAAGATGGGCCAGTAGGGCGGAGCCGAGCGGGTTGCTCGCGCGATCAAAGCCGAGCACCCAGTCGCCGGCTTCACTGAGACGAGGGAGGAAACTGCGGTCGTCACGCAATGCGACCTGACAGGTGCCGGCGGGCGCCGCAGCGACACCATGCTCGGTGAAGGCGACCTCTGAAGCGACGAGGCGCATGCTATGCGCGTCGGCCAAGCGCAGGAAGAGCAGCCCGCGCGCGCCTTCGGCAGCCGCGGCATAATATTCAGCCCAGACGACGGCGACCTGCTTCGGAGCGGTGGCTGGCTTGAGGCCCTTGGAGAGAGACGGCGCACCCTTATCGACAGAGGGAATATAGCCGTAGCCTTCGGTCGGAACGGGCGCGAGCGACTTATCGTCCGCCCTGGCCCACGCGGTGCGGATGTCGGCGGTCATGTCCGCTGGTCGATTGAGCTTACCATCGCCAAGCAGGCTAATCGAACCGATGAAATGCACCTTGGCGTAACCCAGATCGCGGGCCTGCTTCTGCAGTCGGACGACGGACTGGCTCACGGCGACACTCCAGGCCGTCGGCGCAAAATCGGCGACGAAGGTGACCGGCTTGGTCTTTTCGGCGGCCCGGACGGCGGCGACGGCCCGCAGTCGAACTAGCGAAGGCAAGGCCTGCTGAATCTGCGCATTCCCTTCGTCGATAATCTTCTGGGCGCGGATTTTAACCTGCTCTGGCGTCTCGGAAATGCTGCCGGCCTTCGGGGCGTTAGCCGGCAAGGTGTCGAGGCTTATCTTCATGATGCTCTGGCCGGTCTTGACGCGGGTTTCCCCAGCCGAGTTCGCGCGCATGACGCTATTCCACTCGGCGAGCTCGTTGGACTTAAGGTAACGTCCCACCTCCGCATCCGGGATGGCCGGAGGGGGCGCCACCTCGCCAGCGGCGATGAAAATCAGAGAGGCGAGGAACGCGTACATGGGGCGAAGGATCAGGACTCGTCGAACTTCCGGGCGAACAGCGCTTCCATCTCTCCGAGAAGGGCGGCGCCATCCTTGCCGCGGACAGAGAAGCGGAGCTTCGAGTTCTGGCCGGCGGCCAGCATCATGAGTCCCATGATGCTCTTGCCGTTCACGGACTCCTCGTCCTTAGAGACGGTGATTTCGACGTCCGGATAGCGGTTAGCCAGACGGACGATTTGGGCAGCCGGGCGGGTGTGGATGCCCATCCGGTTCTGCACAGTGAATTCTCGGGCCAAAGCCTCGTGGGTTTCTTCCATATAAGGGGTCTATCCTGAGACGAACGCAGGATAGAGGAAAAGGGAGGGTGGCGGCAAGGCGGGTCAAGGCAAATTGAGCCGAAGGGAGGGGACGCTTGACCTTCCCCGCCAGACCCCTCCAATCAACCCAAACGAACTACCGTGGCCAAGCCCGCTGTCCTTACCCACCCGGAATCCCTGAAGCGCCCTGCCGGCCCTTCGGAATACGCCAAAGATCCGGTCAACGCATCCATGTCAAAGGCCGAGAAGATCGCCCTTTACACCAAAATGGCTCGTATCCGCCATTTCGAGCAGCGCTGCATCCGCATCTACCAGCAGGGTAAGATCGGCGGATTCCTCCACCTTTACGTGGGCCAGGAAGCCGTCGCCGCGGGCACGATCTCCCTTCTCGGCAAAAACGACCATATTATCACGGGTTACCGCGACCACGGCCACGGCCTGATGGTCGGCATGGGCATGAACGAGTGCATGGCCGAGTTGACCGGCCGCGTCACCGGTTGCTCCCAAGGTAAGGGCGGCTCGATGCACTACTTCGCCCCCGACAAGAACTACTGGGGCGGCCACGGTATCGTCGGCGGCCAAGCCCCCCTCGGCACCGGCCTCGCGTACGCCGTCAAGTACCTGGGCCTCAAGGGCAGCTGCCTCGCCTACATGGGCGACGGCGCCGTCAACCAAGGCGCGGTCCATGAAGCCTACAACCTGGCTTCCCTCTGGGACCTCCCAGTCATCTTCGTCGTCGAGAACAACGGCTACTCGATGGGCACTTCCCAGGAACGCTCGACCGCCCACCCGGGCTGCCTCGCGAAGCGCGCCGAAGGCTACAACATGGCTTGGGACGTCATCAACGGCCACGACGTCTACGAAGTCCGCGCCAAGACAGCCATCGCGCTCAAGCGCGCCCACGAGGAATCCAAGCCGACCGTCCTCGAGATCTTTACCTACCGCTACTTCGGCCACTCGATGGCCGACCCGGACAAGACCTACCGCGATAAAGAAGAAATCAAGGAGTACCGCGAAAAGAAAGACCCGGTCCTCGCCTTCGAACAGGAACTCCTCAGCGAAAAGGTACTGACCCCCGAACTCTCCCTAAAGATCAACGAAGCGGCGATGGCCGAGGCCGATAAGGCCGCTATCTTCGCCGATGAGTCGCCGGATCCTACCGTCGCCGACATCACCAAGCACATCTATTGGGAAGAGGACAACCGCGGGCCGAAGACCACGAGCCGCGGCACCATCATCTTCGAATAATCCTTCTTCGCACACACTGTCATGGCTGTCATTTCCTACCGCGAAGCGCTCCGCGCCGCGATGCGCGAAGAACTCAAGCGCGACGACAAGGTCGTCATCATGGGCGAAGAAGTCGCCCAGTTCAACGGCGCCTACAAGGTGACCGAGGGCCTCCTCAAGGAGTTCGGCCCGAAGCGCATTGTCGACACCCCGATCTCCGAAGCCGGCTTCATCGGCCTCGGTATCGGTGCCTCGATGCTCGGCATCCGCCCGGTGATGGAGCTGATGTTCTGGTCCTTCTCGTACGTCGCGTTTGACCAAATCGTGAACAACGCCGGCAACATCCGCTACATGTCCGGCGGCCTCATCAACTGCCCGATCGTCATCCGCGGTCCCGCCAACGGCGGCACCAACGTCGGCGCGACCCACTCTCACACGCCCGAGGCCATCCTCGCCTCGCACCCGGGCATCAAGGTCGTCTGCCCAGCCACCCCGTACGACGCCAAGGGCCTGATGAAGGCCGCCATCCGCGATAACGACCCGGTCTACGTGATGGAGAACACGATTCTTTATAACGACAAGGGCGAGGTCCCCGATGAAGACTATATCGTCCCGCTCGGCGTCGCCGACGTGAAGCGCTTGGGCACCGACCTTACCATCGTCGCCCACGGTCGCGCCGTGATTACGAGCCTCAAGGCCGCTGAGATCCTCGAGAAGGAACACGGCGTCAGCGTTGAGGTCGTCGACCTCCGTTCGATTCGTCCGCTCGACGAGGAGACCATCCTCGCCTCCGTCCGCAAGACGCACCGCGCCCTGCTGGTCGAAGAGAACAAGCCCTTCTGCGGCGTCGATGCCCAGGTCGCCTACCTCATCCAGTCGAAGGCGTTCGACGAACTCGACGCCCCGATCCATCGCGTGTCCTCGATCGACGCTCCGCAGATCTACTGCAAGCGCATGGAAGACTTACAGATGCCCAACGTTGAACGCGTCGTCGCCGAAGCGCTCAAAGTGCTCGCCTAACCCCCTCCCCTCTTACTTTTCAAATCCGATGGCTGAAATTATCGATATGCCGAAGCTCTCCGACACGATGTCGGTGGGGACTTTGGTGAAATGGAACATCAAGGAAGGCCAAGTGGTGGCCTTCGGCGACATCCTCGCTGAAGTCGAAACCGACAAGGCGACGATGGAACTTTCCTGCACAGTACCGGGCACGATCCTCAAGATCTACGCCCCCGCCGGCCAGCAACTGCCCGTCGGCGCTCCGATTTGCGCCATCGGCAAGAAAGGTGAATCCGCCCCTGAGCCCACCGCCGCTCCGGCGCCGAAGGCTCCCAAGACCGCCGTCCCAGCCATTCCCGAGAAGGCCGAAGTGAGCTGCGTCCCCGCGGCTCCCGCTTCCTCCGGCTCCGTGACTCCGCAGTCCGACGCTTCCCGCACCAAGGCCTCGCCTTACGCCAAGCGTATGGCCGAAAAAGCCGCGCTCAATGTCGCCGCTCTCGCCGGCTCCGGCCCTGGTGGCCGCGTCGTGGCCCGCGATGTCGCCGCCGCCGCTTCGGCTCCGGCCGCTGCCGCTCCTTCTGGCCCGCTCAACGTCGCGGTCGCTCCGCCCGCCGACGGCAAGGGCATCCAGCCTGACGCCGACGTCCCGGTAGGCGGCATGCGCCAGACGATCGCTCGCCGACTCCTGGAGTCTAAGATCACCGTCCCGCACTTCTACCTCGAAGTCGAAGTCGACGCCGCCCCGCTCATGGCAATGCGCGAATCGCTGAACAAGCGCCTCGCCGAAACCGGCGCCGACGCGATCAAGCTTTCGGTCAACGACTTCATCCTAAAAGCCTCCGCCGAAGCCCTCCGCCGCGTCCCCGCGGTCAACGCTTCCTGGGCGGGCACGAGCATCCGCACCCACGGCGCGGTCCACCTCTCCTTCGGCGTCGCCCTCGAAGACGGCCTGGTCACCCCGGTCATCCGCGACGCGCACGCGAAGACGCTCAAGGACATCGCCATCGAAGCGAAGGCGCTCATCAGCAAGGCTCGCTCGAAGAAGCTCACGCCGAGCGAGATGTCGGGCTCGACCTTCACGGTCACCAACCTCGGCATGTTTGGCGTCACCGGTTTCTACGGCATCATCAACGTGCCCAACGCCGCGATTCTCTCCGTCGGCGCGACCATCAAGAAGCCTGTCGTCGACGCTCAGGACCGCATGGTCATCGGTCACCGTATGGTGATCGGCCTCTCGGGCGACCACCGCGTGGTCGACGGCGCCAACGCCGCTCAGTTCCTCCAGGCGCTCAAGCAGCTCCTTGAAGAACCGGCGCTGATGCTGATCTAAGCGGAGCGCAGGCTCCTTCAAAACCCGGGCCCACCAGGCGCCCGGGTTTTTTGTGTCCGCGTCAGAACGTACGCACCGACGACAGGCCGCCGTCCACGTGGAGCACTTGGCCCGTCATGAAGCGTGCATGCCCAGAGAGCAAATGCGCAACGAGCGCAGCCATGTCCTCGGAGCGGCCGACCTGTTGCAATGGGTGACGCTTCGCCGCGGCTTCTTTCTTCAGGTCCGAATTAAGCAACGCGCCGGCGAGCGGGGTGTCCGTCAGCGACGGCGCGATCACGTTCACGCGGATAGCCGGCGCCCATTCGGCGGCGAGGCTCTTGGCGAGACCTTCGACGGCGCCCTTCGCCGCCGAGATGCTGGCGTGCATGGGCATGCCCTGCGCGACGGCGACGGTGGAGAAGAGCACGACGGACGCGTTGCCCGAAGCCTTGAGCGCGGGCAGCGCGGACTGGAGCGCGGCGATGGCGCCGAAGAGGTTCACCTGGAGGTCGCGCTGGAAATCCTCGGCGGTGAGGCGGTGGAACGGCTTGAGCGAAATCGAGCCGGGGAAATAAACAAACCCGTCAAGGCGCTCGGGCCACGTGAGCGGGCCAGGCGCAGCGGCGTCGAACGGTTGCGCGACGATGTCGAGGTCGCCCAGTTTCTCGGGCGAGCGGCACGCGGCGTACACCATGTGTCCGTCGGCCTGGAGCTGTGCAACGGTCGCGCGGCCAATGCCAGAGGTGCCGCCGATGATCGCAATGTGCTTGGACATCCAGTAAGGTTGCGGAGCGGTCGCCGAGGTCAAACGAGACGCGTCTTTTCCAGGCACGAAAAAGGCCGTAGGCGAACCTCCGACCTGATGCGGGCGACCTAGCGGTCGCTTACTTCTTCTTGGGGGCCTTGCGCGGGGTCTTCTTGTCGAGGTTCGCCTTGAGTTCTTCTTCGGTGAACTTCGTGGCGACGCCGGCAGCAGGGACTTCAGCCTTCGCGGTCCAGACGATCGCGTTGAGGACGAGCGTGCGCTGGCTGTCGTTAGCCCAGCCGGCGTGATAATGGCCGCCGGTGAAACCAAAGCCACGACCGCCGTCCTTGCGCTCGACCGCCCAAGCGACGACCGCGGGCTTCTTCTCCTCGAGGACCAACTTCTTCACATCAGGGTTACCGGAGTGCGGTCCATCGCCGCGGCTCATGGTCTCGGCGGGAGCGAGCGAGGACAGGAGCGGCGTGATGCCTTCCATACCGTCGCGGAAACGCATATTGAAATACCACTCGTCGTTGGAGCTGAACGGCTTCACGCCGCGGCTAGCCGGGTGATCAGGGATGACCTTGAAGTCGGCCATCCAGTGCGGGTTCACTGACCAGTGCTGCTCGAAGTAGCCGCCGAGCCAATCCTTGAGCTCGAGGGCGCCCTTGCCCGTCGAAGAGCGTCCCGCCGGAGGCGGGCTCACGGGCTTGCCGTCGACGCTCAGCCAGCCGGCGCGCTCGTAGGCGGGCTCGACGGCGTAGTGGAGGCAGACGAAGCCGGTGCCGGCGGCCATCTTCTTGGCGAGCTGGTCGAGGTGAGGGATGGCCGGATGGCCGCCGCCGCCATCGGAGTAGATCACGATCGTATCAGCCTTGGCGACGCGCTCGTCGGAAGGCCATTCGCCGTTGAGGGAAACATCGACGTTAACCAAGTCGGCGGCGGACTGCTTGAGGCCGGACGCGAGGAGCTGGATGCCGGCGTTATGCTCGTGCTCACCAGGAGCGTGGCTCGGCTTGCCGGCGATGAGGAGGACATTCTTCTTGTCCGCGGCCGAGACGAACGCGGCCGAGAGCAGGAGGAGGCTGAGGATGGATTTCTTCATAAGGGCTTATTTGATCTCCTTGAGGACGATGTCCTTGAACTGGACGACCATGGGCGGACCGGCGTGGAGCTGAAGGGCGAGGAGGCCCTTCTTGGCGCCGACGGCGGTCTCGTCAGTGACGTCGACGGTCTGGACGCCGTTGATGAAGTGCTGCAGGTGGCCGCCCTTGGCGACGACGCGGTATTCATTCCAGGCCTCAGCCTTGATCTTGGCCTGGATCTCCTCGGTCTTGCCGAGCGAGCCAGTGACTTCGATCTTCGGCTTCTTGGCGTCGGCGCCTTCCTTGACGACGACCTTCTCGCCGCGCTTGGCGAGGATGCCGCGGCCCTTCTCTTCATAGAGGATGCCGGAGTAGGTCTTACCCGCTTCGAAGTCGCCCTGATAGCCAGCGATCACGAAACCCTTTTCGTCGACGAGCTTGCTGCGGTACTGGACGCCGGAGTTACCGCCGACGATCTTGTACTGGAACGTGAGCTCAAAGTCGGCGACTTCGCCTTCCCACACGAGGAAGGTGTTGCCCTTGGTGGGCTTCTCCTTGGTCGTGCGGCCGGTGATGACACCGTCTTCGACGGACCAGAAATCAAGGCCCTTCCAACCGGCGAGATCCTTGCCGTTGAAGAGATTCTTGTCCTCGGCGGAGACCGACACGCAAAGCGCGGCGAGGGCGAGGAGAGGGGTAAGCAGTTTCATGAATGGTTGGGCGGAAGGGTTACTTCTGCTTGCCGAAGAAACGGTTCAGGTTCTTCAGGCCCTTGACGGCGATATCGTCGCGGTGCGGCTCCATGGCGCGCCAGATGGCGGCCGCGCGGGCGATCACCTTGACGTCGGTGGTGAAGGACTCGATGACGACGTCCTGCTTGTAGCCGATTTTCTTGAGGGCGCCGACAATGGGCTTCCAGTCGAGGGAGTCGCCCCCAGGAGTACCGCGGTCGGTACCGCAGGCGTGGAAGTGTCCGAGGTGCTTGCCGGCCTTGAGGATGGCGGCGGCCTGGTTCTTCTCCTCGATGTTCATGTGGAACGTGTCGAGGTGGAGCTTCACGTTCGGGAGGTTGATCGCCTTGACGAGGCGGAGGCCCTGGTCGCAGGTGTTGAGGAAGTCGGTCTCGAAACGGTTCAGCGGCTCGATGTCGAGCTCGATACCCTTCTTCTGCGCGTACTTGCCGATGACCTTGAGGTTCTTGACGACGAGTTTGAAGTGCTTGGCCTTGGTCTTGTCGTCATGGGCGCCGATCAGGCCCACGACGGAATAGAGCGGGCCGATGATGCGCGGGCAACCGGCGAGAGCCGCCTGGTCGATGAGCGCCATGATGTACTTACGGCCGGCGGCCTGATCCTTAGCGGAACCGCGCAGGTCGCGGCCGGGGCCCATGCAGGCGCAGATGGAACCGATGGCGATGCCGGCGCTGGCGGCGGCGGCCTTCAGGAACCTCGGGTCGGTATGCGACGGATCCTCGATCGGGATCTCGACAGTGTGGAAGCCCCAGTTCTTGAGCTTCTTGAAGAGGTGGACGCTCTCGTTGGTGAACGGAGAGGCGTAGAGGAACGTATTGAGGCCGAAACGCATGGGTGTGTGGTGATGGGGGAGGAGCGGAGTTTTGGAGGGGGTCAGGGGGCGGTCAAGGCTGGGCGTCGTCCGAGGCCAATTAAGGGACGAGTTCGCCGAGAATCAGCAGCGCACCCGGGAAGAAATGGAGGGGGGCGAAGCGTTCGGGCTTATCGATCTGGTTCTTGTTCTTCGCGAGGACGGCCGCCTTGTCGATCGGGTCGGCCAAGAGCTCCAGTCGGACGGTGTGGACGCCTTCTGGCAGGCCAGTGCCGACGACGAAATTGCTCAGGCGCGCGTAAGTGCAATAAGCGTCGATGCGCTGGACGACGAAAGGCTTACCGCCGTCGAGCGTGACGGCGACCTTCCCGCCGGCTGGGCCGACGACGTCATAGACGGCGCAATGCGTGCCCTTGAACTTGAATTCGATGCTCTGTCCAGGCTGCGTGAGCCGGACCATCGCGGGCAGGCGATTAGCCCAGGCCTTGGCGTAATCCGCCGTCTTCATGTCCGCCGGGAGGAGTCCGTCCGACAGCTTGGCGGCGGTGATCGGCACGAGCATCGCGCGCTCGAAGTTCGCCGGGTCGAGTGCGAGGTTGCTCACGTGCGGCGTCGGCGTGTTGTTCGCGATGGCGAGCGCGGGCAGCGAACGGACGATGGCCTGCGTATAAAGCACTTGGCCGGTGGAATCATGCGGATGGACGCCGTCCCGCGCGAAGACGAACTTGTCCCCGAGCGCGGCCTTGTCGGCGTCGGTCTGCGGCAATGGCGCCTTCCAAACCAGCTTGCCGGCCTTGGCTAACCTCGCGACTTCCATGCCGAGGGTGATCGTCGGGATACCGTAGAATTCGGCGACCTTCTCCATCGCGCTCGCGGAGCGCTGCAACTTACCCTCGAGCATGGGCGGGGAAAGTGCCTCGGTCAGGGTGTAGACGAAACAAATGTCGGTCTTAGGGTTGGCCTTCCAAGTCTGCCGCACGATGCCCTCCATGCAGCGGATGATGCGCTGAGGGTCGGTGCCGCCGTCATTCACGGCGAACTCGACGAAGAGGAGGTCTGGCCCTTTCGAGAGCACATCCTGCTGCACGCGGAAGACGCCGAGGTCCGAACCGGTGCCGCCGATGGCGGCATTAATCTCCGTGAAGGTCGACTGCGGGTAGGCCTTCTTGAAATGGGCGAGGGTCTGTACGCGCCAACCGTTCTGCGCGGTGATCGAGCCGCCAAGGTAGCCAATCTTGAGCTCAGCGCCGGTCGTCTGGGCCTTCTGGAAGAAGTTCGGTAGGCCACCGCGGGCGCGGACCTCCTGCGCGTCGACCAGTGGGTAGTCCTTGTCGGCGGCGTGACCGAGGATAGCGGCGCACAGCGCCAAGGCGGAGAAAAGCAGTCTCATGGGGGTATCAGATTAGACGGGGAGAACGCCTCGGGGTTCCAGCCTATTGGCGGCTTCCGGCGAAAAAATGAAAGTCCGCCTTCCTTCCGCGACCGAGGCTCGTAAGTTCGACGCATGGATAATGTCACGCACGCCGCCCTCGGCATCGCCGCAGGCATCGCCGTCCGCCGCGCCGGCGCTTCCCTGCCCGCCGCCGCCCTCGCGGGCCTGCTCGCCGGTGAAGGCCCCGACCTCGACGTCTTCATCCGCTCCGCCGGCGACCCACTCGTCTCCTTCCGCTGGCATCGCCACTTCACGCACAGCTTCGCCTTCGCGCCGGTATGGGGTCTCCTTGCGGCCCTGATCTCGGCCTGGTTCTTCCGCCGGCGACCGGACGCGCATTGGCGAGACCTGTTCCTACCCGGCCTGGCGGGTGCGTTATCACACGTGCTCTGTGATGCGTGCACGAGCTATGGCACGATGCTGCTCTGGCCTTTTGACTTCGGCCGCTACGCTTGGGATTGCATGCCAATTATTGACCTCATCGCCACCCTGCCGGTGTTGGTGCTCGCCATCCTCGCCTGGAAGAAAGCCGCTCCCCGGCTAGCGGTCTACGGCCTACTCTGGTTCACGACGTATGCTTCGCTCGGCGTGTGGCAGCACGCGCGCGCGGAGACTGCACTGCGCCAGTGGTTCGCCTCACAGCAGGTCACCCGCCGCACAGAACGCGTCGCGGTGAAACCGACCGCCCTCAACCTCGTCGTCTGGCGCTGCGTGTGGCTCGAAGACGGCAAATGGCATACGGCTGCCGTGCGGGTCATGCCGTTCATGGCCCCGCAAGTGATCCTCGGCGAGACGCGCGCGGCGCTCACACCGCAGAGCCCCGGCCTGCCCGCGGCCGGCTCGCCCGCGGCCGTCATCATCGCCGATTTCTCACGCTTCACGCAGGGCTGGAATAGCTTCACGGCCGACGGTTCTACGGTACTCATCGGCGACATCCGCTTCGGCATGCTGCCGACGAGTGCGCGCCCACTCTGGTCCGTCCGCTGTGAACCGAACGTGCCGAGCACCGTCGTCATTGATCGCTCGCTCAAGCCGGGCGACTGGGGTCGCTTCGGGCAGATGATCGTCGGCACCCATCCCGACTACGTCAGCTTGAGATAAGGCGCTTGGCCGCGCTCCCCCTCTGAGTGATTCAGCGCAGCTCGTAGCGGTAGCTCGCGACGGCTTCAGACTCAACCGGCATCCGATTGCGCGAGGCGGGCGCAAACGTCGACGCGCGCGCGGCCGCCAAGGCGGCTTCGTCGAGCAGACGGCTCCCCGAACTCTGCGTTAGCTCGACCTGCCGCACAGAACCGTCCGCTGCGAGCGCGATGCGCACACCGACGACGCCTTCGACGCCGGCGCGACGCGCCCGCTCGGGATAGGCTGGCTCCTGACGAGAAAGGAAAGATGGCGGCACAAAGACTTCGGCGATGGGGGCCGGCGCGGCGGCGAGGACTTCGCCCTTGGTCGCGACGGCTACCGCCACCGCGGAAGTCGGTACTGATGCAATGGTCGGCGCCGCGACGAGTGGCGCGGCGGAAGGAACCGCGACGGGAACGTTGACCGCGACGGGGACGGGCAGACCGGCGCCGAGCGCCACGCCACCCTTGGCTTCGCCCGGCAGGGCGACCGGCTCGGTCACCAGTGTCACCAGAATCATGCCGCCTTCGCGGGAGGCTTCGCTGACGCCGAGGGCACCGCCCATCCAGACCGCCGCGATGGCCGCAAGGTGCCCGCCGGCCACGGCGCTCCAGATCAGAAGATGTCGGCGGCTTTCAGGCACGTTGGCAGGCTCGGGGCGGGCCTGCGTTCCGTCAAGAACGGGCCGTGTCATTTCGCGAGGTCCGGCGGGATCATCCACAGCAGGCTCCAGGAACCATACGGGCGGAGCCGCGTCGGCTTGGCCGTGCGCTCCAAGGCCAGCAGGCCAGATTTGCGGAAACGGACCGCGGCACCGCCATCGACCAGGCCCAGCAGCAAGGCGGTCAGTTCAGCCAGATGCGGATTATGCCCGACCAACAGGCGGCTACGGCGCGACTTGGCGAGCAGCACCGCCGTCTTGCGCGGATCGTGCTCTGGCTCCAGTCCGCCCAGGACCTTGAGCGGCAACGGCGAACCCGTCGCGAGCCGGAGTAGCTGGGCCGTGCGCACCGCACGGACAAGCGGACTATGCTCGATCGCGTCGATTTCCTCGAGCGGCACCCGACCCGCGCCCTTGGCGAGCAAGGCGACCTGCCGCTGCCCCTGCGCGGTGAGGTCGCGCGAAGCGTCCGGCGTCCCGGGGACGGCTTCGGCATGTCGGAGCAGGTAGGCGCGCATGTCGGCAAGTTGGACAGGTAATAATATTAACGCAAATCGGTCTTGCTCACGGGCGCGGTCCGTCAACCAATCGCGCGTGCGCTTCGCCGCCATCGCCGCCCTCCTTCTGAGTTTGTCGTTCCCGGCCGAGGCGGTCGCCGCCACCCCCTATTCAAAGGCCGGCATGAGGGTCGACGGCACGATCTGCGTCGACGCCGCGACCGGCACGGTACTCTCCGAAGAGAAAGCCGACTTTCCGGGCCATCCGGCGAGCGTGACGAAGCTCATGACGACGCTCCTCGTGCTCGAGGATATCCGGGCGAACCAGACGACGCTGCGTAGCCGGGTGAAGGTCACCAAGGCCGCCGCCGACATCGGGGGCTCGCAGATTTGGCTGGCGCCGGGCGAAAGTTTTACGGTCGACGAGATGCTCTACGCACTGCTGCTGAAGTCCGCTAACGACGTGGCCGTGGCCCTCGCCATCGATCGCGCGGGCAGCGTCCCCGCCTTCGTGGCCCGCATGAACCGCCGCGCCGCCGAACTGGGCATGACCCGCACGACTTTCGTGACGCCCAGCGGCCTCACCTACGGCAAAGGCCCCCACGACACGACCACCGCCCGCGACCTGGCCAAGCTCTCGATCACGCTCTGCCGATTCCCCGAAGCGCTTAAGTACACCAGCACGAAGCAGTATATCTTACGCCGGCCGGGCAAGCCCCTCGAGCTCCTCAACCATAACCACCTCCTGGACTCTTTCCCCGGCTGCGACGGATTGAAGACCGGGTGGACCGTGGCCGCGCACGCATCCATCGTGACCACCGCCAAGGATAAGGACCTCCGGGTGATTGCGGTCGTGCTCGGCTGCCAAAGCCCAGCCGGAGCCAAACCGGAGCAACGCCTCCGCGACAGCCTAGCGGCCGACCTGATGACGCAAGGCCTCGCTAAATTAAAGAAGCTCGAGGCCGAGAAAGCCCTCCAGCTCGCCCAGACGCCGGCCCGAAAAACTCCCTTAAAAGCCAAGAAAGGCGAGGGTTTCTGGGATTGGCTGGTGGATTTGTTTAGCTTCTAACCCCCGCCCAAAGGGGGGTATAAAGAAGTAGTGAACATTTGTTCATTTTGCTTGCAAGGCTCCCCGCCCTCGGCACCTTCCCTTACGCATACCCAACGCTATGTCCGCCAAATCCGAACCCACCGCTAAGGAAAAATCTGCCAACCAGGCAGCCGAGAAGAAGACCCTCGATCTGGCTCTCTCCGCCATCAACAAGCAGTATGGCGATGGCACCCTGATGCGCATGGGAGACGCGACCAAGATGCAGGTCTCGTCCGTCTCCACTGGCTCGGTCGCCATCGACCTTGCCTTGGGCGTCGGCGGCCTCCCCCGTGGCCGTATCGTCGAGATCTTCGGCCCGGAATCCTCCGGTAAGACGACCCTCTGTCTCTCCATCATCGCCGAGATCCAGCGCCAGGGCGGCAACGCCGTCTTCGTCGACGTCGAACACGCCCTCGACCCCCGCTACTCTAAGGTTGTCGGCGTCGACCTCGATAACCTCCTGGTCTCCCAGCCTGAATCCGGCGAAGACGCCCTCAATATCGTCGAAACCCTCATCCGCTCCGGCGCCGTCGATGTGGTCGTCATCGACTCCGTCGCCGCCCTCGTCTCGAAGCAGGAACTCGATGGCCAGATGGGCGACGCGACCGTCGGCGTCCAGGCCCGTATGATGAGCCAAGCCATGCGCCGCCTTACGGCCGCCATCAGCCGCACCAATTGCATCTGTATCTTCACGAATCAGATCCGCGAAAAGATTGGCGTGATGTTCGGCAGCCCCGAAACCACCCCCGGCGGCCGCGCCCTGAAGTTCTTCTCCTCCGTCCGCATCGACATCCGTCGTATCGGCCAGATCAAGGAGCCGTCCGGCAAGGTCATCGGCAACCGCACCAAGGTGAAGGTCGTGAAGAACAAGGTCGCCCCTCCCTTCACGGAGTGCGAGTTCGACATCATGTACACCGAAGGCATCTCCCGCTCCGGCTCCGTCCTCGACCTCGGCATCGAACACAAGATCCTCGAGAAGAAGGGCGCCTGGATCGCCTATAACGGCCAGCTCATCGGCCAGGGCCGCGAAGCCGCCAAGGACTACCTCATCAAGAACCCGAAGGTCCTGGAGGAAATCCAAAAGATCATCATGGAGAAGGTCCAGGTCGTCGGTGGCATGACCCTCGGCGTCGGTGTCGCTGAGAACGTCACGGCCGAATAATCAATCGTTGTTGGCTAGCCATAGCCCGGGCCGCACGAAAGTGCGGCCCGTTTCATTGGTGGAGTCCGCTCAGTCTAAAACTCCTCTGCTTGCTTTTCAGGAAGAATTTCGTCATATTGACTATCCCCTGCGGTGTTCGACACCCGCGGCAGCCTCCCTTCCCTACGAACATAATATACGGGAGGTGCGACCCGACCGGCCTCGTCCGAGCCGTGGCAACGTACCGCCCACCTAAATCCAGGAATAAGTGGAGCTCCAATCGGAATCGGCACAGGCGGGGACCCTTTCAAGACAGCAGATGACAGCGGTAAGATGACGGATGACAGATCGGTGACAGGGTGGGATGCGATGACATCGCATCCGCTTGTCCCAGCTGCCTTGGGTAGGGTCGAGCATCCGTGCTCGACCGCGGCCGACCAAGGATGGTCAGCCCTACCTCAAGACCGTCTCACAACCCAAGGGGAAACCGGAGACCGGATGATGAGCTAGGGGTTAACCCCCTCCGCATGCATTCCGGTTCCCGGTCTCCCCTTGCGTTCAAATCTTTCCCTCACCGCCAACCGCTATCCGCTTAAACCAGGCTTCATCCCAAACTCAACTGGCCGCCTTCGCAAAGACTCGGATTACCGAAGGTCTTCATGGGATGGCCGAAGCCCTTGGCGATGGACATGAGCACACGGTTATGCGGCTCCTTCTTAAACTTGAGCGCGCGACCGGTCTTGAACCCAAGGCCGCCACCGATGAGCACCCACGGGATGTCTTCATGCGTGTGGCTGTTGCCCTTCCCGAGCTCGTTCGTCCAGACGATGGTGGTGTTGTCCAACATGTTGCCCTTACCGTTCGGCTCCGGGGTCTCCTGCAAGCGCTTCGCGAGGAAGGCAATCTGCTCGGCGAACCAGATATTGATCTTGGTCAGCTTCTCGACCGAGCCGGTATTGAGATCGGGGTCGTGCGAGAGCGAGTGATGGCTCTCGTCGACGCCGATCCACTTCATGCGCGCCTGGCCGACGGAATTGGTGAACTGGAACGTCGAGACACGGGCCATGTCGTTCTGGAAGGCGCTGATGAGGAGCTCGGTCTGGAGGCGCGTGATCTGCGGGATGCTGTCATTGTCCATCGGCACGCCCGGCTCGGGCGGGTGTGGCACCTTGAGGGCTGAATGCGACTGACTTTCCTTGAGGCCACGCTCGAGTTCGCGCAAGGCGGTAGCATGCTGATCCAGCAGGCCGCGGTCGCTCTTGTCGACGGCGTTGGCGACCTTGGCGATGTCGTCCTTAAGACCGTCGAGGACAGAACCGAGGGTCTCCCCTTCCTTCATCGATCCGTAGAGCTTGTCGAAGAGTTCGTAAGGGCTCGAGATCGGGGCGACGGGCTGGTTGGCGCCGGCGTAGCTCCAACGCGTCCAAGGATCCGCACGATTGCCCACGGCGACGCCGATTTCCAACGAGCCCAGACGGGTCTTGGTCGCTGGATTGGACTGCAAGTATGTACGCAGGACTTGGTCGACGGACGGACCGCTGGCCCAGCCGGCCGGCGCACCGCCGCCACCCATGATGTTACCGGGGAAGAGCTCAATGCCGGTGAGCAGGCAGCTCATACCGCGCATGTGTGAGTCGCCGTCACCGCGGACACGGTTGTTCACGCCCTTAAGCGTGAGTAGCTTATCCTTGAACGGCTCGAAGGGCTTCATGATCGCCTTAAGCTTGAAGGCCACGCCTTCCTCGTCGGGCCAGAAGGCCGGCGGGACGATGCCATTGGGCGAGAAGACGAAGATGACCCGCTGCCGGCGGCCGGTGATTGGCTCGGCGGCGCCGAGCGAAGCGAGGCCGCCCAGGAGTGGTAAGGCAGCGGCGGAGAGGCCGAGGCTGCGGAGGAAATTCCTGCGATGTTGGAGCGACATGGTCTTAGCGATTGGAAGGGGTGGTGGTAACGGTCGGGCGGAGCGCCGCGACGACGGCAACCTCGACGGCGAGGTTGCGGACGTGGAACTTGTCGGCGCGGAACTGGGAGGTCATCTGACCAAGCAACTCGGGCGAATACGCTGCGGGCGGCTGCTTCACCATTTCCTGGAAGAGGTTGCGGACGAATCCGGTCTGGCCGGAAAGGCTTTCGGCGGCGTGGATCGCGACATCGCGGGCACCGGTGAGCTTGATGACGTTGCCGTCCGCGGTGGTGTAATCGGAGGTTGGATCGACCGGTTTCTTATTGTCGGTGGTGCGCACGCGGCCAACGGCGTCGAAACGCTCGAAGCTGAAACCGAGCGGATTGATCGTAACGTGGCACGACATGCAGGCGGGCTTGGAGGTGAGCTCCGTCACCTTCTCGCGCATGGTGAACGAGGGGTCGAACTTATCGTCCATGAACGCGATGGCCATGGGCGGGGGCTTGAGCATGAGGCCGAGGATGTTACGCGTCACGAAGACGCCACGGTGGATCGGCGAGGAAGACTTGGTGTAGGAGAATGTGGCGAGGACAAACGGGTGCGTGAGCACGCCGCCGCGCTGTTCTGCATCCATCTTGACAGGCTGGAAGCCCGCACCGGCCTCGACCTTCTGGCCATAGAACTTGGCGAGGCGCTCGTTCATCAGGATGGTGTCGCTCAGTAGGAGCTGGCGGTAGTCGGATGCTTCGGACCAGACGACACTCTCGGCGAAGAGATCCAGCGAGGTGCGGAGGTCCATCACGACGCCTTGGTCGAAGCCGGGATATTCCTTCTGGTCCTTGGCGATCTCGGCCCCTTCTTCGACGTGCAACCAGTGGTGAAGGAAGTCGCGCAGTTTCGACTTAGCACGCGGGTCCTTCATCATGCGCTGCGCCTGCAGCCGGACCTGGGTGGCATCCTTAAGCTGACCAGCCGCGGCGGCCTTCAAGAGCGCGGCGTCGGGAACGGAATCCCACAGCGTCAACGCGAGGCGCGAGGCGACGGCGTAATCATCCTGCGGGCCGATACCGGGGTACAGGAAGGCAGGATTGGAGAGCGTGAAGATGAAGGCGCGCTTAGCGGCGACCTCTGGGGCGACGCCGGCGGCGTAGATCGCCGTAAGGTCGACCTTCTGCTCGTCGTTCAACGGGCGGCGGTACGCCATCTGGGCGAAGCGCAAGGTGAAGGCCTTGAGCTTTTCGCCGCGGTCAGGCGCGTCAGCCTTGGTACCCGCGAGAGTGAACAGGTGCGGACCAATCATCCCGGAGACCTGCAGCGCGCCTTTGGCGATGGCCTCCGTCCACTCGCGCGAGACCGAAGCGCCGCGCTCGTAGCCGATGCTGCCGTCGTCCGGCGGCAGCGGCACGGAAATGACGCTGACCGGAGAAGAAGATTTCGGTGAAAGGTTCGTGCGGGGAATCACCGTCCAGGCGCCGCCGGGCGGACGCCATTCGAGCCTCAGCGAAGCGGTCTTGTCCTTATACTTGAAGAACTCGAGCTTGAGCGGGTAGCTGCGACCGCCGAGGAGGAAGATTGGCGAGGAGGCCGTGCGCGTCATCGCCGAGCTCACCCAGATGTCAATGAGGGCGTTCTTTTCGCTGCCGTTCTCGGGAGCGTTAACGTAGAGACGGACGCCGTTGGGGGACGTGACCCGAAACTCATACTCGCCGGTATCCGGCACGTGGACCGAGCCGCTCCAGTTGATGGAGAACTGCGCGGCGAAGCTGCCCTTCTCGGGAGCCTTATCGCCAAAGTCGAAATCAATGACCGGATCGATCTGCTGCTTGTAGGTGACTTCTGGACGATTCTGGTCCGGCTTCTTGGGATCGCGCTCCGGTCGTTCGCGGTAAGTGCCGGCCAGCCCGCCCGTCTCGGTCGTGGCAGTCGCGTTGCGGAGCGAAGCGAGGAGGTCCGCGATGCTCTCGCGGTACTGGCGGACGGTGAGGTGCGCGAGTTCGATACGGGGCGGATGATTACGGGCGCGGGCCTCGCCGGAATAGAAAGCCTTGTGGATGTATTCGGCGGAGGCGGTGGCGTCAGCGAGCGACAGGGTGCCGGGGTCGTTCTCGGGCATCTCGCGGGCGATGTACTTAGCCAGCGAAGCGATGGATTTTTCTCCGACGAGGGGTTCATCGGCCTTGCCGGCGACGCCTTGGCCGACCGGTCCGTGACAACTCATACAGTCTTGGCGGTAGACGACTTCGCCGGCGCGCGGAGCGGCGAGATTCTTCTTATAGTAGCGCTGGCCTTGGCGGCCGGCGAAAACCAGGGAGGCGAGGACGACGAGCGCGGCCACGACCTTACTGGACCGGGGAAAGTGGCATGAGGTTGTGACCCTAACCTCACGGGGAAGTTCCTCTAAATCAAGCCCGCCTCACCAAAACTGAACCACCCTTTACCCGCCGGATCGGCCTCCGGGCGACCGATGACCACATGATCCAGCAGCTCCACCCCCACGACCCTCCCGGCGTCGGCCAGCTGCCGGGTCACGGCCCGGTCCGCCGGACTCGGCGTCGGATCTCCGCTGGGGTGGTTGTGCGCCACGATCGCCGCCGACGCGGCATGCTTCAACGCCTGACGGAAGACCTCTCGCGGATGCAGGAGCGAACTCGTCGCGGTCCCGGAGCTGACCTCATGCAATGCGAGCAGCCGGTTGCGCCGGTTCAGGCAGAGCACCCAGCACTTCTCGACCGCGAGGCCGGCCGCGAATGGTTCGAGCCGCGCCCAGACCTTGGCGGGGGCGTCAAGCTTCTCGCCGGGATCATGCGCGCGCTCTCGGATTCTTCGCGCGAGTTCCATCGCGGCGGTAAGCTCGGCCGCCTTCGCGGGACCGAGCCCGTGGACCCGCCCGAAGTCATGCGTGTCCCAGGTCGCCAACGCCGCCAGCGAACCAGACTCCGCCAGCAAGGCCGTCGCGACGACCGGTGCTGGCGCGCCCTTGGTGCCAGTGCCGATGAGGAGTTCGATGAGCTCGGCGTCGAGCAAGGCCCGCGGACCAAGCCGCACGAGCCGCTCACGCGGACGATCCTGAGAAATCATCCCGCCACGCTGACGGCGTGACGGCGGCGCTCAAGCGGACCTACTACCCAGCGGTTCCACCCAGGCGGCGGTAGTGGGCCAACACCTTGCCATAAGCCGGCGTCAGCGCCTCGAGGGATGCGACGTTCAGACCTAGGTCCTTAATCAGGCCGTCGCGCAGACCGTAGATCCAAGCGTGGACCTCGACCTTCTGCCCGCGGGCCCAGGCATCCTGCATGACCGTGGAATGACAGACGTTGGCCGCCTGTTCAATGACGTTGAGCTCGCAGAGCGTGTCCAGCTTCGCGGGGCCGAGCACGGACTCGACGACGATAGCGTGCTTGTGGTGCACGTCGCGCACGTGACGCAGCCAATTATCGACGAGGCCTACCTTGCGGCGCTCGAGCGAGGCCTGCACGCCGCCGCAGCCGTAGTGGCCCGCAGACGATGACGTGCTCAACCTTCAGGACATCGACGGCGTACTGTAGCACGGAGAGGCAGTTGAGGTCGGTGTGCACGACGACGTTGGCGACGTTGCGATGCACGAAGAGCTCGCCGGGCAGCAGACCGACAATCTCGTTGGCGGGGACGCGGCTATCCGAGCAGCCGATCCAGAGGTAACGCGGAGTCTGCTGCTTGGACAGCGTCTCGAAGAAAGCAGGGTCGCGGCGACGAACGCTCTCTGACCATTCGCGGTTTTGTCCGAACAGGTTTTCGATGGAAGACATCGAAGGCACTTACATTGGGAAACGCCTCGGGCGGGCAAGCGAATAGGACAATTTCCCCCTTTAGGCCTCCACTCGTTGCTATCGGCTGAGCGTCCAAACGTGGTCCGGAGTGAAAACTGGGTGTTTATCGGCCTTTACGACATCCTCGGGCTGCCTTCTTAACCTTCCGCCCTGTCGGGGGTTGAAACTCCGTCCGGCACGTGGTGTATTATCCATAACATGAAGACCAGTCTCCTCGCCTTGCTCGCCGGCGCCGCCCTCGCTTCGGCCGCCACCACGAACGAAAAGCCCCCGACTTCCAGCAAGGGCACCGTCGTGGTCGACAAGCCGAAGGCCACGACCGACAAGAAGAAGCCCAAGAAGGAAGTCCCCGTCGCGGCCGCGCTCGCCGATCCAGTCTCGCTCGTTGCTGAGTCCGTCGACGCCGCTACCCAGATCGCGATGGAAGCCGCCAAGGTCGCCCAGGCCGAAGCCGCTAAGCTCGCCGCCATCGGTACCGATAAGGCTGCTTCCCCTGCCAACGCCAAGCTCGCGGAAGCTGCCGTCGTCGCCGGCGCCACCGCCGCCAAAGAATTAAAGAAGGCCAAGAAGGAATCCGATGCCGAGAAGACCGAGAAACCGGAAGCGAAGAAGCCCGACGCCGAAGCGCCGAAGCCTGCCGCGAAGCCGACGGCCAAGAAGGCTGCCAAGGAAACGACCTCCCTCTAAAAAAGAGCCGTCTCCCTTAAAAAGCCCCGGATGACGGGGCTTTTTCATGCCTAGCCGCGAAGCCCTTGAAACTTCCCCCGGCTTTCGCTGTATCATCCTTATCCCCATGAAGCCCGCCTTCCTCGCCCTCTTGCTCACCGCCAGCCTCGCCGTGGCCGCCGAGCCCGCCAAGGAATCCCCGGCCGCTCCGGAGCCGAAGCCTTTCTTTGACCCCGCCGCGCCAGCCCCGACGGTCGATCCGACCAAGCCCGTGCCCGAGCCTTCCATCCCGACGCCAGAAAAGAAGAAGCCGGTCGTGACTGAAAAAAAGAAGAAGAAGGAGAAGAAGTAAGTTGGCACGAGGTAGGGACGTGCGCCCTCGCTCAAGCGTGTATCGAGGTAGGGACAGCACCACGTGCTGTCCTAAGCCGCCGCAAGGAGACACACATTAGGACGCGATAGTGATCACGTCCCTACCTCAAGACAGTCGCAGCACCCAGAGGGAAGCTGGAGACCGGATGATTGGCTGGGGATACATATTGTCGGGTGACAGGTGACAGCTACCGGGGCATCGGCCTTTCAGGTGTCAGCCGTTCGGCCTTCGGCGGCCGGCTCCAGGTTCCCGCGGCTGTAATGGGTAGGGTCGGGACCGCGTGTCCTCCGGTCCTCGTATCCTCCTGCCCTCCTGCCTCACTCGACCAGAATCTCGCGCGGGCTGGAGCCATTCTCCGGTCCGACGTAACCCTTGTCATGGAGGATATCCATGATGCGCGCGGCGCGGTTATAGCCGAGCTTGAGGCGGCGCTGGAGCATCGAGACCGAAGCACGTCGAGTTTCCTTGATGATGGCCCAGCTCTGCGCGACGAGCGGATCTTCGCCCTCTTCGCCCTCTTCGCCCTCGGCGCCACCAGAGGCACCTTCCTCGATAGCCTTGATGACATCTTGGGCGAACTCGGGCTTGCCGTTCTTCTCCGCCAGGAACTCGACAATTGCGGCGACTTCCTGCTCGCCGACAAAGGCGCCCTGCACGCGGTTGAGCGTGGCGCTGCCTGGAGGCACGAAGAGCATATCACCACGACCAACGAGCGTCTCGGCACCGCCACGATCCAGAATCGTGCGCGAGTCGATCTGCGAGGCGACCTTGAAGCCAATACGCGTAGGCAGGTTGGCCTTGATGAGGCCGGTGATGACATCCGTCGACGGACGCTGCGTGGCGAGGACGAGGTGAATGCCAGCAGCCCGAGCCAACTGGGCGATACGGGCGACGGACGTTTCGACGTCCTTCGCCGCGACCATCATGAGGTCCGCCATCTCGTCGATAATACAGACGATGTAAGGCAGCTTCTCATTCTGGACGCGAACGCCGTCATCGATCACTTCTTCCGCCGCGGCGGCCGCCGCAGCTAACTCGTCGGGGCTGAGCGCCAACTCCTCCTGCTTAGGAAGACCCGCCTCCTTGGCGAATTTGGCGTTGAAGCCGGTGATATTCTTCACGCCGCACTTGGCGAAGATTTTGTAACGCTGCGACATCTCGGCGATGATCCACTTGAGCGCCGCCGGCACGCGCTTGGCGTCGGTCTCGACCGGAATCAACAGGTGCGGCAGGTTGTTGTAGATCTGCAGCTCGACCACCTTGGGGTCGACCATGATGAAGCGCAGGTCCTGCGGCGTGCAGCGGTAGAGGAGCGAGACGATGATGGCGTTGATGCAGACGGATTTGCCCTGGCCGGTGGCGCCGGCGATGAGCGCGTGCGGCATCTTGGCCAGATCCTGAATGACGGGCTTGTTGGTGACGCTATCGACGCCGAGCACGACGGGGAGCTCCATGGCGGCCTCCGCCCAGGCTTTGGACTCAATGATCTCGCGCAGGAGCACGTCCTTGCGGTTCTTGTTCGGGATCTCGATGCCGACGGTGCCCTTGCCAGGGACGGGTGCGAGGATGCGCACGGCCTCGGCCTCGAGGTTCATCGCGATGTTATTCGAGAGATTGGCAATTTTCTCCACGCGCACTCCCGGTGCGGGCTTGATCTCATAGCGCGTGATCGACGGACCCTGCTGGATGCCGACGTCGACGCCGTTGACGGGGTCGACCGGCACGCAGTCAACCTTGAATTGCTTGAGGGTCTCGATGAGATCGGCGGCACGCTTCCGGAAATCCTCTGGCTCGGCCCGTGAGTTGGCGGACGGCTCATTGAGCATTTCTTTCGTGGGGAAAGTATACTTCTCGTTGGATTTTTTTGCCGGCTTAGCTGCGCTGGCTTTTTCGATTTTCTCCTGCTGAATCACCAATACCTTTCCGACATTACCTCCGAGCGGCTCGGGCAGCTTCCGCACGGGCTTGGCTTGGACCTCTTCGTCGTCCTCTTCTTCCGAGGCCGCCTTGGGTTTCTCCGACTTCTTGTCCTTATTCGCAGGGTCAGGGGAAATGGTCACCGTATCGGGCTCGACGAGGTCAGGGCCGACATCATCGCCATCCTTCGGGCCTTCATGCGGAATATCGACCGTGACTGGAGCGGCCTTGGTGGCGGCCTTCGGGGCCTCCTTGGGCTGGGGCACCGCGATGGCGGTGCCGACGACTTCCTGTTGCTTGCGGCGGAGTTCGGCGGCGCTGGCGGCGCGGCGGCGCTGCTCTTCCGCGACCGTCGCGGCGGCGGCCTTACGCTCGGCGTTCCAGGCACCGAAGCCATCGCGGATCTCCGCAATCCAAGAAGAAAGCGTGGCCTTCGGATCGTCCGCCAGCGCACCGAGGAGACAGAAGCCGTAAGGGAAGACGAGAATCCAGGCTCCATAATCACCGAGCACCGGATGGAAGACAGTGGAGAAGAGCATGCTGCCGAGCACGCCACCCGGTCCGCGCGGATCGAAGGCGACGGAGGCATCCTTCGCGGCGCCGAGCCATAGGGTGAGGATCGGGGCGAAGAGAACGATGCAGAGCACCATCAGCGTGACCTTGACCGGCCAGAGCGTGTGGGCGCGCTGGTTGAGCGCGAACCAAGCCGCGGCGAAAAGGAAGAACGGCACGAAGAAGCCGGCGTAACCGAAGAGACTGAACAGGATGACCGCGACGGTCGCACCGAAGGCGCCGCAGGGATTATGCTCGGCCGTCGCGTTCGATTCGGCCGGCAGGCTGAAGGTCTTCTCCAGCCATTCCGGGATGAGATTCTGGTCCGCGGGAGTGTGGAACAGCATCGCGACGAGCAGGAACGCGCCGACGAGGGCGAGCACGACGGCGAGGATCGGTTTGCTCTCGCTGGCCGGGCGGGCGAGCGTGGTGGAGCGTTTGCGGGCGGGGGCTGGCATGATTATTCGCCGAAGAGGGTTCCCTGCGAGGCGGCGTCCGCGGCGCCAGGAGGCGCCGGCTCGGCGTGCAGATGGCGAGGCGGACGCGTGACGCGGGCCGCGAGGGCGCGCGTGCGTTCCTGCGCGAGGCGTTCGACCATGCCCGCGAGGGCGTGGCGAATCCACTTGGGCGTGAAGGAAGCGGCGGAATAATCGCACGGGCCGTAGCCATGCACGCGGCCGGCCTGAAGCAGCGCGTCGTTCTGGGCGAACTCGGCCTCGCTCTCGGGCACGTAGACCGCGAAAGCCTTGCCGCCGTTCTTACGCAGCAACGAAAAGACGGGGACGTCACTGGGTCCGTCCGCGACGTAGATCATGTTCTCGAAGGGCACGCGCCGGTCCTCGGCGCGCACGACGGCGTTGACGTCGATGTCGGCGTTCTTGTTCGAGCCTTTGTTGATCTCGAAGAGGAAGCGGGTCTTGATGGTGTTATCGACCATCGCGGCGACCTGGGTGATTTCGGTCGGCAGGTCCAACGCGAGCTCGTCCTGCTTGGTGAAATGCGGCGGGAGCGGGTGCTCGAGGAATTCGCAGCCGTAGATGCCGTCGCAATGCGCCGCGAGCGAGGTGCCGCGGATCATCTCGGCGAGGCCGGTGCTGATGACGTAATGCTCGAGGACAACTTCGACGTTATGCTTCCGGCCGAGTTCGCGGACGTGCTCCTTGAGCGCGGGGAAGAACTGCGGGAGGCCCGGGCAGAGCTCGATCTCAGCCCCGAGCTCCCGGAGGCGGGCGTTGGTGAGGCCCTTCATGAGGCCAGCCTTCACATAGCTCAGGAGGTGGTTGAGGTAGACGGAGTCCTTGGGCGTGCGGATGCCTTTGCGGGCATAAAGCGCCGGAAGCTGGTTCGTTTCCTTCCAGAACTGCTCCTCATCGACCCCGAAGGCCTTGAAGAGCGGGGTTTGCATATAGCCCGGGCAAAGGGTCTTATCGAAGTCCCACACACAGGTGAGGACGTGGGTGCCGCGGAGCGCGGGTTCCTTGGGCTGCATGTCGGTCGGAAAAGGGATGAAGGTCGGGCTTGCGGAGGGGAGCCTGCCGCACTCCATTGAATAACGAACGGACGTCTCCTGTCCAAGCCCGATTAACCCTCTTAACAATGTCCGCCAGCCCCCTCCGCCCCGACCTGACCGGCTTCCGCCGCCGCCTGGCCGAGCTCGAAGGCCTGCTGGCCGACCCGGCGACCTTCGCCGATAACCGCCGGGCCGCCGCCCTCGGTGCCGAGCTTCGGTTCACGTCTAAAGCCGTCAAGGCCGACGACGCCCTGGTGGCCCTGGAAAAGGAGCTGGCCGAGTCCCGCGCCCTGGCCGGCGAGGCCGACGTGGAGATTCGCGCGATGGCCGCCGAGGAGATCGCCCGGCTGGAGCCGGCCGTCGAGGTGGCCCGCGAACAGCTGATCCGGTCCATCATCCCGGTGAATCCGGATGATTCTCGTAATGCTCTTGTAGAAATCCGGGCCGGCACGGGCGGGGAGGAAGCCTCCCTCTTCGCCGCCGAGCTCCTCCGCGCCTACACCCGCTTCGCCGAGAAGAAGGGCTGGAAGTGTGAGCTGATGTCCCTCTCCCACTCCGACCTAGGCGGGGTCCGCGACGCGGTCCTGCTCATCGAAGGCGAAGGCGCCACCGCCCTCCTCCGCCACGAGGCCGGCGTCCACCGCGTCCAGCGCGTGCCCGCCACCGAAGCCTCCGGCCGCGTCCATACCTCCGCTGCCACGGTCGCGGTCCTCCCCGAAGCCGAAGAAGCCGAAGTCGTCCTGAAGCCCGAAGACCTCGATATGTCCGTCGCCCGCGCGAGCGGCGCCGGCGGCCAGCACGTCAATAAGACGGAGTCCGCGGTGCAGATCATCCACAAGCCGACGGGGTTGATGGTCTACTGCGCCGACGAACGCTCCCAGCTGCGCAATCGCGTAAAGGCCCTCCGCGTCCTGCGCTCCCGCCTCCTCGACCTGACGCGCGCCAAGGAACGCGAGGCCCGCGCCGACGCGCGCAAGACACAGGTGGGTTCCGGCGACCGCTCCGAACGCATCCGCACTTACAACTTCCCGCAGAACCGGATCACCGATCACCGCATCGACCTCACGGTCCACGGGATCGAACAGGTGCTCGAAGGAAATCTCGACCAGCTCGTGGACGCGCTCTTCGAGGCTGACCTGCGCGAGCGCGCTGAGGCGATTACTCGGCCGACAGCCTGAGCAACGCGACGTCTTCGCGGACCAGGAGATCGCCCTTGTCGGCGTGGCCATCATCGACCCAGCCGTCGGCGACCCCGAAGGCGCGTTCGTAGGAACGACCGGGCACCGCCGGCGTGAAGACGACCGCCGGACCGCCCGAGGGGGACTTGGCCTGGAAGACCCACTTGCCGGAGACCTGACACTTGGCGACCGCCGTGGTCATCGGCTCGAGATTGAAACCACCGAACTGTCCGCCGGGCGCCGCGAGGTCGCAATCCATCGGCCACGCGCTCTTCTCAGCCTGATACTGCAGGAAGATGATCCGCGCCTGCATGCAGACCTGCGACACGGAGTTAGCCTTCCGATGATCAAGCACGACGAACACCAGGGCGACCACGAGGCCGATGAGCAGGCCCCAGAAACCAAGTCGGGCCGCCGACAGCCAGAGCGGCTCGAGGGGCTTTCGCAGGATCTCGGCTTTGGGGGCGGGAGGGGCGGCGGACATCGGCCATCACGATGCCCGGGGCGACCCGGCCAGCAAGCCCGGAGGAAGTGCGTTTGTTCCTTGGAGGGGAGCCGCTTACCGCCTTGATTGATGGCCATGGATGCGGACCACCTCCAACGCTTCGCCGGCATCGGCCGTCTCTACGGACGCGCCGGCATGGAACGCCTCGCCCGCTCATCCTTCCTCGTCGTCGGCCTCGGCGGCGTGGGCTCCTGGACCGTTGAGGCTCTCGCCCGCTCGGGTGTCGGCCACCTCTCGATGGTCGATGGCGATGCTGTCTGCATCTCCAATACGAACCGCCAACTACACGCCGTCGCAGGCAATGACGGTAAGCCAAAGACGGAGGCGATGGCCGAACGCGCCCGCTCGATCCACCCCCAGATTCGCACGACGCTCCACCAGCGCTTCCTTTCCCGCTTCAATCCGCACGAGGTCCTCACGGATTTCGACGGCGTGGTGATCGACGCGATGGATGCGCTCTCGCCGAAGTGTGGCCTGATCGCCGAAGCGGTGAACCGTAAGTTGCCAGTGGTCACGGTCGGCGGTTGCGCCGGCCGCCTCGACGGCACGCGAATTAAGGTCACCGATCTCCGCGATTCGCGCGATGATCCGCTGATGATGCTGGTCCGCAAACGCCTCCGTCAGAACTTCGACTTCCCCCGTGGCAAGGCGCCGTTCGGCGTCTCGTGCGTGTGGTCCGACGAACCATTCACGCAGCCGACGGATTGCGAAGGCCTCCCAGGCGGTGAAATTCCTGAAGGTGAAGACCTGCACCCGAACTGCGAATGGGGCTACGGTACGGCGTCGCATGTGGCCGGCGCGTTCGGCCTCGCGGCCGCCGGCGAAGCACTCCGCCTCTCGCTGCTACGCGCCGAATAAGCGCGCGAAGTTCGCACACGTCAGCGCGGCGGACTCCTCGGGCGTCACACCCATGGTCAGCGCGAGCTCGGCGTTATTACGCACGAGATTCGAGGGATGGTTCTGCTCGGAGCCTTCCGCGTCGGGCGCGAGCTCACGCACGCGAAACTCCGCTGCGGGACAAAGCGCGGGAGCGTCGGTCTCGACGAGGATTCGCTCCCGCGGAATCACCGCGGCAAACTGAATGCGGAGGTCAGCCTTGCGCGGAATGAGATGGTGCGCACTGAAAGAGAAATACGCCCCGAGCCGCGCGAGCTCGGGCACGAGTTCGACAGGGCCATTCCAACTATGCAGGAGAAAGCCGCGCCGCGGGAGCGCGGTCGCACGTAAGATATCCATCAGCGGTCCGATCGCTTTGACGCAGTGGATGGTGAGCGCGCGGTCGAGCTCGACGGCCAAAGCGAGCTGCGTCCGGAACGCGGCCTCTTGGGCGACGGGGTCGTGATCCTTTACCCAACGGTCGAGGCCCATCTCGCCGACGCCAGCGGTCGGATGCGCGAGCAGGACCGCGCGGAGCTCCGCTTCCCAGCCGGCGGGCGCGGTCGGGACATCCCACGGATGCAGGCCGAACGAGACGCGGTTGCGCGGATCGCGCCGGCCGAGGGCCGCCACGTCCGCCCAGTCGGAGGGCGCGCTGCCGTTGATCATCGCCTGGCCCACGCCGTCCACCCGGGCCTGCTCGACCGCGGCGTACGGCACTTCGGCGAACTGGTAATGACAATGGGCGTCGCGGAGTTCCATCGGGCGACTCGCATCCTGCCCGCGCGAGTCGCCGCCTCAACGACGAACCACCTTGCCCTGCCGCCCCGCCCTGCCCTATCTCCGTGGCAGGATGAAGACGCCGCCCTTGCCCACCGAAGCGCTGATGACCGTCACCGGCCTACCCTACCCGCTCCAAGCGAAGGGTAAGGTCCGTGAAGTCTTCGACCTCGGCACGCATTACCTGATCGTGGCGACGGACCGTCTCTCGGCTTTCGACGTCGTGATGCCCAACGGCGTCCCGGGCAAAGGCATCCTCCTCACCCAGATCAGCCTCTGGTGGTTCGACCAGGCCCGCCTTGTCTTCCCGACGCACCTGGTGCCCGACCACGCCAACGCACTGGCCAAGGCCCTGCACGGCCACGAACACCTGATCCCGCGCTCGATGCTCGTGCGCAAGCTCAAGCCTCTCCCGGTCGAAGCAGTCGTCCGCGGCTACCTCGCGGGCAGCGGCTTCAAGGAATACCAGAAGACCGGCGGCATCCTCGATCACCCACTGCCCGAAGGCTTGCTCGACGGCTCGAAGCTGCCGCAGCCGATCTTCACGCCGTCCACTAAGGCCGCCGAAGGCCACGACGAGGCCATCACCCGCGCCCGCTGCGGCGAGGTCCTTGGCGAAAAAGTTTTCCGCACGGTACAAGAAACCTCCATCGCGCTCTACCGCATGGGCGCCGAACGCGCCGCCAAAGCCGGCGTCATCCTGGCCGATACGAAGTTCGAATTCGGGAGCGCTCCCGACGGCTCGTTGGTGCTGATCGACGAAGTCCTGACGCCCGACTCTTCCCGCTACTGGCCAGCCGCCACCTGGCAGCCCGGCCGCGCCCAGCCCTCTTACGATAAGCAGTTCGTCCGCGATTGGCTCGAAACCCAGCCGTGGAATAAGACCGCGCCGGGCCCAACCCTGCCGGCTGACGTCGTGCAGAAGACGCAGGCCCTCTACGCGGAGTGCCTCGAGCGGCTGACTTCGTAAGAAGTTGACCGGCTGCCGAGGTAGGGTCGGGACCGCGTGCTGCCCTAGTTGCCTTAAGGTAGGTGTCCGCGGCTGGCGGTTAAGTTCGCTCAAAGGGAAACCGGAGACCGGATGATTGGCTGGGGTTATTAATCATGCCCGAAGCAAACCTCCCGGTTTCCGGTCTCCCTTTGGCTCTTCCTCTGCATCGAGGTAGGGACGTGATCACTATCGCGTCCTAAGTTATGACACGTTCGCCGAATGGTGAACGCTAGGTAGGGGCACGATTCATCGTGCACTCCTCACTTCGGAGGGCGCGGCAAAGCCACGCCCCTACTTGCGGCCGCCCTGCGGCGGCCGAGGACAGCACGTAGTGCTGTCCCTACCCGTCGCGGAACCGGGGTCGACAGGCAGGGTTGGACAGGTTACCAAACAGACCATGAAGCCGACCCCGCTCCTTGCCCTCCTGCTTGCCTCCGTCGCGTTCGCCGCGCCGGAACCGAAGTTCCGCCTGCAGGAGATCGACAAGATCGAGATTGGCTACGGCCTGGCAATCGCCGACGTCGATGGCGACGGGAAGCCTGATATCATCCTGGCCGACAAGTCTACGGTGCAGTGGTATCAGAACCCCACCTGGAAGAAGCACGTCATCGCCGAGAACCTCACGAAGGAGGATAATGTCTGCGTGGCCGCGCGTGACATCGACGGTGACGGCAAGGCCGAGATCGCCATCGGCGCCGGCTGGAATCCGTCCGACACGGTGAAGAGCGGCGCGGTCTTCTATCTCATCCCCCCGGCTGATCGCACCCAGAAGTGGGAAGCGGTGAAGCTGCACCATGAACCGACCGTCCACCGCATGCAGTGGGTCGAGGTCTCCACGGGCCGCTGGGACCTCGTCGTCCAACCTCTCCATGGCGTCGGCAACAAAGGCGGCGAAGGCGCGGGCGCCAAGCTCCTCGCCTATCGCAAGCCGGCCAATCCGAAGGACGAATGGAAGACCGAGCTCGTCAACGACTCTGGCCACATCACCCATAACCTCGAGCTGGTGCGCTGGCAGAGACATATCGCCCAACAAATCCTCGCCGGCTCCAAGGAAGGCATCTGGTTCAATTCCTACGCCGACGGCGCCTGGCAGAAGACGCAGCTCACTACCGAACCCATCGGCGAACTCCGTGGCGGCCGCCTGCCTTCCGGCAACTTCATCGCGACGATCGAACCTTTCCACGGCACGAAGTCGGCCATCTATACCCGTGACGGCACCGGCGCTTGGCAGCGCAATCAGGTCCTCGATGGCTTCAAGGACGGCCATGCGGTCGCCTGCGCCGACTTCCTCGGCACCGGCTCCGACCAGGTCATGGTCGGCTGGCGCGGCGCCGACCCCGGCGTCCGCCTCCTCACCCCGCTCGACGATGCGGGCAAGACCTGGCGCACGAGCGTGATCTCGACCAAGGAGATCGCCGTCGAAGACTTCAAGGCCGCCGACCTCGATGGCGACGGCAAGCCCGACCTCATCGTCGCCGGCCGCCAGACCAAGAACCTCATGATTTTCTGGAACGCCCGCTGAGGCGTCCCGTCTAGGCATGAAAAAGCCCTCGTGAGAGGGCTTTTTGCTTTCAGGAAATAGTCCGACTAGGATTTGAACCTAGACAAGGAGAATCAGAATCTCCTGTGCTACCATTACACCATCGGACTGTCCTGAGTCGTCTGACGATGGGACTCCCCGGCCGTTCGTCAAAAAGAAAGGAGAGGCATTCGGTGCCGAAATTGCCTTAAAACAGAGGCCCAGAGGCCCGGAGGCTCAGTTGACCAGAGGGACATTCCCGTTTCGGGTGGCGGGTGGCAGCCTCAGGTGGCGGGTGGCAGGATGAAATTTCCTGGTGCCTGGATCGAGGTAGGGACAGCACCACGTGCTGTCCTCGGCCACGGAAAGCACGACGCAGATTAGGACGCGATAGTGATCACGTCCCTACCTCAAGGCAGCCACAGCCCAATCATCCGGTTTCCGTTTTCGCTCGTTGTTTCTCTGCCTTGGGTAGGGTCGAGCATCCCTGCTCGACCGCGGCCGACCAAGGATGGTCAGCCCTACCTCATGAATCTCCCAGACCCTGCCCTCCGGCCCTCCGGCCCTCGCTTACTTCGCTCTTCCCGGCGCCCTCGCCACGACCGCCTTCATCCGGCGCAAAATCTCACGCAGGCGTTCGCGGGGACAACCGAAATTAAGACGCACATGGCCAGGGCCGCCGAAGTCGGCGCCGTTGCTGAAACCGATGCCGCCCTTCTCAAACTCGGCATGCGCGTCCTCGAAACCGAGGGCGGTGATGTCGAACCACACGAGGAAGCTGGCCTGCGGGCGCTGGCGCAGCACGACGCCGGGCATGGACTTGAGTTCCTGTTCAATGAGATCGAGGTTGCCGCGAAGGTAATCCACGCACTCGAGACGCCACGGCTCTCCGTGGTCAAACGCGGCCTGGGTGGCGGCGAGGCCAAAAACATTCTGATCGAGCGACATGCCCTGAAGAATGCGACGGAAGCGAGAGCGCAGGCCAGCATCAGGAATGATCGCGAATCCGCAGGTGAGGCCGGCGATATTGAAGGTCTTGCTCGCGGCCATCAGGGTGACGGTGCGGGCGGCGAGATCTTCCCCCATCGCGGCGAAGACGATATGCTCCGCGGCGGGGTCGAGCACGAGATCGCAGTGGATCTCGTCGGAGCAGACGGTGAGCTCATGCTTGCGCACGAGCGCGGCGAGGCGGTCGAGTTCGCCACGGTCGAAGACGCGGGCGAGCGGGTTATAAGGATTACAGAGCAGGAGCACCTTGGCGTGCGGCTGCGCGCAGGCGGCCTCGAGCTTGGCCCAATCGAACGTCCAGCGGCCGCCCTCGAACACCATCTCGAGTTTCAGCGGATTACGCTCGGACAGCACCGGTGCGGTCATGAACGGTGGGTAGACGGGAACGGTCGTGACCACGGATTCGCCGGGCTTGCTGGCGCAGCGGATGGCGGCGTGGATGCCAGGGACGAGCGAGCACATGAACGTGATCCACTCGGGCTTAATCTCCCAACCGTGACGACGGCGGACGTGGTTGACGATGGAAGCGAACACGGCGTCGCGCTGAGCGGGGTATCCGTACACGCCATGCGCGGCACGAGCTTGGACCGCTTCGACTACAGCGGGCGGCGCCTTGAAGTCCATGTCGGCGATCCAACAAGGGATGATATCCTTATCGGCATACTTGTGCCACTTGGTGCTGTCGGTCCCGGAGCGTTCCGGACAGCTGTCAAAATCGAAAGCCATAGTCTGAGGAGAACCTTGGATTGAAGCCGACGACGGGCAAACGCAATCTGCCACCGCCTTATGACTCGCTGGCTGACCGAGCTCGACCGCGGGTTCTTCGACCTGGCCTTCCCCCGGGACTGCGCGGTCACGCAGGAGCCGATGGACGACGGGGCTCGCCTGCACCTCTCCGCCGCCGGGGCCGACCAGCTCACCCGCATCCACGACCCGCGGTGCCTGACCTGCGGTCACCCCTTCGAAGGCATCCTCGAAGGCGACCGGGCTTGCCCTCATTGCCTCGACCTCCAGCCCGCCTTCGCCCGGGCGGTCTGTGCCTTCCGGGCTCGCGGCCCCGCCCGGCGGATCATTCACCGCATCAAATATGAACGCTGCCCCTTCTTGGCCGACGACCTTGCCCACGCCGCCCTCTCGGACGACGTCTTCCGCCGCCACCTCGCGGGGTCAGTGCTCGTACCAGTCCCCCTACACGCGGCCCGGAAGTTTGATCGCGGCTATAATCAGGCGGAACGCATCGCCAAGGTCCTCGCGGAACATGTCGCCGGCTGCCGGGCGGAATTCCTCCTCCGCAAACAGCATGAGACGATTTCCCAGACCCGCCTCGGCCGGCAGGAGCGACGCAAGAATGTCGCCGGCGCCTTCGTCGTCGCCGACGGGAAGTCCGTCGACCCCTCCGTCCGCTATGTCGTCATCGACGATGTTCTCACCACTGGCGCGACACTGCATGCCTGCGCGATGACATTACGCAAAGCCGGCGCGACATTGGTGGATGCCGCGGCGCTCGCGCACGGGTAGGGACAGCACCACGTGCTGTCCTTCTTTTTTGGTAGGGTCGGGACCGCGTCACGACATAGCTGCCTCGAGGTAGGGATGCGATGACATCGCATCCGTCGGGGTTAAGGGCGGACGCGATAGTGATCACTTCCTTACCTCGATAGCATGCCTCTCCCGCCACCTGCCACCCGGGGCCGCCACCCGCCACCTGAAGTTTGTGACGCTCTGGCCAACTGGCCCCCTGTTCAACGGATCAACTTTGTCGCTCTCTGGTCCACCGAGCCTCTGGGCCTCCGGGCCTCTAAGTTGCCTCCCTTGCCAACTTGTCAACTGGTCAACTGATCAACTTCTTCGCCAGAGACGCCCATCTTCTTCACCACGAACTCCCGCATATCCGGCGCAAGCGGCGCGGTGAAAGTCCGCGTGATGCGTGGCGGGAAGCGGAATTCCAGCTTGGCGGCATGCAAAGCCTGGCGGCCCATCTCGAGCGCGGCGGCGAGACGCGGCGTCCAGCCATGCGCGACGAATTCCATGTAGAGTGAATCGTCGCCGCCGTAGAGCTTGTCGCCGATGACGGGATACCCGAGCCAGAAGGCGTGCGCGCGGATCTGGTGCTTGCGGCCGGTGTGCGGCTGCACGCGCGCGAGGGTGTAGCCGTTACGCACCAGCACGGGCTCGAAGAACGTCGCGGCGGGCAAGGTGCCAGGGCCTTCGCGGACGGCGGTCTTCACGACGACCTGGCTGGTCTCGTCGGGCCCGAGCGGCTGGTCGACCATGACGGGCTCCTTGAGCTCACCCTTGAGCAGCGCGTAGTAGGTCTTGATCACCATGCGACGCTCCATCGCGGTCTGCGCGGCGGAAGCGGCGTCGTAATGCTTGGCGATGAGGATGACGCCGCTGGTCTCGCGGTCGAGGCGGCTCACGAGGTGCGAGACGTCCATCTGCTTCCATTCCTTGACCGCGCCGACGAGTGAGGACCATGGGCCGTCCTTCGACGGGTGGCAGACGAGCCAGCCCGGCTTATCGAAGACCATGTAGTCGTCGTCTTCCTGAATCAGCCACTTCGGCAGCTCCGCCGGATCAACCTTCGGCGTGGTACTGCTCGGCGGCACGAAAGAATAGTCGGTCATCGCGCGGGAAGCAGGCGATCCTGCCAACTGTCGGGGAGTCCGTGGCCGCGCAGGCGCGCGAGGACTTCGCCGACGAGATAAAGCGAGCCCAGCACGACGATGGTTCCGCCTTCAGCGGTGCACGCGGCCGGCGAGGGGAAAAGTTCGGCGACCGACGAGCGGTGGACTTCGCCCTTGAAATCCGCCGGCACGAGCGCGGCGAGTTCCTCGACGGAGCACGCCCGTTCGTTATCGGGACGGACGAGTACGAGGCGTCCGGCGGCCTTGGCGGCGGCGGCGACGAGCGGTCGGGCGCGATCAACGCCAAGCGCGCCCACGATGACGGTCGGAGAATTCAAGGCGGCGAGCAGTGGGGCGATGGCGCGGATGCCTTCTTCGTTATGCGAGCCGTCGACGATCAGGCGTCGGCCATCGACGAGGCGGAATTCCTGCCAGCGTCCGGCCCACTCGACGGAGCGGAGCGCGGCGCGGGCCTTGGCGTCTTCGATCGGCAGGCGCGTCGCCAATTCGCACGCGAGCAGGGCCGCGCCGGCGTTGCGACGCTGGTGCTCGCCGACGAGGTTCGTGTCGGGCAGGCCCGACGCGAAACGATCGCGGACGAAATGGAGCGGCGCGCCGACTGCGCGGGCGCGGGCGATGATGACCGCTTCGGCTTCGGGCGGCACATCACCGACGACGCAGGGCACGCCCGGCTTGAGGATGCCGGCTTTTTCTGCGGCGATGGCGGCAATCGTCGGGCCAAGGTATTCCTGGTGGTCGAGTCCGATGGACGTAATCACGCAGACTTCCGGCGCGCAGACATTCGTGGCGTCAAGGCGGCCGCCAAGGCCGGTCTCGAGCACGGCGACGTCGACCTTCCGTTCGGCGAATTCCAGCAGCGCTGCGGCGGTGATAAGCTCGAAGAACGTCGGCGCGTTCTCCGGGCCCTCGGCGCGGATGGCCTCGTAATGCGGGCGCAGGCGTTCGGCCAAGGCGACGACCGCAGCGTCGGACAGCGGAGAGCGGTCGACCTGGATGCGTTCGCCGATGGCGACGAGATGCGGGCTGGTGTAGAGGCCGGTGCGGCGGCCCTGCACGCGCTGGATCGCTTCGATCATCGCGGACGTCGAGCCCTTGCCGTTGGTGCCGGCGACGTGAAAGCACGGCTGCGCGCGCTCGGGATGGCCGAGGCGCGCGGAGAGGAGGCGCATACGGTCCACACCGAGGCGCGAACCGAGGTTACGTAGTCCCGTCAACCAGCGGAGCGTCTCTTCAGGAGTCATCTCCGCGGAGGTCGCGCTCAGGCGCGGCTCTTCACGGCCTTCACCTTCACCTTACGGTGGGCCAGGGCGCGGAGGAGGCTGGCGAGCTTCGACTTCATCTCCTTGCGGTGGATGATCATGTCGATGAGGCCGCGCTTCAGGAGGAACTCGGAGGACTGGAAGCCTTCGGGCAGATCTTGATTGGTCGTCTCCTTGATCACGCGGGCGCCGGCGAAGCCGATGAGCGCGCCAGGTTCGGCGACGATGACGTCACCGAGGGTCGCGTAGCTGGCCATGACGCCGGCCATCGTGGGATTGGTGAGGACGGCGATGTACGGCAGGCCGGCCGCGCGGAGCTTCGCGAGGGCGGCGCTGGTCTTGGCCATCTGCATCAGGGAAAGGATGCCTTCCTGCATGCGGGCGCCACCGGAGGCGCAGACGACGACGCACGGGCACTTCAGCTTGATCGCGCGCTCGATGGCGCGGGTGACTTTCTCGCCGGCGACGGAGCCCATCGAAGCGCCCATGAACGAGAAGTCCATGATCGCGAGGGAGACCGGGAGGCCGTCCATCAGTCCGTGGCCGCAGATGACGGAGTCGCGGAGGCCGGACTTCTTCTGGTGCTGGGCGAGGCGCTCGGGGTAGGAACCGCCGGCGGTGAACTTAAGGGGGTCCTTGGAGACCAGCTTGCTGTCGGTCTCCTTCCAGGTGCCTTCGTCGATCAGGAGGGCGATGCGGCGCTTGGTGGACAGGCGCTCATGGTAGCCGCTGACCGGGAAGACGTTCCAGTTGGCCTCCAGGTCCTTGGTGTAGACCATCTCGCCGTCGAGGGGGCACTTGGTCCAGAGACCGGCCGGGATATCCTTCTTCTTAGGAGTCGGGGTGTGCGTGCGCTTGCGAAAGACGGCCATGGTGAATGCCCGGAGATTGAAGCGTTCTCCGCGAAAGCGAAAGGGTAAACCTGCCACGTAGCCCTAGAAAACCGAGGGAAACGGGCGTTTAACCAGCCTATGCCGGCTCAGCGCGGACCGCGGTCGGTGCCGGCGAGACGCTCGAGGAGTTTCTCGTAGGCGTTCACGGCGCGCTCGGCCATCACGAGCTCGAAGTTCTCGTTCGGGGCGTGCAGGTGGGACTCGGGCGTGAACAAGCCGATCATCACGGAATCGAGGCCGGTCTCGCGACGGATGTCGCCGATGATGGGCACGCTGCCGCCTTCGCGGAGATAGAGCGGGCGTTTGCCAAAGGCTTCGCCGATGGCCTTGTCGGCTTCACGGAAGGCCTTGGCGAGGACGGGATTCTGGCCGGCCGGAGTATTCGGGCGATCGGGCGGGCAGACGTAATAGGCTGCATTACCCTGCATCTCGATGAGGTCGACCCGCACGCCTTTGGGAGCACGGGCATGGAGGGCCGCGGCGACCTTGCGATGCACATCGGCCGGATCTTGGCCGGGAACGAGACGGCAGGTGATTTTGGCGAAGACCTTCGAGGGGATGACGGTCTTGGAGCCCTTGCCCTGATAGCCGCCGCCGATGCCGTTAAACTCCAGCGTCGGCGCGAAGCGCACGGCTTCGAGTCCGTCGAGACCCGGGGCGGGATGTAGTTCGTCGACGCCGAGGGCGCGACGGTAGCCGTCTTCGCTGAGCGGGAGTTTGCGCAGCTCTTCGCGTTCCCAGCGGGTAGGCTGCTCGACGCCGTCGTAGAAGCCTTCGACCGTCACGGCGTTATCGGCGTCGTGCAGCGAAGAGCAGAGTTCAGCCAGCGCCTGGATGGGATTATAGACTGCGCCGCCATGGAGGCCGGAGTGCAGATCGGACTTCGGGCCAGTCAGGCCGACTTCGAGACCGACGATGCCGCGGAGGGCCGTCGTGATAACAATCTGATCGGACGACGGTGAAGCGGTGTCGGAAAGAATGACGCAATCGGCTTCAGCGAGCTCAGCCTTATGGTTGTGGAGGAATTCCGGGAAGCTCGGGGAGCCAATCTCTTCTTCGCCTTCGATCAGGAAGGTGATGCGCAGCGGCAGATTCGGGCAGCGCTTGAGCAAGCGGGCGAGTGCGACGACGGCCACCAGATGCGGGCCCTTGTTGTCGGCGGTACCACGGCCCCAGATTTTGCCATCACGGACGACGGGCTCGAAGGCCGGGGAAGTCCAGAGATTCAGCGGATCGGCCGGCTGCACATCATAGTGACCGTAGAGGACGATGTGGGGCCATTCCTTCGGACCGCGACGACGGCCTAGCACGATCGGGTGGAGAGGCGTCGGGACGACTTCGACCTCGAGCCCCGCCTGCTTGAGCAGCCCGCAGATATGTTCACGTGCCCCGTCCATGCCCGCCTTGAAGGACGGGTCGGTGGACACGCTCGGGTGCTTCACGTAATCGATTAATTCGCGGACGAGATCCATGCGTCCATTAGGCAAGGAAGAGAGCGGAGGGCAAGAGAGAGGCGGGCGAAGGCAGTGCAAAGGTGCAAATGCGGCGGAGCCGCGTGCAAAAGTGCAAAGGTGGGATGCAAGTTAGGGGTAGGGGTCGGGGCAGGGGTAGGAGATAACATTCAGGTCTCAGGTCTCCCCTGTCTCCAGGTAGGGCCGACCATCCTTGGTCGGCCGCGGTCGAGCAGGGATGCTCGACCCTACCCAGGGCCGAGACCTGGGACCCGAAAATGTCTTCACGTTTGCACCTTTGCACAGGCCGTAGGCCGCTTTGCACTTTTGCACCTCTCTTTCCTACCCCTACCCCTGCCCCTACCCCTACCCCTTTGCTATCTCCTCTTTTTCCTTCCCCCTCCCCTCCCCCTTGGGGAGAGTGAAGGCATGTCCCCCGCGGAACAGTTGAAGGTCATGAAATCCCGCACCGCGAAATTCATCGGTGAGGCGGAGATCCTCAAGCGCCTCGAGGCCGGCAAGACCCTCCGCGTGAAACTCGGCGTCGACCCCACCCGCCCGGACCTGACCTTCGGCCACATGGTGGTCTTCCAAAAGCTCCGCCAGTTCCAGGAGCTCGGCCATCAGGCCGTCCTCATCATCGGCGACTACACCACGCGCATCGGCGACCCTACCGGCAAGTCCGAGACGCGCCCTGTTCTCTCCGAGCAAGAGATTGAGGAGAACGCCAAGACCTACCTCGAGCAGGCTTACCAGATTCTCGACCCCAAGAAGACCGAGGTCCGCCGCAACAGCGAGTGGTTCGGCAAGATGTCGTTCCTCGACGCCCTCCAGCTCAGCCGCCGCATGACGGTAGCCCAGATGCTCGCACGCGATGACTTCGCCAAGCGCCACGAGTCCAATACGCCCATCTCGATCGTCGAGTTCCTCTACCCGCTTCTCCAGGGCTACGACTCCGTCATGCTCAAGGCCGACATTGAGATCGGCGGCAGCGACCAGCTCTTCAACATGCTCGTCGGCCGCGACCTGCAGGAACAGGACAAGATGGCCCCGCAGGCCGTGCTCGGCATGCCCCTGCTCGTCGGCCTCGACGGCGAGAAGAAGATGTCGAAGTCCCTCGGCAACTACATCGCCTTCAACCACGGCGCGAAGGACATGTTCGGCCGCATCATGTCTGTGCCGGACGTGACCATGTGGGTCTACTACGACCTCCTCCTGCTCTCCTCTCCGGAAGAGATCGCCGCGCTCAAGGCCGGCCACCCGATGGAAGCCAAGAAGCAGCTCGCCACGCGCCTGACGGACAAATTCCACGGCGAAGGCGCCGGCGCCAAGGAGCGCGCCGAGTTCGAGAACGTCTTCTCCAAAGGCGGCGTCCGCACGGATATGCCTGAGTTCACCTGGGCTGCCGTCTCCGGCGGCGCGGCCGAAGTCAGCATCGTCGACCTCCTCGCCGCGACGAACCTCTTCCCCTCCAAGAAGGAGATCCGCCGCCTCATCGAGGGTGGCGCGGTCAAGATCGGCGACGACAAGGTCTCCGACCCAGCCCAGAAGGTCGCACAGCCCGCAGGCGAACTGGTGATCCAGGCCGGCAAGCGCACCTTCGTGAAGGTCAAGTAAGGGCCCGGATTCGGCCCGCGGGGCCGCTGTGCATAAGTCCGCGGATAACCTCGCGGATTAATGCCTTCCCCTGCCCTCCGACGACTCCCTATTATCGCCCTCCACGCATGGCCGACCCGGAAACCATCAGCCGAGACTTCGTGCACCTCCACGTGCATACGGACTACAGCATGCTCGACGGCTGCAGCCGCATCGACCGCCTGATGGAGCGCGCGTGCGATATGAACATGCGCGCGGTGGCGATCACCGACCACGGCAACCTCTTCGGGCTCTTCGATTTCTGGAACGAGGCCAAGCAGCGCTCCAAGGGCGACGTGAAGCTCAAGCCGCTCCTCGGCTGCGAGCTCTACCTCGTCTGGGACCACGCCCTCACCGACAAGCCCGACCGGCGCGAGCACAAGTATTTCCACATGGGCGTGCTCGCCCGGAATTTCAAAGGCTACCAGAACCTCACCAAGCTCGTCTCCGACGCGCACGTCCGCGGCCTGCACTATAAGCCGCGCACCGACCTCGAGCAGCTCGCCAAGCACGCCGACGGCCTGATCGGCTTCTCCGGCTGCCTCCAGGGCGTCATCCCTCAGGCCCTCCTCCGCGGCGACTACGAAGCCGCCCGCAAAGCCTGCGGTAAGTTCGTCGAGATCTTCGGCCGCGAGAACTTCGTCATCGAGCTCATGGACCACGGCCTCGAGGAGCAGAAGCGCATCATCGCCGACCTCCTCAAGCTCGCGGGCGAGTTCCAGCTCCGCGTGGTCGCCACCAACGACGTCCACTACGTCGACGCCGGCGATTCCGTTGCGCACGATGCGATGCTCTGCATCCAGACCGGCGCCCGCCTGGCCGACGAACGCCGCATGCGCTACTCCGCCACGGAGTTCTACCTCAAGAGCGAAGCCGAGATGCTCCGCGTCTTCGGCGAAGTCCCCGAATCCATTAAGAACACCGTCGCCATCGCCGAGATGTGCGACGTCAAGCTACCCGTCGGCCAGAACAACTACCCGGTCTACATCTTCAGCGAAGGCGTGAAGCCCAAGGCCTCCGATAAGATCGACGAGATCCTCGACGGCTACGAGCAGCTCAAGAACGGCCTGCTCGTCTCCGCTGGCAAGCCGGGCGACTTCGTCATCGAAGCCGAGAAGCGTAAGGCCATGCGGGCTAATGGTTCCTACCTGCTCGAGCAGGTGAAGGCCGGCCTGAAGGAACGCTACGCGGTGGATTACGACGACCCCAAGGCGTGGAAGGACGAGAAGATTCCGGGTGTCGGCAAGACCAGCCCCGCCGAACTCTGCCGCCGCGTCGACTACGAGATGGGCGTCATCGCCGGCACGGGCTTCGTCGACTACTTCCTCATCGTCTGGGACTTCATCGACTGGGCGCGTCGCCATGACATCCCCGTCGGCCCGGGCCGAGGCTCGGGCGCCGGCTCGATCGTGGCGTATTGCCTCAAGATCACCGATATCGACCCGATTCGCTTCGGCCTGCTCTTCGAACGCTTCCTGAATCCCGAGCGCGTCTCCGCGCCCGACTTCGATATCGACTTCTGCATGCGTCGCCGCGACGAGGTCGTGGGCTACGTGCGCAAGAAATACGGCGAAGACCGCGTCGCCAACATCATCACCTTTGGCACGTTCGGCGCCAAGATGGTCGTCCGCGACCTCGCCCGTATCCGCGACCTGCCGTTCATCGAGACCAACCGCCTCGCCAAGCTCGTCCCCGACGACATCAATATCTCGCTCGAGGACGCCCTGAAGAAGTCCAACGAGCTCCGCGAGGAGGTCGCCATCAACCCCCAGGCCGCCAGCATCATCGAGACCGGCCGCGTCATCGAGGGCATGGTGCGCAACTCCGGCAAGCACGCGTGCGGCATGATCATCGCCGACCGCCCGCTCACCGACATCATCCCCGTGACGATGCAGGAAGGCGACCTGACGACCCAGTACGCCAAGGATCCCGTCGAGAAGCTCGGCCTGCTGAAGATGGACTTCCTGGGCCTCAAGACCCTCACCATCATCGACGACGCCCAGAAGCTTGTGCGCAAGCATCGCCGTCAGGCTGATTTTGACATCGAGAAGCTCGGCTTCGATGACGCCAAGACTTTTGCACTCCTCAATGAGGCGAAGACCATCGGCGTGTTCCAGCTCGAATCCGGCGGCATGCAGTCGCTCTGCCGCAAGTTCCGTATCTCGGCCATCGACGAAATTGTCGCGCTCATCGCGCTCTACCGTCCCGGCCCGATGCAGTTCATCGGCGACTACATCAAGGGTAAGGACGACCCTACCTTCGTCAAATACGCCCACCCGCTCCTCGAGAAGGTCGCCAAGGAGACCTACGGCATCTTGGTCTACCAGGAACAGGTCATGGAAGCAGCGCGGGTCATCGCCGGCTACACCCTCGGCGGCGCTGATATGCTTCGCCGCGCGATGGGTAAGAAGATCCGTGAGGAGATGGAGCAGCAGCGCTCCATCTTCATCGAAGGTGCCAAGACGACCAACAACATCGACAAGAAGAAGGCCGAAGAGATCTTCGCCACCCTGGAGAAGTTCGCCGAGTACGGCTTCAATAAGTCGCACTCCGCCGCCTACGCCATCCTTTCGTATCGCACCGCCTACCTGAAGGCCAACTACCCCGTCGAGTTCATGGCCGCGGTGCTGACCTCCGAACAAGGCAACGCCGACAAGCTCGCCGAATTCATGGGTGAAGTCGAGGCCCTCGGCATGAAGGCCCTAGGACCGGACGTGAACCAGTCCGACACCGACTTTACGCCCGTCATCAAGGACAACGCCATCCGCTTCGGTCTCGGCGCCATCAAGGGCGTCGGCGAACAGGCCGCGCGCAATATTGTCGCCGAGCGCGAGAAGAACGGCCCTTACAAGGACTTCGGCGACTTCGTCGGTCGCTTGGGTGAGTTCGACCTCAATTCCCGCACGCTGGACTGCCTGGTGCGCGCCGGTGCCTTCGATTTCACCGGCGAAGACCGCCGTCACCTCGTCGACTCCATCGAGTCTGTCCGCCGCCACTTCGCCGGCGAGCGCAAAGAACGCGCCAGCGGCCAAGGTTCACTCTTCGACATGCTCGGGGCTGAGGACGCCGGCGCCGCTCGCCCGACGGATCTCGTCCTGCGCAAGTCAGAAAAGATGCCCAAGCTGGAGATGCTCAACAGCGAGAAGGCCCTGCTTGGCTTCTACCTCAGCGGCCACCCCCTCGCCGACTACCACGGCCTGGACGAAGCCATCGCCACCCTGACCGTCACCCCAGACCGCATCGAGCTCGACAAGAAGGAGCGCCACACCGTCCGCGTCTGCGGGATTGTCGGCGCCCTCGAGAAGAAGATTTCCAAGAAGGATAACCGCCCCTGGGCGCTCTTCACCGTCGCCTCGCGCTCCGTGACCATTCCCGTGATGATGTTCTCTGAAGCCTATGATGCTGCCGCGCAGATCAAGGACGGCGAGTTGCCGCTGCTCATGGACGGCTCGCACGTCATCGTGGACGCCCGCCTCAACTTCCGTGAAGAACGCGGCGAGTGGTCGCTCAGCGCGCACGCCATCACCCCGCTGCGCCGCGCCCCGGGCCTCATCAAGAAGATCCTCTTCGCCCTCAAACCTGGACCCGACGCCGGCGACTTCCTCGAGAAGATTGTGGCGCACACCCGTAAGGTGGACGGCACGACGATTGTCCAAGTCGGGTTCATTCAGCCCGACGGGCGCGTGCTCGTGGCCGAGGCCGCCCGCGGCATGACCACGCGTTTCGATACCGAGACCTACGGCACCTTTGGTCGCCACCCCGCGTGCGCCGGCGTGCAGATCGAGCCCATCGCCCCGACCCAGGCGCCGCAGCGCAAGTACGGCCCGCGGGCCTGATCAAACCTCGTGGCGGCGCAGGCTTGAATCCTGAGGGCGACGCAGCACCGCCACCTGACCACGTCGGGCGATGACCACGAAGCCTGCTCTGGCTATTTCAGCGAGCACCTCTGCGTGTGCGATCGCATGTTCGCCATCCTTGACGTCATGACACTCGACGATGATTCCGGCGAAGTGACGCAAGGAATCGGCCTGGCGACGGGCCAACTCCCACTCCATGCCTTCGATATCCATGACGAGCCAGGCGGAGTCGGGCAGGCCGTGCCGGACGATGACCGCCGACAGCGAGGAGGCTGGCACGCGCAGGCGAGCCCCGCCATCGGTCCGCGACACAGAGCCGCCTTGGGTGTATTCCGGGGACCAATCGAACGCCACCACCGTAACACCTTCATCCGCAATCGCACAGTGGACCAGTTCCCAGGGAGTATCCGGATGGTTGTGGGCTACGACCTTACGCGCGATGTCCGCCAAGGCGCCGACGGCCTCGTAAGAAATCAGGCGAGCGGGCTTTCGGCCGAGGATGATCGAAGAAATGACGCCCAGGCTCGCACCCAGTTCCAGCACGTGCGCCCCGGCCGGCAGAAACGTGCGGATGAACCTAGCTTCTTTCGCTTCATACGAACCTGCGTCCAGTTGCCCTAGGATTACCTTTGAGGGGATAAGCTCCAGGGGAACCTCCACCCCGAAGATCCGGGGGTTCCCTCGATAGCCACAAGCCCGGGCCAAAGCGAGGATGCGCCATTTGGCTGATGCCATGATTCGCATGGCATCATAGAAACGTATGCCTAGTTGAAGACAACTTCAATAGCCTGGCCTCGCAATCGCGCGCCACCCCACGCGGGCCTAGAACTTCGAGAAGTCGAACAGCGCGACGGCGCGCAGCGGTCCGGGCAGCAGCTTCTTGGCGAGGGCCTTGGCGAGGAAACGGACTTTCCACACGCCTCCGCGCGGCGAGACCTGCCAGAAGCGACGGACGGCTCCGCCGATGGCCCGCCAGCGGGCGTTCGGGTGCGTGCAGTGGAACTTCACCGAAGCCTGCGCATGGATGTCGTCGACCAGGGAGCGGAAGCGGGCGATCGTCGCCGCGGACGCCAGGCCGGACCGTTCGGCGTGGGCGAGGTCGGCGAGGTAACCGCGCCGATGGACCTTCTGCCCGGCGGGCCAGGCGGCGGCACGGCGGAGCTTGTCGCGCCATCCGAGGCCCCTGGGCTTGCTGCCGTGGGACATGTTCGCCCCGTGCCAGCGCCAATCCAGGAGGATCTCATCGTCGATCGCGGCGGAGCCGAGCAGGAGCGCGCGCAGGATCGCCGGGCCGTCCTCGCCGCCGGTCGTGCCAGGCATCGGCGGGAACTTCCGGAAGACGTCGCCGCGGTAGCTGCCGGTCGCGCCGCAGAACTGGACGCCTTGGTAGAGATGGAAGCCGCGCGGATCGAACTGCCGGATCAGGACGCCCTGATGGTGATACCAGGCGGGCCGCAGCACCCCGCCGGTGGCGTCGACGACGCGGGCGTTGGAATAGTGGGCGAAGCAAGCCGGATGGTCGCGGAAGAATTCGGCGATGCGGCGCAGGCGCGTGGGATGGCTGACGTCGTCGCCGGCGGCGGCCACGAGGATGTCGCCGGTGGAGGCGGCGACGCAGCGGTTGAAATTGCGGATGACGCCGACGTTCGGCGCGGGCGGCAGCAGCACGATCCGGGCGCGGCCGCGGTAGGCGGCGAGCTCGGCCTCGATGAGCGCGCGGGTGCGGTCCGGCGAAGCGTCGTCGCCGATGATGATCTCGTAGTCCGGCAGATCCTGCGCGAGCACCGCTCGCAAGGCGGCCCGACGTAGGCCTCCTGCTTATAGGAAAGGAAGATGACGCTGATCGAAGGCAGGCTCATCGGGCAGCAGGGAGGTCGGCGAGGATCTCGCGGGCCAGGACGTCGGCGAAGTGGTCCTGCGAGAACGGCCTGGCCCGGTCGGAGAGGAGGAAGGCCCGGATGCGCTCCTGGGTGGCGCGGTAGGCCGTGCCGTCGATCGTGCGCAGGTGCGCGTCGAGCGCCGCCGGGGTCTCGTAAGACCGGCCGTCGATGAAACAATCCGCCGGGATCAGGTCGGCGATCTCCTGCGGGCCGACGTAGACCGGCACGCAGCCGGCGCGGAAACAGTCGAAGAGCTTCTCGGTCACGTAACCGGAGAGGTCGCGGCAGTTCTCGTGGGCGAGGACAAAAGCGGGCGCGCGTAAGCAGCTCGATCTTGTCGTCGACCGGGCCGCGCAGGTGGCGTAAGGCGACTTCGCCGGGAGGAAGCGGCCAAGGATCTTGCGCAGCTGATTGCGGACTCGACCCCAGCGGCCGGGCAGCGCGGCCGGGCGATCCCAGCCACGGCCGAACAGATGGAAGTCGGCCGGCGCCTGGCGCTCGTACCAATCAAGGATGCGGACGCGGGCCTGGTATTGGTCGCGCGGATCGACGACCGTGAGGGCCTTATTCGAAGCCACCAGCACGCAGAAGAGCGGGCGCTTCTCCGGGCCGTTCCATGGGCCGGTCTCGAAGCGGTTCGGGTTAAAGCAGGCTCACCGTACGCGGGTCGTCGCGCAGGGCGCCGTCCCAGGCGAACCACTTCGCATAACGGGCCAAGGCGGAGCGGTCGCGGTTTGAGCGGGCGGATCAGCGGGTTCTCGTACAGGTAGACGTAGGCGCGGGCGGACGGATCCTGGCGGCGGCAATTGATATGAAGCTCGAACTCGACCGCGCGGCCGGCGTTCACGTCCGGGGTATTGAGTTCGATGCCGGCGGCCAGGAAGCGTTCGCGGAGCTTGGCATACGGCAGATAGAACTCGCCGTTATTCTCACCCGCGCCCGGCGTGAACAGGCTGTTCTCCGCGTAATCGCGGTAATAGACGGAGGCTTACTTCATCGGCGCAGGGCGGCTTGGACCTGTTCCGCAAAGTATCGGGCCGAGAAGATTCGCCCAGCGGAATCGGCGGCGGCCTGCTGGCGCGCGGCGAGCTCGGCCGCAGGCATCTCGGCGTAGGAGCGGATCGCGGCGGCCAGCGCGGCGACGTCTCCAATCGGCTCGACGAGCGTGCCGTTGCGGCCTTGGTCGATGAGGTCAGGCGCGATGCCAATCGGGTAGGCGATGAGTGGACGACCGCAGGCCATCGCCTCGCCGGCCATCATCGGGCCGGTCTCGTTGGTCGAAGGGCTCACGAAGAAATCGGCCGCTTGGTAGGCGCGGGCCAAGGCCGCGTCACCGCGCTGCGGTCCGAGCTCGGTGGTGGTGATATGCCGGAAGCCGCCCGGCAGGAAGCCGCGGTCACCGATCACGGCGATATGCAATACGACGCCTTGGGCATCGAGCTGCTTCAGCGCTTCAAGGAAGAGGCCGAAGCCTTTATACACCAATCCTGGGTCGAGCGCGCGGACCAGCACGATACGGCCTTCCGCCGGCAGGCCGAGTTCGCGGCGTACGGCAGACTGATCGGAGGCAGGCTTCAACACCCCGAGGTCGAGCGGGATGGGGAACGTCCGCAGCTCGAGGCCACCCAGGGTGAAACTCTCCTTCGCCTGCCGGGCGGACCAGCTACTGGGCGCGAGCACCACAGCGCCGAGTTCTTTCCAAATCCGGGCGCGACGGGCGGCCTGGATAGTCGAGATATCCTGGGGATCCGCGGACGCGAGCAGCGGGCACGCGCCGCAGCCGGTCTGATATTTCTGACAGCCGAGGTTGGAATGGCAGCCGCCCGTGGCGTGCGCCATGTCGACCTGCCATAAGGCCACCCGAGCCCCGAGAGCCTGAGCGATCTCGCGGACGGTCTCTGGGCGGACGAAGCCGCCGGACCAATGGACGAGGACCAGGTCCCACTTCTCTGCCGGGCGCGGGCTTCGCGGATGATTGGCTCGGCCGGAAAATTGGCTTCGGCGTCGAAATCGTAGACCCCGACCGGCTTGACCCCGAAACGCTTCACCTTGGCGAGGGCTCGGCCCAGCCCCCAGACCAGCTTCTGCCAAGGATTGAGGAGGCTCTTCGCGGCCACCATCGGGACGCCCCGGCGCTTCTGCTTCAGGACATAGGCGACGGATTCGACCCCTGGCTCAGCAAGGCCTGATGGATCCGGACGAAGCCGTCGGCGGCCCCGCCGCCGGTATCCATCTTGGAGAGGTGCAGTATCTTCATCCTTGGCCGCAGGGATAACGTACCCCCGGTATACTGACGAACCAAAAGCACCGTGCTCCTATCTGATTGAAAGAAATCCCGGGCGGACAAGCATCCCGACGACGATGGTCCCGCTCATCTATGTGATCAACCTCGACCGCGACACCGAGCGAATGGACTCCATCCGCGCCAACCTCGAGGCGCTGGCCTGCCGTTCGAACGCCTGTCCGCCGTCATGGGGAAGGACGTCCCCGAATGGGAGAGGCTCGTCGACATGTCCGCCTATGCCTGGCGCAATCGCCTGGACGCCCCGCGGGCCGGCGAAGTCGGCTGCTATCTGAGCCACCTCAAGGCCATGGAGACCTTCCTGCGGACGGACGCCCCTTGGTGCGTAATCCTCGAGGACGACGTCGAAGTCCTACCCGCCTGCGGCGAAGTATTGCGCGCGCTGGCCGAGAGGAATGACTGGGACCTCGTGAAGCTCTTCAACTTCCACTCCGGCCTACCCGTGAAGAAGCGCGCCCTCGCCGGCGGCCACCACCTCGTCGTACACCTAACCCGCACGACCTCCTCCGCCGCGTACGTCGTCAATCGCCGCGCCGCCGAGACCTTGCTGCAGTCGATGCGTCCCATCACCGAGCAGGTCGACCACGCCTTGGATCGTCCGTGGCAGACCGGCCTGCGTGTCCGCGGCATCCGCCCGATGCCCGTTGTCTTGGCGCCCGTGGCCGCGACGACCAGCACCATCGGCTATCAGGACAAAAGAAGGGCCGTCCGCTCGGCAAAGCGGTGAAACTCTTCCTCGCCCGCGCCAAGAAAGAGATTAGCCGTTTCGGGTATGGGTTGTTTGATGCGGTGAGGTGAGCGGGCGCCGAACGAACAGTGCAAAGTTAGAACGAACTTCAGGTGACGGGTGACGGCCACGGGAATCGGCGGCT
>BGOI01000008.1 GCA_003569165.1 Opitutia bacterium
GGGCCGCCCAAGCTGGCGTCAAGCTCCTCGCCCAAGGTAAATCCAGCGGACAACCCAACCGTGCCGTCGCCACGCTCTTCGCGACCGATGCCAAGACCTTCGTCGCCGATGGCTCACTGCAGGAAGAGATCTTTGGCCCAAGCTCGCTCGTGATCTGGTGCGCCGACCAACGCGAAGTCGATGTGGTCCTCGGAGCCCTGCACGGTAACCTCACCGCGACGGTACACGGCACCGACGCCGAGCTCGGCCAGCAGGCTGCACTCATCGCCCGACTTGAGGCCGTCGCCGGCCGCGTGGTGGTCAACGGGTTCCCCACTGGCGTCGAAGTCTCGCACGCCATCGTGCATGGCGGACCTTATCCTTCACTATCCGACGGACGCACGACCTCCGTCGGCTCGAACGCCATCTACCGCTTCACCCGCCTGGTCTGCTTCCAGAACTATCCCGACGCCGCCCTGCCCACCGAGCTGCAGAACGCCAACCCCCTCGGCCTCTCCCGCCTCGTCAACGGCACCCGCTCCAACACGGCGATTTGAGCGACCCTACCCCCCGCCCCCAGCCCTATCCCTCTTTAGTCCCATGTCCCCCCTCGAACTCCAGAAGGTCCTCTCCTCCGGACTGCTCTCCTTCCCGATCACCGACTTCAAGGCCAACGGTGACTTCGACGCCCCGAGCTACGCCAAGCGACTGCAATGGCTCGCGCCCTACGGAGCGACCGCGCTCTTCGCCGCAGGGGGCACGGGTGAATTCTTCTCCCTCGAGCCGAAGGAATACTCTTCGATTATCAAGACCGCGGTTGATACCTGCGACGGCCTCGTGCCGATCCTCGCCGGTGCCGGTGGCCCGACGCGCGTGGCGATTCAGTATGCGCAGGAAGCCGAACGCCTCGGCGCCAAAGGCATCCTACTCCTTCCACACTACCTGACTGAGACCAACCAGGACGGCGTCGCTGAGCACGTCGACCAGGTCTGCAAGTCGGTCAAGATCGGGGTCGTCGTCTATAACCGCAACGTCTGCCGCCTCCTGCCGCAACCACCTCGAAAAGCTCGCCGCGAACAATCCGAACCTCATCGGTTACAAGGACGGCTTCGGCGACATCGAACTGATGGTCTCCGTCCGCCGCCGCATGGGCGACCGATTCAGCTACCTCGGCGGCCTGCCCACCGCGGAAGTCTACGCTGCCGCCTACAAGGCCATGGGTGTGCCGGTCTACTCGTCCGCCGTCTTCAAACTTCATCCCGCAGACCGCGATGGACTTCTACCACGCCGTAGCGAAGGACGACCACGCGACTCAGAACCGCCTGCTCGATACGTTCTTCCTGCCTTACCTCGAACTCCGCAACAAGAGCGCGGGCTATGCTGTCAGCATCATCAAGGCTGGCGCCACCATCGTCGGGCACGGTGCGGGGACCCGTGCGCGCTCCGCTGACCGACCTCAAGCCGGCCGAAATCGAACAGCTCGCCGCCCTCATCGCCAAAGCCGGCGTCAAGTAAGCCCCCATGAGCGAGTTCACCGCCGACCATGCAGGATTCCTGAACGACGCCGTCACGAAGGTGAAGCGGCGTATCCTGCCGTTGTTCATCGTGATGTTCATTGTGAACTACCTGGACCGGGTGAACGTCGGCTTCATCCAGCAGCACCTTAAGACGGACCTCGGACTCGACAGCGCCGCCTATGGCTTGGGCGCCGGCCTGTTCTTCATTGGCTACGCAATCTTCGAGGTCCCATCGAACATGCTGCTGCAGAAGTTTGGTGCCCGCGTGTGGCTGACGCGCATCACCATCTCCTGGGGGGTCGTGGCTTCACTGATGGCCTTCGCTCGGAACGAGAATGAATTCTACTTCCTCCGCTTCGCCCTCGGCGCGGCCGAAGCCGGCTTCTTCCCCGGCGTCATCTATTACTTCACCCGCTGGCTCCCGTCCGCCGAACGCGGCAAGGCCATCGCGCTGTTCCTGAGCGGATCGGCGATCGCCTCGATTCTCTCCGGACCTTTATCCGGAGCGCTCATGAAAACCTCGCTGCTCGGCCTGAAGGGCTGGCAGAGCATGTTATTTCGTGGAAGGACTCTTCTCCGTCATCATCGGTATCGGCGCTTGGTTCTGGCTGGACTCCCTCCCCCGCGACGCCCGCTGGCTCTCCGTGCAAGAAAAGGAGGCACTCGAATCGACCATCGAGGCCGAGCAACGTGAGCGTGAGGCCAATCAGACTGAACGGCCCAGCATCTTCCGGCTCCTGCGCGACCCGCAGATTATCCTCTTCTGCGTCGTCTACTTCGCCATCCAGCTGACGATCTACGCCGCGACGTTCTGGCTGCCTAACATCATCCGAAAAATGGGCGACCTCACCGACCTGCAGGTGGGCTTCCTAAACTCGGTACCATGGACAATCTCCATCCTCGGCATGTATCTCGCCGCGGCCGGAGCGGCCCGCTGGAAACGTCCGCAGCTCTGGGTGGTCGGCGCCCTGGTCGTGGCCGCGACAGGGATGTTCATGTCGACCACCGGTGGACCAGTTTTCGCGTTCGTCGCCATCTGCTTCGCGGCGCTGGGCTTCAAGTCAGCCTCGTCCCTCTTCTGGCCGATCCCCCAAGGCTACCTCGATGTCCGCATCGCCGCGGCCGTCATCGCGCTCATCAACTCTCTCGGTAATCTCGGCGGCTTCGTCGCCCCGACGGTCTTTGGGCACCTCGAGAAGGCCACTGGCTCCGTCCAATATGGACTCTACGGTCTCGCCGGCAGCTCGATCATCGCCGCCGCCCTAGTCTTCCTCGTCCGCACCAAGCCTAAGGCTTAAGCCCGACCCCTGCCCCTATCCCTAACCCTTTTGTAATGTCCTCTCCTCTGATTCAATCCATCCGCGTCGTGCCAGTCGCCGGCCACGACAGCATGCTCCTCAACCTGAGCGGTGCGCACGGGCCGTTCTTCACCCGCAACATCGTCCTCATCACCGACAGTTCAGGCCGTACCGGCCTCGGAGAAGTTCCCGGCGGCGAGAAGATCCGACAGACCGTCGAGGATTCCGCGTCATTACTCATTGGAAAAGAAATCGCTGATTACAAAAAGCTCCTCGCTGCGGTCAGCGCCGCCTTCTCCGACCGCGACGCCGGTGGCCGCGGCCTCCAGACGTTCGACCTCCGCGTGACCATCCACGCTGTCACGGCGATCGAGTCCGCCCTGCTCGATCTCCTCGGCCAGTTCCAGTCTAAGCCCGTTGCAGCGCTCTTGGGCAAGGGCCAGCAGCGCACCGAGGTCGAGATGCTCGGCTACCTCTTCTTCATCGGTGACCGCCGTAAGACCACCCTCGGCTATCGCGACGAAGCCGGCTCCGCGCACGCTTGGCGTCGCCTCCGCAACGAAGAAGCCCTCACTCCCGAAAGCATCGTCCGCCAGGCCGAAGCCGCGCAGGAACGTTTCGGCTTCCAAGACTTCAAGCTCAAGGGCGGCGTCCTCAGCGCGGCACGCGAGATCGAGGCTGTCCGCGCCCTCGCCGCCCGCTTCCCAAAGGCCCGCATCACGCTCGACCCCAATGGCGCTTGGCTGCTCAAGGAAGCCGTGGAGGTCTGCCAGAACCTGAAAGGCGTGCTCGCCTACGCCGAGGACCCCTGCGGCGCCGAAGCCGGCTTCTCGGGCCGTGAGATCATGGCCGAGTTCAAGAAAGCTACCGGCCTCCGCACCGCCACCAACATGGTCGCCACCGATTGGCGCCAGCTCGACCACGCCCTGAAACTTCAGGCGGTCGATATCCCCCTCGCTGATCCGCATTTCTGGACCATGCAGGGCTCGGTCGAGGTCGCGCAGGTCTGCCAAGAACGCGGCCTCACCTGGGGCTCCCATTCCAATAATCATTTCGACATCTCCCTCGCGATGTTCACGCACGTCGGCGCGGCCGCCCCAGGCGATGTGACCGCCATGGATACGCACTGGATCTGGCAGGAAGGCCAGCGTCTCACCAAGGAGCCGTTACTCATTACTGGCGGGAAGATCGCCGTCCCGCAGAAACCCGGGCTCGGCATTGAAATCGACCCCGCCCAGCTCGAAGCCGCCCACCAGCTCTATCTGAAGCTACCCTCCGGCTCGCGCGACGACGCCGTGGCCATGCAATTCCTGCTCACGGGCTGGAAATTCGACCCAAAGAAGCCCTGCTTGGTCCGTTAAGCCCGATTACGTATTCGCCAAACGGGGACAGGGACGACTAACGTGCGTCCATGAAGAAAACCTCGCTGTTCATCACCATCGCCTTCTGCGTGGCGATCGGCTTCTTAGTCGCCCGTTTCATCACCCCTTCCGAAGCGCCTCTGCCAGCCAAGGTCGAGCCCACCGTCGTCGCCCCGACGCCGACCCCTAAGCCCGCACCAGTCGTCGCGGCCAAGCCGGCTGTACCGACACAGGCCAAGCGCCCGCCGATGGACGAGGCCACGAAGGCCCGTTACAAGGCCTTCGGGGAAGAGACGCGAAAAATCGCGATGGACCTCGCTGGCGGAGACGAAAAGAAACTCGGTCAGGCGATCCGCAACGGCATGCTGGACCCCTCTTCGCAGGAAATCCTGAAGCGCGGACGGGAAATCGGCGAAGCCTTCCGCGCGGCCGAGACCGACGAACAACGTGCTGCGTTGGAAACCGAAGTCATCGCTTTGCGCGAACAAGCCATGTCCGCCCTCAAGACTCAACTGGATAAGCTCGACGCCCCAGCCGCGGCACCGGTCGTCCCGGCGCCCGTCATCCCCACACAGGGGCTGATGTGACCAAAGAAAAAGCCGCCGACCCGCAAGGGCCGACGGCTTTGCTTTCAAGCTAAGCGAGGCTTAGAACTTGTAGCGGACGCCGAGGCTCCACTGGTTCGCGTCGGCGGCGCCGTCGCGGTTGATCCAGGAGTAGCCGAGGTCGGCCGAGACGTTGCTGACGATCATCTTGCTGAGCACGACGCTGACATCGTGGCCAGCGGCATTGTTCTCGTAGGAAGCCCAAGCGCCGAAACCGCCGCCGAGGGCGCGGTGGAGAGCGATGCCGTAGGTTTCGTTCGAGCCAGCCGTGAGGGCCACGTCGGCAATCGAGGCGACGTTCTTGAAGCGGTAGCCGAGGGAGACGGCATCAGCGCCATTGCCGAGGTCGCCGCCGACCGAGGTCTGGGCGTTGACGAAGGCGTCGGACTTGCCGAGGTAGGCGGTGGCGGACAGCTCCCAGCCATTGAGATGGCCGGCGATGCCGTCGGTGGACTGCTGGACGTAGCTGACTTCGACATTGCTGGCGAAGAGGCTGGACGGAGCGGAAGCCGCGAAAGCGGAGGCCGAGCCGAGGGTGAGGAGACAGACGTAGGGTAGGTGCTTCATAGGGTACGCTATAATAAACACCCATAAGCAGACTAAGTTCCAGCCAAAATTCAGGCTACTTGCTGATGGGCTGCGAGATGCGGAGGTAAGCGAACAGGTCGCGCAACTGCTGTGGCTCCATACCATCAAGGAGTCCTTCCGGCATGAGGCTGCGGCCCATGGGAGTGAGCAGACGGATGTCGGCCTGACGCAGAGTGATATCCTCCCCTTCCAATCCGCGGAGAACCAAGATCTGCGCGTCGCGCTCGACCAGGAAGCCGCTGAGCGATCGCCCATCGTTCGTGGTGACGGAGAAATACTGGAAGCCTTCCCGGATTTCGATGTTAGGATTCACGACGCTGATGAGCATCGTGCCGAGGTTATCACGCTGGTACGCGGTGAGTTCCGGGCCGATCTTCCCGCCCTTGAAGAACAGCTTATGGCAAGGGGCGCACCTTTCCATGTAGATGGGCTCGCCCGCATAGGGATTGCCCGTGCCGGCCTTAAGCTTGGCTTCGACGTCAGCGATCTTGGTGATGAAATCCGTCACGCCGGCGGCCGGTTTGACCGGATAGAGTTCGGCCAGCAGCGACTGCAACTGCTTGGGTTCGTGCTGGCGCATGCGTTCCACCATGTCACGCGGAACGGTGTTGGCACCGATCTGGCCGGACTTGACGGCCTGCAAGAGCTGCTGCGACCATTCGGCGCGGCTAGCGAGCAGGGCCAACGCAGCGAGACGGATATCTCCCGCACTCGTCTCGACAATGGCGACGGTCTGAGTGCCGACTTCAGGCTGACCGTAGGTCATCAGCGAGATGAGCGCGGCCTTGCGCAACGCAGCAGACTCAGCGGAGCCGGCGATCGCCAGCAAGATGGCCTGCGCCTCGGGGTGTCGTACTTCGCCAAAGACACGGACCTGGTTGAGTCGCTCGGTCGCATCCGCCTTCTTATTCGCGATGAGGGTCAGCGATTCCTTGATGGCCACTGGATCGCCCTGGCGCACACGAAGAATCAAGGGCGCCTTGCCGGAAGCCGCCATGGCCTGGAGGAGTTCGTCGGGCAGGCCGGCGAGTTCGCGTCCGCGGTAGGCATCCTCGAAGCCCTTCATGAGATGCACACTGTGAGCGGGCGTCGGGGCGAGACGGAGAAGCTGAGCGCAGACGAGCAGATCGGCCCGGCGGCCTTCCGTGGCAAAGCGACGCATCAGGCGAGGCAGAAGATGCTGCTGGACGAGCGGGCGATCCCAGACGGCCGGATTCTTGGCGAAGCCCACGACGGCCTCGCGATCGAGCGTCACGTGGGATTCCAGCGCGAACCAGAGCAGCAGCGGGATATAGGCGTCCGGGGCGTCCTCATCGCGGGAAGCGAGGGCCGTGACAAGTTTGAGCATCTGGTCGGTCGGCAGACGACGTGCCGAAGAGGCGAGCTGTGAGCGGACTTCGGCATCGGGTTCGACCCGTGCGCGAGCGAGGATGGCGGTAAACACCTTGGCAGGGAGTTCACGAGCTCCCTTGGATCCCACACCCGCGACGCCGAGGCCGCGGTTGACGCCATATTTATCGCCAAGGAAACGCGTGGCCCAGAAACGGACCGGAGCGTAGGCATGGGTCAGCGCGGCGACAGCCCGGGCGTCCGTGAGCGCATCGGCCTGATAGAGGGACCAAAGAGAACCGAGGGCTCCCCTGCCCTTGTCGGCTGCGAGCTGCGCGTCGAGCAAGGCGATCGCCTGCGGGTCGCGGCGTTCGGCCAGGAGCTGCAACGAAGCCGTGCGGTGGAACTTGTTCGCGTGCCCGAGTAAGGCCACCAGCTGGGCGGTCGTCTTGCCTTCGAGGTTCGTGTCGGTCTCGAGCTTAGCGTCTTTGTCGCGGAGGCGATACATGCGGCCAGTCGTGGGATCGATCTGGTTCTGGTAGTGCTGGCCGTGCGCGATGTAATATTCATACATGTCGGACACAAAGAGCGAGCCGTCGGGGGCGTTGGCGCTGTAGAGCGGACGGAACCCGACGTCCTCGGACCACATCGCGATACCCTTGTCGGTCGTCACATAGGTCGCACCCTGTGGAATACGCTCAGAATCAGTGACGGTATTATGCAGCGGATCTAGGGAGAACAGGTGGCCTTGATACTTCGAGGCCATGGCCGTGCCCTCGATGAACGAACCGAAGTGCGCAAAGCGAGGGACCTTGGTGAGCGTGCCGAGGATCGGCAACTGTCCGAAAGTGTAGGGCGTCCGCGCAGGACCAAACTTGCCCGGATCGACACCTTGCTTGAGATAGATGCCGCCCTGGACGTAGTGCCAGCCGCGGGTGTTGCCGCCGTTGTGGCCGGAGTACATGCGTCCGTCGCCGTCAAACTCGAGGCCGAAGGGGTTGCCTGAGCCTTCGCTAAAGATGTCGTACTCGCGGGTCTTCGGATGGTAGCGCCAGACCATGCAGCCTTCGAAATGGACCGGGGCGGCGTCGGCGGAATCGAAGCCGGGGCGGACGACGCGCGAGGAGGACGTGCTCCCGTGCACGCCGTAAAGCCAGCCATCCGGACCAAGGATGATACCGTTACCCACCGAGTGGGTATCCTCGAGACCGAAGCCGGAGAGATGCACCACGGGCGGGCCGTCGGGAACGTCGTCGCCATTGGCGTCGGGATAGAATAGCAGGTAAGGCGGGTTCATCACCCAGACGCCGCCATTGGCGCGCACGGCGGAGTTGGCCATATTGAGGCCATCTTGGAAGACCGTGTGCTTGTCGTAGACACCGTCGTGCTTGGTCGACTCGTGGATGGAGACGATGTCGGCGCCGCGGTCATGGTGGGGCGGAGCCGGGGGGACGCGGTCGTAGTGCGAGCGGTAATACTTATCGCGGCTGATCATGTTGACGCCTGCGGGATAAGGATACTGCCGATACTGCGTAATCCAGAGGCGGCCGCGGGTGTCGAAGCTGAAGTGGGTCGGTTGGGCGACGAGCGGCTCGGACAGCAATAGGTCAATTGCTAGATCAGGCGTCGCACGCATCTTCGCATAGGCATCGGCTGGCGAAAGCTTAGGGCCATGGAACTGTTCGGCGCGACCCAGCACCCGGTTCGATTCACGGAACTTCGAGAACGAGGAAGAGGTCGGCTGAACCTTGAGCGAAGGACCAGGGACCAACGGCGTCGCGGAATATTCCCAGCCGCCTTCGAGGACGCACTCCATGAAGTAGTTCATGATGAACGGCGCTTCGCCGAGGAAGCCGCCCTTCCCTGCGGGCTGCTGAACGCGGAAGACGATTTCATTCCACTCGCCCTTCTTTAACGTTCCTACCGGGACCTTATGGCGGAAGACCTCGCGACCTGACCCGGCGCCGACCTTCACGCCGTTGACGAACGCCTCATGCGTCCCGACGAGGTCGCGGAAATGTACGCCGACCGATTCCTCGAATAGGTTGCGCTCGTGCTTGGTGAAAAACGAGTCGTCGACCTTGACCCAAGTGCGGAGCCAGAACTCGGGCGCAACGGCGGGTCGCGATGCGGGTGAAGGCACGGGTGTGGTCGGCTGAGCGGACGCGATTGCGACGCCCAGCAGAAGCGTGGCCAGCCAGAGACGACGGAGGGACATGGGGTACCCTTAAGACAAGCGAACGAGAGAAAAGTCCCCAGCAGATAAGGCCGCGGGGCCTTAATATTTAAACGAACGATGTCTGGCATGAAGTCGCGGGGCGATGACACACGCCGAGCCAAGCAGGGCTGGCCTTCCGGGATGGGAGGGCCAACCTCGGTACATGCTCGGAGCCATCGCCGGCGACATCATCGGATCGGTCCACGAATTCAGCCGCAACGAAGACCAGGGTTTCCCTCTCTTCGCCGAACGCTCCTGCCCCACCGACGACTCGCTGCTCACCTGGGCGGTGGCCGAGACGATTCTCAAAGGCGAGCGCGACTATAAGCCACGGCTCGTCGGGATGGTCAGCTACTACGAAAAGAACGGTCACCTGGCCCCTTTGTCGGCGGCTTTCGGCGGCGGCTTCCTCGGCTGGGTCTACGACGGCGCGCCCGGGGAACGTGATTCCTTCGGCAACGGCGCGGCCATGCGCGTCTCGCCCGTGGCATGGGCGTTCGATGACCTGGAGAGCGTCCTCGAGCACGCGACGTTGAGCGCCCGGCCTTCGCACGCTCACCCCGAGGGAATCAAGGGAGCCCAAGGTCGTGGCGGCGGCAATCTGGACCGCACGTAAAACTCGCAACCCCGCCGCCGTCCGCGCTGTCGCCGAAAACTTCTACGGCCCCCTACCCGACCTCGCGGAAATCCGGAGGACCCACACCTACAACGAGACCTGCCAAGGTTGCGTGCCAGAATGCCTGGCCATCGCCATCGGCACCCCCGACTTCGAGTCCGCGGTCCGCTTTGCCGCCTCGATGAGGGGGGACGCCGACACCCTGGCCGCTATCACCAGATCGATCAGCCAAGCCCTCTGGGGCGTACCTAGGGCCATCCGTGAGCAGTCCCTGGCCATCGCCGCCCGCTGCTACCCCGGAATGGAGCGCACCGTAGCCGAGTTTGAGGCCAAGTTCGGCGGATATTGAGGTTTATATGGCCTTTTGGCCTGACGACTTGACAGTGAACAAGTTTTCATAGAACATGCGTTCACTATGGAAGAACTGACCAAGAAGCAGCGGGCCATCCTCGACTACATGAAGGCCCACGTCGCCGAGCACACCTACTGGCCGAGCATCCGCGATATCCAGGCCAAGTTCCGCTTCGCCTCGACCAACGCCGTCTTCGGCCACCTTCAGGCCCTCGAGCGTAAGGGCGTCCTCCAACGCATCCCCGGCGCCGCCCGCGCCTACAAGATCGTCCCCGAAGTCCTCAGCGACACCTCCGAGACGGTCATCCGCTACGAAGGCCCCGGCGATGACGCCATCGCCTTCGAAAGCGTCAAGTTCGCCGGCTCAATCGCGGCCGGTTTCCCCGACTACACCGAATCCTCCGGCGTCCTGGATGCGATGCAGGTCCCGATTTCAGCTAGTTCCCGTCGTCGTGCCCCCGAAGCTTTCGCTCTCCGCGTCCGCGGCGATTCAATGATCGACGCCGATATCAACGACGGTGACACGGTCATCATCGAACCCGGCTCGCCGAAGCATGGTGACATCGTTGCCGCTCTCATCGACGGAGAGACGACCCTCAAGCGCCTCATCAAGCAGGGCTCGAAGGTCTACCTCAAAGCCGAGAACCAGAATTACCCGGACCTCATCCCCACCACCTCTCTCACGATCCAGGGGATCGCGAAGTCGGTGATGAAGCGGATCTGAGGCTTGGTGCGCAGGCCTCAGGCTTTGCGCAGCACCAGCAAGACGTCCGAGTAGGCCATATCGATCTTACGGGTCGACGTGAGGTCGTAATGGAAATCATGGCAGACGACCAGTCGTAGCGATGGCACCTTGGCCAGCAAGGCCTTGAGCTCAGCAGGCGAATACGTCCGGAAATCCCAGTGGGTCTCTTCGACGCGGGTCTTACCCTTCTCGGTGATGCGCATGCGCGTGCGCATAGCCTCCGTGCGGGACTTGCGGTCGGCCGGGGCGGACCAAGTATCACTGACCACGCGTATGCCGGGTTTACGGCCGATCCAGCGCTCATGGTCGGGCGGTGTGTTCTTATAATCGGTCAGGTGCAGGCCGAGCAGAAGCAGGCCGCCTGGACGCAAGGACGCGGCCATGCGACGCAGTGCGCTCACTGCACCCGCTTCGGTATCGATATACTTGAACGTGCTGACGAAGCAGTGGGCGACGTCATAGCGGGCGCCTTTCGGGAGGCTAAAATCCTGCAAGCGATCGCGCCAGACCCTGCCCTTTAGGCCCTTGGCTTTGAGTCGGTTCTTTGCGAAGGCGACCTGGTGCTTGTTCAGGTCAAAGCCATGGACGACGTGACCGCGCGCTGACAGCGACTCAAGTAGGCGACCGGACCCACAGGCCGGCTCGAAGACCCGCATGGGGCCATCTAGCACTGGCCCATGCTTCTTCATGATACCCTCGATGAAGCGCGTCTCCTTCGGCGTATAGTCCGCATAGACCATGTCGTAATACAACGGCGAGTCGTACCACGCCGTGGCGGATTGTTTCTTCAGAGACACAGCGGTTGGCGGTTAGCGGATAGCGGTTGGAAACGGCAAGAGGTGCGGCGTGGGTTTTACCCCAACCGCCAACCGCTAACCGCCAACACCTAAAACCTATTACTGATAAATCTCCCCGCCCTTTTCGCGAAATTCCTTGGACTTTTCTTCCATGCCCTTGGCGAGCACCTCGGCTTCGGAGACGCCCTGGGCGTCGGCGAACTTACGGATATCGTCCGAGATACGCATGGAGCAGAAGTTTGGTCCGCACATGGAACAGAAGTGCGCGGTCTTGGCGGATTCCTGCGGAAGGGTTTCGTCGTGGTATTCCTGGGCGCGCTCGGGATCGAGGGCCAAGGCGAACTGATCAGGCCAGCGGAACTCGAAACGGGCCTTGGAGAGCGCGTTGTCGCGGATCTGCGCCGCGGGGTGGCCCTTGGCGAGGTCGGCGGCGTGGGCGGCGATCTTGTAGGCGATGACGCCTTCACGGACGTCGTTCTTGTTCGGCAGGCCGAGGTGTTCCTTCGGGGTGACGTAGCAAAGCATCGCGGTGCCATACCAACCGATCATCGCGGCGCCGATGGCGGACGTGATATGGTCGTAGCCCGGGGCGATGTCGGTCGTGAGAGGTCCAAGCGTGTAGAACGGCGCCTCGTGGCACCACTCGAGCTGCTTGTCCATGTTCTCCTTAATCATGTGCATCGGCACGTGGCCGGGGCCTTCGTTCATGACCTGCACGCCACGATCCCAAGCACGGGTAGTGAGTTCGCCCTGCGTCTTCAGTTCGGCGAACTGGGCATCGTCATTGGCATCGGCGATCGAACCGGGACGGAGGCCGTCGCCGATCGAGAAGCTGACGTCGTAGGCCGCCATGATGTCGCAGATATCATCCCAATGGGTGTAGAGGAAATTCTCCTTATGGTGCGAGAGGCACCACTTGGCCATGATCGAGCCACCGCGGGAGACGATGCCGGTGACGCGCCGGGCGGTCATCGGGATGTAGGCCAGGCGGACGCCAGCGTGGATGGTGAAGTAGTCGACGCCCTGCTCGGCCTGCTCGATGAGAGTATCGCGGAAAATCTCCCAAGTCAGGTCTTCGGCGCGGCCGTTGACCTTCTCGAGCGCCTGGTAGATCGGCACCGTACCGACTGGCACCGGGCAGTTACGCAGAATCCATTCGCGGGTCTGGTGGATGTTCTTGCCCGTGGAAAGATCCATGAGCGTGTCGCCTCCCCACTTGATGGACCAGCGCATCTTCTCGACCTCTTCCTCAATGGACGAGGCCACAGCGGAGTTACCGATGTTGGTATTGATCTTCACCAGGAAGTTACGGCCAATGATCATCGGCTCGAGCTCAGGGTGATTGATGTTTGCCGGAATGATGGCGCGACCGCGGGCGACCTCGGAGCGGACGAATTCAGGGGTAATGACTTTCGGGATGGCGGCACCGAAGGACTCGCCCTTGTGCTGGAAGGTCAGGTCATGGCGACGGGTCGATTCCGGCTGATCGGTCGCGAGGCGCATGTTTTCGCGGATAGCGATGTACTCCATCTCCGGGGTAATGATGCCCTGCTTGGCGTAGGCCAGCTGGGTCGGACGCTGCCCGGGCTTGCCCTTATAGACCTTACGGTCGGCACGGTCGAACTGGACGAGGCGATTGCGGGAGGTCGCGCGCTGGGCGGTCTCGGCGTGCTTCCAGGAAAGGTAACCATCGTCTTCCGGCTTCAGTTCGCGACCCGCGACGGCTTCGACGTCGCCACGTTCGAGGATCCAGGCGGCGCGGATGGCCGGGAGGCCCTTCTCGACGTCGCCATGGAAGGCCGGATCGCCCCAAGGACCCGACGTATCATAGATACGGACCGGCTCATTGGGTGACTTCGCGCCATCGGGGCGGGAGGTATCGGCCAGCTTCACCTCGCGCATCGGCACGAGGATGTCAGGTCGCGAGCCCGGCACGTAAACACGCGTCGAGTTCGGGAAGTTGGTGGGCTTGTTGTCGGAGACCATGGAAGATGGGAGGCTTGGTGGGAAAGAGGATGGGAGGACCGGAGCAAAGACTGACCGCGCGGACCTGAAAGGTTCGCGGAAACGGGATGTTATGGGCTGCACAATCCGCTTCCTACGGCGCCGAGGCGCATCAGGTACGAGGGTTCGAGGCCAAGCCTCATCTCAGTCCGGTCACGGACTCCCCTGGGAAAGACTAGGAAGGAACGTGCTTATGAAGGTGGAAAGTCTCCAAGTAGCAAGTGGCAACCCCCGGCGACTTCCCACCAAAAGGAAGGGCCCGACACACGTCGGGCCCTGGTTGGCATCACTGACAACCGTAAATTAGCGGTTCATCGACAGCTGGGCGCGGAGATACTCGACCGTGCGGCGCACGTTGGTGTCCACTTCCATCTGATTCACGACCGTCTTGCGGGCGTGGATGACCGTACCGTGGTCGCGACCGCCGAAAGCCTGGCCGATCGACACGAGGGACATGCCGGTGAGCTGGGTGGCGAGGTACATGGCGACCTGACGGGGGAAAGCGATATTCTGCATGCGACGCTTGGACGTCATGTCCGACATCTGGATGCGGTAGTGCTCGGCGACCTTGCGCTGGATGACTTCGGCCGTGAGCGTGTGGCTGGCTTCCTCGACGAGGATGTCATGGAGCAGCTTCTCGACCTGGGCGAGTTCGAGGGGCTTGCGGGTCATGCCGGTCAGACCGACGATGCGGGTGACGGCGCCTTCAAGGTTACGGACGTTGCGGGCAATACGGGAGGCGATGAACTCAGCAATCTCAGGCTGGAGGTCGAGGCCACGGGCAGCGGCCTTCTTGCGGAGGATGGCGATGCGGGTCTCGAGGCCGGGGGCCTGGATGGAAGCGACCATGCCCCACTGGAAGCGAGAGACGAGGCGTTCCTGGAGCTTGGCGATCTCGGAAGCCGGGCGGTCGCTCGTGAGGACCACCTGCTTATGGTTATTATGCAGCTCGTTGAAGGTGTGGAAGAACTCGTCCTGCGTGGATTCCTTGCCAGCGAGGAAATGGATATCGTCAATCAGAAGCAGGTCGAGTTCGCGGTAACGGCGACGGAACGCGGCGACGCTGCCGGTCTGGAGGGCCTGGATGAAATCGTTGGTGAAGGTCTCGGAGGAGATGTAGGCGATGCGAGCCTGCGGATTGCCGGCGTAGACCGAGTGGGCGATCGCGTGCATCAGGTGGGTCTTACCGAGACCGGTCGGACCGTGGATGAAGAGCGGGTTGTAGTAGTGGCCGGGTTCCTTGGCGACGGCGAGCGAAGCGCCGTGAGCCATCTCGTTTTCAGGACCAACAATAAAGTTATCGAACGTGTTGTTCGCCTTGATCGCCGGAGCCGGCGAAGCGGTGGCAGCCTGACGCGAAGAACGAGCGACTGGAGCAGGCGCCGGAGCGGCTTCGCGCGAAGCGTCGACCGAAGCGGTCAGACGGAAATCCATATTGCGGCCGGCGACGAGCGTGAGCTGGCGACGGAGCATCTCGGCGTAGTTGCTGTTCACCCAGGCTTCGGTGAGCACGGACGGAGCTTCGAGCACGAGGACCTTACCCTCGATGATGCTCAGGGGTTGCAGAGAAGAGATCCAAGTTTCGAAGTCCGCGCGAGGAAGGGCGTTACGGAGTTCGCTTTTTGCGGTCTCCCAAAGGGATAGGTGGCTGACGGAAGGGGACATGAGAAAGGGGGAGGGTTGAGAAAGGTTGTTCACAGGCTCTTTGGAAGCCCGAAAGTAAGATATTTTCGTAAAAGGGATGTTAATGAAACGACCTTAAGGTTTTAACTGCTTCACCGCCAAATAAGTGATCGGCGATAGGTGCAGCGTAAGTCGTTGTTGGGTGGGCGTTTGAGAGGTTAAAAATTGGATTCCACCGTATAACGTCCGGCGGAGGGGCTGGGGTCGATCCACGGGGGGCGAATCGGATGGCATTTGTGAACGCGCGGTGACGAGGCACAAGAGCAAGCCCTGCACAGGTTATTAACAGGACCCCTGTAGATAAGAAAATGAGGTTTCTGTTGCACGTCCGTAACACCATCACCGTCCCCTTGCGAATAGGGGTTTTAATTCACTTCACCGATTCTGCGAGGTGCTCGTCGCGGAGCCGTCGCAGGTCGTCCAAGGTCAGGCAGTGACGGAGTCGGTCGCGCAATTTTCGTGAGCCAGGCAGCCCGTGGGTCAGCGGATGCATCCGATCGAGCATCCAACGCACGTCGCGCGTGCCCAGGCGCGAGGCATGCACCTCGATGGTGAGCTCGGCCAAGCGAATCATACAATCCCAGCGCTGTTGCATGCCGATTTCGGCCGCGGAGCCTTCCCTGCCCTCCATCGCTGCCTTAATCTGGGCAAATATCCAGGGGTTACCCAGGGCGGCTCGGCCGACCATCAACCCAGAGACACCGGTCTCCCGATGTCGAAGAAGAGCCGAAGCTCCGTCCTTCACGTCGCCATTGCCGATCACGGGGATATCCACGGCGGCGGCGACCTTGGCAATCCAGCCCCAATGGGCTTCGCCGGAATAACCCTGCTCCTTGGTACGTCCGTGGACCGCCAGGGCCTCGACGCCGAGCTCTTGGAGACGACCCGCTACCTCTACGGCCACGATGGTGGCGTGATCCCAACCGAGACGCATCTTGGCGGTGAGAGGGATATCTGGAATCGCATCCTTCACGGCCTTCACGAGATCGTAAAGCAACGGCGTGCATCGCAGCAGCCCCGAGCCGGCATTCTGTTCGATGACCTTATGCGCGGGGCAGCCGAAATTGAGATCAAGGAAGTCAGGCTTCACGCGATCGCAGACCAGCCGGGCGGCCTTGGCCATCGAGGCGGGCGTGGCACCGAAGATTTGGACGCCCATCGGACGCTGGGCTTCGGTGAAATCGACCATCTCCCAGGCTTTGACGTTATCGCGGATGAGGGCCTCGGACTGCACGAACTCCGTGACCATCACGTCGGCACCCTGCTCTTTGCACACCTGACGGAAAGCCACGTCGGTGTGGCGGGCCATCGGGGCGAGGTAGAGCGGGAACTTACCCGGGCCGAACCACGGCAGACGTGGCGCGACCTTACTCACGGGCGTCCGTCCTTCTTCTTCAGGCCGGCCTTGAGCTCGCGCCAGCGGGCGAGGCGCTCAGCGATCTGCGGCTCGGCGCCAGCGTCACCGGGATGATAAAGCGAAAGCGGACGGCTCAGGTATTCCTGCCCGCTGATGGCTTCCGGGTAATCATGGCTGTAACGATAGGTACCACCGTTACCAAGGCTCTTGTTCACGCTGTTATGAGCGTCCTTCAGGTGCAGCGGCACCTCCTGACGCGGCATATTGCGCACGGCGTCCTTAGCCTCAGAGATGGCCACGGTGGTGCTATTGCTCTTGGGCGAGAGCGCCAGGAAGAGCGTCGCATGGGCGAGCGCGTATTCGCATTCGGGCATCCCGACCATCTCGCAGGCCTGGAAGGCGGCGGTGGCAACGCCGAGGGCACGTGAGTCCGCCAGACCAACATCCTCGGAGGCGCAGATGACGAGACGTCGCGCGATGAAGCGGGGCTCCTCCCCTCCTTCGAGCATCAGGAAGAGCCAATAGAGCGCGGCATCCGGATCGCCGCCGCGGACGGACTTAATGAAGGCCGAGGCGGTGTCGTAATGGTCGTCGCCGCCGTCGTCATAACGAATGCGACGTTCGCGGGCGAAAGAAGCCACGGCGTCGTCGGTCACGATGCCGAGCGCGGGCGCGGAAAGGACCAAGGTCTCAAGGCAGTTCAACGCGCGTCGTAGGTCTCCTGAGGCCATCTCAGCGACCTGCTGCAGGACTTTCTCGGAAGCCTTGATGCCGAGCGCGCCAAGACCTCGCTCCTTGTCCGCGAGCGCCGTGCCGAGGAACGTGGCAATCTCTGGCGGCGACAGCGGATCGAGCCGAAAGAGATGACTGCGGCTCAGGAGGGCCGGGACGACGTAGAGGCCAGGATTATGGGTCGTGCAGCCGATGAGGCGCACCACGCCAGCTTCGACATCCGGCAATAACAGATCCTGTTGGGCCTTATTGAAGCGGTGGATCTCGTCGACGACTAGCACGGTCTTCCGCGAAGGCTGGCGACGGGCGTCCGCGAGGATCTCGCGCAGTTCCGGCGTCCCCGAGAGCACGGCGTTGACGCGGACGACGAAGGACTGCGTCTCGGCAGCGATGACCTCGGCCAAGGTGGTCTTGCCGCAACCGGGAGGACCGTAGAAAAGCAACGAGCCGAAGTTGTCGGCCTTGATGAGGCGCGGTAGCAAGGCCTCGGGCCCCAGGAGACCCGCATGACCGACGACCTCTGCGAGATTCCGCGGACGCATGCGCGAAGCCAGCGGACGACGGCGCTCCGGGATGGCATCAGGCACCCCCTGACCAAGACCAGGCAAGGCGTCGTCCGACCGAAGGCGCCGTTCAGCCACGACTTACTTCTCTTCCGCGAAGGGCACCAGGTGACAGTAGGGCTTCTTGCCGCGCAGCTGGTAATACTTCTGGTGATATTCTTCGGCGCGCCAGAACTTCGGAGCGGCCTCAATCTGGGTGGCGATCGGACGGCTGAAGGTCTTGGCGAGTGTCAGACCAATCTTCACGTCGTCCGCGACCTTCTTCTGCTCGGGAGAGTGCGTGAAGATGACGGAGCGATACTGATCGCCGATATCCGGACCCTGGCGGTTGATCTGCGTCGGGTCGTGCATCTTGAAGAAATACTCGACCAGCGTGCGGTAGCTCACCTTGGCCGGGTCGAAGGTCACTTCGATGACTTCGGCGTGCCCGGTACCCTTGTTGCAGATATCCTCATAGGTCGGATTCAAGGTCTTGCCGCCGGCATAGCCGCTCTCGGCCGAATGGACGCCGGGGATCTTGGCATATTGATATTCGACGCCCCAGAAACAGCCGGCCCCGAAGGTGGCTTTCTCGAGCTTAGGAGGAGTGGTCATGGTCTTATCGGTGGAAGGCTTGAGGTCGGCCGCAAGGAGGAGACCGCAGGCGGCGCAGGCGACGAGGCCGGACTTCAGGAGGGTGAGCAGCTTATTCATGGCGGGACGGAACTACTTTGGGCGATTCCCCGACCGAAGCAAGGTGGGACGACGCTCAGGACACCACCCCGCGCAAGACCTCCGCCAGGGCTTCCGGCGGATGCGGGTCGCGGGTGAGGCCGCGCTCGGGCGTCAGGTAGAAGGTATCGATGGCAAAGCCCTGCTCGGTCGCGATATTGGCGAAGGTAATGGCGTAGCCGGCCTCCCGGATGGCGCGTCCGAAGCGGAACAGCAGACCGAGGCGGTCATTGCACTGGATCTCGATGACGGTGCGGGCCAGGTCCACTTCATAGTAGACTTCGACCTTGGCGGCGAGCGGCACGAAAGCCTTACGGCGAGGAGCGGTCAAGTGGGCGTGCTGCTCCACGGCCGCGATGTCATCTACGAGATCCGTACCTTCGAGCAGCGACTTTGCCAAGGCCGCCGTGAAGCGTTCCTTGGAAGCGGCCTCCTTGCCGACAGGTAGGACGACCTTGAAGAAGTCGATCGCGACGTCGTCGTCGCGCGAAAAGGCGCGGCACGAGACGATATTGATACCGGCCACGGCGAAGGCACCGGCCATCCGACTGAAAAGTCCCGCACGGTCCCAGGTGACGACGGTCACGAGCGACTGTCCCGAACCGGCATCGTCATGCCACTCGACGATCGGACGCAATGAGACCTCAGCGTCGGCTTCCGAGACCGAAGCGATGAGGCGATGGATCATCCGCAAGTGATGCGCGGCGTCTTCAGCCGCGGCATGCAGGTAATACCCCTGCGGCATGGTGGTAAAATGGGCTTCAACCTCGTCGGAAGGAACATCCGCTCCAAGGATATCGGCCGTAGCGGAACGCAGGGCAGCCACGACGGCGCCATGGTCATGATCCGCCTCGCCGGCCAGCTTGGCGAGGGTCCGGCGGTAGACCGTCCAATGCTGGCCGTCCTTGAATTCAGTCCAGAGATCAGGGGAAGTGGCCCGGGCGTCGCAACGCGTGTGCACGAACAAGCTTCGCAGGACCTGCTCGTCGCCCATCAGGCGGGCAAAGCGGTCGATATTGGCGGGATCATCGATATCGTGCCGCTGCCAATAAAGACCCATGACGAGGTGATGGCGGATGACGCCGGCAGCAATCTCACGCTCCCTCGCATCGAAGCCAAGACGTTCCAGCACCTTGTCGGCGATGGGCACACCGCGTTCCGCATGGCCTTCGATGCCGCCGGACTTGGCGATATCATGAAGGAACAGGATGGCGTAGAGCAACGAGGGTGCTTCGGAACCGAGGACGACCGCGCGGTAACGCTGATCGACGTCCGTCTCGCCGGCGTAAATCGTGTCCAGTTCCATCAGGCAGCGGAGCGTATGCACGTCGGCCGTCCAACGGTGGTAGAATTCGAACTGCACGAGGCAGTGCAGCCCGGCGAACTCCGGCACGAGACGATAAAGCAGGCCGTGCTCGCGCAGGGCATTGAGCGTGCCGTAGACGCGACCGCCCTCAGTGAGCATCGCGCGGAGGGCGCTGCTGGCTTCTTCGGACGCGGCAAGCGCAGGCGTTAGCAAGTGCGCCCGCTCACGCACCAACAAAGATAAGGCACGGTCAGGGCGAGCTTCGTGGATCTGGCAGATGCGGAACAAGCGTACCAGGCGACCGGGGTCTTCTTCGAAGACGAGGCGATGCTCGGCCGTGACGGTGCCGCCCGGGACGACGCGTAGGCCGTCCATGATGAAAGGGGCGCCCCACCCTTCGGGCTCAGGTTCGCCCATCACCGCGCCTTCGACGATCTCCGCGCAACGCCTGACGTGGTCGGCGGCGTCGAAATACTCGCGCATCATCCCGCCGATACGTTCGGTCAGCGTGCCACGGTAGCCAAGGCCTTGGGACATGGTATCCTGGCGCTCCAGCGAAAGCTGTTCAGTCGGACGGGTGACCTGAAAATGCAGTTCACAACGCAAGCGAAGCAAAACCTGCTTGGCTTCCTCAAACTTCTGCAGGTCGACCGAAGGAAGGAAACCAGAGGCCGCTAGTCCGGCCGGGCCGACGCCATTGCGGGCCGTGCGCGCGATCCAGATACATCCCTGGACATCGCGGAGAGCACCGACGCCGTTCTTAAGGTCAGGCTCCTGCAAGTAGGCGCTGCCGCCGGCCTTTTCGCGACGCTTACGCTGCGACTCCACGATGGCACGGGCGAACGGCTTCCAGGCCTGACCAGAGAGCAAAGCGGCGGTCTTGGCTTCGAGTTGAGCGTAGAGTTCCGCCGAACCGCACAGATGACGCGTCTCGAGCAAGGCCACATGCAGATGCAGGTCATCCTTGGCGTAGTTGGTGGATTCCGTGACCGTACGGACGGACTGTCCGACCTTCAGGCCGAGATCCCAAAGCGGATAGAGGATGGATTCGACGAGCGCCTTCGTGGCGGCTGAATGTCGGGGGACGAGCACTAGCAGGTCGACGTCACTGAGCGGACAAAGCTCGGCGCGGCCGTAGCCACCCGTCGCGACGAGGCTGATCGCGGAAGCCGCGGGACCTGCCTTCAAAAAGAGAGCGTCAAAAAGGATGTCAATGGCGTCGGAGCGGAGCTTCGAAACCTCGCCACCGAGGACACCGGCGCGGTGGGCCGCCAACTGGGTTTCGCGGGCCTCGGCCAAAAACAGCTTGGCCCGTGGGACGAACTCTCCCTCCAAGGCCGCCTGGCCGGCTAGCCCATGCTGTAACGCCGAGCGGCGGAGCAGGACCGAGGAGGATTCGTATTCAGGCGACATGCGACGTCGCCACCGTGAGGGGAAAAACTCCTTCGTTCAAGGCGATTGCCATCCCGGAGGATTCCTCCTTATTGGCGATATGGAATCTTGGCTGAGCGACTTCTGGTCCCACCTGCACACCGCTGAAGGGCTCAGTCAGACCATCCAAGCGGGCGGTATCAGCCTGATGTGCCTGATCATCTTCGCGGAGACGGGCCTACTCGCAGGCTTCTTCCTACCAGGGGACTCGCTGCTCGTCACCGCCGGCGTGCTGACCATCGCGAACGGCGATCGGGCGGCCTACTTCGACCCGTGGATGGTCACCGGGGCGCTGACGGTCGCCGCCATCATCGGCGACCAGACCGGCTATTGGCTGGGACGCAAGTACGGCCACGCCATGGAAGCGAAGCCCGACAGCTGGTGGTTCAAGCGGAAGCACCTCACCGCCGCCCGCGACTACTTCGCGGAGAAAGGCCCGCTCGCCATCGTGCTCGCCCGCTTCGTGCCGCTGATGCGCACCTTCGTCCCCTTCGCCGCCGGCATGGGTGATATGCCCGCTGGGCGCTTCCTGCGCTGGAACACGCTCGGGGGTATCCTCTGGATCAATTCACTCGTCTGGCTCGGGCACTGGCTCGGCGGCACGCCAATGGCCGATCAGCTGCACAAGGTCATCCTCATCGTGATCGTGGTCTCCTTCATCCCCGTCGTCTGGACGGCGGCGAAGCGTCTGCTCACTTCCCGACGGGAAACCAAAACTTGAACGTCGTCCCGCCGGGTCCAGTGGACTCGACGATGATGTCGCCGCGATGATCGCGCATGATGCGCTTCACGATGGCGAGGCCTAGACCGGTACCGTCTTCGCGACTGGTGAAGAAAGAGTCGAAGATCTTGGGGAGGATTTCCTGAGGAATACCCGTGCCGGTGTCGGTAATGCGGACAACAACTACCTCGCCTTGCGCGCCCGGCTCGACCCCAAGGTGCAGAGACAGCAGGCCACCGCCGGTCATGGCCTGCACGCCGTTCATCATCAGATTAAGGAAGACCTGTTGAATCTGTCCGGGATTACCTTCGACGGCCGGGATGACCTCATCGCCATGGACTTCCACCTTCACGCCGAGCTGTTGCAGCTTAAGACGAAGAAGTAACACCGCGTTCTCGGTCGCCTTCCGCAGATCGACGACCCGGAACGCGCCCGACTGAGCCTTGCTCATCCCGAGTACGCGCGAGACGACGCCCTCCATGTGGGCGATCTTCTCACGCATGACGCCAAGGTCCTCGACCTTGGGATCATCCGGAGCCATCCCCTGGGAAAGCGTGTCCGAAAGGAGCTTCATCACCGTCAGAGGGTTGCGAATCTCATGGGCGACCTCCGCCGAAAGGAGACCGAGCGCCGTGAGGCGTTCGCTGCGACGCAGGCCCTCCTCGACCGTAAAGACCTTGGCATATAGCCGGGAGTTCTGAATCGAGGAAGCGCCGAAAGAAGAAAGCGCGGTGACGAGATGCTTATCGTCATCCGAAAATCGATAAGCTCCCATGGCCACGCACATCAGCACGCCGAAGGTATCGTCTTCGTAACGGACCGGCACGGCTAGCAGCGAAGACGATGCGACTGGTTCGGAAAGCTTGGTGAAGAGATGCTCTTCGGTCTTACCGGCAAGTGGCACGACGACCGGACGGCCGCGGCCGACGACGGTACCGAGCGAGGTCTGGTTCACGGCGATGCTCGGGGCGAGTTCACTACCGCTCAGGTCGCCGTCGAGGTGTTTGAGCAGTAAGACGTCATCGACGATCTTGTAATAGGTGCAGGCGCGAACGCCCAGTAAACCGCGGGTATGGCGGGCAAGGTCCTGCGAGATGCCAGGCTCATCGCGCTCACGGGCGAGGCCCTGCGCCGCACGGACGAGCGCTTCGAGCTGAGCCGCCTTGGAACGTAGCTGGCGGAGTAACCAGATACGGCCGACGGCCTTGGACGCCTCGTTGGTCAGGAGGGCGAGGAAAGCGACGTCCTGTTCGCTAAAAGCATCCAGTCGATCGGAATCGCAGTTCACCACGCCGATGACATTGCCCATGAGTTCCATGGGGACGGCGAGTTCAGAGCGGATACCCTTACGGATCTCGACGTAACGCGGATCCTTCGAGACATCGGGGATACGCTGAGGCTTGGCGTACAAAGCGACCCAGCCAGTGATCCCCTGCCCTTGCCCGATAATCTCGGAGACGGAGGCCGCATCCAGGCCATTACTCACCTCGATCCGCAGCGAACCCGTGGCGGGCTCGACGAGAGCAATCGAGGCGCTCGAGGCACCCAGCGTCCGCACCACTTCTTCGAGGATGAAATCTAGAGCCTCGCGCGGATCTTCGGTCGCATTAACGAATGCACCGACGCGATAAAGACAGTCCAGGACACGAGCATCGCCCGGGCGTTCCTGCGCTGGGCGGCTATTCGGCATGGCCTAAAGCGAGTGGTCCATGTCGAGCGCCGGGGCGTCGACGGTGGTCTGACCGATCATCACCGCAGGCACGCCGGCCACGCTGGTATGGGCGGCGACGTCCTTGAGGACGACGGAACCCGCGCCGATCTTGGCGCCTTCGCCGATTGTGATGTTACCGAGGATCTTCGCGCCAGCACCGACCAGCACCCCCGAACGAATCTTCGGGTGGCGGTCGCCGCGGGCCTTACCCGTGCCGCCGAGGGTGACCTCGTGCAGGAAAGAAACGTTATCGGCCACGACGCTGGTCTCGCCGGCGACAAAGCCGGTGGCGTGGTCGAGCAGGATGCCGACGCCAAAGCGAGCAGCGGGATGGATATCGACGCCGAGATGCTCGGAGACGAGCGACTGCAGATGGATGGCGAGCTCCTTGCGACCAGCCTTCCAGAGTACATGCGCGAGGCGATGCATCGAGATGGCGTGAAAGCCCTTGTACCAAAGATACGGGATGAGCGCATGCTCCGTCGCGGGATCGCGCTCAAGCGTGGCGCGAATATCCGCGCGCATCTGCGATAGCACCTCGCGGTCGGACTCGACGGCCTCGCCGAGGACGCGGAGGATGACCGGCAGATCCTGCCCAGTCGGCGTGATGCGTTCAGCCAGACGCTGGATGATGCCCTCGCCGAAGCTGGAACGGTCCAGCACATAACGTTGGAGCATCGGCGCCAGGGCCGGTTCCGCCTTGGCCACGACGGACGCGCGGGCCTGCAGCTCCGCCCAAAGGGAAGCTTCATTGGCGCAAACCAAAGCGATGGAACGGGCGTCAGCCATAGACGGGGGATTAATTCGGGGTTTTCAGTCAATTTGGCAACCCATGAGTCAAAACCGTGTGAAAACGCCAGGTTTCCCCTAATTTCGATATCCTATTTTAAGCGAAGGGGTTGATAACTGTGAGCCATCCCCTCTACTAGCATCCTCCCACCCACACCCATGCGTATCCTCACCTCCCTCCTCGCCTGCCTCGCGGCGGTGGCCTCTTTCGCGGCCCCCGAAGTCGGCAAAGCTGCTCCTGAATTCACTGGCAAGACCCTCGACGGCAAGACCGTCAGCCTCGCCGACTTCAAGGGCAAGACCGTCGTCCTCGAATGGTATAACCCCGGCTGCCCTTTCGTGAAGAAGTTCTACGAAGGTGGTAAGATGCAGGAATTCCAGAAGGATGTCGTCGCCTCTGGTGCCGTCTGGCTCGTGATCAACACGGGCGGCCACAAGCTCGAGAACGCTACCTACTACCCTGGCACCGTCATCCAGGACGAGAACCAGAGCATCGGCCGCGCGTTCGACGCCAAGGTCACCCCGCACTGCTTCGTCATCGATGGTAAGGGCGTCCTCGTCTACAAGGGTGCAATCGACAGCATCTCCTCCGCTAAGTCCGCCGACATCGAGAAGGCCAACAACTACGTCCTCGCTGCCGTCAAGGCCGTGAAGGAAGGTAAGGCTCCCGAAGTCACCAGCACCAAGCCCTACGGCTGCAGTGTGAAGTACTCCAAGCTCTAAGCCGAATCACCGGCTAAGCAAAAGGGCGTCCGGAAGGACGCCCTTTTTTGTGCCCAGACCTCCAGAACCTCAGGCCACGCCGGTCGCCTGGAGGATCTTCGCATGCACCTGGTCGTTGCGCAGGTGTGGCGTGAAGAGCTGGGAGCCGGGTCCATAGGCGGAGAACTCAACCATCTCGCCCGTGTGATTGTTGCTGGTCCAGCCAATCGAAGTGTACTTCATGAGCGCTTCGGCGAGCGTCTTGGTCGAAGTAATCTTGGCCCGGTCGTCGGCCTTGAACTCCAGGCCAGTGGCCTTCTCGGCCGCCGCGACGAACTCTTTCGAAGACAGGCCCTTGGTCTCAACCTTGAGCACCTCGAGCGACATCTTGAAGCCGACGAGCCGGTCGAAGGCGGGCGTCGATTCCGAATAAGACGGAGCCAGGGAGATAAAGTCTTCGTTGCCGAGGCCGTTGACGTTGAAGCCGCCGGTACCGTGGTCGGTGGTGACGATGAGCAAGGTGTCCGGGTGCTTATCGATGAAGGCGAGCACCGTGGCGATGGTCTCATCGAAAGCGATTTGCTCGTGAATCGCGGCAGCACCATCGTTGCCATGCCCAGCGTGGTCGACGCGACCGCCTTCGACCATCAGGAAAAATCCTTCCGGGGCAGAGCTAAGGCGCTGGAGCGCGACCTTGGTCATCTCGGAGAGCGTCGGCGTGGAAGCCTTGAGCGCAGGGGAATTCAAGCGATCGATTTCAAAAGGCACGTGACTCTTGCTGAAGAGACCCAGCAACGGAGCCTTGCCAGCGTCGGCCAGGAGCTGGTCACGATTCAAGGCGACGCCATAGCCGGCCTTGCGATAGGCGGCCAGCAGGTCCGGGCTGAAATACTGCGTACCACCACCCAAGACGACGTCGACGCCGCGCTCGAGATATTGGGCCGCGATGGTCTTCTGGTCGGAGCGAGTGGCAACGGTGGCGACGAAGCCCGCTGGGGTGGCGTGCGTGGCGGTCGTGGTGGTGACGAGGCCGCAGCGCTTACGGGCAGCGTTCATCTTCTGAACCAAGGTGACGGGCTTACGGCCGTCCTGGGTGATGTTGATCACGCCGTTGTCGATACGCTCGCCGATACCCCAGCAGCTGCCGGCGGCGGCGGAGTCGGTCACGATGCCGCTGGCGGAGTCGGTCTCGCAGAGCGAACGGACCACCGGAAGCTCGCCATACATCTTCATCCAATTCGAGGAACGCTTCTCGGTGCGGGTCAGATAGGTCTGGGCGGCGGTCAGCACCGAGAAGCACATACCGTCAGAGACCATGAAGATCACGTTCTTGGCCTGGCGCTTCGCGGAGTTGGCGGCGGCTTCGCGTCCGTCGGCGCCAAGGGCCCGAGCTGAGCCAGCGCCGAAGACGAGGCTACCGAGTCCAGCGAACTTCAGGAATTCGCGGCGGGAAGAAGAACGGGGTTGGTTCATGACCGGGGTATAGGCTCAAAAGACCCACCCGGGCAACCTTAGTTCCCCGGGGATTCGGTTAAAACAACGTGACGGTCAGGCCTGAGGGGCAGCCGGGGCGGCGGGAGCAGCCGGAGCCGTCGGGACGTGCACCTTCAGGCGACGTTCGGCGATTTCGGCCGACACTAAGGCCACAAACTCGGCCAAGGTGCGATTGCCTTCGAAAGACTTGTCCGAGCGGGAACGTACATTGACGAGGCCAGCTTCCTTTTCCTTGGCGCCCACGACGAGCATGTGCGGGACCTTGGACATCTCGGCGCGGCGGATCTTGGCACCCAGCTTGTCGGACGAACCGTCCACACTGCAGCGGATCTTAGCCACCTTGAGAATCTCGGCCATCGCTTCGCAATCGGCGTTGAGATCGTCATTGAGCGGAATGAGTCGGACCTGCTCAGGCGAGAGCCAAGTCGGGAAGTCACCCGCAAAGTGCTCAATGAGAATACCAACGAAGCGCTCCATCGAACCGAACGGCGCGCGGTGGATCATCACCGGGCGGTGCGGCTTATTGTCAGCGCCGTTGTAGGTGAGCTCAAAACGTTCCGGCAGGTTGAAGTCGACCTGCACGGTACCCAGCTGCCATTCGCGTCCGATGACGTCTTTAACGACGAAGTCGATCTTGGGACCGTAGAAGGCGGCTTCACCGGGTTCTTCGGAGAAGGCGACACCGAGGGTGGCGGCGGCGGTGCGGCAGGCGGCTTCAGCCTTATCCCAGTTCTCCGCCGTACCGGTGTACTTGGCGGAGTCGGGATTACGCAGGCCGACGCGCACGCGATAATCGTTCAGGCCAAGCGTCTTGAGGACGATCTTGACGAGTTCGAGGCAGCCGAGGACCTCCGGCAGGACCTGGTCTTCGGTGCAGAAAAGGTGGGCGTCGTCCTGCGTGAAACCGCGGACACGGGTCATGCCGCTCAGTTCACCGGACTGTTCCCAGCGGTAGACCGTACCGAATTCGGCGAGGCGCACCGGGAGGTCGCGATAGGAATGGGGCTGGGAAGCGTAGATGCGGATGTGGTGCGGGCAGTTCATCGGCTTCAGCAGGAAGCCCTGCACGGTGCCGTCCGCGAGGCGGTTGGTCAGTTCGCCGCAACCGCAACCTTCCTTAGCAAGCATCTCCATGGCCTCGCGTTCGACGAGCGGAGGAAACTGGGCGTCCTTGTAATAAGGGAAGTGGCCCGAGGTACGGTAGAGGTCGAGGTTACCGATATGCGGCGTGAAGACCTGCTTGTAGCCGGTCTGGAAGAGACGCTCGGAGATGAAGTTCTGGAGCTCCTGTCGGACGACGGCGCCATTGGGCGTCCAGAGAATGAGGCCCTGCCCCACTTTCTCGTCGATATGGAACAGCTTCAGTTCCTTACCCAGCTTACGGTGGTCGCGCTTCTTGGCTTCCTCGGCGCGGACCATGGCCTGCTCGAGTTCGTCCTTGGTCGCGTAGGCGGTACCGTAGATGCGCTGCAGCTGCTTATTCTTCTCGTCGCCACGGTGGTAGGCGCCAGCGATGTGCAGGAGCTTGAACGCCTTGACCTGGGAAGAGTAGCGGACGTGGGTACCGGCACAGAGATCGACGAATTCGCCGTTCTTATAAAAGGAAATGGTCTCGCCGGCGGGGATGTCGCCGAGGCGGCCGACTTTGTAGGCATTCTGGCCGCGCTCGCGGAGCAGCTTCTCGGCTTCCTCGCGGGTGCACTCGAAGCGCTCGAACTTCTGGTTCTCCTTGGAAATGCGGCGCATCTCTTCCTCGATCTTCACCAAGTCCTCGGCGGTGAAGGTGTGGTCGAGGTCGAAGTCATAGTAGAAGCCGTTGTCGGTGGGCGGCCCGATGTCCAGCTGGGCCTGGGGGAACAGGCGGAGCACGGCGGCACCCAGCATATGGGCGGCGGAGTGGCGAATCTCCTCGAGGGGAGTCATCTGCGGGCGGGAAGACATGGCGGAATACCCCATTCGCTAGGGCTTCCCGAGGCGGAGGGCAAGGACGGAGCAATCGCCCTGCCCTGCCTTACGACTTCTTCAGTTCGTAGCCGTCCTTGCGGTCCAACATCGTCCATCCGAGTGCGGCGAGATCCTTGCGGAGCTGGTCGGCGGCGGCGAAGTCCTTGGACTGCTTGGCAGCCCAGCGACGGGCTCCGAGATCGGCGACGTCGGCCGGTACGGCGACTTCGGCCTTGGCCACAAAGAGTTCAAGCCCGAGAGCGAAGAAGATCTTGGCGAGGCCGGAGATATCATGACGGGCCTGTTCGGCCGAGGGCTCATCCTTTTCGGCGAGGACGGTAAAGACCTGACCGAGGCAGCCCGGGATATTGAGGTCATCCTGCAGGACTTCCCAGGCCTTGGCGAAACGACCCCAGGAAGTCTGGACTTCTTGGGCGACCGGAGCGGCGAATTCGGCGCGGGTGAAGCCGGCGGCGGCGAGGAGGCGATCCGTGCCACGCTCAAGCTTGGCCAGGGCCGAGCGGGAGTCGTCGACGCCCTTCATGGTGAAGTTGAGCGAGCTGCGGTAATGACCGGAGATCAGCGTGTAACGGACCTCCATCGGCGTGAAACCTTTGGCGACCAGTTCGTCGAGCGTGTAGAGGTTGCCCTTACTCTTGGACATCTTCTCGCCTTCGACCATCAGGTGGGCGCTGTGGAACCAGTGGGCGGCGAAGCCCTTCACGCCAGTAGCGCACTCGGACTGGGCGATCTCGTTCTCGTGGTGAGGGAAACAGAGGTCGATACCGCCACCATGCAAGTCGAAGGTCGCGCCGAGGTGGGCCAGCGACATCGCCGAGCACTCGATATGCCAGCCGGGACGGCCTTCGCCCCAGGGCGACGGCCAGAAGTTGGCGCCATCCTCGGGCTTACGGGATTTCCAGAGGGCGAAGTCGGAAGCCGACTCGCGTTCATATTCGTCGGCATCGTTGGCCTCGCCGGCGGAATTCTCGGACTGGGTCTCGAGCTTGGAGAAGTCGATATGGTTGAGTTTGCCGTAATCCGGGCAGGAGCAGACCTTGAAGTAGACCGAGCCATCCTTGGCGACGTAGGCGTGGCCTCGGTCGACCAGCGCCTTGATCATCGCGACCTGCTGCGGGATATGTACGACCGCGCTCGGCTCGACATGCGGGGACAGGAGTCCGAGGGCCATGCAGTCGGCATGAAACTTGTCGGTCCACTTCTTGGTGAAGTCGCCGAGCGTCTGGCTGGCTGCCTGCGCGCCGCGGATGGTCTTATCGTCGACGTCGGTGATATTGCGGACGTGCTTCACCTTGAGACCCGCGACCTCGAGGGTGCGGCGCAGGACGTCCTGGACGGTGAACGTGCGGAAATTGCCGATATGGGCCGGACCATAGACCGTAGGACCGCAGCAATACATGCCATAGACGTCACGGCCGGGCTTCGGGAGCAACGGCCGCTTCTCGCGGGACATGGTGTCATGCAGGAACACGGGCATAGGGTCAGTTAGCGAACCTTGCCCCCGCTGGGCGAGTCGGAACTACGTCGGTCAGCGCTGCAGGACTCGGACGTAATCCACCTTGAACTGGGCGGGGAAGCGAGTCTCCGCCCCGACCGGGCCGCCGAAGCCGCCGCCGACCGCGAGGTTCAGTAACAGAAAATACTTCTGATCGAACGGTGCCGGATACGGCCCGCCGGAAGAGTTCCACTCCTTCTGCTCCTGCACCTGGATCCCGTCGACGAACCAGCGGAATGATTCTCGTTCCCATTCCACGGCGAAGACATGGAAGCCCGAGGTGAAGTCGCCCTTGGGCAACCGGTAAGGCTGACCCTTATAAATATTCTTCGGCCACGGCGCCCCGTAATGGAGCGTACCGTGCACCTGGTCGGGCTCGTGGCCCTTGAACTCCATGATATCGATTTCCCCGCTCGCCGCCCAGCCGCCGTACTTCTCCTCGGAAGGAAGCATCCAGAAGGCCGGCCAGACGCCCTTCCCTGCCGGCAATTGCGCTGACATCTCGAAACGCCCATACAGCCAGTCCGCGCGGCGCTTGGTCCGGATACGAGCGGAAGAATAATCTTTCTGCACACCGGCTACGTTCACTTTCTCCTTTCGTGCCTCGATGATCAGGTGCCCGTCCTCGACGCGCAGGTTCTGCGGGCGGTCGAAGTAATATTGTAGCTCGTTATTGCCACCGCCGTGACCGTTCTCTTCGACCGACCATTTCGTCCAATCGAGTTCCTTCCCGTTGAAATCGTCGCGCCAGACCTCCCGCCATTCGCCGGCGGACAGGGCCAAGGGGAGCAAAAGGAGGGGTAAACCTAAGCGCATGCGATCATTCTCCCTCACGGCGCGGAACGGACAAGGTCATAAAAAGGATTATGTCTTGTTTCAGTAAGCCCAAAAAGAGATAACGTAGCCCCTCCCCTCAACATCATCCCCATGAAACTAGGCACCAAATCCCTGCACGCTGGTCAAAAGGCCGACCCGACCACCGGTTCGCGCGCTGTCCCGATCTATCAGACCACGAGCTACCAGTTCCGCGACACGGAGCATGCCGCGAATCTCTTCGGCCTGAAGGAGCTCGGCAATATCTACACCCGCATCATGAACCCGACGACGGACGTCCTCGAGCAGCGCCTCGCGGCCCTCGAAGGCGGTTCCGGCGCGCTCGCCCACTCCTCCGGTCAGGCCGCCATCACCGCGTCCATCTTGAACATCGCCGGCGCCGGCGACCATATCGTCTCCGTGGCCCAGCTTTACGGCGGCACTTACAATCTCTTCCACTACACCCTACCGAAACTTGGCATCCAGGTATCCTTCGTCGACGGCGACGATCCCGAGAACTTCCGCAAGGCCGTGAAGTCGAACACCAAGGCTTTCTACGGCGAAGGCCTCGGCAATCCGCGCCTCAACATCCTGCCCTTCGCCGAAGTCGCCAAGATCGCCCAAGAAGTCGGCGTGCCGCTCATCGTCGATAACACCGCCCTCTCGCCCTACCTCAACCGTCCGTTCGAGCACGGCGCGAACATCGTCGTCCACTCTGCCACCAAGCACATCGGCGGCCACGGCACCTCCATCGGCGGCATCGTCGTCGACGGCGGTAACTTCAACTGGGGTAACGGCAAGTTCCCCGGCTTCACCGAGCCCGACATGTCGTACCACGGCCTCCCGCACTGGGAAGCCTTCAAGGCCTTCGCCCCCGCCGGCGGCGCCAACATCGCATTCATCATGAAGATGCGACTGCAGTTCCTCCGCGACATCGGCAGCTGCATCTCGCCCTTCAACTCGTTCCTGCTCCTGCAGGGCCTCGAGACCCTGCACCTGCGCATGGAGCGCCATTGCTCCAACGCCCTGAAGGTCGCCCAATACCTGGAAGCGCACCCGAAGGTGAAGTGGACCAATTACCCGGGCCTCAAGTCCTCGAAGTACCATGACCTCGCCAAGAAGTACCTCACCAACGGCTACGGTGCGCTGGTCGGCTTCGGCCTCAAGTCGGGCTTCGAAGGCGGCAGCAAGTTCATCAACGCCCTGCAGCTGCACAGCCACGTCGCCAACATTGGCGACGCCCGCTCCCTGGCGATCCACCCCGCCTCCACGACGCACTCGCAGCTCACCGCCGCGGAACGCGATAGCGCTGGTGTGACGGACGACTACGTCCGCCTCTCCGTGGGCATCGAAGACATCGAGGATATCATCGCCGACCTCGAGCAGGCGCTGGCCAAGGCCTGAGCCTCTCGCCATCGACCGATCAGGGCGGGCCTTCGGGCCCGCCCTTTTTCATGCCCGAGCCTTGGCGCCGTCGAAATCGTGATACTCCAGAAACTGGCGCGCACCTTCGTCGCCCATGTAGGCGGCGAGGAGCTTGTGGTCCGTCTGGGTTAGATCCACGACGATGAGACCATCCAGGCAACCGCCGAAGCCTTCGTCGACGTTGAACGCGATAAGCCGACCGTTGAGTTTGAGATAATGCTTCAAGAGCACCGGCACGGACTTGGCGTCGGGCTCGAGATCGCTCACCAGACTCGAGACGTGCTCGAGATCGAAGGCACAACGTTGCAGGACGTCGAGATCGGCGTCGTGCAGGCTCATCGAACGCGGCGGATTCTTCGCCCGCACCAGCGGCAGCAGGTCGTCGGCGGAACGATTGTTCTTCAGATAGGAAAGGATGAGTTCCTTCGAGGCCTGACCATACTCAGGGTTGATGCTCACGGGACCGAACAGCAGGTGATACTTCGGAAAACGGACGACGTAGCGGCCGATGCCGCGCCAGAGGAGCGGCAGGCTGGTGGGCTTCCTTTGATATTCCTGCCGGATGAAGGAACGCCCCATCTCGAGCGCGGGATCCATGCGACGGAAGAAGTCGCCCTTGAATTCGAAAAGCGTCGAGGTGTAGAGCCCATGCTTACCCTGCAGAGGCAGGATGCGGTCAGTCGGTCCGAGACGATAGCCTCCGACGATCGCCGAAGCCTTGTCATCCCAAAGCACCACCTGGTCATACCAGGCATCGAAAGCATCGAGGTCGCAATCCAGCCCAGTCCCTTCTGAAACCGAACGGAAAGTCGTCTCACGCAGGCGTCCGATCTCGCGCAGGGTGTGCGGTAGATCCTTGCCCAAGAAACGGTAGACCTTGAAGTCGCCACTGGTGAGCAGCAGGTCTTCCGCCGGTAGGCTTTGCAACTCGGCCCGCAGCAGCAGCGGATTGATCGGTGCGATAATCGGGGTCAACGGGGCCGCCGGCTTGGCGGCGGCCTTCTCACGGTCACTCCGACTGGAAAGTAGTTCGCACCGCAGGCGGAGAAAGCTCGTGGCCTCCTCGTCCTCTGGATGATCCGCCAACTGGGCCGGCGTCACGGGATTGGCGGTGCGGAGATGGATGACCTTACCGCGGTGATGCAAAAACTCGCGGAGCAGGAGCATCGTCCGCAGCTTCGGATGAATCAGGCCGAGGGACTGAAAGAGCCTAGAGTTACGTCCCTCAATCCGCATGGGAAGAATCGAAGCCCCGACCTTGCGGGCCATACGCACGACCTGCGGTGACCAGACCGGGTCGTCGACGCGACGAGACTTCAGGCGGAGACTGGAAACCTCGCCGGAGGGGAACGTCATGATGCAGCCGCCCGCACGCAGATGGGCGAGGATACGACGCGTGCCCGCAATATTACCTGGATCAGCCGCATCCGGGCTGAAGGGATTGACCTCGATCAGCCAGGGACGGATGCCCGGGATCTGACTGAGCCAACGATTGCCCACGACCAACGCATCCGGCCGGGCACGGAGGAGGAAATCCATCGCCACCAAGCCGTCGGCCAGACCATGCGGATGATTCGCAACCACGACGAGAGGCCCCGAACGCGGGATGCGCGCGAGGCACTGATCGCTCCAAGTGTTGCACAGCCCCGCCTGCTCCATCGCGGAGGTGAAGAAGTCCGAACGTCCCGCCACATGGATACGTTCAAGGAAGGCATCGAAGGCCCGGACCTTGAAGAAGCGGTCCAAAACGGGCTCAGCCCAGGCCAGCGGGCCGAGATTGGCCTTAAGTTCGTCGGTATTGCTGGGAGCGCGCTGCGGTGACATCTGTGGCAATGATGCCACGGATGTGCGAACGGACAGGGGCGAAACCGTGACAATGTGGTGTCAGCCTGTCGCGAACCCGAAGAACTCGCGGGCATTGCGCGTGGCGACCTCGGCGACCTCATCCGCCGGCAGACCCAGCAGCTCCGCGGCCTTGGCGCAAATCTCCGGCAGATAGGCGGGCGTATTTTCCTTACCACGGACGGACTGCGGAGCGAGATACGGGGCATCGGTCTCCAACATCAGGCGGGCGAGGCCCTGCGCCTTGAGCGCCTGGCGGATCTCCTCGGACTTGGCGTAGGTGATGATACCGGTAAAGGAAGCGCGCCCGCCCCGCTGATTGACCTGGCGGACCTGCTCCGGACCTTCGACGAAGCAATGGAAGACGACCTTGCGCCAATCGACGCCACTGGCGTCGATCAACCGCACGCAGTCGTCGAACGCATGCCGCGAGTGGATGACCACGGGACAGCCGAACTGATAGGCCAGCGAAAGCTGACGACGAAAGGCCTCCTGCTGCCAGCCCTTGATCCGTTCGGCTTCGGCGATGTCAGTCGGCAGGCGGAAGTAATCTAAGCCGATCTCCCCAAGCGCTGCAGGGTGCGTGTGGTCGGCAAAATACGGCGAGATCGCCGCGACGGTCTCCTCCCAACCTTCCTCGACGTGACAAGGATGGAGACCGACGGTATGACGGAAGAAATCAGGCTGCTTGGACGCGAGATCACGGTAGTCGGACCAATCCTTCAGGTCCGTGCCGATGGCGACGACGCCTTCAACGCCCGCGGCCCTACATTCGGCCACCCAAGCGGCCAGACGGCCAGCCTTGAGGGCGTATTCGGGATGACAATGGGAGTCCAGCAGGCGCACGCGGTGATTAGGCTATGAGGCAATGAAAGCGCAAGACCACAGCCCTGCCTTGAAAAAGCCGCCCTGCCCTGCACGTTGGCCGCATGCACCACTGGCTAATGAAGTCCGAACCTGACGAGTTCTCCTTCCAGGAACTCGAACGCAAGGGCAAGGAACCGTGGACTGGCGTACGTAATTATCAGGCGCGTAACTTCATGCGCGCAGCCAAAGTCGGCGACCTCGTCCTATTCTATCACTCCAACTGCGACGAACCCGGCATCGTCGGCGTGGCCAAGGTCTCCAAGGAAGCTTTTGACGACCCCACGCAGTTCGAACCGAAGTCAGATTACTACGACGCGAAGTCGACCAAGGATAACCCGCGCTGGAGCTGCATCGAGGTCTCGTTCCACCAGGGCTTCAAGCGGCTCGTCAGCCTGCCTGACCTCCGCGATGCTGCGGCGCTCAAGGAAATGCTGATTCTGCGCCCAGGTAACCGTCTCTCCGTCACGCCCGTGACCGCCGCTGAATTCAAGGCGATCGCCGGACTAGGCGGCCTCAGGAAGTAGCCTCTTCGGTCGGCAGCCACATCGCCAGGATGGCGGCGGGCAGGAAAAGGATCGAAGCATAGAGCAGTACCGAGCTGAAATCGGAGGGCTTGGCGAAGATGCCGAAGAACACCGTACCGACCGCGGCGAAGACGCGGCCGATATTATAGCTGAAGCCCGCGCCGGTCGTGCGGAGCAGGGTCGGGAAGAGCGGCGGGAGCGCCATCGTGAAGAGACCAAACACACCCTGACAGAAACCCACGCCGGCATAGAGTGCATAGGTCGCGCCGAGACTCCAAGGAGTGGCGAAGGTCAACCCCATCAGAAGGAAGTAGACGCTGAAGAACGCCGCCAAGGCGCGACGATAACCGAAACGGTGCGCGGCCCAGCCAGAGGCGAAGTTCCCGACCACCGAAGCCGAGATGACGCAGAAGAGCGCCGTGGCGACGACCTCGGCCTTATCAAGCGAACGGGCGATCACTTCCGGATGGGAACGAATGAAGGCCTGTTGCCAGAACATGAAGCACCAGTGGCCGGTCAGCGAAATCGCGCAAAGCGTAGAGGCGATGAGGGTAGTGCGGCGGATATCGCTTCCGAAAAGCCCCATTATCGAGGGAGCCTCGCGTTTGCCTTTCTCGGCCGTCCACTCAGCGGTCTCCGGGACCTCCTTACGGATCCAGAGCGTCACGAACGCCGGCAAGACACCGATCAGGAAGACCCAGCGGGGCTCATAACCTTCGACCTTCTGCAGGAAATAGACCGCGAGGATGGCGGCAATGATGCCGAAATTCACGGCACACTGCAGCACGGCGGCGATCCAAGGGCGCCACTTCTTCGGCCACGTCTCGGAAAGCAGCGAGGCACCGATCGCCCATTCACCACCGATACCCAGCGCCGCCAGGAAACGGAAGATCATCAACTGCCACCAGTTCTCCGCGAAGAACGATAGGCCGGTAAACAGCGCGTAGGTCAGGATGGTCAGGACGAGCGTACGACTGCGGCCGAGGCGATCGCCAATGATGCCGAAGAAAGCGCCACCCAAGGCCCACCCGAGCAGGAAGGCCGCCTGGATGTACGAACCATACCGCCCGACATCGGGGTCGGTGTCTTTGACCATCAGCAGCTCGGCCACGAAGACAGTGGCGACGAGCGTGTAGAGATGCAGGTCGAGGCCGTCGAAGAACCAACCGAGCCAGGCCGCGAGGCCGGACTTCTTCTGGTGCGAGGAAAGTTCGCTGAGCTTCGTGGCTTCGGCGGGGGTATCGCGCATGGGGAGACAGTTGAAACCGCCTAGAAATTAGCAAGGCGGGCTTTGTGGCCCGCCCTGCTTGAGGACTTACTTCTTCTTGGCTTCGGCTTTCTTGGCCGGCGCCTTGGCCTTAGGGGCCGGCGTCGGGGTATAGGGCTGATTCGTCATGGCGCCCGGGGCGACCTTGAGAAGGTTCGGGGACATGTCTGGAGCCTTGGCATCGCCATTGGCCCACTTGAGACCACCGACCAGGATCTGCTGGAAGGTTGGGTTGGTCCAGACGTCCTCACGGTGCCCCATGGCGGTATAGAAGACGCGTCCCTTGCCTTCGTACTTAGCCCAGCAATTCGGGTAAGGCGGGCGCTTGTAGTCGTCACCTTCAAGGGCGGGATCATTAAAGACGGTCAGGACGTGGATCTCAGGACGGAAATCCTTTAGGGTGTACCATTCTTCCTCGAAGGAGAAGGCATCACCGACCTTCTCGAAGCCCGGAAAGGTCTTATCGATGACCTTGTTCGTGCCGACCTGCTGCTTACCGTGGCGGATGAATTCAGCGCCGAGGAAACAGACATAGGCGTCAGCCTTGTCACCATGGTTGGTGAAACGCGCGGGGCCCTTCACGGCCTCGTTGTCAGTGTGAAAGGTGTCGGCGGCGGAGTGCGTGCCCACGAAGCCCTTACCAGACTTCACGTAGTCGAAGAGGGCCTGCTTACCGGCCATGGACATCGGCGGATTCTTGTCACCACCTTCGGAGCAGAGGTCGCCGGTGGTGTAGAACATCACCGTGTCGAACTGGGCGAGGTACTCGGGCGAGAACTTCGAGCCATCCTTGGAGAAGACGAACTCGATGTTATTGGCGGCGCCCATCTCGAGGAGCTGCTTCTCGGCGAAGCTGGGCTGACCCTTCTTATAGGAGATCACCTCGTGCTCGTAACCCGAGGACTTGGTGAAGAAGAGGACCTTGCGCTTGGGGGCGTCGGCGGCGAACGCGCTGAGCGACAGCAGGCAGAGGAGGAGCGAGCGGAGCATCATAGGGGTAGTGTCCCGTGACCAAACCCGCCCTGCCCTCCACAGGCAAGCCGATTGGGGCTCAGCGTCCGGCAGAACGACGGACTGGAGGCAATTCGCGGCTGATTTCAGCGAGGCGATACCCGAAACCAGGACCACGCAGGCTGGAACCATCGACCTGACCCTCGCGACGCGAATAGAGCAACGGATGCACCTTGGCCTCGGCCGCGGAAGCCGCGGGATAGAACTGCATCCCATTGGTCTCGACGCCGGCGATGGTCGGGGCGTGGGCGGCCAGCAGGACGTGCGTCATCTGTGCCATCATGGGATTGGTAAGATCCTGCACCATCAACTGCATGCCATGGGCGCGGGCCCAGCAGAGGCTGAGGAGCGCCCCGGTCTGCGTCTTGCAGGTCTTGAGGGCCACGCCAGTCCAGCCGAGTTCGCGACCGAGGCGGACGATGCGCCAGTCATGCGCGCTCTCATCGAGGAAGAGCGGCATACGTTGGCTCACGGAGTGCACATCGATGGGATGCTCTTCGAGCTCATACGGGAAAGGCTGTTCGACATAACTGAGACGTTGCCAAAGTTCAGGCAGCTCGGCCTTCACGCGATCGAGGACGCCGTTCACGTAGGCCGGATCCATCACCGTGCAATTAAAGTCGGCGGTGAAGAGTTCGACACCAAGCGGCAGGCCGATCTCGGCGATACGCTTCAGGCGTTCGAAATCCCAGGGGGCGTCGTTGCCACGGAGTTTGACCTTCAGAGCCTTCAGGCCGTCGGTCGTAATCCATTCGTCGAGCGAGGACGGATAGCCGTCGGCGACCTTGTTCGCGCCGGCTTCGGCGAGCGTGAGATAATCCAGGCCGCCCACGAGATGCCAGGCGAGGAGCTTGGACGTCACCGGCGAGCGGAAATAGTCGGCCGGGTAACGGCCAGCGAAGGAGACGTCCTTGGCGTCGGCGGCGGGCGTGACGAACGACGACAGGTCACGATTCATCCACGGGGCGCAGTAGGTCGAGTAGGTCGGCACGGCATGGGCCACGCCATAGGCGTCGTGCAAGGCGAGGTCGAAAGGCGAACAGCAGACCAGCGCGGCGAGCGTGGGGATAGCGACGCCTTCCGGCAGGCTGCCGTTAAACTGCTTCAGGATACCTGGCAGCGCTTCCTCCAGGAAAGCGTGGCCGATCTCCATCGGATGGCCGCGGGTGCCGAAAGCCGCATAGGCCTCGGTCAGTGTATCACAGAAATCATGCAGCACCTTCGAGCGGACGTCATAAGGCACCGGCGAAGGCCAGACCCACTGCACGCTGAGCGGTGTCTCGCCCCACCCTTCGGCACGGGAGCCATCGGCTTTCTCGACCGTAACGCACACGCGGGCGCAGACCACGCTCGTGACCGTCTCATGGCCGAACTTAAGCGGAAGTCTTAGGGTGACCGGCAAGGCATGCCAGCGCACCGCGCTGATCCGGATATCGCGGGGATTCATCAGCGGTCAGTCCTGCAGCGCCTGACCGGAGGTTTCCTTCCCGAGGAATGCGACGAGCAAGCCGACTCCGTAGACCAAAGTAATCGCGGCCGCGGCCTGCTGGTAGCCACCGAGGCTCTCCACGAGCTTTCCGCTCAACAAGACGAACGGCACTGCGACGAGACGCCCGGTGTTATAGCAGATGCCCTGCCCCGTCGCGCGGACGCGGGTCGGGAAGAGTTCCGGCAGATACAGCGGGAAGAAGCCGAAGAAGGCCGTAGCCGCCATGCCCAGTACGAAGACCTTAGCGGCCATCACATAGGGGAAAATTCCGAAGAGCATGTCGCCGGACCAATCTGCCGGAGTGCGGTAGATCCAGAGCGTGGCGGCCAAGGCGAATAGGCAAAGCAGCTGATAGCCTCGCCGACGCGGCTGACCCGCCAGCAGCAGCGGCGCGATGAACGTGCTCGTGCAGGCGCCGACGGACACGATGACCATCGCGAGGGCCTTGGCGCGCGGGTTATCCGGACCGGCCAGTTCGCTCACCCACAACGGAATCCACTGCACCGCACCCCAGGTACCGACGAAGACGACGGAGACCATGAGGATGCCCGCGATGGTCCCACCGCGAAGCTCGCCGCCGAAGACCTCACCAATCTTGGAGCGAACGGGGGCCACCGAAGCGGCCTCCTTAGCCGCTGAGCGTTCCCATTTCTCGGACTCGGGGACGAATAGACGAATCAGCAAGGTCAAGATGGCCGGCGAAGCGCCGATCAAGAAGTGGATCCGCCACGACTCGCCGTCCGCAGGATAAGCCAGCGCCATGCATCCGACCAGGACCATGCCGAGATTGGCCGCCATACCGATGGCACCCGCCATCTTGGAGCGATGCCGTTCCGGCCACGCTTCCATCACGAGCGCCACGCCGAGGGCCCATTCGCCGCCCATACCGAGGGCCGCCATGAAACGCGCGGCGGCGAGGTGCGTTGGGTCGGTCGCGAAATAGCAAACCCCACTGAAGACGGAATAGAAGAGGATACTCCAAGCCATCGCCTTCACCCGGCCGATGCGGTCACCCAGCCAGCCAAAGGCCGCGCCCCCGAGGGCGGCGCCGACAAGGAAAGCGGCGGTGATGATACCCATCCAGCCGCCGACCCAGCCATTAATCGCCTTGGTGCCGAGCGTCGCGATATCGGCAGGCACCATGCTCTTCAGGGCCGGTCCGGCGAGCGTCGGGAAGAGCGCCTGTTCGTAACCGTCCATCATCCAACCCAGGAAGCCGGCGAGCAGCGTCATCTGCATGCCCTTGGTGATCGCATCGCGGGTGTCTTTGGCGTCGTGCATGGGGATAGCCCCATCAGAAGGACTTACCCCAAGCCTTCAAGGGGCGAATTCTGTCTGAACGCCGGAAGTGCAACTAATGTTTTCAAGCGGTCAATTACCTGCTAAGCCTTTCGCCCCATGAAGCCGTTGATCGACCGTCCCGAGGACCTGCTCCCAACGACTCCTTGGGCCGCGACGAAATGGGCCTGGACGGCCGAGGAAGCCCTCGTCGACCACCGCACCAAGGCCCGCCTGTGCTCGGCGGTGCTCCTGCCCTTCCAAGACGGCCAGCCCGACTGGAAGAGCTTCGTGTCCGAGATCCGCTGGCAAAAGGCCGCCGCCGATCATTACGGTGTCGAACTCGTGCCGGTACTCAACGCCGACACAGGTTACATCTTCGACCTAGATGACAAGATGTACGCCGAAGTGCTCCGTCAGTTCCGGCTGGCCTTCCCGGACATGCGCTTCATCGCGGGCATCACCGCCCGTGGCGCGCAGGACGACACCTCCTTCAAAGCCGAGCGCTACCGCGCGCTTCTGGACCTCGTTCAGGCGCATGACAACTGCGAGGTGATGATCATGACGTCGAAGTGGCTAAACTCGCTCGACCCCGAGCGACGCCGTGACGGCTACTACCAGATCGCCGAGTGGCTCGTCCGCCCCGGTATCGTGCACGCGCTCGAACCTTCCTTCGTCTCCTGGGCCACCCCGTATGAGCCGTGGTTGCTCCATCAACTCGCCATCCACCCGAAGTTCGTGGGCGGCAAGGTGAGCACGCTCGACGAACCGCACTTTCTCTACTGGGCGGCGATGTGCAAGGACCTGAAGCTCGATTTTGCTCCGCACAGCGGCGACGACTACGGTATCGCCACCGCGATCAAGACTGGCCTGCCGCTTCTGATCGGCGCCGCCAGCAGCGCGGCTCCGCAAATCTGCGCGGCGAAGGACATGTGGCTCGACGATGGTACCCCGGGAAAGAAATTCCCTACGGGCACGGGGCGCTTCGATACGCGAGTCTACAAGGTCTTTGAAGCCATCCAGTCGCTGGAAGACCAGGTCTTCCGTCTCGATGCCAAAGGCAGCGCTGCCGCCTACAAGCACAGCACCGCCCACCTCCTCCATCAGCTCGGCGTGATTGTTTCGCCTGAACCCCACCCAGCCTGCAAGGACGTCCGAGGCGCCGACGAGGCCGCCCGTATGACCGAAGCGATGCTCCGCACCCGCCGTATTTCCGAACGCCTGAACATCCCTCGCTAAAACACTTCATGTCTACCCCCTTCAAACTCACCCGCGTCGCCTCGCTCAAGACCGTCGCCGATTTCCGCACCCATTGCGCCAGCGTCGGCGCCGACCTGCCGCTCGAGGACACCATTGAAGCCGGCGCCGGCAACCCCCTCTCGCAGCCAATCGAACGCACGAAGGTCAACGGCAAGACCATCGGTAACCGTATCGCCATCCATCCGATGGAAGGCTGGGACGGTACCACGACTGGCGGCATCTCCGAAGAGATGAAGCGACGCTGGCAACGCTTCGGTGCGAGCGGCGCCAAGCTGATTTGTGGCGCCGAGGCCATGGCCGTGCGCGCCGATGGCCGCGCGAACATGAACCAGCTGATCATCAATGAGGCGAACCAGGCCGGCATCACCGAACTCGTCAGTATCCTCAAGGCCGAGCACCTCGCTCGCTGGGGTTCGGTCGACGACCTCGTCATCGGCTTCCAGTTGACTCACTCCGGCCGCTTCTGCCGTCCGCATGACAAGAAGCGCTGGGAATCCCGCGTGGCCTACCGCCACCCGATCCTTGACAAGAAGTTTAACGTCACCTCTGACGATCAGGTCCTGACCGACGCCGACGTCGAGGAGCTGATCCGCTGCTACGTGAAGGCCGCCCGCGTGGCCCGTGACAGCGGCGCCGACTTCGTCGACATCAAGCACTGCCACGGCTACCTCCTGCACGAATTTCTGAGCGCCCACTCCCGTCCAGGCAAGTTCGGCGGCTCGTTCGAGAACCGTACCCGCATTTTGCGCGACATCATCGCCGGCATCCGAGCCGACGGCAACGCCATCGACATCGGCGTGCGCCTGAGCCTGTTCGATATGGTGCCCTTCCGACCAGACCCTGCGCTCAGCGTGCCGGGTAAACTCGGCCCCGGCATCCCTGAAGAGCATGCCCACCTCCTGCCCTACCATTTCGCCTTTGGAGTGAACGCGCAGAAGCCCACCGAGATCGACCTGACCGAGACCTTCGCCTTCGTGAAGATCCTCGGCGAATTAGGCGTCAAGATCCTCAACACCACCGCCGGCTCGCCCTACTATAACCCGCACCTCCAACGTCCCGCGGCCTATCCGCCCAGCGACGGCTACCAGCCTGCGCATGACCCGCTCATCGACGTCGCGCGTCAGGTACGCGTCGTCCGCGAGGTCCGCGCACAGGCCCCCACCGGCATGATCATCGTCAGCTCAGGCCTCAGTTACGTGCAGGAATACCTCCCGCACATCGCGCAGCATATTCTGCGCACCGAAGGGAGCGACGCCATCGGCGTCGGCCGGGCGGTGCTCAGCTATCCGGCCATGCTCGCCGATGCCGCGAAGAACGGCGCGATGGAGACCAAGTTCATTTGCCGCACTTTTAGCGACTGCACGACCGCGCCGCGTAACGGCCTGATCTCCGGGTGCTACCCGCTCGACAGGTATTACACCGCTAAGCCCGAGTTCCAGCAGCTCAAGGACATCAAGAAGAGTGTCGGTGCCTGAAGGCGCTCAGGGCTTCTCGAAGATCATCAGGTGCTGCCACGGCAGGTCCGGCTTGTTCACCAAGAACCGGAAGCCCGCGGCTTCGAATTCCTTGCGGGCCTGCGCCTCGGTCATCTTGTGGTGCGGCTTGATCGGGACGTTGTCGTCCTCCGCGCGATACTCCAAGAGGTAGATGCGGCCCTTTGGCTTCAGGGCCGAACGGAGCGAGGCCAGCATTTCCACTGGATGGTCAAACTCATGGTAAGCATCGACCATCAGGGCGGCGTCGATTGAGGCCGGCGGCAACTTCACGTCGTCGATCGCACCCAGGTGAGGCTGGACGTTCGTCACGCCCAGCTTAACGGATTCCGTCTTTAGGAAATCGAGCATCTCCGGCTGGATATCCACCGCGACGACCTTGCCCCGGGGCAGTTTACGGGCGATACGGAAGGAGTAGTAGCCTGAGCCGGCACCGATATCGGCCAGGACGGCGTCTGGCGCCAACTCCAGCAAGGCGATGGCCTTGGAAGGCGCCTCCTCCTTCTCGCGGTCGCTGCGCTCCAGCCAGCCGATACCGGGATGGCCCATCACCTGTGAAATCTCACGACCCATCCAGACCTTGCCAATACCGTCCGGCGAAGCGGCGCGGGCTTCGTATTTCGCGGGAGCCGCGACGGGCGCAGCAGAGACCGGACGTGACCAGAAGAAAAGTCCAACCGCTCCGCCGAGGAGCAAGACGGACGACAGAACAGGGTAACGCTTCAGCATAGGGATAGACTGCGGTGTGACCGGACGTTCGCAAGCGCGACCGCGCGGCGCGTTACTTCTTTACCGGCTCGTTGCAATGATCGCAGACCTTGTTGACCTTGGCGGCCTTGACACAGCAAGGGTGATTGCATTTGTCGCCCCGCTTCGTCGCCTTATCGCAGCAGCTACCTTCCTGGTATTTCGGTGCGACCTTCGCGGGCGCCGCGGCCGGTTTGTCGGCGGCGAAGAGGCAGACCGAGGAGAACAGGAGGAACGGAAGGTATCGCATGCCTTCGCATCGTACGAAGCGGCGGCCGACGACAAGCGGAAACAGAAAGGGCCGGACGAATGTCCGGCCCCTCGGGCGATCGGTACTAACTGTTTACTTCTTAAACGGACGCTTGGAGTCGTCGCACTTTTTCTCAGGGGCCTTGGGCGTCACCTTCTTCTTCTCGTCGCTCTTCTTGTCATCGCGCTTCTTGTCATCGCACTTCTTATCCGGGTTCTTAGGAACCGGGGGCTGGCTAACCGGGGGAGTCACCGGAGGCGTGGGCGGCACGGTGCCACCACCAGCAGCGGCGCCGAAAAGAGAAACCGAGGCGAAAAGGAGGGCGGTAGCCAGGAGCGAGGTTTTCATGACCCAACCACCCTACGCCCACGTCAGGGGCCTGAAAACACTTATTTTATATCAATTATCTAAGGTTACCTTGTCACCTTCCCGGCAATTGTCCCGGCTGGAGGCAAAAGGTGACACTTGCCTGACTCAAACAATGAGTAATAATACTCATACCACCACCCTGGTGGTACGGCATGAAACACAGCAAACGTAGCTCCGGTTTCAGCCTCATCCTGTCCCTGACGGTGATGGCGGGAATCGTCATGCTGCTGGTCACCCTTTCCGCCTTTATGACGGTCGAATCTCGGGCCGTCATGAATCAGCAACTGGCGACGCGCGCCAAATTGAACTCCATCGTCGCGATGCGCCTCGCCCTCGCGCACCTCCAGCAGGAGGCCGGAGCGGACCGACGTTCCACCGCGCGAGCCGATATCACCCAGCCCGCCGCCACCGCCAGCACGGTGCGAAATCCCATGTGGACCGGCATCTGGCGCACCGACCTACCCGATCTTCCGCCCGCCTGGCTCGTCTCCGGACGCGCCGATCAACCCGCTGGCACCCAAGCGGTCTCGCTCTACTCGACCAGCCTCACCCCAGATTATCACGTTGGCTATTGGGCACCATGGCAGTCCGGCTACACGCCGTCCGCAGATCAGCTCGTCACGCTCGTCGGCCTTGGCAGCGCGTTGAGTCAGGACGGCTCCACACCGAGCGGGCTCGTCTCGCTCCCGAAAATCGCGCTGCCCGACGACGATGTCGTCGGCTCCTATGCCTATTGGGTCGGTGACGAAGGTGTGAAGGCGCGCCCCAACCTCATCGACACACGTGCAAAGAGCGACACGAACAGCGCCGATCAGCTCATCTCCGTCCGTAGCCCCGTAACCCACGGGCTACTAAAGGACCTCCCGAACCAGTCTCAAATAACGGCACTTTCCCGAATGAAGGATGCGCCCCTCCTCACCAACTGGGACCCCATCATCACCGGCGGTGCCCCGCTCGATACGCGCAAGTTTTTCCACGACATCAGCCTCGTCTCGGCAGGAGTGCTGGCCGACCCCGTCAACGGCGGCCTCAAGCGTGACCTCTCCGTCGCCTTCGAACTCAGCGACGCGCAGTTCGCCATGACCGAATTCGGCGGCGGTGCGACGGGCGCAGCCGGTACCGCAACCGAGAATGGCGTGGAAGCTTTTCCCGTTTCAGAAAAAATGCCGGTACTGATGAAAGGAAGCGCGAAGACCACTGCTGAGCCCATCTTTAGCCGCACGGTCCCAGACGGACAAGTCCGCGGCCCGACCTGGTGGGCATTGCGCGATTACCACCGCCTCTACAAACAGCTCGGCTGGAGCTCGGGCGGTTCTGGTGCTCGCGCGACAACCACCCCTACCCTGCTTGCCCGAACGCTTTGGCCCAACGTCGCCGCCGCGCACCCGTCTGGCACTCCGGCGAGCAGCGGCCTTGCGAATAATAGCCTTCGCAATCGAATCTACGGCTACTCGGACATCTACAACGGCGACCTGCCCACGCCAATCAACCCCAACGCCTCCGACCTCCTCAACGGAGACTCCGGACGACTCATCACCCGCCCGCTCAACGTCGCCGCCACGCCCTACGTGCAGCGAGTCTCACTGGCGTTCAGCGTAAACAAGATGCAGTGGTTCATCTGGAAATCCATCAAGATTGGTAAGAACGTAATGTGGTATCAGGAAGAGTGGGTCGACATCCGCCTCAACATCACGCCGATCGTCGTCATCCATAACCCGTACAATGTGCGGATGACCTGGCAACCTGGCACCACCGGTGCCACCGGCACGAAGACACCCTATGCGGCGGCAATCTCGTTCTCTGATCTCGCCGGCTGGAAGTTCCGCTTCAAGCAGTATCAGGCCGGCACGATGAGCGGCCCGTCCACCTACGAAACCCCGCTCTCCGATTTCTTCAGCCTCCAGAGCGGTAACAGCGACAACGAGGACTCGTTCCGGCTCTACCTCTCCAAGGACAACAATGCGGCCATCACCCTCGAGCCCGGCGAACACCGCGTCTTCTCCTGCGAACCGGTCATCGGCGAATGGGCCAAGTCTATCGTCCTAAACAATACCTATGACACCCGCGGCGGCTACCGCGATAACGTCTGGGACTGGGGCTTCGGCGTCGATGCGACGGACAACTTTGACATCAACTCGCCGATTGCGTTCGAGATCATCCCTGGGGGCAATATGCGGATGCGCCACGCCGTTGCGTGTTGGCCGGACGACCAGCTCTACCTGAACAGCAGCCCAGGTAATTCCGACAAAAATGACTTCTTCTACAATAGCAGCGAGGTCAACGAAGTGGTCTTTACCGACATCAACCAGATAAAGTATCCAAGCCCCGGTGAGAAGTTCTTTGCGAGTTGGCGTCACGTGCGCGACAAGTATCCGCGACCGAACCCGACCTACGATGGCAGGATCCCCTACCCCACGCCGACCTCTCCGCCGCTCGAACCCGATCTGGTGAACGTAATTGATATCTCCGTCAAAACGGCGGACGCGGAAGGCGCACCCTTCGCCACCCTCGCACTTTCCAACCCGCTCGCCGCCACGCAGCGCGCCAGCGCTTCCGGACGCATAGGAGCAGGCACCGGCGCCGGCGCGCGCGGAGCCTCACCGAGCTACCAGATCACCGTTCGCAATGGCACCTGGCTCAATGTGCTGGCGAACGCCGACAGCGGACGGCTCGCCTTCGGTGGTAACTCGACCTCGTCGTACGGTGCCCCGAAAGCCATCCTCACGGAACTACCGTTGGTCCAGCCGATTACGCTCGCCCAATACGCCCACGCTAATTTCGGCGTCCGCGACCAACAACCCCTGCTCAGCATCGGCAACAGCTTCGCCTCCCCGTACGTCGATGCCAGGAAAGTCCTACAGACAAACGGCGCCAACTGGTCTGAGTTCGACCAGACTTACCTGCTCAACGCAGCGCTCTGGGATGGCTACTTCCTGTCCAGCCTCGCGCCCTGGATGAAGACCGGTGCAACCGGGGCGATTGCGCCCACGATACCCACGCCGACGAACCCCAACGCCACGGCCACCACGATCGATCCCAACGAAGCTAAGAGCCTCACTCAGGTCATCGACGATTTCGTCAATAATGACACGCCACTGGATAACCCACGCTTCTCGATCGAACGCTCGACCCTGAGCGCAGCTGAAACCGCAAAATCCCTCGCCGACTACCGTCGCTCCGCCGCCGTGCTGCTCAACAAGGGAGCATTCAACGTCAACTCGACGTCATCTGTCGCTTGGCAGACCTTCCTCGGCTCCGCCAAGAAGTTGGCGATCGCCGATAAAGGCCCCTCGATCCCCGACGACAAGAGCAACGCGCGCTTCCCCCGGGTACTCGCCAAGGCAACCAGCAGCGTCGCCGCCAATAATTTCGACGACCCCTCCAACTGGTCCGGCTTCGCCAACCTCACCGATGCTCAAATCACCAGCCTAGCGAACGCTATCGTTGCCGAGAACAAGGCGCGCTTCGCAATCCAGATACGCGGCGAACGCGATCTGACCAAGGCTCCCGGCGCCCGGCTCTTCGGTGGGCTAACCAAGCCAGCCACGCCTTACCTCGGGCTCTCCGAGTTCATCAACCGCTTCCTCAACCCTGATAACATGGCCAGCCGCTCTGGCGCCCTGCAGGCGGCGATCCTGCGAGCCGACCAGACGTTTAATGCCGGACTCAGCGACCGCCTCTTCGCCAATGCCACCGATCGTATCCTGACGCAGGCCTCACTTCAGACGGCCACCGCCGGCTTCTTCCCGAACCCGGAGAACATCGAGGTCATCGCCCAGAACGGAACTAGCCGAGCCCACTCTGCGATGGGTGCGCCCGGTAATCTCCTGCAGTCCGACCTCCTCCAGAGCCTCGGCTCAGCCCTCGCGAGCCGCTCCGATACCTTTACCCTGCGCTGCTACGGCGAAGCCTCCCAGCGCAGCGGCGAGACCGGCTCCGCCTGGCTTGAAGCCGTCGTGCAGCGCCTCCCCGAGTTCGTCGACCCGACTAATGCAGCTGAGACCGGCAACAGCGCTCCCAAACCGCTGAAAATCGCCCCGTCCACCAGCACGGATGCATCTGTCAGCACCGCCCTCACTTCGGTTAACAACGTGCTCGGCCGTCGCTTCAAGATCATTTCCCTTCGCTGGCTGAAAGCCGATGAACTTTAAAGCCCTCCTGCTAGCGCTTCTCGTCGGTGCGCCCTTGCTGCTTCCCGCCGCCGACTCGCCAGTTGTTGAGGCTCGCCTCAAGTTAATCTCCACCACCCGGCCCCTCGTCGGCGTCGGCTTCGCCCGCGGTAAGAAGGCCGAAGGTATCGTCATCCCGACCGACATGTTCTCGGAGGAGATCACCTACCGCGGCCCGGCTCGGTTCGAACTCTTCGAGCTGAATACCGTGGCCAAGCCGACGGAGTCGATCCCGACGACATCGGAAAAAGAAGGCTCTTCCGCGAAAACGCGCCCCGCCCGCGGCATCAAGGCGCGTGAACCGTCCCACGAGTTCGTCCCCAGCGGCAGGCCGCCACTGGCCTGGATCGACCTACCGGCGAACCAAGGCCGCCTGAATCTCATCCTGCTCATCACCCCCGGCAAGGATAACGGCATCACCGCACTCAACGACGCGCCTGGCTCATTCCCTCCTGGCAGCAACCGTTACTTGAACCTCTGCGGCTTCCCCGTTGTTGTGAAGACGCCATCAGGCGAGCAGGCCATACCGCCCGGCGGCACCAAGGTCATCCGCCCCGGAGCCAAGGACAACGACTACTACGACCTGCAGCTCGTGACCAAGACCGACGGCGCCGACCGCCTCGCCTTCTCTAGCCGCATCTTCCACATGGAATCCATCCGGAAGCTCTACCTGTTAATCCAGGCCCCTGGCGACAACGCCCGCCTGATCGTCCGCGACATCGAAGACCGGCCGCCTTCCGCCAAAGGGGGGACGCTCACGACGGTCGGCCCCAAGGGCGGCAAGTAGGTCAGGAGTTTACATAACTTTGATATAACGGAAGGGGACGGGGCTTGAGCACGCTCGGGCCGACCCCAGACTGAGGCCATGGCCCCCGACACCGAGACGCTACCCCGCCGCCTGCGCCCCGGCTTCAGCCTCGTGCTGTCGCTCGTGGTGATGTCCATCGTACTGATGACGGTCATCACGGTGGCTTCGTTCGTGACCATCGAGTCGCGCCTCTCGGCGCAGCACCAGAACTTCCAGCGGGCGAAACTCAACGCGGCCGTCTCGCTCCGCCTCGCCCTCGCACACCTCCAGCAGGAAGCTGGCCCCGACCGGCGCATGACCGCGCGGGCCGATATCCTGGCCAACACCACGCAGCCGGGCTGGACCTGGAACACGATCCGCAATCCGCTCTGGACCGGCGTCTGGCGCAGCGACCAGCAACTCCAGCCGCCCTCCTGGCTGATTAGCGGACGACACGACCAGCTACCCGGTACGCAATCGGCGAACCTCTTCGGCCAGGAGGACTTCTACATCGACCAATGGGTCCCTTGGCAGAACGACTTCACCATCCCGGCCAACCTGCTCGTGCCTTTGGTAGGAAGCACCTGCGCGAGCGCCGCCGAACTCGCCACGGCCACCAGCCCAGGGAAACCCGACGGCCGCATCGCCCTGCCCCGTATCGCCCTGCCCGATAGCGATGCGAATGGCTCTTACTGCTACTGGATCGGCGACGAAGGGGTCAAAGCACGCATCAATCTCACTGACCCGCGACTGACTCCGGCTATCGGCATCACGACGCCTCAGCTGCAGCAGGAAGCACTGCGCGGTACCGCACGCTCGGGGACCGGCATCCTGGCCGGACTCGAGAATATGCCCCTCAGCGGGGTCGACCCGCGTATCACCCAGATGCGCGAAATCCCCTTCCTGACGAATACCGGACTCGGACTCGCGGAAACCTCCCCGCCGACCCGCGCCAAGCGCCTGTTCACTGAAGCTACGCTATGGTCGCGCGGCGTGAACTGCGACTCCCTCTGGGGCGGGCTCAAGGTCGACCTCTCGCTGGCCTTCGAGAAGACGGACGCCGAATGGAAAGCGTCCGAGTTCGGCGAAGGCGCCGCCCCGAAGGACTCCGCCGGAGCGCAGCTATCCGGGGTCACCTACACCTTCCATCCGAACGGCGTCACCACGCGCAGCGCCTACGCCGACGCCAAGGTCACCGTCCGGCATGACGGCGCCTCCCGCAACATCGCGCCGCTCTATTCCTTCTCGAACAGCGGCACGACGCGCGGCCCGACCTGGGAATCCCTCCGCAGCTACCACCAACTGTACAAAGAAATCAATTGGTTCAATCCGGTGGCGCCGGAACTCAACGCCCGAGCGCACTTCCCCAACGCGGCCGCTCTCGCCGCCTCGGCCTATGGAGATCGCACCCATTACGGGCGTTTCTATAACCGTGCCGACTCGACCGGCGATTTCCTCAACGCCACTAGCATCAACGGACTTCCCCCACCCAAGCCGACCAAGGTGGCGGTCTCCCCTTACGTCTGCCGACAGATGCTCGTCTGGGGCCTCCAGGAAGGCGGTGGCCTCCTCCGACTGACCGTTTCGCCGGTGATCGTGCTGCATAATCCTTACAACGTCAGCCTGCGGCTCGCACGCGATAACTCCTCCTCGGAGAATTCCGCACTGCGCCTTTCCTTCCGTAACTGGGAGACACTGCAACTGAAGTTCCAAAAGAACACCGACACCTGGACCCGGAGCATCGGCGAACTTGCCGCTGGTGCCGACACCTCCGTCAACTCAGTCGAAAGCTTCCGAGCCTACGTCGGTGTCGACATCGTACTGCAACCCGGCGATCTACGGGTCTTTTCCTATGCCGCTGAAGGCCCTCCGCCGGGATTCCCGAGCACGCGTCGTTTCATGCGTGACCCGGTCACGACGAGTGTGCCGGTCGTCCCCCTGACTGTCGATAAGGGAATGGATACGCGCGGCGGTTTCTGGATGAACTGCACCGACGCGACTGGCAACCCGCTGACCGTGATGAATGGAATCGGCGGGGAGGCCATCACCGTCAGCCTCCAGAACAGCGGCGTCTTCGAGGCACGGGTGCTGCTGAGCTCCTGGCCAGGAGACCGCCTCACGAGCCAGAATAACAACAGTCTCAGCTCAGCCTACAACACCTGCAGCGAACTGAATACCCTCATGGCCACGAATCTTAGCCGCAGCGGTGGGGTCGTGACCTTGACCGTAGGCGGCACCGGACTCGACGTGCCGGACGCCTTCTCGGAACCTAAAATCCTCGGCATCTTTGATTACGGCCTCCGCTGGCCGAAAGACGCGCTACCCTTTCCCGTATTCTCGCATTCCAACCCGATGGCGGCCGTGACCCGCGGCGACGCCAACGGCATGTCCAGCTCCAAAACGGCCTCGTTACCTATGAAAGACGGCTACGCCTTTACCTCGCCGAGCTACAAAATGGTGCTCCGCCCGGCCAACAACTGGAACGATGTCATTGAGACGCCGGTCGGCGACACCCGCGCCTTCGGCGGCCTCAGCGCGACCTCCGGGCTCGGCGGCGTGACCTCGGCGGTTTATACGAGCGTGCCGCTCTCGGCGCCCCTGTCCCTCGCCCAATATACGCATGCGAATTTTGGCATTCGCGACCAGGAGCCTCTTTTCCAGATCGGCAACAGTTTCGCCTCACTGAGCAACAATATCGCCAGCGCCTACACCACGGACGGGGCTTGCGGGGTCAGCAACCATGATCAGTCTTGGATGGCCAATTCAGCCCTCTACGACCGGTTCTTCCTCTCGGGCGCAGCCCCGATCATCAGCCGGGCGGCGGTCATCACGGAGTCCAAGACCTTAAGCACCGTCCTCGATGAATTCGCCGCCGGCACCGGACGGCTTGCTAATCCACGCACCCGTCTCTTCCCAACGCGAGACCCGGTCACCGTACGCGCCATGCTCGGCGACCATCGTCGCATCGCCGGGACGATCCTGACTGACGGCACTTTCAACGTTAACAGTACTTCGGTGGACGCCTGGGCGGCCCTCCTGGCCACCGCGAAGCGTAACGTGATGGGCGCGGCCACCGAGCTACTGCCTGGTACCGATAAGAACGCCCGTTTCCCGCGAGCCGCCCGAGCCGACCCCGTGGACTATAACTATAAGACTGCGTTCAACGACAAGAAGGCCTGGACCGGCCTGGCGACCTTGGACGACGCGCAGATCAAACTGCTGGCCAAGTCGATCGTCGACGAGACACGCATGCGCATCCGGCAAAACCATCGCTACCCATACGGCATCAAGAATGGCCTCAACGTCCACTACGTGATCAAAAACCGCGGCGTCGAAGTCCCGCTGCCTTACATCGGACTGGCCCAGTTCGTGAACCGCTTCAACTGCGGCATGTACCCCAACCAGGTCGCTTGGCAGGGCTGCCTCCAAAACGCCATCCTGCGGGCCGACGTCGACGGAGCCAACCTCTCCAACCGTAGTTCCCCCCTGACCGCGGCGCCCGCGTACGATGCGTCGAAGCTCACAGTAAGCACCGCTAATTCTGGCCCGGGCCTGATTCCCTACGTATTCCTGCCCAGCAATGTCGTCGCCACCGACCCCCGGACGAGCAGCACCAAGAGCCACTCGCTTCGGGCGGCACCGACTTCGTTGATGCAATCCGATATTCTCGAAGCCGTCGGCTCATCGCTGAGTACGCGCTCCGACACCTTCGTCATCCGTTGCTACGGTGACTCAACGGACCCGCTTGACCCGTCCCGAACCCTGGCCGGCTGCTGGATCGAAGCCGTCGTGCAGCGTATCCCAGAATTCTGCGACCCCAGCCAGCCACCCGAAACCGAGGTAGCCAAGCTGACCGACGGACAACAGCACAACCCCTTGCTCAACCAGATCAATCGCACGCTAGGCCGGCGCTTCGTCATTCTCTCCACCCGTACGCTCACGCAGAAGGACCTATGATCGCCCGTACCGCCCTCCTGCTGCCGCTCCTCGCGACGTCTCTTTTCGCCCAGACTACCGACAAGCCCGGGGTCAGCATCCGCTTCCGGGCCCTCGCTTTCGACGACGCAATCCCGGCTGCTAGCTACCTTGAGGGCGACACTTTGCGTCGGCTCAGTATCCCGAACAACGCCTTCACCCGAGCGATTAACTATAAAGGTCCGCCCACGCTTCGTTTCATCACCATCGACGAGGAAACCTTGAAGCCTCGGCCGCTCACACCCGACATGACGGCAGCCATCCAGCGTCTGCGCCGTGCTCAGGCTGTCGCCTTGCAGGCGTCGGACGAGTTCGCCCAGATCACCCGCCTGCTTGATACCCTCAACTTTCAGATTACAGAGAGTATCCGTAAGCCGTCCACTGGGGATCAGGCTCAGATCGACGCGCTCAACGAAAGACTCAAGGAACTCTCCGCCATTCTCGCCGCGGCTTCCAAGGAGACCGAAGAAGCCAATCTGCTTATCCTGAGGCTGGAATCCGCGCCCCAAGAGCCGCCCAAGGACGCTCCGAAAAAAGACGGGAAGGCGCCCAAACCAATCTCCACGCCCACCGCTGAATACACGTTCCAGAAAGATGGTAATTACCTGCTGCTCTTCTCTTCGGGCGGCAATGGACACCAGATCCTGGCCATGGACGACGCCGAGGGAATCTTCCCTTACGGTTCTTTCCAGTTCATCAACCTCACCGGTAAGGGCGTCGAGTTACGTTACCCTGATCGCAAGGTCACGCTTCGTGCGAACGCGCGTATCGTCGTGAAGAATCCCGCGGCGGACCATCAATACACCGTGGCGGAAATCCACACGAAAGCTGACGACGGCTATGACCTCGGCCACGTCTACCGCTCGCTGCAGCAGCCAAACGTTCGCTCCCTCGTCTTCCTGCTGCCGATCCCCGACGAGCCGCACGCAATCCGCAGCAAGACCATCGAGGATCGACGTCCGGCGGAACCCGCCGGGACGAAGTGATCAGGAGGCGTAGCGCCAGTCGAGGATCTCGGCCTGCGGGATCCGGCGTCCCTGCCAGCGGTTCCACTGCAGCTTGACGGCCATCTCGATCGCCTTGCCGGGTTCGGGCATGCGGTCGGCCATACGCCAGGCGACGAAGTTTAGGCGGCGTCCGCCGCTGAGCGGCAGCTGGTGACGGAAATTCCCTTCGCCGAAGGGCGTGGGCGGACGGTCAAAGACGAAACCCTTGAAGCCGAAGACCGGCTCGCTGTTCCCTTCGCCAAAGGGTTGCAGGAGATCGAGGTCGTCGAGCAGCTGGTCGGTCACCTCGGAGGGCTTGATCCAATGGGCAATATCGATGTCGCGTCCGTCCGCATGGACGACGCCAGCAAGACGTTGGGCCTCGACGGCGGCTGCGAAGCGCGCCCGGAAGGCTTCCACGTCGCTGACATTGAGCGAGACGCCGACGGCCATCGGATGGCCGCCATAAGTCTTCAGGAGGTCGGCACAGGCACCGAGAGCCTCGACGAGATTGGTACCGGGGACGCTACGGCCAGAGCCCTTGGCGCTCTCCCCTTCTTTACCGAGCACGATGACTGGGCGATCGAGCGCTCGGCAGATCTTGCCCGCGGCGATACCGACGACTCCGGGATGCCAGTCGCCGTGGAGGACGTAGCCAGCGAGGTCGCCCATCGCCTTGGCCTGGGCAATGGCTTCTTCGGTGACCTTCTTATCGATTTCCTGACGTTCGCGATTGATGGCGTCGAGCTGCGCGGCGTCACGTAGGCAGTCATCCACATTATCAGAAAGCAGCAGACGCAGTGGCAACGAGGCGTCCGCGAGACGGCCGCTGGCGTTGATTCTCGGGCCGATGCGGTAAGAGACGTCGACCGAGGTCAGCGTCCCGCCCGGCTCCATGCCACTGACAGCGATGAGTGCGCGGACGCCTTGGCGACGAGCTTCGCCGAGGGCCTTGAGGCCATGGGCAGCGAGGATGCGATTCTCGGCCCGCAGCGGCACCAGGTCGGCGATCGTGCCGAGGGCGGCGAGATCGAGGTAATCCTTTACGGCGATGTTCGTGCCGCGTTCGTCGCCGGCGAGGCGAAGGACCTTTAGTACGCCGTGGACAAGCTTGAAGACCAGTCCAGCGGTGCAAAGCGTCTGCCACGGAGCGTCCGCGGCGTCATTGACGCGCGGATTGACCAGCGTGCAGGTCACGCGAGATTCCTTGGCCACGTGGTGGTCGACTACGATGACGTCGACCCCTTCGGCGCGCAGTCGATCGACTTCTGGTTTTGAGTTCGTGCCACAATCGAGGGCGACAAAGAGCTGCGGCTTGGCTTCGGCCAGCACGCGCTCCAGGGCGGCCATCGAAAGGCCGTAGCCCTCCTCCAGGCGGCGCGGGACAAAGTATTCCGGCTGGGCACCGAGACGGCGGAGGAAGTGGACGAGCATCGCAGTGCTCGAGACACCATCGACGTCGTAGTCGCCCAGGATGGCGATACGCTCACCCTTGGCGGCAGCGAGCACGAGGCGTTCGGCGGCTTCGCGCAGGCCACCGACCGCAAACGGATCGGAGACATGGGCGAGCTGGGGGCGGAGATGACGCTCCGCCTCGGCCTCGTCCGTAAAGGAACGGGAGAGAACAGTGGCCAGGGGTTCGGAAACCCCCAGCGCAACCGCGATCCGTCGGGCAAGCCCGGCGTCCGCGGCCCGGTGAGACCAGGCGGCCATGTGCGGGGTGACCCTTAGGCGTCCTTATCGGAGCCAGCCTCCCAGGAGTAGGTGCGCGGGAGTTCCGCGGCATCGACGCCCTTACGTTCACCCTTATGCCACCAGTAGAAGACGGGGCTCGCGATGAAGATGGAGGAGAAGGTTCCAGTGAGCACGCCGTAGATGAAGATCTCGCCGTAAAGGCGGACGTCGCCGGCACCAAAGACCCAAAGGGCGACGGCGCAGAGGAAGACCGTCGCGGAGGTCAGAATCGTACGGGAAAGCGTGCGGTTGATGGCGAAGTGGATGATGTCGCGGAGCGAACGTCCGGGATTCGACTGCAGCTCCTCGCGGATACGGTCGAAGACGACGATCGTGTCGTTGATCGAGTAGCCGATAATGAGCAGGATCGCCGCGATGAGGGTCGCGTTGAACTGCCCTCCGAAGAAGACGAAGAGTGCGATCGTCATCAGCACGTCGTGGAGCGTAGCCACCATCGCCGCCACGCCGAAGCCAGCCTCGAAGCGCAGGGAGACGTAGATACCGATGCCCAAGAGGGCCAGGACGACGGACCAGATGGCGTTGGAGCGGAGCTCCGAACTGACGGAACCGCCGATGGCTTCCTTGGAGAGCATCAGCTTGTCGGCCGAGGCCGCGCGGTCCTTGAGGATCTCGGGGTTATTAGCCTTGATGGCTCCGACGATGGCCGCGACGTTGGCGAACTCGCCCTTGGACTTGTCCTTGGTGAGTTCGGTCTCGATGCGGAGGGTCGGTTCGCCGCCGCCCACCGGGGTCTGCACGGTGACGGTGGTGTCGGCTAGGCCGATGGAGGAAGCCAGTGCGGTAATCTTGCCGGTATCGACCTTGGCGCCCGGGGCGATGGCCACGAGGGCGGATTCGCCACCGCGGAAATCCTTACCGAAGGCTTCCTTACCCTTGTAGGCAAGTTCACCGAGGCCGAGGGCGATGATGACCCAAGAGGCGATGAAGGCGAGACGAGCGAAGTTGAGGAACGGGATATCGAGCGTCGGCTTGAAGACCGGCAGGCCGAACACGCGCGTCATCACGCCACGGGAGATCGCCAGTTCCTGCAGGCCACGGCAGGTCACGAGGGACGTGAACACCGTGGTGAAGATACCGATGGTGAGGGTGATACCGAAGCCACGGATCGGGCCAGAGCCCATGAACACGAGGATCAGGGCCGTCAGCAACGTCGTCAGATTGGCGTCGATAATCGTCCAAGTCGCGCGGGCGTAACCCTCGCGCAGGGCGACGGATCGGTCCTTGCCTAAGGCGGCCTCTTCTCGGACGCGCTCAAAGATCAGGATGTTCGCATCGACGGCCATACCGAGCGTGAGCACGAGCGCGGCGACGCCAGGCAACGTGATGGTGGCACCGAAGTAGGCCAAGGCGCCGAGAATCATCACTAGGTTGAGGATCATGCCCAAGATGGCGATGAAGCCGCCCCAGACGTAGAACCCGACCATGAAGAAGACGACGAGACCGACGGCGACGAGGGAGGCCACCACGGACTTGCCTTGGGCGTCCTTCGCGAGCGAAGGGCCGACGGAGGTCACGTCTTGGGTGATGAGCGGGAACTCGAGGGGATTGTTGAGCACGTTGGCGAGCTCGACCGCCTCTTCGCGGGAGAACGAACCGGTAATGGTCGCGCCGGTGCTACGGATGGCTTCGCGCACGGTCGGAGCAGACTGGAGCTTGCCGTCGAGGACGATGGCGAGCTGGCCAATGGAGCGAGAGTTACCTTCGGCGATCTTGGCGGTGAGGTCACCGAACTTCTTGGAGCCCTCATCGGTGAACTTCATGTCCACGTAGAAGGAGATGCCGTCGTCGGAGCGACCGGAGGCGGACTTGATGATCTTACCGGTGGCGTCGGCGGCCTTGCGGACGTAGTAACGATTGATGGTGATCTCGCCGGTGCGGCTATCGACATCGCGGAGCGTGAGCACTTCGTAGGTCGAGATCGCGGAAGCCGCGCCGAGCATCGGGTCCACGGGCATCGAACGAAGCGAACGCTCGCGGTCGGTCTCAGCGGGACGTTCGGTGCGGTGCACCTGACGGAACTCGAGCTTTGCGGGCTTCTTCAGCGCGTCGATGACATCGGGGTTATTAGCGGCGTCTTCACCCGGGAGTTGAACCTCGAGCGAGAGAGTGCCTACAGGGCGGATTACCGGTTCGGCGACGCCGAACTGATTGACGCGCTGTTCCATGACCTGGATGGCCTGATTGACCATGTCAGCGGGGGAAACGTTGGACTTATCGCCGGCACCCTTCTCGCCGGACTCGGCCCCGGTCGGGTCGACCTTGAGCGTGAAGGACACGCCACCCTGCAGGTCGAGGCCGAGCTTGAGTCGGCCTTGGGAGGAAACCAGTAGCTGCTTGAGGACAATGCCGTTACGCTTGGTCTGATCGGGCTCGCGCACGATTTGGGCTTCGGTGAAGAAGAACGGGCGGAAGTCGACGGGGGCGGCACGACCGCGGCCTTCGCCGATGTCACGGAGCGCCTGGAAGTAGGAGACCGACTTCTTGTCGGCGGCGACGGCGGCGTCCTTATTGTACTTCACACGCTCAAGGGCCTCGGCGTGGAGCTTTTCGAACTCGGGCTTCTGCGCGATGACCTGCGTGGGTACGAATTGGTCGAGAGGGATTGGAGCGATCGGGTGGAACTCGAACCAGGCGACAGCCAGGGCGACGAGCGAAACCGCGATCTTCCAGAACCAGGTCCTGGATGTCATTGTGTCAGGGTCGGTAAGGGGTGAACGACCTTAGGCCTGGACGACGGCGTCGACGTCCTTGCCCATGATGGCGGACTTGTGGACGACCAGACGGCCGGAATCGAGCTCGAGGGTGATGCGGTCTTCCTTGATGGAGACCACGCGACCGTAGATGCCACCGGCAGCCAAGACCTTATCGCCCACGGCGAGGTCGGACTGGAGCTTTTCGAGCTCCTTCTGGCGCTTGCGCTGGGGGGCGAAGAGCAGGAAGTACATGCCCACGAAAAGCAGGGCGTACATAGCTAGGATGGTCCAGCCACCGCTTTGCTGATCGGCACCAGCGGGAGCCGCGGTCTGAGCCTGCGCAAGACCTTGATTGATAACAGTTTGGATGATATTCATTGTTCTTATTGTTTGGAAAGCGGGGAAAGGGAAAGTCTGGAGATGCGATTTAAGGCTAAAAAAGCAAGCCCCGGCGCATCCCGATTGGCTTTGATTACCCCCTAGGACCTGCCAGTGTGAATAACTCTCCATGAGCCAGCCCGCCCAGGAGCCTATCAAAGGCTCCGCCCCCGTCAAACCCCTCACCATGGCGGCCACCATCGCCGCACTGGGGGTGGTCTTCGGAGACATCGGGACCAGCCCGCTCTACGCCTTCAAGGAATGTCTACGGGTTAAGGACGGCGATTCTAACATCCTGGGCACTTCGCAAGTCGTCCCGATTCTGTCCCTGATCATCTGGTCGCTGATCTTCGTGGTGATGGTGAAATATGTGCTCCTGGTCATGGAAGCCAACGAGGACGGCGAAGGCGGCATCATGACTCTGGTCTCCCTCGCATCCGCCAAGGACAAGGAAAAGACCCAGCGGAAGCACCGGAGCTTCCTCGTCCTCCTCGGTGTCTTCGGGGCCGCCCTGCTCTACGGGGACGGTGTCATCACCCCGGCCATCTCGGTCGTCTCCGCGCTGGAAGGCGTCAAAGAAGCCAATGAACGCCTGCACGGACCCCTCTCCGCTGGCTTTCTTAAATATTTCATCCCCACCGCCGCCGTCCTCATTCTCGTCGGCATCTTCTGGCTCCAGAAAATTGGTACCGGCCGCGTCGGTATGTATTTCGGTCCGATCACCATGGTGTGGTTCGCCGTAATCGGCGGCCTAGGAGTCCTCTCACTGGTGCTGAACCATGCGGTCCTCGGGCAGATTATGTGGGCCTTCAACCCGCTCGAAGGGCTGGGGCTACTTATCACCCACCCCGGCCTAGGCATCCTGATCCTCGGTGCGGTCTTCCTCTCCGTTACGGGTGCCGAAGCGCTCTACGCGGACATGGGCCACTTCGGCCAGAAGCCGATTCGTGCGGCATGGTGTTTCATCGTCTTCCCCGCCCTTATCCTGAACTACCTCGGTCAGGGCGCTTGGGCTCTCGCCCACCCAGCCGAACTCCTGGAGCCCGGCTTCAACCCCTTCTTCAACATGGCGCCGAACTGGGCGCAAATCCCGCTCGTGGTCATCGCGACGCTCGCGGCCATCATCGCCTCGCAGGCCCTCATCGCCGGCGCGTTCTCGATCACCATGCAGGCAATTCAGCTGAACTACCTGCCCCGCATGCGCATCGACCGTACTTCCGACCATGAATCAGGACAGGTCTACGTTCCGATCATCAACTGGCTCCTCATGACCGGATCGATCTACCTGGTCCTGCATTACGAGACCTCCGAGAATCTCGCGAGTGCCTACGGTATCGCGGTGAGCCTCACGATGCTGGTGACGACGATCCTCTTTGGACAGTACCTCCGCCACAAGTTGAACATTCGTTCCGCCGGAGCCTACGCTCTCCTCACGCCCTTCATCCTGCTGGAAGTGCTCTTCGTCCTCGGCAATTCGCATAAGATTCTACCCAACGGCTGGATGCCGCTACTCATCGGTATCATCGTCTACTACCTGATGGCCGTCTGGAATAAGGGGCGTATCGCGATGAAACAGAAGCTGAGCGAAGACGAGGCGGCCGGCGACTTTGAGAACTTCCTGGACAGCGTCGAAGACCGCTTTGTCGCAGGTAAGTTCGCACGCGTAAAAGGCACGGCAATCTATCTCGCTGGTTCAACTAAGGCCGTGCCGATGGCCTTAGCTCACAACCTTAAGCATAACCGGGCACTCCACGACCATATCATCGTCATCACGCTAAAGGTCGACGAGGACCGCGCCATCGTACCGATGTCGGATCGCGTGAGCTTCAACACCCGCGGACCGAAGTTCTGCAAGATCGATAGCCATGAGGAATTCCCGTCCGTCCTCAGCGTCACGGGCACGTTCGGCTTCCGCGAGAAGCAGGATGTCTTCCCGGTGCTGGATGCGGCTTACCAGGAGATGGGCATCACCCCCAATCCGCTCGAGGTGACCTACTTCCTCAGCCGCGAGACGATTGTCCGCGCGACGACAGGCTTCTCGCTCAACGCCGTCCAGGAAAAGCTCTTCGAAGTGCTCAACCGCAATTCGCTCTCCGCGACGGCCTACTTCAACCTGCCGCCCGGCCGCGTGGTCGAGCTCGGCATGCAGGTCGAACTCTGAGGCCAGCGCTCAGCGCGGCGCCTCGACCTTGAAGACGAACGCCTGCTTGCAAGGGTGGTTCTCCTCGTCCGCCATCTCGCGCGGGGTGGTGATCACGCAGACGGCGCCGAGCTGCTCCCACGGCAGGAGGTCCGACCAGCCGAGGAGCATGATCTTGGAGCCGGGCGCCGGGCGCAGCACGCGTGAACGCACCTGTGGGCCGGGCCAGCCGTAGGAAATGAGATAGAGAGAGCGGCCATCAGCGGAACGAGTGAAGCGGAAGGAGCCTTCGACAGGCGTTGCGCCCGGCCGAACCCCCATGACGGACTCGCCGTTCACGTCGAGCCACTCCTCGACATAGACAAACTGCTTGATGGTTTCCTCGTCGACGGGATTAACGTTCTGATACTGATCCGAGGCGGAATGGCCAGCGACAGCGTCTTCGATGAGGCGCGCCAAGGCCTCCTCGGGGGAACGCGGGGTCGACGAGGCACAACCAGCGAGGCCGAGGGCGAGGCAAAGGGCTGCAAGGAGTCGGGCAGCCATGACGTCGGGGTTACTTAGCAGCCTTGCTCTTGGCGATCAGGTCGTAGAACCGATCGAAGAGCACATCCGCATCGTTCGGGCCAGGGCCAGCTTCCGGGTGATACTGGACAGAGAAGACCGGCTTATCCTTGAGACGCAGGCCGGAGACGGTGTCGTCATTTAGGTTCACCTCGGTGACGATGGCACCGCAGCGCTCCAGGTCCTCGCGCTTCGAGGCGAAGCCGTGATTCTGGGCGGTGATGGCCACGCGGCCTTCTTCGGTGTTCTTGACAGGCTGGTTGCCGCCGCGATGGCCGAACTTCAGCTTGTAGGTCGAGGCGCCGATGGCGTGCGTGATGATCTGATGCCCGAGACAGATGCCGAAGACCGGGTAGGTCTTGATGAGGTCCGCCACGGCTTCGTGGGCGTACTTCAGGGCGGCGGGATCGCCCGGTCCGTTCGAAAGGAAGACGCCGTCGGGATTGAAGGCGCGGATCTCGGCGGCGGGCGTGCGGGCCGGGAAAACATGGACATCGAAACCGGAGGCGACGAGCCGGCGGAAAATTGAGGTCTTGGCGCCAAAATCGTAAGCCGCGATGCGGTACTTCGTGACGCGAGCCTTGGGCTTGTTGAGGTGCGTACCGGGGACGGTGAAGGCCTCGCAATCGCCGGCGGTGGCGTTGTAATGATAAGGCGCCTTGCAGGTGACGTCCTTGACGAAGTCGGCTCCGACGGTGCCAGTCCAAGCGCGGGCGCGCTTGAGGGCCTCCTCGTCGGTGATACCTTCGGTGGAGAGGCAGGCCTTCATCACGCCGGCGGAGCGCAGCTTCTTCGTGAGCGAACGAGTGTCGACGCCGTCGATGCCAGGGATGCCGTACTTCGCGAGCCAGGTGCCCAGGTCAGTGGTGGCGCGCCAGTTGGAGACGATGGGCGAAAGGTCACGCACCACGAAACCGGCGACATGCGGGCGGGCAGACTCGAAGTCGTCTTCGTTGACGCCGTAGTTACCGATCTGCGGGGTCGTCATGGTGACGATCTGGCCGAAGTAGGAAGGGTCGGTGAGGATTTCCTGGTAACCGGTCATGCTCGTGTTGAACACGACTTCGCCGCAAAGGGTGGCCGAGGCTCCGAACGCCCTGCCCCGAAGAATGGTTCCATCTTCAAGAGCGAGCACGGCAGGTCGGTTCATGAGGTCGTTTTGAATGAGGGTTCAGCCCCCGAGTGAAGCAAAAAAAGTTACCATTCGAAGATAGTGCCGGAGCGGAGCTCCGACATGAGTCCGACGGAGGGAGCCGACCTGCTCAGAAACCCTTGGCGACGTCGCCACCCAGAGGCGCCGGCGGACGGGCTCGGGCATCCAGACTATCGGCCGAATAGGGCTTATGGACCTGCCAGCCTGCCCGATAGGGGGCACCCCCCTGCTTCACCTGCTCGGTAATCGTCCGCAATACGGCCGGATCGGCCCGGCGCGACCATTCCGGGTGTAGCCAGACGTTAGGGCTAAGCCACTTGCCGCCCACGGCGTCGGTCCAGCGGCTAATGCTATCCGGCGCCTCGACGATGAGTTTGACCTCGTCCGCCCGGGCTAAGGCGTCGGCCAGAGGGGGCTTGGCCCACTTGGGGCTGACGGTCACCCAGGCGAAGCCTGGGGCGATCGGGTAGGCCCCGCAGGTCTCGAGGTGGACCTTGAGTCCGACCGAGGCCATGGCGGCCAGCAAAGCGGTTAAATCGTGGATGCAGGGCTCGCCTCCGGTGAGGACGACGAATTCTGGTCGGGCAGCGGCGGCCTCGTCGGCCAACTCGCCAGCCGAAGCCTTGCGGACCTGCTTGGGAACGTACTGAGGGTGCCAGGTGGACGCGGAGTCACACCAAGCGCACTTCACCGGGCAACCCTGCAGCCGGATGAAGAACGCCTTGCGACCGAGATGGACGCCTTCCCCCTGCCAACTGAGGAACGTCTCATTGACGGGGTAGAGCTCAGCCATGGTCAGGCCTTCGGCTGATAGCTCGCCTTGTTCTTGGTGTCCTCGTGCAGGACGATCTGACGGACCCAGGCGCGACCGCCGGTCTCCTTGCGGACCATCGGATCAAAAGTCTCAAAGAGGAACTGCGCGATGCCTTCAGTGGAGACGGAGTCGATGACGAGCGGACGGAAAAGCTTGGGGTAATCCTGGAGGAGTTTCTCGCGGATCGGGTCTTCCTTGGCAAAGAGGCAGGCGTGGTCGAGGTGGTCCGCGATCCAGGTCTTCAGGAAACCGAGGCCGCCGAAATCCACGACGAAACCGCGCTCGTCGAGTTTCTCGCAGCCAAACTCGATCTCGATGCCCCAGTTATGGCCGTGCAGAAACGAGCAATGGCCGTCGTGCCGGTGCTGCCGGTGGGCGAACGGGATATCGCGGTAGGTCTTGCTGCAGGTAAACATGGGACAGCCAGCAGATAGGAGGGCGAACGGCCCGGTCGCAAGGAAGATGACGCCCCTGCCCCGAGCAAATCGGCCCAAAAGAGGCCTGCCGCATATTGATACGGCAGGCCTCGAGAGGCGATGCGGCGGATGCGCTTAGAACGAGTGCGTCAGGCCAAAGGACCAGACATCGGTCGAGTGCACGACATTCACCTCCGCGCCGTTAGGCTTGTCCGCCAGGTTATTGTTCTTCAACGAACGGCTGTAGTAAACATACGTGCTGGTGTTGGCGGCCAGCTTGTAGGTCAGACCCGCCGCGAGGTGCGTCGAGAACGCGGCGGTCTCGAGATCCTCGGCGTACGCGGTGTAGCCGGCCGCAGCCATGGTATTCTTGTCGCGGAACTGACGGAGTGCGGTCGTCTGCAGGGAGAACGCCAGCGGTGAAGCGAGCTCATAGCGGACACCCGCGGTTGCCGTCAGCGTCGTGCCAGGGCGGAAGTTCGCGTCGGAGAACACAGCACCCTGCGCGCCCAGCTGCCAGAAGCACTGCGGCCGATCGTCGGTTGCGGAGTAGTCGCGACGCAGGCCGAGGATAAGGTCCGTCGATCCAGTTCCGGGCTGTAGGTAGCGACGCGAAACGTTCAAAGTCATGTCGTCCGTACCCGTCGGCAGCTTGACTCCAGCGATCACGGTGTAGTCCGACCAGGCAAAGCGCGTCGTCACCGAGATATCGCCCAAACCAATCACCTCCTGGCGGGTGTTGACTGGATTGGGAATGGGCACAGTCGGCGCGATATTCGAACGCACGATCCGGTTGATTCGCGGCACGGCGATGGACCAAGTCTGACCCGCGAGCTGGGTCTCGATCGTACCCGTGAGAATCTTATGGTAGGCGAGGAAGTGTGCATGCGCCCCGCTGTTACGTTCGTCTTGATCAATGGTGTCGTAACGGAAATTGACCGAATAAGCCCCCGGACGGAGAGGAGCACGATCGGCGAGATTATCGACGCAGACTTTCACACAGCCGCAAGGACAGGCCTGAGCTTCGGTATAAGCGCCAAGTGCTAGGAGGGAGAGCAGAGCGAACCGCGTGGGGCGCTCGGAGAGAAAGGGAATCTTCATGATGAGTGTTTTGCTGGTGTCTAGACGCAGGTGTGGCGGTCCGCGCAAACGACGATGCGCACCGGATAGGTGCGACTTTGGAATAGGTTTGGATGCCACGCGCGAGCCGACTGACCGCAGCCCGCAACGGTGATCAGCCGAGCACTCGCGGCGGTGGCACGGGCACCTCGGCCACGCGTGACACGCTCACTTCATCCGCTGGGCGCGCGTAATCACGCCCCGAAAAGAATTTCACCGCTAAGAGGTGGATTTCGCCCGAAGCAGGATCAGCCTTGGCCTTCACCTTGGCGTTATCGTCCTTGGCTAACGGGGCCTGCTCCGAGTTCTTGCGCCCATCTTGAGCGACCTTACATAACGCGCAGGGTGCATCCACGAGAGTCTTCGATACGGCTGCCGAAGCGGTCAGTTGAGAGGCGTTATCAACCGACATTTTCGTCCAAGCCACGACCTGCAAGAGGTCCCACGACAGACCCGACGCGGCCAGCCACGCCACAAGGGCGAGCCAGGCGAAGGGTTGACGAAAGCGACGGTGCACGCACTCAAATTGCCAAGGGCAGTAGGCGTCACAACCTCAAAGGCAGGAAGGCTAGAGGGTCTTTATCCCGCTAATCCTACGGATAAGACTAGCCTACGTATGAGGTCGGATCCTTCACGCTAGCGCGCAGAAAGGCTTCCTTACGCTCCACGCAGGTACCGCACTTACCGCAATGCTTGTCGCCGCCGACGTAACAGGACCAAGTCAGGACAAACGGAACGCCGAGTTCGACCCCGCGCTTCACGATCGCGGTCTTGTCCATGCCCACGAACGGGCGCTCGAGCGAAACTTCATGCCAGTCGGCGAGCCGGATAGCCTTATCCAAAGCCTCCGCGAAAGCCGGACGACAATCGGGATAGATGGCGTGATCGCCGCCGTGGGCACCATAGGCGACCGACGTGGCCTTGAGCGACATCGCCCAAGCGGCAGCCGTCGCGATGAGGAGCATGTTGCGATTGGGCACGACGGTGGCCTTCATGCTGGCCTCCTCGTAATGACCTTCAGGCACGTCGATATGGGAATCCGTTAGCGCGTTGGCGCCGAAGAGCGGCGTCAGCCCGCGGAGGTCGGCGATGCGGTGCGGGACCTTGTAATGGGCGCAAATCTCGGCGGCAGCGACGAGCTCGCGACGGTGGCGCTGACCGTAGTCCACCGATAGCGCATGCACTTCCCTGCCCTCGGCCAACAAGTGAGCCAGGAGGACGGTGGAATCCATTCCGCCGGAGTGAATGATGACGGTGCGCTTCATCAGCCGGGAATTTGGACGCGGACAGCCCCGAGGGCGAGTCCGTTAATCGCGGACCCGCAGCTTGGCGCCCAGCTTGTCGAGGTGCGAGACCGCCACGGCCTCACCAACGCGCATGGCGGCGGACTCCTTACGGTTACCATCGCGCAGGCCGGAAAGGTGCAACCAGCCGTGGGCGACGTAGAGTCGTAGTTCGGTAGCCAGCGTGACGCCATGCTCCTTGGCGGCCCGGCGGGCTTGGTCGATGTTCACGCAGATCTCGCCGGCGAACGCTTCGCCAGGGTGCTCTTCACCGACGAACGTAATCACGTCGGTCACGGTCGGGTCGCCGAGGAATTCGTCATGAAGCTTGGCCGTCTCCTTGTCGCCAAGGAAGGCAATCGACAGCGATCCCTCGGGGCAACGGTAGCCCTTCAATTTGTCGAGCGCATGGACCACGCGCTGGACGGAGACCGCGGAGACCTTGGTCTTCGCGTGGCGGACGGAGATGTCGACGACGCGGCTCATGTGGCGGCAAAGACGGGCTTGAGCCGCGTCCAGAGCTCGGACAGCGCCTGCGGCAGGACGCGCGTATCGCCGATGACCGGCATGAAGTTGTGATCGCCGTCCCAACGCGGTACGATGTGAAAGTGGAGGTGCGTCGGGATACCTGCACCCGCAGCCTTACCGAGATTGAGACCCATATTGAAGCCAGCGGGGCTCATCACCTTCCCTAGTACCGCCTGACAGCGTATCAGCAGGTCCATCATCTCGGCACGTTCGGCCGCGGTGAGGTCGGCCAGTTCGCCGACTTCGCGATTAGGCAGCACCATCAGGTGACCTGGATTATAAGGCGAGTTATTGAGGATGACGAAGCAGTGCGGTCCGCGGTGCAGGATGAGATTCGCTTCGTCGTCGTTTGCCGCGAGCAACGCCGCGAACGGACTACCAGCGCCTGGCTCCTTGCGGGTGCGAATATACTGGATGCGCCAGTGCGGGTGAAGCTGTTCGGACATCGGATCAGGAGGCGAAGCCCTTGGGTCGGGCGAGGTGCCAATTGCATGCCGTCAGGACGATGCTGTCGAGCGTGTCGTAGCGCGGCACCCAGCCGAGTTCGCGGCGGACCTTGGAAGCATCGGCGTAAAGCGCGGGTGGATCGCCTTCGCGACGCGGAGCGAACGCATGCGGGACGGGTCGTCCGAGGATGCGGCCGACGCTGGCGATGACATCTTTGACCGAATACGGCGTGCCCGTACCGAGATTATAGAACAAGGCCTGCCCGGGCTGGCTTAGCTTGGGCAGAACATCGAGGTGAGCCCGGGAAAGGTCGTCGACGTGGACGTAGTCGCGCAGGCAGGTACCATCCGGGGTAGGGTAATCCGTGCCAAAGACCTGGAGCGGCGGGCGTCCACCAAGCGCGGCGGCAATCGCGAGTGGAATCAGGTGTGTCTCTGGTGAATGGTCTTCGCCGATGGCGGCATCCGCCGAAGCCCCCGCCGCATTGAAGTAACGGAAAGCGGCGAAGCTCAGGCCATGCGAGGACGCGAGATCGCGGAGGCGCTGCTCGACTGCGAGCTTGGTGGCGCCGTACGGATTGATCGGGTTCTGCGGCAGATCCTCCGTCATCGGCATCTTCTCTGGGATACCGTAGGTCGCGCAGGTGCTCGAGAAGACGAGTTTCTTGACACCCTCAGCGAGCATCGCCTGCAGCAGGCCTTCGGTACGCACGACATTGTTCTCGTGATAGCGGGCGGGCTGCTGGACGGATTCACCGACATTCGTGAACGCCGCGAAATCGATGACCACTTCGGCGGCGGACTCGCGCAGGGCGGCGCGGACCGCGGCCTGATCGCCCATGTCTGAGCGGAATAGTTTCGTCCCCGCCGGCACGGACTCCGCGTGGCCATAGGACAGGTCATCCAGCACGGCCACTTTGTGCCCGGCGGCCAGCGCCTGCCGGACGCAATGGCTGCCGATGTAGCCGGCACCGCCCACCACGAGCACGTTCATGACTGGCAGATAACCCCGCCAGACAGCCTAGGCAAGCGGGATAGGGTCGCCAGACGCTCCAAAACCTTGCCAGCGCCGTCCCGAACCTCCTATCTGCACGCATTCATGGACACTTCGGAAACAAAACCCGGCAGCTACGACTTCCCCGCCTTCGAACAGAAGTGGCAGGCCGCCTGGAAAGCTGGCGCCACGTTCCGCACCGAGCCGATCTCCTGCGGTAAGCCGAAGTACTACGTCCTGGACATGTTCCCCTACCCCTCTGGCGCCGGCCTGCATATCGGCCACCCCGAGGGCTACACCGCTTCGGACATCCTCGCCCGCTATAAGAAGGCCAACGGCTTCAACGTGCTCCACCCAATGGGCTGGGACGCTTTCGGCCTGCCCGCCGAGCAGCATGCGATTGCCACGGGCGAACACCCGGCCGTCCAGACCAAGCGCAATATCGACAACTTCCGCCGCCAGCTCCAGATGCTCGGCTTCGCCATCGACTGGGACCGCGAACTCTCGACCACCGACGAGAACTACTTCCGCTGGACGCAGTGGATCTTCCTCAAGCTCTTCCGCCACGGTCTCGCCTACGTCTCCGAGAAGCCCGTCTGTTCTGCCCTGCCCTCGGCACGGTGCTCGCCAACGAGGAAGTCCTCAACACGCCCGAAGGCCCGCGCTCCGACCGCGGCAGCCACCCAGTCGAACGTCGCCCGATCCGCCAGTGGGTCCTGCGCATCACCGCCTACGCGGACAAGCTCATCGAAGGCCTCGATCACGTCGATTGGCCCGATTCCACCAAGCGCCTCCAGAAGAATTGGATCGGCAAATCCGAAGGCGCCGAAGTCACCTTCAAGCTGGATGGCCATGCCGACACGCTGACCGTCTTCACGACGCGTCCGGACACCCTTTACGGCGCGACCTACATGGTCATCGCACCCGAGCACCCGCTCATCGGCAAGCTCACCACCGCTACCCAGAAGAATGCGGTCGAAAGCTATGTCGCCGCGGTCCGCAACAAGACCGACCTCGAGCGCACCGACCTCGCGGCCAAGAAGAAGACTGGCGTGTTCACCGGCTCCTACGCCATCAACCCCGTCAACGGGGCCAAGATTCCCGTTTGGACCGCCGACTACGTGCTCATCACCTACGGCACCGGTGCGATCATGGCCGTGCCAGCGCACGACGAACGCGACTGGGAATTCGCCAAGGAATTCAAGCTGCCGATTATCCAGGTCGTCGGCTCCAAGGAAGCGATTGACGTCAACGAGAAGCCTTGGACCGAAGACGGCCCGATGGTGAACTCGGGTGCTTTCGATGGCCTCTCCGCCACTGAGACCAAGAAGAAGATTACCGCTGAACTCGAGGCCAAGGGCCAGGGTAAGCTCGCCGTGAACTTCAAGCTGCGCGATTGGCTCTTCTCGCGTCAGCGCTACTGGGGAGAACCCTTCCCGCTCCTGTGGGTTTCCCGCGAAGACTACGCCAAGATTCCGGCCGACTCCGAAGTACGCGAGTTCCTCCCGAAGGAGCCCGTCACCTGCCAGCTCAACGGGGTCGAAGTCTGCGCCGTGCCGCTGACCTCCAAGCAGCTCCCCCTCACTCTGCCTCAGGTCAAATCCTACCAGCCCTCGCCCACCGGCGACTCACCGCTCTCGAAGGAACCCGAGTGGACCGAAGTCTGGTATGACGTTACTTCCGGCGCCACCGTCTCGCAGTCGAAGCCGCAGCCTGGTCCGCTCTGGATCAAGGCCTCGCGTGAGACGAACACCATGCCCCAGTGGGCCGGCTCATGCTGGTACTACCTGCGCTACATCGACCCCAAGAACGCCGAGGCCCTCGCCTCCAAGGCCGACCTGGAATACTGGGGCTGCCCCGACTTCTATATCGGCGGCGCCGAGCACGCCGTGCTCCACCTGCTGTACGCGCGCTTCTGGCACCGCTTCCTTTACGAGATCGGCGTCCTGCCGACCGCCGAACCGTTCAAGAAGCTCTTCCACCAGGGCCTGATCATGGGCGAGGACGGCGAGAAGATGTCCAAGAGCCGCGGCAACGTCGTGAACCCTGACTCCATCGTCAAGGACCACGGCGCGGACGCGCTGCGCATGTATCTCATGTTCCTCGGACCGCTCGAGGCCTCGAAGCCTTGGAATTCCGACGGCATCATCGGGATCACCCGCTTCCTCCGTCGCCTCTGGCGCCTGGCCGTCGACGAGACCACCGGCAAGGTCTCGACGAAGATTAGCGCCGACGGCGCCGAATCCGAAGAGCTCGTCCGCGAACTCCACCGGACCATCCAGAAGGTCGAGAAGGACATCGAGACGCTCCAGTTCAACACCGCCATCTCGCAGATGATGATCCTGATGAACGTCGCCGAGAAGTCCCCCGCCCTGCGTCGTGCGACCGTCGAGGACTTCGTGCGCCTCGCCGCGCCGTTCGCCCCGCACGTGTGCGAAGAAATCTGGGCCCGCCTTGGCCACAAAGAGAACGTCACCGCCGGCGGTTGGCCTAAACTCGACGCCTCCAAGCTCATCGAGACGACCGTCGAAGTCATCTTCCAGGTGAACGGCAAGGTGCGCGCCACCGCCAAGGTCGCCAAGGATATCTCCAAGGACGCCCTGCTGGCGCTGGCCAAGGCCAATGCCGACGTGATTAAGTTCACCGACGGCAAGCCCGTCGTGAAGGAGATCGTCGTGCCGGGCAAGCTGGTGAACATCGTCGTCGCCGGCTAAGCGCGACGGACGCCGCCAATAAAAAGGGCCCCGTCACGGGGCCCTTTTCTTTTACCACCTGACCGAGGTTTACTTGGCCTCGGCTTCGGCGATGTCTTCCATCTTCACCGGCTCGAGGCGGGGGACGAGCACGTGGATGATCAGAAGACCGATGAGGTAGGCTGAACCGGCGATGAACCAGAGGATCGCGTAGGAGCCAGTACGATGGAGCACTTCGCCGACCACGAGGGCGAGCAGCATGCCGCCCACTGCGCCGGCCATGCCGCCGATGCCAACGACTGAGCCGACGGCCTTGCGGGGGAACATGTCCGAGGCCAGGGTGAAGATGTTGGCCGACCAGCCCTGGTGGGCGGCCGCAGCGAGCGAGACGAGCAAGACCGCGGGCCACATGCCGACGTCGTTGACGAAGACGATCGGGATCACGCTGACGGCACAGATACCCATCGCGGTCTTGCGGGCGGCGTTGACGGACCAGCCGGCCTTAATGAGACGACCGGAGATCCAGCCGCCACCGATGCTACCGACATCGGCGATGAGGTAGATCGTGACGAGCGGGAGACCGATGTTCTTCAGGTCGACGCCGTGCTGCTTGTTCAAGAATCCGGGAATCCAGAAGAGATAGAGCCACCAGACCGGGTCGGTCATGAACTTACCGATCGCAAAGGCCCAGGTCTGCCGGAACTTCAGCAGGCTAAGCCAGCTGACCTTACCCTGCTCATCAGGCGGGTCGGACTCGATGTGGGCGAGCTCGGCCTGAGTGATGGTCGGATGCTGACGCGGAGAGTGATAGGCGACCGCCCACCAGATGACCCAGACAAAGCCGATGGCACCGGTGATAATGAAGGCCCATTCCCAGCCCCAGGTAACAGCGATCCAAGGCACGATGAGCGGGGCACCCAGTGCACCGATGTTGGTACCGGAGTTGAAGATGCCCGTCGCGAAGGCACGCTCCTTCTTGGGGAACCATTCGGCGGTGGCCTTGATCGAGGCCGGGAAATTACCCGCCTCGCCGAGGCCGAGGAGGAAACGCATCAGAGCGAAGCCGGCAGCGGCCCCCGTGAGGGTCACCCAGGCGAAGCCCGTCTTGGCGTCGATCTGCATCCAAGGGAGACTGAAGGACGGGAGAAGGTGGGCGAAACCGTGCCCCATCGCCGCCAGACTCCAGAGGCCAACAAAGATGATAAAGCCCTTCTTGATGCCGATGCGGTCGATGATGCGACCCGAGAGCACCATGCCGATGGCGTAGGCGAACTGGAAGCTGAAGACGATGGCCGCATAGGTCCGCTCATCCCAGCCGAATTCCTTTTCCAAGGCTGGCTTAAGCAAGCCAATGACCTGACGGTCGATATAATTGATCGTGGCGGCGAAGAACAGTAGCGCACAGATAATCCAGCGCTTGTTACCGATTTTTCCTAAGGCTTCGGTCATAAGGGGTGTCGACCAACACAAACGCCGATTTTCGGGTAAGTCCACCCCAGAAGTCCTGTTGACGGAACCCCACCGTAAAGCCACTAATTAACGAGAATATTCCCATGACGAAGCCTCGCATCCTCCTCACGACGACCTCCTTCCAGGACACCCCTGGCGAGCACCATAAGTTGCTGGCTGAAACGGGCTGGGAAGTTGTCACCGCCCGCGGCCCGCTCAATGAAGCGGACACGCTCGCGCTGATGGGTCAGTTCGACGGCTACATCTGCGGCGACGACCTCATTACTGCCGCGGTCATCGAGAAAGCCCTCCCCCGCCTCAAGGTCGTCTCGAAGTACGGCATCGGCGTCGACAAGATTGACGTAAAGACCCTCACCGCCAAGGGCATCCCCCTACTCTTCACCCCTGGTGTCAACCACACCACCGTCGCCGAGCACACCTTCCTCCTCCTGCTCGCCATGGAGAAGAACTTCTACTTCCACACCGACTCCACCCGCTCCGGCGGTTGGAAGCGTAAGACGGGCCGCGAGCTGCTCGACAAGACCATCGGGATCATCGGCATGGGCCGTATCGGCAAGGAAGTCGCCATCCGCGCCCGCGCCTTCGGCATGAAGGTCGTCGGCTTCGACCTCTATTGGGACGATAAGTTCGCCGCCCAGTACGACGTGCAGCGCGCCGCCACGATGGACGAAGTCTTCGCCGCCGCCGACTACCTCTCACTGCACACCAACCTGACCCCCGAGACCCGCGACCTGATCCGCGCCGAGAATATCGCTAAGATGAAGAAGGGCGTGCTCATCCTCAACTGCGCCCGCGGCGAGATCGTCCACACCGACGACATCGCGGCTGCGCTCAAGTCCGGCCAGGTCGGCGGCTACGGAACCGACGTGCTCGACGAAGAGCCGCCGCGCGCCGACCACCCTCTCACCAAGCTCCCGAACTGCGTCGTCACGCCGCACATCGGTTCCCGTACCGCCGAGAGCGTCCAGCGCCAGGCCGTTGCCGCCGTCACGAACCTCATCCGCGCGATGCATGGCGAAAAGCCTCTTGCGCAGATTAACCCGGAAGTCCCGGTGAAGAAGGTCGTCTAATCTCCCCTCCCGAAACCTTACCCATGAGCGAAGTCTTTTACGTCGTCCCCCGCGCCGCCCACGAGGCGCTCGTCACCGCCGCCTACGTCAAGCGTGGCTTCGGCGCCAAGGAGTCGGCCCAAGCCGCCCAGATGGCCAGCATGGCCACGCACCACGGCATCCGCACGCACAACGCCCTCAAGGCGCTGCACCTCGACGAACTCTTCGGCTCCGGCGCTAAGGTCCCGGGCTGCACGCCCAACGCCACCGTCACGAAGAAGGCCACGCGCTTCGAAGCCGCCGAAGTTTGGGATGCCCACCAGAAGCTCGGCCAGGCCGTTGCCGTCGACGCCATCAACCGCTGCATTGAGCTCGCCGACAAGTACGGTGTGGGCACGGTCTCGGTCGATAACGCCTTCCACTACCTGTGGGGTGGGGGCTACGTCATGGAGGCCGCCAAGCGTGGTTATATCGCTTATACCAATTGCACCGCCACGCTCGCCGAAGTCGTCCCCTTCCAGGGCAAGCACCCGACCCTCGGCACCAACCCACACTCGTGGGGCTTCCCCACCACCGACGCCGTCGGCTTCCCCATCGTAATCGACTGGGCCACCTCCGTCATCGCCATGGGCCGCGTCCAGGTGCTCAAGCGCGAAGGCAAGATGCTCCCGCCTGACGCCGCCGTGGATAAGGACGGCAAGGTCACGCTCGATCCGAATCAGGCTGTCTCGCTCATCCCCTTCGGCGCCCACAAGGGCTACGGTCTCTCGCTCATCAACGAAATCGTCGCCGGCTTCATCGGCGGCTCCCTGCCGACTATCCGCAGCCGCACGCACGTCCCGGCGAGAAGCAGGCCTGCGCGTTCTTCTTCCAAGTGATCCATCCGGACGCCATCAGCTCCGGCGTCTTCGCCAAGGGACGCAGCCAGTCCGATAACGTGAAGGCGGTCCTCGCCGACGTCCTCGGCCACGGCAACGAGAAGTGCATGCTCCCGGTCAGCTCGAGGCGACCTTCGCCACGCGCAGCGAAAAGGCCGGCGGTCTCCTCTTCTCCAAGGCCGAAATCGAAGAGTTCAATAAAGTCGCGGAACACATCGGCCATCAGCCCTTCGACCTCGCGACCTTGCCCACGGCTTAAGCCCCTCACCTTAAAACTAACCCTCCCCACAACCATGGCTCTCAAGATCAAGTCGGCGAAGGAATGCGCCTTCGACCAAGTCTCCCTCGGTGAAATCATGCTCCGCCTCGACCCGGGCGAAGGCCGCGTGCGCACCACGCGCCAGTTCCAAGTCTGGGAAGGCGGCGGCGAATACAACGTCGCCCGCGGGCTCCGCAAGTGCTTCAATCTGCGTACCTCGGTGTGCACGGCGTTCGTCGACAACGAAGTCGGCCGCCTGCTCGAAGACTTCGTGATGCAGGGCGGAGTGAACACCGACTTCATCAAGTGGCGCGAGGACGACGGCATCGGCCGCACGGTCCGTAACGGCCTCAACTTCACCGAGCGTGGCTTCGGCATCCGTGGCGCTGTCGGCGTCCCGGACCGCGGTAACACCGCCGCTTCGCAGATCAAGCCCGGCGACTTCGACTGGGAATACCTCTTCG
>BGOI01000009.1 GCA_003569165.1 Opitutia bacterium
CCAGTGAGGCCTCGCGGCCTTCGGCGTAACCGCCTGGATTCGTGTGCGAGCCCGCGCTCATCGCCGTCACGCCCACGCGGCAGCGTGATCGCGGAACTTGCGGCTCTCGCGGGTGCTCAGCGTCAGCTCGACTTCGGAGCTCAGCAGGCGGAAGGCGCAGATCGCTTGAACTAGGTCGCGGTCGGTCATCTCGACCTTCGGCTGCAATTCGCCTTCGGGCGGAAGGATGCGCGGAACGAGACGCTGAAGCGGCTCTGCCAGTGTTTGCGCTCGAGCCAGCGGAGGTGGAGGGCGGTGAAGAACATTCCGCGCGCCAGTCCTCGAGGCCGAAGAGCGCGCCGAGGCCGATCTTATGGACGCCGGCGGCGCCCACGCGATCAGGGGCGTCGAGGCGGTAGAGGAAGTCCGACTTACGACCCTTCGGGTGATGGACGTTATACGTCTCGCGGTGATACGTCTCTTGATAGACTAGCACCGCGTTGAGGCGGGGGCCGTGGCGGCGGAGCTCGACGTATTCCGCGGTTTCCATCGGCTGCACTTCCATCGAGAGCGACGAGAAGTGCGGGCGGAGCAGGTCGAGGGCCTGGACGAAGTAGGGTACCTCCACCTTATTGGATTCCCCCGTCAGGATGAGCAGGTGGTCGAAGCCCAGTTTTTTGAGAGCGCCCGCTTCGCGGAGGATCTCGCCCGGGTTGAGCGTCCGGCGCGGGACTTTATTACCGGCCGAGAAGCCACAGTAGGTGCAGATGTTCTGGCACTCGTTGGAAAGGTAGGCTGGGGCGAAGAGCTGCATCGTGCGGCCGAAGCGGCGGAGCGTGCGCTCATGGCTCAGGCGGGCCATCCGTTCCAGGTGCGGCGCGGCGGCCGGCGAGATCAGTGCCTTGAAGTCTTCCAGGTCGGCCGAGTCGGCTTCGGCGCGGCTGAGCGCGCGGAGTACATCGGCGTCGGTCTTAGCTGCGACGGACCCGAGGACCTCGTCCCAGGGATGGGTGGCATGGACTTCGGCGAAGGACATCGGCCCGTCACTGTGGGCCAAAAGCTGCGCAGAGCAAGGGCGGGCGCGCGCTCAGAGCGTCGCGGCGTAGCCAGCGGCGTCGAGGAGGCTGGCGAGTTCGGCTGGATTCTTCACCTTCACCTTAATCATCCAGGCGCCGCCGTAGGGTTCGCGGTTCACCAGGTCAGGGGAATTGTTCAAGCCCGAGTTAGCCTCGACGATTTCGCAGGAGATGGGGCTATAGAGGTCGGAGGCGGCCTTGACGGATTCCACCGTGCCGAAGACGTCGCCATGGTTGAAGGACGCGCCGACCTTCGGGAGGTCGACAAACGTCACGTCACCGAGCGCGGGCCCTGCGCGTGATCGGTGATGCCGATGACCGCGGTGCCGTCGGCGGCGACCTTGATCCCACTCGTGATCTTGGTGTAATGGAGGTCGGCAGGGACGTTGCTCATGGCTTCTGGGTAAAGTGGGCGGAGATTATTTCAACCCTTCACTTCACGAAAGGCTCGGTCGCGAGGCGCAACGGGATGCGGTTACCGCGGATATCGACCGTCAGCGTGGCGGAGGCCGCGTGGCCCAGCGGCGACGAGGGCCGTGCCGATGGGCTTACCGAGGACCGGGGACTGCGTGCCGGAGAGCACCTCGCCGACGGGCGTCTCGCCGGAATACACGACCGCGCCTTGGCGGGCGATGCGGCGGTCGTCGAGGGAGAAGAGCACCACCGAGGAGACGGGGCCGCCTTGGGCCTGGCGGTGGAGCGCCTCGCGGCCGATGAACTCCGGCTTCGCGAACTTCACCGTCCAGCCGAGCCCGGCCTGGAGGGGCGAGATCTTCTCGGAGATCTCATGTCCGTAGAGCGGGTAGTTCGCCTCGAGGCGGAGCGAGTCGCGGGCGCCGAGGCCGGCGGGGACGAGTCCGTGGGGCTTGCCGGCGGCGAGGAGCGCGCGGGCGACCTTTTCGGCGGAGGCGGCGGGCAGGTAGATCTCGAAACCGGGCGAACCCGTGTAGCCCGTGCGGGAGATCAGGCAGCCCGCGGCGCCGGCGACTTCGCCGAACGCGAAGCCGAAGCGCCTGATCGCGGCCAGCGGCGTCGCGGTGACCGACGCGAGGATGGCTTCGGCGCGGGGGCCTTGGAGCGCGAGCTGGGCCCAGGCGGCGCACTCGTCGAGCACTTCGACTTGGTGGGTGCCGATGTGGGCGCGCATCCAGGCGATGTCTTTCGGCGCATTCGACGCGTTGAGGCAGATCAGGAATTCTTCTTCGGCGAGGCGGTAGACGATCAGGTCGTCGACGCAGCCGCCGTCGGGCTGGCACATCACCGTGTAGCGCGCCATGCCCACCTTGATCGTGGACATCTCGTTGGTCATGATCCCGTCGAGGAACTTCGCGGCGTCGCGACCGCGGACGCGGGCTTCGCCCATGTGGGAGACGTCGAAGAGCCCGGCTGTATTGCGGACGGCCATGTGTTCCTCGATGATGCCTGTGTATTGTACTGGCATCTCCCAGCCGGCGAAGGGGACGATGCGACCGCCGAGTTCGACGTGCAGGGCGAAGAGAGGCGTGCGGGAGAGCGTGTCCGACATAGGCCCGTTAAGGTGCGGCCCCCCGGCTTTTTCTTCCAACAAAAAAGCCCGGGCCGAGCGGCCGGGCTTTGCGAGGCGGACCTAAGTCCGGCTCAGAGGCCGAGTTCCTTGCGGAGCTCGGAGAGGGTCGCCTTGTATTCTTCTTCCGTGATCGCCTTCGCGCGACGCTTGGTTTCGAGCAGGGCGTAGCGGGCGTTGAATTCGGAATACTTCAGGGCGTCGGCCTGGGCCTTGGCGGCGGCGGCGACCTTATTGGCTTCGGTGACCTTGGCGTCCGCGGCCTTATTGGCTTCGGTCATCTTGGCGGCGGCATCGGCCAGCTTGGCTTCGGCGGCGAGGCGCTCGTCGGCGACGGCCTTCTCGGCGTTCTTGACGGCTTCGGTGACCTTGGCGTCCGCGGCCTTATTGGCTTCGGTCATCTTGGCGGCGGCATCGGCCAGCTTGGCTTCGGCGGCGAGGCGCTCGTCGGCGACGGCCTTCTCGGCGTTCTTGACGGCTTCGGCGACCTTGGCGTCCGCGGCCTTATTGGCTTCGGTCATCTTGGCGGCGGCATCGGCCAGCTTGGCTTCGGCGGCGAGGCGCTCGTCGGCGACGGCCTTCTCGGCGTTCTTGACGGCTTCGGCGACCTTGGCGTCGGTGGCGACCTTGTTGGCTTCGGCGGCCTTGGCGTCGTCAGCCTTCGCCTTGGCGAGGGCTTCATTAGCCACGGCGACAGCGGCCTTCTGCTCTTCGAGCGCCTTCTGCAGGTCGGCGAGGCCCTTAGCGGCTTCGGCCTTGGCGGCGGCGGTGGAGGCGTTGGCAGCGCGGGCGAGTTCATCGGCGCGGGCGTTGAGGGCCTTGATCGCGGCGGTGGAGTTGGCCTGCGATGTATTGAGGGCCTTGATTTCGGCGGCGTAGGAGCTTTCGAGCTGGGCGACGCGTCCTTCGGAGGACTTCGTAGCGACTTGAGCCATGGCGACGTTGGCCTTCGCGGTGGCGACCTTGGAGTCGACGCCGGCGAGGGCGGCGCGGCGGGCTTCAACGGTCTTCAGATTTTTCTCGGCCAGGGCGCGAGCCGCGGCGGCTTCGGCGGTGGCCTGCTTGAGGGCGAGTTCGGCTTCGGCCAGCTTGGCTTCGGCGGCGCCATCGTTACCCTTGGAGGCTTTGGCGTTCGCGATGGTCTTGGCGATGTCGGCGAGGCGAGCCTTGGTGGCGGCTTCGCGGATGGCGAGGGAGGCTTGGATCTTGGTGGCGGCCTCCTTCGTGGCGGCGATGTCGGCCTTCAGGCCTTCCTTCGCGGCGGCGTCTTCTCCAAGGGCCTTTTTCGAAAGCTTCTTGAACTCCGGGTTATCGGAAACGGGCACGCCAGCTTCGCCGGCGGCGGGAGTCTTGGTGAGGTTGACATTCACCGAAGCGGGGAAGCCAAACTCGATACCCTCGCTCGTCGTGATGAGGCGGGGTTTCAGTTCGGAGACCTCGGTGAGGAAGCCGCCCTTGCCGACCTGCAGTTCGTAATTCTTGGTGCGGTCGACCTTGATGGTGGCAGGCGTGCGACCAACAGGTTCGCCATTCAGGCGGATGGCGGCGGCGGTCGGGTTCGACGACACGACGATGGAATCGACATTGGCCGGATCGATCGAGGTGTTGCAGCCGGTGATGGCGGCGCACAGGACGAGAAGGGAGACGGAGATACGCATAGGTACGAGGCTTGGGGGTGGTAGAATTGCGTGCAAATTGAACTCAGTTTCAACCCCTAATCGCCTTATTTCCCTAAGGGTTGACACCGGCGGACTGTGAACAACCCTGTGAATAGGGAAGTTGGCCAGCATAGCTCAGTTGGTAGAGCAGCCGCCTTGTAAGCGGCAGGTCGTCGGTTCAAGTCCGACTGCTGGCTCCATTCCCCGCTTTTTCTGGGCTTAAATCGTCCCGAGGTCTTAACCTCGGTCTTCCGGCTCCCAGCTGGGGCCACGGCGCAGAGCGTCAGCCATCCGGACGATAGGGCGGAGTGCAGCCACGTCATGGACCCTGATCATCGAAGCGCCTTGGGCGATACCCCAGGCCGCCGTGACGTCATTACCTGGGCCGCGGCGAAGCGGGTCGGCTTCGCCGAGCACGAGACCGAGCGTCGATTTCCGGCTCGTGCCGAGGAGCACCGGAAACCCGAGCGCGGTGATTTTCGCGAGGTCGCGCACGAGCATGAGATTCTGGGCGGGCGTCTTGCCGAAGCCGAAGCCTGGGTCCGTCCATAGCTGTTCGGGTCGCATGCCGGAAGCTTGCACGCAGCGCAGGGAGACGCGGAGATCCCTCAGCACTTCCGTCCAGAAATCTTCGTAATCCGCCTGCGGGCGGCGATGCATCAGAATGAGCGGGCAGCGGAGGGCGGCGCAGGCTGACCCCATGGGCGACTCGTCTGGGCGGGCTTCAAAGCGTCCTCCTTCGACATCGTTCACCAGGTCGGCACCGGCTTCAACGCACGCGCGGGCGACCGTTGCCTTATAAGTGTCGACGGACAGGACCGCCTGCGGGAAGCGCCGGCGGAGCGCCTGCACGACAGGGAGGAGGCGCGCGAGTTCGGTCGCGGCGTCGACGGGCGTCGCCCCGGGGCGGGTCGATTCCGCGCCAAGGTCGAGGACGTCCGCACCTTCGGCGAGCAGCTTCTCCGCGCGGGCGAGAGCGGTGGCTTCATTGTGAACTTGGCCACCGTCCGAGAATGAATCGGGGGCCAGGTTCATGATGCCCATGATCAGGGTGCGCTTCCGCCAGTCGGGCAGAGGGGTGCCATGTGGGCTGGTCCAAGACATAGATGGGGGGTTAAAGACCCTGACCGACGGTGCAACCCCCAAGGCGTTCGAGGGGTAGAAGGGAAGCGGCCGCAGACTTATTAGACAGGTTGATGGGGGCTAATTGATATTAAGTACTTGTTGGATAGTTACTTAGAGAAAATTTTAATCGAGAACCCTCATTCAAGGCGATTTCATGACCGTTTTACCCTGCCGGGGCTTGCAAATGGCATCCTTTTTACGAAGTTTTCGACGTCCGAACACATCCTTTATGTTTTCTCGCTTCTTTAGTCGGGTAGGTCTGCTGGCCGCCCCCTTCCTGGCCATCATCATGGTCGGCTGCTCCAAGGCCGAGATGACTGTCCGTCAGTCGACCCTGGACCCCAAGGGACCGGTCGCCCAAGTCCAGTTTGATGTCTTCATGGCCACCGTCTGGCTGGTCGTCGTCCTCTTTGCCCTTGTCGGCGGTCTGCTCGTTTACGCCGTCATCAAATTCCGCGCACGTCCGGGCGACGAAAATAAGCCCGCCATCGTCGAAAACGGCCACGGCAATCCGCTGATCGAGATCGGACTCATCACCGCTTCCATCGGTTCACTCGTCATCATCGCTATCCCGACGCTCAGCGCGATCTGGTACACCGATGACGTTCCGGCCGAATCCGTGCCGACGTCGAAGCTTTCCGTTTGGTATCCGCGCGTCGAAGGCACGCGGGAGAATTACGCCAAGTCCGTCGAGGAGGAGGTGCTCGTGGTCGATGTCATCGGCAAGCAGTGGTGGTTCCGTTTCGAATACCCGCAACTCGGCCTCACGAACGATGCTAAGCATTCCATCCCGAACGAGCTCGTGATCCCTAAGGGCGTCGCCGTCCGCATCAATCTCCGCTCCGAGGACGTCATCCACTCCTTCTGGGTCCCTAAGCTCGCCGGCAAGGTCGACCTCATGCCCGGCCGCAAGAACCACATGTGGCTGCAGGCGAGCGAGACTGGTCATTACTACGGTCAGTGTGCCGAGTTCTGCGGCGACTCTCATGCTTACATGCTTTTCCGCGTTGAAGTCCTCGAGCCAGCCGATTTCGCCAAGTGGGTCCAGAAGCAGAAAGCGCCCGCTGAGCCCGTCGCCGCCGGCACCAAAGCTGACAAGGGCAAGGCCCTCTTCGCCGCTAAGAGCTGCGTGATGTGTCACAACGTCGGTGGCCACTTTGGCGCTGGCGCCTTCGGTCCGGACCTCACTCACCTCGCCTCGCGCAAGTCGCTCGCTGGCGCCTGGCTCGATAACCGTGACCCTAAGGCCCAGCTCGCCCTCGAGCAGAAGACGGGCAACACCGAGTCCTCGGTCGAAGTCGACCGTGCGACCCTCAAGGCCAACCTCATCAAGTGGATCGGTTCTTCCGGTGTCGCGCACGGCGCCGACGGCAAGACTCCCACCAAGGACGTCAAGCCCGGCAACCGCATGCATTATTACAAGATGTTCAACGTGGCTGGCCTCCGTGAGACCAACCAGAAATTTACCGCCGAGGAACTCGATGACCTCGCCGAATACCTCCTCACCCTGAAGTAAACCTTCCTCAATTTTCACCCTCATGTCCCACGATTCCCATCACGCCCCAGTCGCCTGCAAGACTGAGCTGGCACCCGAGCGCAGCGACCTCGGCCTGATCCGTCCCGACCGTACGACCGGCTTGATCGACTGGCTGACGACCGTCGACCACAAGAAGATCGGTATCCTGTACGGTGCGTTCGCCATGTTCTACTTCCTCGTGGGTGGCGTCGAAGCCCTCGCGATCCGCACTCAGCTGGCCCGCCCGGACAACGACTTCGTCACGGCGCGTATGTATAACCAGCTGTTCACCATGCACGGCACGACGATGATCTTCCTCGGCGTCATGCCCTTGTCGGCCGCGTTCTTTAACTTCCTCGTGCCCCTGCAAATCGGTGCCCGCGACGTCGCCTTCCCCCGCCTCAACGCGTTCTCGCTCTGGACCTTCGTCTTCGGCGCCTTCGTGCTGAACGCCTCGTGGTTCTTCGAGTTCGCGCACCTCGCGGGTTGGTTTAATTCCTTCGAATGGCACAAGGCGCTCGTCTACACCGACTTCGCTCCCGCCAATGGTTGGTTCAGCTACGCGCCGCTCTCCGGTACCTTTGGCCAGAACGGCCAGGCGCTGCGTTTCACCGGCGTCGGCACTGATTTCTGGATTATCGGCATTCAGGTGCTCGGCATCGCTTCGCTCGCGGCCTCCTTCAACTTCATCTGTACCATCATCAACATGCGCGCCAAGGGCATGACCATGATGCGCCTGCCGGTGTTCACCTGGATGACGCTCGTCACCGCGGTGCTCATCATCCTCGCCTTCCCGGCCATCACCGTCGCCCTGATCGAGCTGATGTTCGACCGCACCTTCGGCGCCAATTTCTTCAACCCGTCCGCCGGCGGCCAGCCCGTCCTGTGGCAGCACCTCTTCTGGATCTTCGGCCACCCGGAGGTGTACATCCTCGTGCTCCCCGCGATGGGTATCGTCTCGGAAGTTCTCCCGACCTTCTCCGGCAAATCGCTCTTCGGTTACCCGATCATCGTCTTCTCCGGTGCCGTCATCGGCTTCCTCGGCTTCGCCGTCTGGAGCCACCACATGTTCACCACCGGACTTGGCCCTGTGCCGACCGCCGCGTTCTCGCTCCTCACGATGGCCATCGCCGTCCCGACGGGCGTTAAGATCTTCAACTGGCTCGGCACGATCTGGGGCGGACGGATCCGCTTCACCCCGCCCATGGTCCTCGCCCTCGGCTTCATCTGGATGTTCATGTGCGGCGGTTTCTCCGGCGTCATGCACTCCGCGGCCCCCGCTGACTCCCAGCAGCAGGACAGCTACTTCGTCATCGCGCACTTCCACTACGTGCTCCTCGGCGGCGTGCTCCTCGGCCTGATGGCGGGCCTCTACTTCTGGTTCCCGAAGATCTTCGGCCGCATGCCGAACGCCCCGATCGCGTACATCGCCTCGGGCTTGGTCATCCTCGGCTTCAACGTCGCCTTCGGTCCGATGCACTACCTCGGCCTGGCCGGTCAGCCGCGCCGCACGCACACCTACCACGCGGGCAACGGCTGGGAGCAGTGGAACTATGTCGCCACCATCGGCGCTTACATTCTCGGCATCGGCGTCGCCCTGGCCTTCGTCAACCTCGTGTGGACGGCTTTCCGCGGCAAGAAGTGCTCCAACGATCCTTGGGATGGCCGCACGCTCGAGTGGTCGCTGCCTTCCCCGGTACCGGAATACAACTTCGCCCAGGCTCCGATTGTCGCCACGCGCGACGCCTTCTTCGAAGACAAGCATGGCAGCAAGCGCATCGGCTCCGAGCCTGACGGCGGCGAAGCCGGCGTCCACATGCCCAGCCAGTCCTGGATGCCGCTCGTGGCTTCTGCGGGCTTCCTCTTCATCGGCTTCGGTATGCCGATGATGGCGATGCACGTCCCCCATGCCGGCTGGCTGGTCATTGGAGGCCTCGGGGTCCTCTTCCTCGGTATCTGGCTCTGGGCCCTCGAAGGTCCGGGTGGCTACATGCTCAAGACCCCCGCCGCCTCCGGTACGCCGGTTCCGACCGAGACCGCCGCCCACTGAGCGCCTTCCTCTCCTTAATATAAATTCTGACCTCCATGTCTGACACCGCCGCCGCGCACGAAGCGCCTACGTCCACCGGGATTGACCACAAGAAGCTCATCATGTGGCTCTTCTTGGCTTCGGACTGCATGTTCTTCGGGACGCTCATCTCGACGCACCTGCTCTACCGTAAGCTCTTCCCCGCCGGCTTCACCGACGCCGAAGGCCACCAGCGCTTCATCCAGAACCTGTTCAACATCGAGCTGACGTCCTTCTCGACGTTCATCCTGCTGATGTCCTCGTTCCTGATGGCGCTCGCGGTCTCCGCGATGCACAAGGGCCAAATCAAGTCCTTCCGCCGCAATGTTCTGGGTGTGATCTTCTTCGGGCTGATTTTCTTGGGCTGCCAGGTCTACGAGTTCACCCACTTCTACCACGAAGGCCTGACCATCCAGAATAGCGTCCTCGGGTCGACGTTCTACGTCCTGACCGGCACGCACGGTACGCACGTCGCCATCGGCGTACTTTGGCTCATCATGATGTATTTCTACAGCTTCACGGGTAAGCTCGGCGGCCATATGGGCGCCCTCGACGTCGAAATCGCGGGTCTCTACTGGCACTTCGTCGACATCGTTTGGATCATCATCTTCACGGCGGTCTACCTCGTCGAGTACCTCGGGCCGAACGGCATCTGGGGCACGGGTCTCCCGGCTGTCGCCAAGTAACTCATCTTCCCGACCATGTCCTCTTCTCACGAAGCCGCTCTCAGCCCTGACTTCCTCGCCGAGGAGGTCCGTCGCTATCACCACTTCATCGTGTTGGCCCTCTGGCTGGCCGTCGTCACCGGCGCCGAGATCGTGCTGATCTTCCTGCCGATCCCCGTCGCCGCCATCCTCACGATCCTGACCCTCATGTCCGCGGGGAAGTTCTTCGCGGTCATCCTGTGGTTCATGCACCTGATCTACGACAAGCGCCTGCTCTTCTGGTGCTTCTTCGCTGGCCTGGCACTCGCGTTCGCGACCTATGCCGCGTTGCTCATGCTGTTCTCCGTCGACCGCATCGACACTCGCTGGTTCAGCTGAGCCCAGCGCTGATCGCCTGACGAAGGCCTCCGCTTAAGCGGAGGCCTTTTTCGTGCCCACGCTTGCGGGTCAGCCGACCTCGGCTTCATATGCAAGGGATGAGTATCCCCCTCCACTGGCACACGGAGCCGCTGCTTCTGCTCCTGGTCGTGGGTGCGTGCTGGGCTCACGCGCTGATGTGCGGTCCGTTCCGGGCGCGTTTCCTCCCCGGTCGGACGGAGTATCCCGTCTGGTATGCAGTCCGCTTTCATCTCGGGGTGCTGGTTGCCTACATTGCCGTCGGTTCGCCCCTGGACCAACTGGGCGAAAGCTTCCTGTTCTGGGCGCACATGCTGCAGCACATGCTGCTGATTTATATCTCCGCGCCCCTCATCGTCACCGGCCTGCCCCCGGAATTCATCGATGGTTTCCTGCTCGGAGGTCGGCCGCGCCTGGCCCGTGCTCTGCGCGTGCTCACGCACCCGATCACCGGCGGATTGATCTTCACGATGTGCTTCTCGATGTGGCACTTCCCGGAGCTCTATGAGGCCGCGCTGCGCAGTCGCCCGCTCCACGTGCTCGAGCATTGGTCGATGTTCCTCCCCGCTATCCTGATGGTCTGGCCGCTGTTCTCCCTGTCGGCCCTGCTGCCGCGCATCGGCTACGGCCAAGCGATGTTCTACTGCTTCGCCTTGATGATCGCCGACCTACCCATCTGGGCGGTACTCATCTTCGGCGACCACCCCATCTACGAGACCTACCGGCTCGCCCCGCGCATCAGCGAGCTTTCCGCCTCGGCTGACATGATCCTAGGAGCCGTCGTCATGAAGGGATTCAACGAGGTCTTTGCCCTCGGCTGCATGGCGTACGCCTTCTACGCGTGGTACCAGCGCGACCGCTGATCGTCCTTAGTGGCGGGAGGCGCGACGCAGGAGAGTCCAAGCCAGGCCGACGACCACGACGTTCGGCAACCAGATCAGTAGGTCGGGCCTTAGGTCCGGGTCCTTCACGTAGGCGGCCATTGAGGTCAGCAGATAATAGGTGAGGGCGACGCCGAGGGCGATGGCCGCGTTGACGAACGTCTCGGAGCGGCCCACGCGCACGGCCAGCGGCACCGCCAAGAAGGCGAGCGAGAAGACCGAGAAGGCGCTGGCGAGGTGCGACATCAGCTGCGTCTCGGCCAGCATCTGACCCTGCTCCTTCTCCTTGCGCGTGGCGTTCGGCGCCACTTGCCAGCCTTTATCCATGGCGTCGAGGAGCTCCGAGGTAGTGAGCCAGCGGAGCTTGCGCTGGAAGTTTTCGCCGTCCTTGAAGACGCCCGACGCCGCGAACTCGAGGGAGGTCGTCCGGGCTTGGATGAACGAGGACGGGCTGGCGAAGGTCTCGTCACCAGGCTGGCGCTTCTCCAGGCGGGCATCGGTCAACTCTACCCGAAGGATGCCTTCACCCTTGCTGTTGAGGCTAGGAGCGAGGCGTGCTTCGCGGGCATGAACGGTCTGCGTGAGGCGGCCGCGCTCATCGACGCTCCAGAGCCAGAAGTCACGGAGAACCTCGCCATCGCGTTCGGCGGCGCGGATCACCATGCCGGGAAACTGCCGGTTGAGTTTACCCGGCACGATGACCGAAGCGGGGTTGTCCTTCGCAGACCCCAGCAGCAGGCGGCGATATTCAGTGTTAGCGGAAGGGGCGACCTCGAGGTTGAGCCACGCGGAGAGCAGCGCGAGGCCGGCGGCGAGGAGGAGGGCCGGGCGGGCAATGCGTCCGAGGCTGCGCCCACTAGCCTTCATGGCCGTGAGTTCCTGCTGGGAGCTCATGCGCCCGAACGCGATGAGTACGCCGGTGAGAAGCCCGAGCGGTAGCGCATAGGGGAGCACGCCGGGAATGAGCAAGCCGACGAGTTCAAGTCCTTCCCAGCCACTGACGCGCCCGCTGGCAATCGCGCTCGAGACCTGCGAAAGGATATTGCCTGCGACCAACACGAACACGAACGCGCCCGTGGCGGCCCCGCCGGTGACGGCGGTTTCGGTCAGGACGTGGCGGTCGAGGAGGCGCACGTCAGCATCCAAGCCGAGCCGGCCCCGCACTCCAAGGCGAAAGGCTCAGGGCGCCGCCTTCTGGTCCAAGTCGGCCGGGAGTCCTGCGCCGCGGACGGTCTCGATCTCGCCGGCGCGCAGCCAGCCGGTCTTGCCGTCGGCGGTAGTCACGCGGACATGTCCGTTGAAGGGGCGGCCGGTCCGGACGACGTCGCCTTCGGCGACGCTGTTCAGGGGTTCGCCGAACTGGGTCGGCGTGAGTCGCAGCGAGATCTCGGTCTTGCGGACGACTGCCCGGGCGGAAAGTACGCGGCAGCCCCATAGCCCGGGGATGCAGAGGACGAGCAGGGTTAGCGAGATCACGCGGGCGCGGTGATTGGCTTCGCTCGCGGTACGGCGGCGGAGGCGCGGGACGACGATGCACAAGAAGGCGACCCAGAAGGAGAGGGTGGCGAGGATGAGCCACACGTCGGCGGTCAGGAACGCCGCATAGTTCTCGGTCCAGGTGAACGCGGGGCGTTCGGTGCCCCCGGCGTTGAGCGCATGGCGGATGCCTGCGAGCGCGACGGGGTCAAAGGGATCCAGCAGCAACGCGCGTTCCCAGCAGACCATCGCGCGTCCCTTACGTCCCAGTCGCCACTCGGCGTTGCCGAGTGCGGAGAGTCGACCGGCGGTGACGCCTTCCTTGAGGGCTTCCTCCGACCATTTTTCCACGGCGGCCGCGTAATCCCCTTTGGCATAGGCGGTCTCCGCGGCGGAGATCGCGCGGTCCTCGGCGGCCGCGAGTGATGACACCCAGCAGAGGAGCAGGCTGGCGAGGATTCTCATAGCAGGGCGAGCAGTCGGCGGACGAGCGCCAGGGCGGCGTCGGCGTCGGCGGTGGTGTCCGGAGCACCCGCGGCGAAGCGTTCGCCGTAGGCCCGAATGAAGAGGCTATCGAGCAAGGCACGGTCAGCGCCTGGAAGCGCTCGTTCAACATCGCTCTGGGTCATCGCGGCTTCTTCGGCGCCCAGCAGCGCCGCGCTGCCGACCTGCAGGGCGCGGGCGACGGACAGGGCGAAGCCGTGGTGGTCGCCTTGGCGGCGAGCGGTAGCGGCGGCGGCGAGCGAAGTGCGTAGGATCGAGCGGGCGCGCCGGCGGATGCGGATTTCCGGGTGGGCCGCCAGGTATCCGAGAGTGAACACCCCAGCGGTCAGCACGAGGAGGAGCGTGACCAGGAAGACATTGCCCGACCAGAAGGCCGGCGAAGCCGCGAGCGCCGTGGAAGACGCGCCGACAAAGAGCGCGGAGGTACGGCGCGGTTCTGGCGGGGCTAAGCCCGTCACGGTTTTTTGTTTCAGACCGGCCGGTGCTGCGGGGTCGGCGGTGATGAGGTCGACTTTGGCCGGGGCGTTCCCGGTGACGGTGACTTCGATGGGCTTGAACTCGATCCGAGCGAATTGCTTCGTCAGCGGGTCGAAGGTCGAGAAACGAATCGCCGGCGTGAGTAGCTTGCCCGGCAGGCGCGGGACGAGCGTGTAGGCGAAGAAGCGCTGAGCTTCGGAGCTACGGCGGCGTTCCTGCGCCGGCAGGATATCCCATTGCTCATTACTAGGAAGCTCGGGCGTGATCAGGCGGTCGAGGTTGCCCGTGCCGGTGAGGATGGCGCGTAGGCGGATCGGTTCGCCGACTTCGGGCTTATCTTTGGAAACCTGCACGGCCTCCGCGGCGAAGGTGCCGATGGCGCCGGACCAGTCGGCGGGGCGGCCGCGCTCGGGCACGTGTGCGACGGTGAGTTTCCGGCGGAAGGCGAAGGGGCGGTCGCGGCCGCTATTGCTGAAGGGGTTCACCGTGGCGCTTTGGATCAGCATCGTGCCGTTGAGCGCGAGTTCACTCACGCCTTCGCGGATAGGGGTGAGTTCGAAAGTCGTCTGCATGCCCTGTCCGAGCTCCTCGGGCAGCGGCTGGCGGTCGCCGGTCACGGCAAGGCTGAAACTTTCGGCCATGGATTCGAGGCCGAAGCTGGCCACGACCGCTTCTTCTTCGCCGCCCCGCATCAGGATTGAGCCGCGGATCAGTTCACCGACGTAGAAGGTGCGGTCGGGGATGACGAGTTCGGCGCGCGCTTGGGCGGTCCGACGGTAGGCTACGCTATTGCTGACGGTCAGCTTGATCGGCTCCACGGCGATGACCTTGCGCGCGAAGCGTAGGTTGAAAGCCGGGATGATGTATTCGCCTTCTTGGTCGGGAGCGACGCCGGAGTAGTTGATGGTGGCTTCGTTGGAATCCGAACGGACAATTTGGCCGGAGAGTCGCAGGGCCATGCCGCGCGGGGGCCGGATTTCCTTCCCCGCCTGCTGCGCGCCGCCGAGGATGACGTCCGACTCGATGATGATTTGGAGGCGGAAGGGCTGGCCCGGCGCCGTGACGCGCGGGGTGATCTCCCAGCTGACGCGATCCACCGCCCCGGCGGTGAGGCCGAGGAAGAGGGCGAAGCAGAGGGAGAAGAGGCGACGCATCTCAGTAATCCTTACCCTTCTTGTCGGTGGGTTTGCCGCCGTTACCGCCCTTGCCGTCTTGGCCGCCAGCGGGCATCTTGCGTCCGAATTCGTTCTTCAGGCCTTCCAGGGAGCCGCGGGCTTCCTGTTCGGTCATCTTTTTTTCCTCGCCGGGCTTACCCTCCTTGGGGTCGCCCTTGCCTGACTTCGGCTTCTGCCGCTCAGGAGGGAGGAAATTCTCATCGTCCTCTTCGTCGCCTTCAGCGTTCTGCGGCAACTTGTCGTCCGGGATACGTTTCACGAGTTCCTGGATCACGGTGCGGAGTTCTTCGAGTTTCTTGCGTTGAGCCTCAATGGCTTCCTCGAGCGCGTTGGTCTCACGTCGCAGGGCGCGGAGTAGCTCCTCGATGGCGTCAGCGTTCGCCTTGGCCTGCGCGTCGGCTGCATCCAGCTCATGGGCGCCACGGAAATCGCTGACCGAGCGAGTCCAGGTGGCGACGACGCCGTTGCGCTTGGTGACCATGGCTTCCTCCTTTGGGATGAGCTTCTTGATCGTCCGGAAGGTGCTGATACCGCCGCCGAGCGCGGACGTGGCCGGGACGTAGTCGGGCTCGCGGCCCTCGGCCTTGGCCTTATCGAGTAACTCAATCTGGTCCTTCATGTCCGAGATATCTGCATCGGCGGCCTCCAGGTAGGAGCGCGCAATGGAAAGTTCGGTCACGTCGCCAGCGGTCTTGCCGTCGAGCACCGTCTTGCCCTTGCCAAAGCGGACGTGGCCGAGGTTATGCAAGGCGGGCGGGCGCAAGGGGTCGATGTCACGTCCGAGCGAGGCACGGAGCGCTTCTTCGGCGCCGGCGAGGTCGCCCTCAGCGAGGCGTTGCGTGCCGCGGTTGTGGAGCTCGCGCGCGTCGAGCTTGGCGAGCTCATCGACGGGAGCCTTGTCGGCCGCGAGGCCGGCCGACATCAGGATGAACAGCGGGAGCAGGTTTCTCATGGCGAGGTGGTCTTGCGGCGGGTGGAGATGAGCGATTCGAGGACGAGCAGGAGGAGGGCGGCGCCAATGAACCATTCTTCGCGCGGAATGCCGCGACGCCCAGTGCCCTGTTCGTCGGTGCCGGCTTGGATGGCGAGTCGGAGCGCTTCCATGCCTTCGCCAGCCTGGCCGAGCCGGACAAAGCGACCACCGGCAGCGTCCGCAATCCCGCCGAGGGTCTTCTCGTCGAGTCGGCTCAAGACTTCCGCGCCGTCCTTATCCTTCAGCGTCTCGATCGAACCTGCAGAGCTGATGACGCGGATCGGCCCGCCAGAAGGCGTGCCGACGCCCACAGTGTGGACTACGAGGCCCTTGCGCTTGAGCTGCTTGGCCATCTCGATGCCGCCGGCCTCGAGGTCTTCGCCGTCGGTGAGGATGATGAGGAGCTTACGATTGCGGTTGGAGTAGAAGGCCAGCTCGGCTTCCTCGATCGCGCGGCCGATATCGGTGCCCGCGACTTGGATGCTGCCGGTGTCAGTCTCCTCGAGGGTGCGGAAGAACGCGTCATAGTCGCGCGTCAGCGGGCATTGCAGGAAGGCCTGGCCGGAGAAGGCGACGAGCCCGACGTTACCAGTGCCCTTGCGGCGGATAAAGTTAGCGATGGCGACCTTGGCCCGGGCGAGGCGCGTCGGGCTCATGTCGGCGACGAGCATTGACTTGGAGACGTCGAGCGCGAAGACCACGTCCTCGGTGGCGCCTTTTTGTTGCGATACTTCCACGCCCAGCGCGGTCCCGCGAAACAGGCGATGAGCAACGCGCAGGCGACCGAAAGGGCGACGTCCTTCGTGCGGCGACGCACGGAAGAATAACCGGCGGTGAGTCGTTCGAGCAGGCGCGCCGCGGCGAAGCCAGCGAGCCCGCGGCGGCGCCTGCGCTCCGCCCAGCACAGGGCGACGAAGAGGAGGAGGCCGCTGACGACGGCAATGGTCAGCACCCACGGCTGCTCGAAATGGAAGTCGGCGGTTTCCATGGCTTAGGGGGAGCGGGGGTGCAGGAGGCCCCAGCCGAGTTCAAGGAGGAGGAGCACCCCGGCGAGGGCGGCCCAGATGAGGCGGTAGTTTTTCGTAGACGACGGACTCGCGGATACGCACCTCAGTGCGTTCGAGGCGGTCAATCTCCTCGTAGACGCGGCTTAGCTGATTTTGGTCGAGCGCGCGGTAGAAGCGCCCGTTAGCGACCTTGGCCATCTTGCCGAGCATCTCGTAGTTGGCCGGGTTGATGGTCTGCATCGGAATCGTCTTACCCAGGACGTCACGATAGAGCTTGCCGTGCGGTGTCGAAGCGCGGTAGGACGGTGGGCTCATCCTTGCCGAGGCCGATGCAGTACATGCGGATCCCGAGCGCGGCGGCGAGTTCGGCGGCCGGCACAGGGAGGATGGCCTTGCTCATGTTGTCGTCGCCGTCGGTGAGCAGGATAATAACCTTAGAGCCCTTGCCCTTCGTGTTCTTCATGCGGTCCACGGCCATCGCCACGGCCTCGCCGATGGCGGTACCAGTCTCCTGGACGATGCCGATGTGCATGCGGTCGATGCCTTTCTCGACCCAGATCTTATTAATCGTGAGCGGGCTCAGCAGGTACGGCTTGCCGGAGAAGACCACGGCGCCGATGCGGTCATCGGGGCGCTTTGAAAGGAAGTCGTAGATGACGCTCTGACTGGCCTGCCAGCGCGTGACTTCAGCGCGCGGCGTGCTCATGTCCAAGGCCATCATCGACCACGAAAGGTCGACGACCATCATGATGTCGAGGCCTTCGGTCTCGCGTTCGATTTCCTTGTTCGCCGTCCGCGGCCCGCGAGGGCGATGACGAGGAGGGCGGCGGTGAGGAGGCGGAGGAAGGCGCGCAGTCGGCCGCTTTGTTCGCGCACGGGCCGACCGAGGCCATCGAGCAGCGAGGTGTCCGGATAGGTCAGCGCTGCGGCCTTGCCGACGCGTCCGCGTAGCCACGAATAAAGCGGCAGCAGCGCGAGCAGAAGGAGTGCCCACGGATATTGAAATTCAAAACCGAGTTCCATCAGGCGTTGATCCCTCCTAGGCAATGGTGGTGGGCCCGGTAGCGGCGGCGGAACGTCGAGCGCGGCTGGGCGTGGCTTGGGCGGGACGAGTGGTGCGGTGACGGGACGGGCGAACGTGCGCTGCGCATCCTCGATGCGCTTGGCGGCCTCCCGAATGCCGGCGATGAGGAGGGACACTTCGAGCGACGCGCCGGCGAACTTCGCGGCGTCAGCGCTCCGGAGCGCGGCGAGCAGTGGCTGGCGGGCCGGCAGGAAGACCGGTAGGCCAGCTAGAACTAAGACCAGCTCTTCGGTTGAAAAGCGAGACGGCGGCGCGTGCGTCGGTCGCTGCTAGGTAGACCCGGAGGGCGCGCGTGGCTTTGGCAATGGCGGCGGGGGCGGGCTCGGCTTCGGCGAGGCGTAGCGCCACGTCGAGTTGGGCGAGTGGAGCCAGCGACGGCGGACCCTTGCGGAGGAATTGGCGAAGAGCGACGACGCCGAGAGCAATCAGGCCGAGCGCGATCAAGCCGAGGGCCCAATAGGATTCCCAGGCAGCCGGCGGAATCGTCGGCTTGGGTCCCTGCAGGACGAACGGGGCTTCTTCGAGGGCGAGGAACATCAGCGGCGGCGCCGGCGGCGTTCGAAGAAACGGGAAAGGGTGGGGGCGACGGAATCCTCGGCGTCGAGTCGAGCTACATCCATCCCGGCGCGGGCTAGGCCGGCGGCGGTCTCGGCGAGGCGGGCTTCGGCGTTGGCGGCGAAGGTCCGGCGGATGCGCTCCGACCCGGTGTCGACTTCGCGAATCTCGCCGGTCTCGGCGTCTTGTAGGGCGACCACCCCGACGTCGGGCAGCACGCGTTCGCGCGCATCGACCAGTTGGACGCACGCGGTGTCATGGCGCGCGTTGAGTTCGCCCAGCGCGGCGGCCATGGCGTCGGCGCCTTCGGGACCGGCGAGGAAATCGGAGACTACGAAGACCATCGAGCGGCGTTTGAGCGCGCGGCCTAAGCGGCGCATCGGCGACGCGAAGGAAGTGCGGCGCGAGACGGCCTGGAATTCGAGCACGTCGCGGATGAGGCGGAGGACGTGGCGGCGGCCCTTCTTCGGACTCACCCAGAGTTCCTCCCGGTCGGTGAAGAGCAGTAGGCCGACCTTGTCGCCCGCCTTGAGCGCGGAGACGGCGAGGCAGGCGGCGACATCGGCCGCACGTTCGCGGATGGTCGCTTCGCCGGAACCGAAAGAGGACGAGCCCGAAATATCGACCGCGATCACCATGGTGAGTTCGCGCTCCTCACGGTAAAGCCGGATGAACGGCTTCCCGGTGCGCGCGGTCACGTTCCAATCCATCGAGCGCACGTCGTCGCCCGGGACGTACTCGCGCAGTTCTTCAAAATCCGTACCGCGGCCCTTGAAGCGCGAGAGGTAGGCGCCGACCATCGCGTCGTTGACCGCACGCGTGGCGACGATCTCGACGCGCTGGGCGCGGCGGAGAGTCTCCTGCGGGTGGGTCGGGACGGGCTGGGCCACGGTCGCCGGGATTGCTTAGGGGACGCTGACGGCGTCGAGCACGCGGCGCACAATGGCGTCGGCATCGACCCCTTCGGCATCGGCTTCGTAGGTGAGGATGAGGCGGTGGCGGAGGACGTCGGGTGCGATGTCCTTCACGTCTTGCGGGGTCACATGGTCGCGACCCTGCAGGAAGGCCCAGGCCTTGGCGGCGAGGGTGAGGTTGATGGTTGCGCGCGGCGAGGCGCCGAACTGGAGGTACTTCGCGAGGTCTGGGCCGCCGGGATGCTGGCCGCGGGTGGCGAGCACGAGCGAGACGATGTAGTCGCGGATCGGGTCGGCGACATGGATGGCGTCGACGGCTTGGCGGGCCTCAAGAATTTCTTCCTTCGTGATGACGGCTTCGACGTCGAGTTTCGGCGAAGTCTTGGCCATCGCGTCGAGGATCTTGCGTTCTTCTTCGCGCGTCGGGTAGCCGATGTTCAGCTTCAACATGAAGCGGTCGACTTGGGCTTCGGGGAGCGGGTAGGTGCCTTCCTGGTCGATCGGGTTCTGCGTCGCAAGGACGAGGAACGGCGTGGGCAGTTTGTGCGTCTCGCCGCCGAGGGTGACTTGGCGTTCCTGCATCGCTTCAAGGAGCGCGGACTGCACTTTGGCCGGCGCGCGGTTGATTTCGTCGGCGAGGACGAAGTTGGCGAAGATGGGCCCGCGCTTGGCGTTATACTCGCCCGTCTTCGGGTCGTAGATGAGCGTGCCGACGATGTCGGCCGGCAGCAGGTCGGGCGTGAACTGGATGCGCGAGAAGTCGGCGTGGACGGTTTGCGCAAGGGTGCGCACCGAGAGCGTCTTCGCGAGGCCCGGGACGCCTTCGAGGAGGACGTGGCCGTTAGCGAGGAGGCCGATCAGGAGGCGGTCGACGAGGTATTGCTGGCCGACGACGACACGGGCGACCTGTTCGCGAAGGCGCGGCACCCAAGTGCCGGCGGCGTTGATGTTAGTGGACATGGGGGTAGGGAAGGGGCGCGCGGGGTGGCGCGTTCGGCGGATCTCCGCCCACTGGTCAGTTTCCGGCGGGGGCCGGATTCATCTCTGAATTAGCAGGACAGCCGGGACTTCTCAACCGCAGCCTTCACAAAAGCAGCGAAGAGGGGGTGGGCGCGGTCCGGGCGGGACTGAATTCTGGGTGGTACTGGACCCCGACCATCCAGGGGTGGTCCTTAACCTCGACGATTTCGACCAAACCGCTCTGGGGATTGGTACCTCCCACGATCAGGCCGGCGGCCTCGAGCTGGGCCCGGTAGGCATCGTTATATTCGAAGCGGTGGCGGTGGCGTTCCTTGATATTGTCTGTGCCGTAGGCGGCGCGGGCACGGCTGCCCGGGGTCAGGGCGCAGTCATAGGAGCCTAGGCGCATCGTGCCGCCCTTGGTCACCACGCTCTTCTGCGATTCCATGAGGTGGATGACGGGGTTCTTGGTCTCGGGGGCGAACTCCGTCGAATGGGCGTCCTTGAGGCCGAGGACGTGGCGGGCGTATTCGATGACGGTGATCTGCATGCCGAGGCAGAGGCCGTAGTAGGGGACCTTGCGTTCGCGCGCGAACTTCGCGGCGATGATCTTGCCTTCGATGCCGCGGTTGCCGAAGCCGCCTGGGACGAGGATGCCGTCCAGGCCTTCGAGTTGCGCGGTGCCCTTGGTCTCAAGGTCCTCGGCGTCAATGCGCACGACCTCGACGGCGGTCTCGTTGGCGATGCCGCCGTGGGTGATGGATTCGTAGACGGACTTGTACGCGTCCTGGAGCTCGATGTATTTACCGACGACGCCGACGCGCACGCGGTGCTTCGGCTCGAGGAGGCGACGGACAATCTCGCGCCACGGCGTGATGTCGATCGGCTTGCACTGCAGGCCGAGACGCTTGACGACGACTTCGTCGATGCGCTGCTCGGCGAGCTGCATCGGGAGTTCGTAGATGGAGTGCTCGACGTCGCGGCATTCGAACACGGCATCGAGGCCGACGTTACAATAGAGCGAGAGCTTCTGGCGGTTTTCCTCGCCGATGGGGCGGTCGGTGCGGCAGACGAGTAGGTCGGGCTGGATGCCGATTTCACGCAGTTTTGCGACAGATTGCTGCGAGGGCTTGGTCTTAAGTTCGCCCGCGGCCTTAATGAAGGGCACCAGCGTACAATGCAGGAAAGCCACGTTCTCGCGGCCGGCGTCGTGCTGGAACTGGCGGAGTGCCTCAAGGAAGGGTAGGCCTTCGATGTCGCCGGTGGTGCCGCCGATTTCAGTGATGAGCACATCGACGCCTTCGCCGCCCTTGAGGATGCGTTCCTTGATCTCGTTGGTGACGTGCGGGATGACCTGCACGGTCTTGCCGAGGTAGTCGCCGCGGCGTTCCTTCTGGATGACGGTCTCGTAGACTTGGCCGGAGCTCAGGCTGTTGAGGCGGGAGAGTTCGCCCGACGTGAAGCGTTCGTAGTGACCGAGGTCGAGGTCCGTTTCGGCACCATCGTTAAGCACGTAGACTTCGCCATGCTGGTAGGGACTCATGGTGCCCGGATCGACGTTGAGATACGGATCGAATTTCTGGATGCGTACCTTGAGCCCACGGCATTCCAGGAGCGCACCGAGGGAGGCGGCGGTGAGGCCTTTACCCAGGGAGGAGATGACGCCGCCGGTGACAAAAATATACTTCATGGAAAAGGGTCGGGTGGGCTGGGGGCGGATAAAAACGAAAAGACCGGCAGGTCCTGTGACGGAGAGCCGGTCTGGACTTTCGAATTGCATGGGCGAAAAAAACTGTGGCAAGCGGTTTTTCCGGGCAGACCCGTTCAGGTCGAGTCTTCCCCGTCCGGCCAGGCCGGGGGATGCCCCGGGGGCCTATGAGGGTTTTTCACGCCCCGGGGCTTTCCCGCTAATACCTCCCCTTTTGCCCTCCTCCGTGGTGGGAAGGGGGGCGACTCCCTATTTGATGGCTTTTGCATCCCGTCCCCGCTCCGCCATGTCCGCAAACTCCTGTTGCTCCAGTTGCCGTCCCTCTTCCATCGGGAAGAAGGTCGTCATGGCCCTCACCGGCCTCGTCCTCGCCGGCTTTGTGCTCGGCCACATGACGGGCAACCTACTGATGTTCAAGGGCCCGGAGGCCATCAATGCCTACGCCGCCTGGTTGCATGCGAATAAGGGGCTCCTTTGGGGTGCCCGAATCGTCCTGATTATCAGCACTTTCGCCCATATCTGGGTCGGCATTCAGCTGGCTCTCGAAAACCGCGCCGCCCGCGACGGCGGTCCGGCGGCCGACGCCACGCGCCGCGCGACGATCGCCAGCCGCACGATGCCCTACTCGGGCGTGATCATCTTGGGCTTCGCCATCTTCCACCTGCTGCACTTCACCTTCAAGGCCGTGGCCTTGGGCGACGTCTCCTTCGGCGACGACGTCTATAAGATGATAATCGTGGGCTTCTCGTGCAAGCCGGTCGCCTATTTCTACATCATCAGCATGTTGCTGCTCTGCCTGCACCTCAGTCACGGCGTGAGCAGCGTTTTCCAGACCCTCGGCCTGCGCAATGAGCGCTGGCGCTCCCGCCTCGACGTCTTGGCCCTGGCCTATGCCTGGATCATCGCCCTCGGCTTCATCTCCATCCCTCTCGCCGTGCTCACCGGCTGCCTGAAGTAAGCTCCCATGAAAGAAGCAAGCGCCCCCATGAATCTCGACCCGAAGACTCCCGCCGGCCCGCTGGCCGACAAGTGGAATAACCATAAGGCGAAGCTCCGCCTGGTGAACCCGGCCAATCGCCGCAAGTATCACGTCATCGTGGTCGGCTCCGGCCTCGCCGGCTCCGCCGCCGCCGCCTCGTTCGCCGAGATGGGCTATGAAGTCTCCTGCTTCTGCTATCAGGACAGCCCGCGCCGTGCCCACTCGATTGCCGCGCAGGGTGGCATCAATGCCGCGAAGAACTACCAGAACGACGGCGACAGCGTGCGCCGCCTTTTCCAGGACACCATCAAGGGCGGCGACTACCGTGCCCGCGAAGCCAACGTCTACCGCCTCGCCCAGGTCTCGACGAACATCATCGACCAGTGCGTCGCGCAAGGCGTGCCTTTCGCCCGTGAATACGGAGGCCTCCTCGCCAACCGTTCCTTCGGCGGCGCTCAGGTGTCGCGTACTTTCTACGCCCGCGGTCAGACCGGCCAGCAGCTCCTCATCGGCGCCTACTCCGCGCTCTCCCGCCAGATCGGCCTCGGCACGGTGAAGATGTACACCCGCCATGAGATGCTCGATCTCGTCCTCGTCGACGGTAAGGCCAAGGGCATCGTCACCCGCGACCTCGTCACGGGAGCCATCGAATCCTGGTCCTCCGACGTCGTCGTGGTCTGCACCGGCGGCTACGGCAACGTCTTCTATCTCTCGACCAACGCCCAGGGCTGCAATGTCACTGCGACGTTCCGCGCCCACCGCCGTGGCGCCGGCTTCGCCAATCCCTGCTACACGCAGATTCACCCGACCTGCATCCCGGTGCATGGCGAAGACCAGTCCAAGCTCACCCTGATGTCGGAGTCGCTCCGTAACGACGGGCGCGTCTGGGTGCCGAAGAACAAGGCCGATTGCACCAAGCCCGCCTCTGAAATCCCTGAGGAGTCCCGCGATTATTTCCTCGAACGCAAGTACCCGAGCTACGGTAATCTCGCCCCGCGCGACATCGCTTCCCGCGCCGCCAAGGAAGTTTGCGACGAGGGGCGCGGCGTCGGCCAGGTGGTCGACGGCAAGCGTCTCGGCGTCTACCTCGACTTCTCCGCCGCGATCAAACGCCTCGGCGAATCTGAAGTCCGCGCCCGTTACGGTAACCTGTTCGACATGTATCAGAACATCACCGGAGAGAATGCCTACAAGCAGCCGATGCGCATCTTCCCCGCCGTGCACTACACGATGGGCGGCCTCTGGGTGGACTACAACCTGCAGTCCAACATCCCCGGACTGTTCGTCGGCGGCGAAGCCAACTTCTCCGACCACGGCGCCAACCGCCTCGGCGCTTCCGCGCTCATGCAGGGCCTCGCCGACGGCTACTTCGTCCTTCCTTACACGGTCACGGATTACCTCGCGGGCGAGAAGTCTGGTAGCCGTCCGTCGAACGACGCCCCGGAATTCAAAGCCGTCGTCAAGGACGTCAACGACCGCGTCGCGAAGCTCCTCTCGATCAACGGCACGAAGTCCCCGCGCTACTATCACAAGGCCCTCGGCAAGATCACCTGGGAGAAGTGCGGTATGGCTCGCGACAAGGCTGGCCTCGAAGGCGCGATCCGCGACCTCCAGGCGCTCCGTAAGGATTTCTGGGAGAACGTGAAGGTCGTCGGCTCCGGCGACGCCCTCGCTCCCGAGCTCGAACGCGCCGGCCGCGTGGCCGACTTCCTCGATTTCGGCATCATGATGTGCCTCGACGCGCTCACCCGCGAAGAATCCTGCGGCGGCCACTTCCGCACCGAATTCCAGGACGCCGGTGAAGCCAAGCGCGACGACGCCCAGTACGCCCACGCCGCCGTCTGGCAATGGACCGGCGAAGGCCAGCTTCCCGCTCGTCACGTCGAGCCCCTCGTTTACGAGGAGACCCAACTCTCCACCCGCTCTTACAAGTAATCACCATGGTCCAGGACAACGGAAAAGAACCAACCCTCGCGCTCAAGCTGCGCGTCTGGCGTCAGCGCCGCGGCCAGCCCGGCGCCTTTGAGGAGCATTCCCTCGCCGCCGTGCCGACCTCGGCCTCCTTCCTCGAGATGATGGACATGCTCAACGAGCAGCTCATCAAAGCGGGCAAGGATACCTTTGCCTTCGACCATGACTGCCGCGAAGGGATCTGCGGCATGTGCTCGATGACGATTAACGGCATGCCTCACGGCCCGATTCCCGGCGTGACGACCTGCCAGTTGCACATGCGCAACTTCCGCGATGGCGAGACGATCACCGTCGAGCCGTGGCGCGCCCGCGCCTTCCCGGTGCTCAAGGACCTCGCTGTCGATCGCTCTGGCTTCGATAAGGTGATTCAGTCCGGCGGCTTCATCACCGTCCGCACCGGTTCCGCCCCGGAGGCCAATAATATCCCCGTACCCAAGCCCATCGCGGATGAGGCCATGGACGCCGCGGAATGCATCGGTTGCGGCGCCTGCGTCGCCTCCTGCAAGAACGGCTCCGCGATGCTCTTCGTCGGCGCCAAGATCAACCACCTCAACATCCTGCCGCAAGGCCAGGCCGAACGCGATCGCCGCACGCTCTCGATGGTAAAGACCATGGACGAAGCCGGTTTTGGTAACTGTACCAACTACGGTGAGTGCCAGGCGCATTGCCCGAAGAGCATCACGCTCGACGTCATCGCTAAGCTCAACCGCGACTATCTCCGCGCCCGCGTGAAGGAGTTCTTCTCCTCCACCGGTAAGCCTTCCAAGGGCGGAGACTGAGCGCGAGCGGAGCTCGCGAGGGGCACGTGGGCAAGGGGACACGGTGACACGGGGAAAGTAAGAGGGCGCCGTCAGGCGCCCTTCTTGTTGGGGTAGGATGCGATGACATCGCCTCCGCCTGTCTCACGACATGGCTGCATCGGGTAGGGCCGACCATCCTTGGTCGGCCGCGGCCGGCCAAGGATGGTCGGCCCTACCAAGCCGTCACTCCCCCGATACTCCATGCTCCATACTTAACTACGCGCTACTCCGCCTCGACGACGCTTTGTTCGCCGACGCAGGTAAGCAGCACACGGTTGTTGCCGTTGGCGGCCTGGAGGGCGCGTACGAATTCACCAACACCGGCGCCATCCTTTAAGGTGACCTCGTAGCGCAGCTCGGTCATCAGGCCAGCCTGCACCGTCTCGACGGACTTGAGCGACTGCTGCGCGAGGTGCAGCGCGAACAGCCCGGCGAAGGCCTGGTCGTAGTCGACATCGGTGCCCACGCGAATCCGCAGGAGGTGCGAGCCTTTGAACGAGGAGAAGAGATTTGCTCGCGAAAGGGCGAAGATGATCGCGCACACGAGCGGGACGGTGACGGCGGCGAGCTCATACTGGCGGGCCCCGACGGCGAGACCGGTGCCCATGGCGAGGAAGATGAAACCGATATCGCGCGACTGGCCGACGTTGCGGCGGAAGCGGATGATCGAGAACGCGGCAAACATGCCGAACGCCGCCGCTAGGTTACCCACGACGACGAGGATCACGAGCGTGACGACCGTGCCGAGAATGAGCAGGGTGTGGACGTAGTCCTGCGAGTAGCGCGTACCTCGGTAGGTCTGCTTATACGTCCACGCAACGAGGAGGTTGAGCGCAAAGCTGAACAGGATCGCGAAGAGAATCTCTTTCACGCCCGGCTTGTCGGCGTGGTCGGTGACCAAGCGAGTCATCGCATCGGCGTCGGCCGGCACGGAGTTGGCGGCGAAGAAAAAAGAGGGCAGGAGGTTCATGAGGTGGAAAGGGCGGGGGTGGCGCCATACAGGCGAACACTTTCGGAATATTTGCTGAAGGGGCGAGGAAAGATTCCAAGCGCGGAGAGGGTGCTCGCGAAATCGAACGGGGCCGCGGTCGCGCCTTTGACTTCCATCAGGCACTGGCCTGCGGCGAGGACGGGCAGTGCACAGCCGTCGTCTTCGGTCCGCGGCGTGAGGCCTTCGAAGCGGCAGCGGATGCCTTGGTCAAAGGTGAGCCGGAGTTGCTCATGGCCGGCTTCGTCCACGAGCCGATACGCTTGGCGGTCATACCGGATGACGCAGGCCGGCCGGAAGCCTTCGTCGGCGATGAGCCGCTGGGCCTCGGCGAGAATGCGGGCATCTTCCGGCGCGAGTTCCTTCGCGGCCTCGCCGTTCGCAAAAGCGATGGCTTGTTCGAGTGGCAGCTGCACGCGCCGCTTGGCGCCTGCGCCGCCGTCGCGATGCTTGATCTCGATGAACGTAGCCGCCGGGATCGCGCCATCTTTTGTTCCGTAGAGGCGGAGGCGTAGCTTGCGGCGGGAGGGCACGCCTCGCCACGCTTCCCAATAGCATTTCCGGTCGGCGGAGTCGCAGTAGAGGCTTACGACCGGATAGTGTCCGGTCGGTCCGCCCAAGGTGTCGGGTAGGACGCGTCCCGGGAAGCTGCCGAGCAAGGCGTCCCGCTCCGCGTGCGAAAGGATGTATTTCAGTTCGAAGCGTGCCGCGATCTCCATGGTTAGGGGATGCGCGTGAGCGTCAGTGAATTGCGATCAAACCACGCTTCGCCGGATTGGGCGCGTAGCTCGAGGACGAGTACCGGGTCGGTTTCGGCGACGGAGAATTCGACGGAGATCGTGCGCCAGCTACTGGTACCCGTGAGCGCAGGCACGCCGTTGAGGCCAGAGATGCGGAGGCGAAGGCCTTTATCTTGCTCATCCTTGCCCGCGATGATGCCGGCGGTCTTGACCATACCAGTCAGGCGATAGCGGCCGGGGCCAGTCGCGAGCGGTAGTCGGAAGTCGCCGCCTTTCTTCAGGCCGGCCTTCACGTAGAAGCAATTGCGCCCCTCGAAGTCGCGTTCGTCCGCTTCCTTCTCATCGGCGTTGCGCTCCCAAGCGTATTTTCCGAGCGTCGCCTTGCCGCCGATAGAGCGGAGCTGCGCGGCGTCCTCGAGTTGGATGCGGATGGCCTGGATGCGGTTTTTCACCCTACTGGCGGCCTCTTTGCCTCGCTCGTCGAAGCGCTTCGCTTCTTGGGCGTCGATCGGGGTGAGCTTCGCCTTGGAGTTGGCGGCCAGTTCCAAGATCCGCTTCGGCCAGTCGTACGCTTGGAAGTTCTTCTCGTAGACGGCGAAGAACTGCGTCCGGTAACGTTCACGCATCGTACGGTCCCAGAGTAAGGCGTTAGGCACGAGCGCCCCGGGCTGACGAAAGACATACCAGCGGTCATCGCCGAAGACCTGGTCCATGCCGTGAAGCATGAAGTGGAACTTGCCGGACGAGGGATCCTCGTAGAACCGATAGTTATTACGGTTGAAGGAATAGCCGTCCCAGTGGCAGAGGATCTGCTCGAGGGCGAGGTGTCGGAAGTAGGCGTCGACATCCAGGATACGCTCCATGCGGGCCAGGCGTAATGCCGGGCTTGCCTCCTTCGTGGCGCCGATCAGCTCCGTCAGGCGGACCTTGTCGTCCGGGTCACCTTGATCGACCTCGATCGGGCCATCGATTTCGTTGCAGAAGGCGCCGTCGTAAAGGTGGCCCTTGGTGTCCTTGAAGAAATAGGAGAGAAACTCGGTGTTGAAGCCTTCCTTGAGCACGTAGGTGCCGAGGCGCTTGCCGTTGAGGACGACAAAGGCGTGCGTGCAGCGCGATGCCGGGACGCCAGCGCGGCGGGCCATCTCGCCCGCGGCCATCTCGAGCAGCATCGTGCCGTCCTGCGCGCAGTTGTTCAGCTGGAACTTGGTCAGGCCGCGATACTCCTGGCCCTTCTTCGTCTTCGCGGTGCGGAGCGAGAAGCCGGGGCGGTCTTCGGTGATCTGGCGGAAGCTGCCGGCGGAGCCCTTGAGCTTGATTGAGCACTTCTCGAGTTTAACGCCACCGGGCTCGTTGATCGTCAGGGTGACGTAGTCCCGCGGATTCTTCGCGAGCTTATCGATATTCTCCTGGGAGATGGTCAGCTCCAGTTTCGGGATGAAGCCGGCGAAGAGGGCGTCCGGCGAGGTGTTGACGGCTGTCGGCTTGGGTACAATCAGCGGCGGCAGCGTCTGGGCGGAAAGAATCATCGCTCCGCCGACGAGAAGCGCAGCATGACGGAAGAATGGGCGGAGGCTTTCCAAGGTCGGTGGGGTGGCGAAAAGATGTCAGTGCCGAAGGCGAGAGGCAATAAGGATGAGGGTAGGGTAAATATGAGAGTATCGAGTATGGAGTATCGAGTATCGGGGCAGCACCGCGTGCTGCCCTAAGTGCAAAAGTGCAAATCGGCCTACGGCCTGTGCAAAGGGCGGGAGGTGGCGGTTAGCGGTTGGCGGTTGGGAACACATCAGAGGCAAAGTCGCCGATACAGGTGGCGGGACGGGTAGGGCCGACCATCCTTGGTCGGCCGTGCGGTCGAGCAGGGATGCTCGACCCTACCTTAATGCACAGACGCAAAGGGAAACCGGAGACCGGAGGATCGGCTGGGGAGATTCATTTTCAGGTTACGGGTGACGGCCCACTGGGCCTCGGCCATTCGGGTGTCGGCGTTTCGGCCATCGGCTATCGGCTTCAGGTTCATGCGGCCGCCTCCTGAAATTCAAGTTACTGTTTCGCAGCCTACCAGCCTGCCAGCAGATCCCCACCGCGCATCGCGTGGCCCTACCCAAATAACCCTGCCACGCTCTCGCTCAATCCGCCGGGTCGCGACCGCCGCAGCCAGACGGCTTCATATTCCTTCTTAAGGCGTGCCTGTTCTTCGGCTGCGACGGCTTGGCCGGCGGCGCGTCGCAGGCCAGCGCCGGCGAGACGGGCGCCGAGCGACAGCTCTTCGCGGATGGTCACATCCGCAATCTTGGCGATCAGCACCTCGGCTTCGGTGAGGTGCGCTTGCGAGGCGGCAATCTCCGCCGCTGAGACGCCGTCCGTAAACTTCGCGAGGGCGTCGGGTTTGGCGGTGAGAAAATCCCAGGTGAGGCTCTTGTTGCGGTTCGCCTTGGCGATTTGGCCATCCAGCGTACCCAGCTGCGTCAGCGCCGCGGCGATGACCTGCCCCTCGGCTAGGGAGAGGTTGCCGAGGATGGCGCAGCCGGCGGCGAAGTCGGTCTTGGCGTTGGCCGCGAAGCCCCAGGCCTGCGCGAGTCCAGCCGCCATGGGCAGCCAGGCGGTCGGCCACGGCTGATGATGGCCGTTGTCGCCCCACGTGGTGAGCAGGATGCCGCGCGCTTCGTGACGTACGGCGGCGCCGACGGCTTCGGCTTGATTGATCAGCGCGTTGTCGAGGCGGCCCGTGAAGCTCTGCCACGCGCTCGTGCCCGGCGCGACGAGATAGGCGCGGTCGAGTTCGCGGAGACGCCCACACTGTTCCTTGAAGGGATGGCCGGCGTCATAACCCCAGACGACGGGTACGGTGTCGACGGGCGCATCCTGCGCGAGCGCGAGGTCTTCCAGGAGGATGTCGCCCCAGAATTGCACGGTGCGGCCGCGGTCGCGACCGAGGGCGCATAGCTTCTTGAGATGATCGAGGTAGACGCGGTGTTTGCCGCGGTCGGCGACGGCCTGCTTGCTGAAGCCTTGGCCGAGCTCCCACGGTTCGTCGCCGCCGATGTTCACTTGGCGGCTCCGGAAATTCGGCAGATAGTCGTCGAGCAGCGCTCCCGCGAAATCAATCGACGCTTGGTCGGGCCGCAGCGTGCCAGGGAATTCCTTGAATTGTCCGGTGAGCGGGTGAATCCATCCTTCAGGGCATTCAGCCATCGCGCGGTAACGCGGATGACGGAGCCAGCGCTCCATGTGGCCGAAGGTGTTGAGGTTCGGGACGAGCTCGATACCGACCGCTGCGCACGCGTCGTCGAGTTCACGGGTCTCAGAGGGCGTCAGCGGCGAGGCGTCTTTCCAGGCATCCTCGTGTCCGCGGAAGGCGAAGGTGTGTTCGACGTAAAGCTGCAGCTGGTTGACGCGTAGGCGGCCAAGCGCGCGCACGAGGTCGAGTAGCTCGGCTTGCGTGGGCACGCGCGTGCGGGAGCAGTCGAGCATGAAGCCGCGGACGGGTAGGTCCGGCGAATCAATGATCACGAGGTGCGGTAGCTCGTCGGGGTATTGCGCAGCGATTTGGCGGAGGGTCTGGGTGCCGTAGAGCACGCCATGCGCTTCACCCGCGTTGAGGCGAATTCCACTGGAGAGAATCTCGAGGTGATAGCCCTCGGCGCCGCACTCGGGCTGGTGGACGATCCGGCAGGCGCCGTCGGCCGCCCCAGCGAGGGCCGCCCGGGCTTCTTCCACGGTCGAAGGGAGGCTCTCTATAAAGGAGGCGGTCGGGTGGGGGAGGGGGGGCACCTTGAGCCAGCCCCCGCGCAGGGTCAGTTCCCTCGGGCGGGGGAAGAGCGTGAGCACCGGAAGGGCCATGGCAGGAGGGTTAGCCCCCGCGGGCCGACGGGCAAGACGCTAAGATGGACTTCCCGCTTGGAACAAAGCCCGCCTCGCCTACATCTTATGCCCTTACCCCGCATCCCCATGCCTCGCTCATCCCTTGTGCTCTTCCTCTTCGCCGCCGCCGCTCAGGCCGTGCCGGAAGGTTTCGTTATCCGCGAGTTCCTCGGCAACGCCCAGGACCCCGAAATCTATCCGACTGCCGTGTCGGCCGCCGCCAACGGCGACGTCTACGTGTCCTCGGACAAGAACGGCTCCCTCGGCCATACCCCGGGCATGGGTCGTATCCTGATCGCCCGCGACACCAAGGGTGCCGGCGTCGCCGACCAAGTGATTGAATACACCAAGGTGGAGAGCCCGCGCGGTGGCCACTTCATCGGCGGCATCCTCTATCTCGTCCACCCGCCCTTCCTCTCCAAGTTCCAGGACAAGAACGGCGACGGCAAGGCCGACTATAACACCGAGCGTACGCTCCTCGTCGACGGACTCGGTGGCGGCATCGAGCACCCGCGCGGCGCCGACCATACCACCAACGGCGCCCGCATGGGCATCGACGGCTGGCTCTACATCGCCGTCGGCGACTTCGGCGCGGGTATCATTCGCGATAACGATGGCGCCATCGGCCTCGGCGACAAGAAGCGCGTGACGCTCTACGGCGGCGGCGTCATGCGTGTGCGCCCGGACGGCACCGAGCTCGAGAACTACACCGTGATGACCCGCAACATCTGCGACGTCGCCATCTCCCCGACCCTCGACCTCTTCTCGCGCGATAACACCAACGACGGCAAGGGCTGGAACACCCGCTTCCACCACTTCACCTCGCTGGCCGACGCCGGTTACCCGCGCCTGTATAAGAACTTCGCCGACGAAATCGCCCATCCCCTCGCCGATTACGGCGGTGGTTCCGGCACCGGCGGCCTCTATCTGAGCGAGCCTGGCTTCCCTGGCGACTTCGGTGAATCCCTCTTCACTTGCGACTGGACGACCAACGCGGTGTATCGCCATCCGATCAAGCGCTTCGAAGCCACTTTCGTCGCCCAGTTTGAGACCTTCGAGAAGGTCTCCAAGGCCACCGACTTCGATGTCGACGGCAATTCCCGCCTCTTCCTCACCGACTGGCGTGGCGGTGGTTTCAGCTACCTCGGTAACAATAAGCCGAAGACCAAGAAGGTCATGAAGGACGGCAAAGAAGTCGAAGAACCCATCTACTATCCGAACGGCGCGGTCCAGATCATCACCGCCAAGGACGTGAAGCCCAACGTCTACATCGATGTCACGAAGCTTTCCGACGCCGACCTGGTGAAGCAGCTCTCCTCGAAGTCCGCCGTCCAGCGCCTCGAGACGCAGCGCCAGATCATCGACCGCAACAAAGCCGAGCTCGCCGAGCCCGTGCTCGCGATCGCGCAGTCTGGCTCGGAGCATCTCTACGCCCGCGTCGCCGCAATCTTCACCTACAAGCAGCTCCTCGGCACCAAGGCCAACGCCGCGCTCGTCGCGCTCGCCAAGGATGCCGGCGTCCGCGAGTTTGCCTTGCGCGCGCTTGCCGACCGAACCACGCAGCTTGAAGGCGTCCCCGTCCAGCTCTTCGTCGACGCGCTGAACGACGCCGACCCACGCGTCCGCCTTCAGGCCGTCATCGGTCTCCAGCGCCTCGGCGCGAAGGACGCCGCTCCGGCCATGCTCGCCGCCGCCGCCAAGTGGCCGGCCGACGAGTCCAAGCTCGGCGAAGGCGAACACTACCGCCTTCCGCACACCGTCATCGCCGCACTCCAGCGTCTCGGCAACGCCAAGGCCTGCCTCGCCGCGCTCGCCGATCCGGCCCAGCGCAACATCGCCTTCCGCGCCATCCAGGGCATCCACTCCGACGAAGCTGTCGATGGCCTCCTTGCGCTCAGCCTGAGCGGCGATGATGCCGTGCGCTTCGGAGCCGTCTCCGCGCTCGCCCGTCTCTACCATGTCGAGAAGCCTTGGAATTATAAGGATTGGTGGAGCACTCGCCCCGACGATCGCGGCCCTTACTTCGGACCCGACGCCTGGGCCGCCACGGCACGTATTCACAAGGGCATTGAGGCCGCCTACGCCAAGCTGCCGGGTAACCTGCGTATGGCTTCGCTCGAGATCCTCGCCAAGAACCGCATCGCGATCACCGACCTGAAGCTCGAAGGCCTTGACCCGCTCCGTCTCGCCATGGCCACGCAGACCCTGCGTCCGGCCGACCAAGCCCTGCTCGTTGCCGCCGCGCTCCAGGCCAGCCGCAAATGGGAAGAGCGCCTCGATTGCTACCGGGCCTTACTCAAGGTTGAAGGCGATGCGGGCCTCGAGCCCCGCGTGAAGATCCTCGCCGGCTGGTCCCAGGACAAGCAGGCGCCCGCCTCCGCGACGCAGGCCATCAGTGATTTCATCTACGAAGCCGAACGTGGCAACCAGGTGAACAAGCTCCGCACGATGGCCAACAAGGCCGATGACGCCTCCTCGACGATCATTTGGAAGGCCTTGCTCAACGTGCTCAGCAGCCCGCTCACCAAGGACCAACAGAAGAAGGCCGTCCGCGGTCACGTCGACAAGAACCCGCGCGACATCGGTTTCTTCCACGCCATCACCGACCTCGGCCTGACGGGTTTCGATAAGCAGCTGCAGGAAGGCATGAAGGGCGATAACGTCATCCAGATTAAGGCCGCTCAGGAAGCGCTCGCCGCCGGTAAACTCGCCGCTGCCAGCAAGGGTAAGAAGATCGCCCAGCTCGACGCCAAGGTCGTCGCGAACGCCGCCCTCAAGGGCCGCGGCAACGTGAAGAATGGCCAGCGTCTGTTCACGCAGCAGGGTTGCGTCGCCTGTCACGCCATCGACCTCGCCGCCGAACAGAAGGGCCCCTACCTCGGCGCCTCCGGCGCGAAGTTCCCGCGCGAGTACCTGATCGATTCCATCCTCGATCCGAATAAGGTCGTCGCCCAAGGCTTCCAGACCGTCGTGTTCACGATGAAGAATGGCCCTGACCAGATGGGCTTCGTCACCGCTGAAGCCGATGGCGTGATTACGCTCCGCAACATCGCCGGCCAGGTCTTCAAGCTCAAGCGCGACGACGTGAAGTCCGAGAAGCATCTCCCGCAGTCCATGATGCCCGCCGGCCTCGCCGCTGGCCTCACCGTCGAGGAGTTCACCGCCTTGATCGAGTATATGGTCACGCTAAAGTCGATTGGGGGGTGAGCGCGGGCGGAGCCCGCGCTCAGAGTATGGAGTAGGGAGTATTGAGTATCGGGGAAGGTAGGGACGGCTCTCCGAGCCGTCCTTTTTGTTTGGGGGTAGGGATGCGATGACATCGCATCCGCCTGTATCGGGTAGGGCCGACCATCCTTGGTCGGCCGCGGCCAAGCAGGGATGCTTGGCCCTACCAAGATTCATGAACTCAAAGGGGAACCTGATACCCGACGGCCGAGACCTGGGACCTGAAAATGTATCCCCCACCGCATCCCTCCCGGTCTCCGGTTTCCCCTTGAGCCGTTGGGTCTCTGGTCCTCCGGGCCTCCGAGCCTCTGGGCCTCTCGCGTGCTCCCTAACCGCTAACCGCCAACCGCTTCCACCCGTAGCGGCCGGCTTTTCGCCGGCCGCTATGACATATCCTCCTATTCGGATACTTGGATACTAACTTGCCATCTCCCCGCTTACCCTTTTGTTTCCCTGACCTTATGGCATCTCACGCCTCCTACATCTTCTCGTCCGAATCCGTCGGCGAGGGGCACCCCGATAAGGTTGCCGACAGTATCTCGGACTCCGTCCTCGATGCGTGCTTCGCGCAGGACCGTTTCTCCCGCGTCGCTTGCGAGACCCTGGTCAAGAGCGACCACGTCGTCATCGCCGGCGAACTCACCACGAAGGCGAAGGTTAATTTCGAGGAAGTCGTGCGCGCCGCCATCCGTGAGATCGGCTACGTGAACGACGACGACGTCTTCCATGCCGACAAGGTCTTCATCACCAACCTGCTCACGAAGCAGTCTCCCGACATCGCCCAGGGCGTCGACGAGCGTAAGGCCGAAGGCAAGAAGCACGCCCAGATGGGTGCCGGCGACCAAGGCATCATGTTCGGTTACGCCACCGATGAGACCCCTGAGCTCATGCCGGCTCCGGTGATGTTCGCCCACCGCCTCAACCGCGAGCTGGCCCGCCTCCGCAAATCGGGCGCCAAGGGCACCGAGTGGATTCGCCCTGACTGCAAGTCGCAGGTCGCCGTGCGCTACGAAGACGGCCGCCCGGTCGCCATCGAGAACGTGGTCATCTCGACCCAGCACACCGCCGACGTCTCGCACCGCCAGATCGAAAAATTCTGCATCGAGCAGGTCATCCGTAAGAGCCTCCCGAAATCCCTCGTTAGCAAGAAGACCGAATACCTGATCAACCCGACCGGACGCTTCGTCGTCGGCGGACCCCAGGGCGATTGCGGCCTCACGGGCCGTAAGATCATCGTCGACTCGTACGGAGGCATGGGCCGCCACGGCGGCGGTGCTTTCTCCGGGAAGGATCCGACCAAGGTCGACCGTTCCGCAGCCTACATGGCCCGTTGGGTCGCCAAGCATATCGTCGCGTCCGGCGCCGCCGAACGCTGCGAACTCCAGTTCGCTTACGCCATTGGCCACCCGGAGCCGACCAGCCTCCACCTCGACACCTTCGGCACGGGCGAGCTTCCGGACGAACAGATCCTCGCCGCAGTGAAGAAGGTCTTCCTCTTCAATCCCGCCGAGATCATCCGCCAGCTCGATCTCCGTCGCCCGATCTACCGCGCGTCCACCCACTACGGTCACTTCGGCAAGAAGGGCCTGCCTTGGGAAGTCACGTCGAAGCTCGCCGCCTTCCATAAAGCTCTCAGCAAGTAATCACCACGCCCCCTATACTCACACACATGGCCACCGCCCTCACATCCTCGTCCAAGAAATTCACCGACTTCAAAGTCGCCGACCTCAGCCTCGCCGAATGGGGCCGCAAGGAACTCCAAGTTGCCGAGCACGAGATGCCGGGCCTGATGGCCCTGCGCAAGAAGTACGGCAAGAAGAAGCCTCTTAAGGGCGTCCGCATTTCTGGTTCGTTGCATATGACCATCCAGACGGCCGTCCTTATTGAGACGCTTGCCGAGCTCGGCGCCGATGTGCGCTGGGCCTCCTGCAATATCTTCTCCACCCAGGACCATGCCGCCGCGGCGATCGCCAAGGCTGGCCTTCCGGTCTTCGCCTGGAAGGGCGAGACCCTCGTCGAATACTGGGAGTGCACGATGAAGGCGCTCACCTGGCCCAACGGCGACGGCCCTGAGCTGATCGTCGACGACGGCGGTGACGCCACGCTCCTCATCCACAAGGGTTACGAGCTCGAGAACGGTTCCAAGTGGGCCTGGTCTCCTTCGGAATCCGAAGAAGAGCAGATCATCAAGAACCTGCTCAAGAAGGTCGCCAAGGAAAAGCCCGGCCATTGGCATAAGGTCGTGAAGAGCTGGAAGGGCGTCTCGGAAGAGACCACCACCGGCGTCAAGCGTCTCTACCGCATGCTCGAAGAAGGCTCCCTCCTCATCCCGACCGTCAACGTCAACGACACCGCCACGAAGTCGAAGTTCGACAATCTCTACGGCTGCCGCGAATCCCTCGTCGACGGCATCAAGCGCGCCACCGACGTCATGATCGCCGGCAAGGTCGCCCTCGTCATCGGTTATGGCGACGTCGGCAAGGGCTCGGCCCAGTCTCTCCGCGGCCTCGGCGCCACGGTCCAGATCGCCGAGATCGATCCGATCTGCGCCCTCCAGGCCGCCATGGAAGGCTTCCGTGTCGTCACCGTCGAGGACACCCTCGGCACCACCGACATCTACGTCACCGCCACGGGCAATAAGGACATCATCACCCTCGAGCACCTGACCAAGATGAAGGACCAGGCCATCGTCTGTAACATCGGCCACTTCGACAACGAGATCCAGGTTGTCCGCCTCAACGCGCACAAGGGTGCGAAGAAGGACACGATCAAGCCGCAGGTTGACCGCTACACCTTCAAGGACGGCCGCCAGCTCTACATGCTCGCCGAAGGCCGCCTCGTGAACCTCGGTTGCGCCACCGGCCACCCGAGCTACGTGATGTCGACCTCCTTCGCGAATCAGGTCCTCGCTCAGTTGCACCTCTGGGAGACCCGCGCGACCGCCAAGCCTGGCGTCGTCGTCCTCCCGAAGCACCTCGACGAAGAAGTCGCCCGTCTCCACCTCGGTAAGCTTGGCGCCAAGCTGACGATCCTCTCCAAGGAGCAGGCTTCGTATATCGGCGTCAACCAGTGCGGTCCGTTCAAGCCCGATAGCTATCGTTACTAAGCGCGACGCTGCGCGTCGCGAGGGTCACGTGGGCAAGGGGACACGGTGACAAGGGGAAGTGAAGAGGGCGCCTACGGGCGCCCTTTTTGTTTTCGTAGCTAGGTAGGGTCGGGACCGCGTCACGACATAGCTGTCTCGGGTAGGGCCGACCATCCCTGGTCGGCCGCGGCCAAGCAGGGATGCTTGGCCCTACCTCGAACCATGAACGCAAAGGGAAACCGGAGACCGGATGATTGGCTTGGGGCCTCGGGTAGGGCGGCGATTGCCATCGCCGCCGCCGATGGGAAGCCACCGGATTCTAACTGTTAAATTGGCAGGGAAGGATGGAGTCGAACCATCGCCAGCGGATTTGGAGACCGCTGTGCTACCGTAACACTTCTTCCCCGTGAGCCCCCATTTAGGAGAATCACGTCCCTAAAAGCAATCAGAACTGGGGGCTTCCGGGCCCCCTTTTTGTTGGGGGTGGCGGTGCATCGCGTGCTGCCCTCGATGGATTGGGTAGGGCCGACCATCCGTGGTCGGCCGCGGCCAAGCAAGGATGCTTGGCCCTACCATGATACAGGAACTCAAAGGGAGACCGGAAACCGGAAGTAATGCTTCGGACATTAAAACCCCCAGCCAATTATCCGGTCTACCTTTGGCTTTTGTCTCTTCCTAACCGCCAACCGCTAACCGCCATCACCTCCCGTATCCCTCCCCATGTCCCCTTGCCCCCGTGCCCACTTGCCCCCTAATTAATTCCATGCGCTCGCTTCTCGCCCTCCTCTTCGCCGCTTCGCTCTTTGCCGCCGAACGTCCAGCGGTCGATCACGCCACCTACACCGCTGCGCTCAAGGATTTCCGTAAGGGCACGTCGAAGTCCATCGATACGCTAAAGAAGGCCGATGCGCCCGCTGCTGCGCGCCTCGCCGCCGTCGATGATGTGCGCGAACGCCTCGTCGATGAACCGACCTCCCCGCTGGTCGGCGAAGTCGCCGGCCTGCTTGGCTCGACCGACGTCGAAACCGCTAAGCTCTTGCTCGCCGCGCTCGCTGAAGCGAAGGCCGCTGGTGCCACCGCCCAAGTCGCCGCGCTCGCTTCGAAGGCGGATTCGCCCCTGCGTATTCCGGCCGCGCTCGCGCTCGCCGAGGTCGGCGGCGCCAAGGCCGTGCCAGTGCTCGCTTCGCTCGCTAAGGACGAAGCCCTCGCCGAGAATATCCAGGACGCGCTGGTCAAGGTCGCCGGCCCCGGCGTGACGGACGCGTTCATCGCCGGTATCAGCGACACCAAGGCCGACGTCGCCGCGCGTAATGCTCTCATCAAGGCCGCCGTCGGCCGTAATCTCCGCTCCATTGCCGGCGCCCTTTGCGTTGCGATCAAGGAAGAGTCTATGCGCCTCGAATGTCAGAAGGCTTTACTTAAGCTCGCGCAGCCGTCCGACCTCGCCGCCCTGCGCGAAGCCGCTCAGGCCGTGACGAACGAGACGACCAAAGGCGCCCTCGGCCGCCTGATCAAGAAGCTGGAAGCGGTGAAGTAAGCGTTCGCTCCATGTCCGCCGAAGCTGGCATCAAGGTGGTGCTTGTCCATGGTTTCCTGGACAGCGGCTGGGTTTTCCGACGTATGAAGCTAAGGCTTGAGCGACAGGGCGTCGTCTGCCTGGTCCCGCGACTCTGTCCGAACGATGGGCGGGGCGGGCTAGAGGCTCTGGCCTCGGATCTCAAGCGGGACATTGACGGCGCTTTCGGTCCTTCAGCGAAGATTCGAATCGTTGCCTTCAGCATGGGCGGTCTGGTATCCCGGCACTATCTCCAGCTCCTTGGTGGCGCTGGGCGCTGCGAGAAGCTCTTCACGATCTCCTCGCCGCATCATGGCACCGCCACGGCGCGGTTTTATCCTAGCAAGGGAGCGCGTGACATGCGTCCCGGCAGCAACTTTCTCCGACGACTGCAGGCGACCGAAGGAACGCTCCGCGGAGTCCAGCTCGTCTCTTATCGGACGCCGCTGGATCTCATGATCCTGCCGGCGACGAGTTCCGAGTGGGCGCCCGCGTTGAATCTCGATTTTCCGGTCTTGCTTCACCCCTTGATGCTTTCCGACGAGGACGTCCTTAGCGATGTCGAGCGACGCGTGGTGAGGTAGGGCCAAGCATCCCTGCTTGGCCGCGGCCGACCAAGGATGGTCGGCCCTACCCGATTGATGCGTTCGCCGCAGGGCGAACCATGCTAGGGGCACGATTCATCGTGCACCCCTTTTGCGGAGGGCGCGGCGAAGCCACGCCCCTACCTTGATCCGCAGGCCCACTTGCCAAAGTGATTTCAGTATGGGGTCAGACCGCTTCTGACGGCTATCGATCAGAAGCGGTCTGACCCCATACTGAAGATACCCTACTTCCGCAGCGCCCAGATTAGCCCGCCGTTAAGGTGCTGGACGAATTCGGGTTCGGAGAAGGATTCCTTGGTGTGGCCACCGGCGGTGTAGAACATGCGGCCTTTGACGACGTCCTTGCACCAAGCAATCGGGTGGTAGTCGCCGTTCTTCCCGCCCTCATAGGTCTTTTCGTCGAGGAGGATGAGGACTACATTGTCGGGCTGCAGGTTCCGGAAGCTATACCACTCGTCCTTGCGCTTCCATTCGTCCGGGAGGTGTTTGGTGGAGGGGTGATCCTTAATGACCGGCCGCAAGGTGGCGGGCTGGATCTTCGGATGGCCAGCGAAATAGCCGCCGATCATCTTACCGTACCAAGGCCACTTATATTCGGTGTCGGAAGCGGCATGGACACCGACGAATGCGCCACCGTTTTCGAGCCAAGCCTGGAAAGCGGCGCGACGCGGTTCAGCGGCCTTCGCCGCGGCGTCCTTGGCTTCCTTTGAGGCGTCCTTAGCGACGACGTCGCTCATGATGTCGCCCGTGGTGCTCATGAAGGCGACGGCGCGATACTTCGCGAGATTCTCGGCGGTGAAGACCGCGGCGTCCTCGGTGATATCGACCTCGAGGCCGGCAGCCTTAAACTGTTTCGCGAGCAGCTCGTTGCCGAGCGGGATGGAATCCTTGTGCCGGAAGCCGGCGGTCTTCGAGAAGACCAAGGCGCGGTTCGGTTCGGCAGCGAGGGCGACCACCGAAGCAAGGAGGAGAGCGAGGAGGGAGCGGATCATGTGTGAATCAGGGGTAGGGGTAGGGGTAGGGATAGGGGTTGGGGCAGGAGAGGGCAAGGGAGAGAAGCGGGGGAACTGTTGGCATGGTGAACCGCTGCGAGCCAGAGGCATTCCGTTGGTAGGGCCAAGCATCCCTGCTTGGCCGCGGCCGACCAAGGATGGTCGGCCCTACCTGAGACAAAGCCATTCCAGGTGACAGGTGACGGGCATGGGAGCCGGGAGTTCGGGCATCGGCCGTTCGTGAGTCAGCCGCCGGGATCCCGAAGCCGACAGCTGATGGCTGGAATGCCGACACCCGAATGGCCGATGCCCTGGTGGCCGTCACCCGTCACCCGAAACTTGTCTCCCACTTTTGCACTTAGGACAGCACGTGGTGCTGTCCCTACCAATCCCTCCTTTCCTCGGAACGTTTCCCCCCTTACACCTGTCCTACCCCTGCCCCCCCCTATCCCTACCCCTCCTCAGATGTCGCAGCTCAATCGTCGTTCGTTCCTGAAGAACACCGTCCTCGCTGGCGCTGTCCTCGGCTTCCCTTCCATCATCCCGGCCTCCGCGCTCGGTAAGGATGGCACGGTCGCCCCAAGCAATCGCCTCCAGCTCGTCGGCATCGGCCTGAAGTCTCAGGGCGGCGGCGATATGCGCCAGCTGATGTCCAAGAAGGGCGTCCAGGTCATCGCCGTCTGTGACGTCGATCGCCGTGTGCTGAAGTCCTCTGCCGAAGGCGTGGTGAAGAAGGGCATGGCCGCCCCGAACCAGTATGTCGATTTCCGCGAGATGCTCGCGAAGGAGAAACCGGATGCCGCCGTCCACGGCTTGCCTGACCATTGGCACGGCGTCATCAGCTGCGCGCTCCTCCGCGCCGGCATCGACGTCTACGGTGAGAAGCCGCTCGCGAAGACCTGGGCCGAGGGTAAGGCGATCACCGACGCGGTGAAGGAGAACGGCCGCGTCTGGCAGACGGGCATGTGGCAGCGCTCCACCCCTAATTTCCGCCGCGGCGTCGAACTCGTCCGTAACGGCATGCTCGGCAAGATCCTCAAGGTCGAAGTCGGTACCGGCCCGAACAAGCACGCCATGCCGCCCGCTCCGCAGCCGGGCGAGAAAGCTCCGGCTGAAGTCGACTACGATATGTGGGTCGGCCCGTCCGCCGATTTCGCCTACGATCCGCGCGTCTTCCATTTCCACTGGCGCTGGCACATGAATTTCGGCGGCGGTCAGCTCCTTGACTGGGTCTGCCACCATCCCGATATCGCTGCCTGGGCGATGGGTAAGGATTCCGAGTTTCCGGTGTCCGTCGTCGGGTCGGGCAAACTCCGCGAAGGGCCGTGGGATTCCCATGCCGAATATGATTACACCGTGGGCTATGCCGACGGCTTCAAGATGTCGGTCAGCAGCTCTTTCATGGGCATGCGCTTCATCGGCGAGAAGGGCGAACTCTACGTCAATCGCGGTAAGCAGGAATGCTCCATCCCCGGCCTCTGGGAAAAGGACCTCGGTCCCGACGCGTGGCGCTGCCCCGGCACGACCGACCACTTCCAGGATTTCGTCGACTGCGTGCAGTCCCGCCGTCGTCCGCTCTCGCACGCCATGGCCGCGCACTATACTACGACCATCGGCCACCTCGGCAACGCCGCGGTCTTCACCGGCCGTAAGCTCAAGTTCGACGGCGCCGCAGGTAAGTTCATCGACGACGCTGGCGCGACCGCGATGCTCTCGCGCGAACTCCGCAAGCCCTGGTCGCTGGAGAAGATCTGAGCGCGATCGCTAGGCGATCGCGTGGGGGTCTGCTGGCAGGGTGAACTGCTGCGAAGCATGTTTAGGTAGGGGCAGCACTGCGTGCTGACCTAGTTGTCTCGGGTAGGGCCGACCACCCTTGGTCGGCCGCGGCCAAGCAGGGATGCTTGGCCCTACCACGATGCATGAACTCAAGGGGAGACCGGGAACCGGAAAATTGGCTGGGGTGCCTCGGGTAGGGCTGACCATCCTTGGTCGGCCGCGGCCAAGCAGGGATGCTTGGCCCTACCACGATATGCCTCTGCTTCGCAGCAGTTCCCCCATGCCAGCCTGTCCCCCTCTGCCTCTTTCGCCTATACTCCATACTCGATACTCCATACTCTCACCTCCCTCCGATGCCCCTCCGCCGCGTAGCGCAGATTGCCGTCGTCCTTGGCCTCCTGGCCGCGGGCGTTTGGGTCGTGCGTGGTAAGAAGTGGGAAGCGTTCCGCAAGCCGACCGAGGTGGCGGCGAAGCCTGCGCCGGCGATCAAGCCACGTTCCGCGGCCGACATCATCCCGCAGCTGAAAGGTCCGCCCAAGCGCACCGGCGTCACGATCAAGGAGCTGCTCGAGGGCAAGGTGCCGAAGCTCAACCAGCTGGAGGTCGAGGCGTTCCTGAAGAATCAGGGACGTTCGACCATGAACCTACTGGCCGCTTCCCGTCTGCTCAACGACCTCGGCTTTGTCCGCGAAGCCGCGAAGGCCGACCCAAAGGATCCGGCCATCCAGCTCGAGCTCGCGCTCCGCGGTGAGACGCCGGAGGAGAAGTCTGCCGCGATCGCCGCCTTCCGCGCCGCGGCGCCGGGTAATTCCCTCGGCGACTATCTCGCCGCCCATCAGGCCTTCGCCGCGGGCGATGCGGGCGCGGCGGGCCTGGCGCTGGCGCAGTCGTTGGATAACCCGCTCTACGCCGATTACACGCAGCAGATCGTGGCCGGCTCCGAGCAGGCGTTCCTGGACGCCGGCTACGAGCCGGCCGCCGCAGCCTCCGCAGCGATGTTTTCCTTTACGTACGATCACCTCCAATCGGCCCGGGATGTCTCGGATAATCTCAAGCAGCTGCAGGACGAGTTTATCCGCACGGCCGATTTCGATGCCGCCGAGCCGACGGTGATCATCGGCGTCACGCTCGGTCAGCGCCTCCAGGAGCAAGGTCCCTACCTCATCGATCTGCTCACCGGTATCGTCATTGAGAAGAAGTTCCTGCAGCAGCTAGATCCGCTGACCCAAGCAGGCCCCGGCGGACAGACCGCCGGTGAAAGGCTGGATACGCTGGATGCCCGGCTGCTCGAGATCCGCACCCTGGCCCCGGCTTTCGGCGAGAAGTTAGCCGCCGCCGACGCCGCGACACAGTCGCAGTACGTCGCCAAGCTGAAGTCCGAAGGCGAGCTCGCCGCCATGAGGTGGTTGGTGGGGCAGAAGTAGAGTATTGAGTATGGAGTATCGAGTATCGGGGAGGTGGAACCGCTTCAGGTGGCGGGGTAGGGATGCGATGACATCGCATCCGTCTGTCGTGGGTAGGGCCGACCATCCTTGGTCGGCCGCGGCCAAGCAGGGATGCTTGGCCCTACCAAGACGCAGATGAACTAGGACAGCACGTGGTGCTGTCCCTACCTTTAAAGGCTTCGCAGCCGTTCACCATGCCAGCATGTCCCCGCGCGGACGTTCGTCGTCCGCGCTTACAGGATGATCATCGCATCCCCATAACTAAAAAACCGATATTCTTCGCGGATCGCTTCGGCGTAGATTTCTTTCAGCCAGGTGAGGCCGGACGGGTCGCCAGGCGTTAAGAACGCGGCCACGAGGCAGAGCAGGGTGGAGCGGGGCAGATGGAAATTCGTGAGCAGGTGCTCGCAGCAGCCGACGGTGTCGCCGGGGCGGATGAACAGCGAGGCGTCGGAAACGAAATCGCCTTCGTGTGCGAAGCCCTGCGTCTTGCGGAAGGCGTCTTCGCTGGCGCGGACCGACGTCGTGCCGACCGCGAGCCGGGGGCGACGGGTGCGCAACGCCTGCATCGTCGCGCCCGGGATGCGATACGCCTCCGAGTGCATCACGTGCTCGTTGAGGTTCGGGACGGAGACCGGCTGGAAGGTGCCCGGGCCGACGTCGAGCACGAGGTCGAAGGCGTCGTGGCCTCGCGCCTTGAGCGCCGCGAGGAGTTCGGGCGTGAAGTGCAGGCCCGCGGTCGGCGCGGCGGCGGCGCGGGCCGACGACGGATCGGCGTAGACGGTCTGATAGCGCGCGGCGTCATCGGCCGGAGGGAGCCCACGGTCCTTGCGCGCTTCGACGATGTAAGGCGGCAGCGGCAGTTCGCCGACGCGGTCTGCGAGCTGATTGACGGTCTCACCGGTGGGCAACGTGAAGCGCACGCGGTATTCGCCATTCTTCGTCTCGACCGCCACGGCGTGGCGGCCGTCGATGGAAAATCCCGACGCATCCGAGGCGCGCTTACCCGGGCGTAGCATGCACCACCATTCAAGCGGATCGGAAGTCGGACGCAGCAGCAGGCACTCGACCTTGCCGCCGGTGGGGCGCACGCCGAAGACACGGGCCTTGAGTACCGTGACGTTGTTGCGGATGAGCACCGTGCCGGCCGGGAGCAGGTCGGGCAGTTCGGAGAACAGGCGATGCTCGATCGTGCGCGTGGCGCGGCGCACCACGAGCAGGCGCGAGCCGTCGCGACGCGGCGCGGGCTCCGCGGCGATGCGTTCGGGCGGGAGGTCGAAATCCAGCTCCCGGACGTCCATGGCTTACGCTCCGGTCTTCGGAGGGGTGATGAGCAACTGGCCGTCAATGGCGCGCAATGGCATGAACTCGGCGCCGGGCGGGGCCTTGCGGAGTTCTTCTTCCACTGCGGAGAGCTTCGCGTCCAGGTCGTCGATGCGGGCGACGAAGACGGCTTCCGGCGTCGAGGGCGTGGCGCAGGCGCCGTATTCGCGCATCGTGTGGTGGCTGAGCAGGATGTGCTCGAGGCGTTCCATCAGCGAGGCTTCGAGGCCGACCTTCGTGCCGTGCGTGCGCACGATGAAGGCGCCGAGGACCAGGTGGCCGTGCAGGTTGCCCGCGCGCGTGAAGCCGGCCTTGGCCATGCCGGGTTCGAGGCGGGAGTATTCCTGGACCTTGCCCATGTCGTGCAGGACGATACCGGCGACTGAGAGGGAGTGGTCGACCTTCGGGTAGAGGGGCAGCAGGGCTTCGGCGCACTTCGCCATGCGGAGCGTGTGCTCGAGCAGGCCGTGGCGGTAGGCGTGGTGCATGCCGAGCGCGGCGACGGCCTCATAGAAGCGTTCGCCGTGTTCCTCGAGCGCGGACTCGACCGTCGCGCGCAGGCCGGCGTGCGGGATACGGGAGACGATACCGAGCAGCTCGGACTTCATCTTCACCGGGTCGTGCTGCGAGACCGGCGTGAGCTTGCCCATGATCGCCGGGTCGGCGCGTTCGGCGTCGGTGATCGGCGTGAGGGAGTCGACCTTGAGGTCGGGACGTCCGTTGAAGTCGCTGACCGTTCCGCCCACGCGGACGATGGCTCCGGCCTTGAGGCTCGTGAGGACGGGCTTCACCGGCGAGTCGCCGAAGACGCGGATCTTGATGTCGTCGGTCGCGTCGGCGATGACCGCTTCAAAATAGGTGGACCCGGTCTTCGCGGTCTTGGTGGCGATTTCTCCCAGGGCGCAGATGGCCTGGAAGCGAGAGCCGACCGGGGAGGTCTTGCTTTCACGAAGGGTCAGGAGGGACTCGGACATGGGCGGGACAGTGGCAGTGGGGGACTTATTTTCGAGTATGGAGTTTGGAGTATCGAGTATAGGGTAGGGGCAGCACCGCGTGCTGCCCTAGTGTGCAAAGGTGCAAAAACGGGATGACTGAATCGATGGCTGCGTTGAGGACTGAATTGAGGGCTGAATGGATGAGGCAGGGCACGTTTCCAGGTCCCAGGTCTCGACCGTCGGGTGGCAGGTTCAGGTGTCCGGGTTCAGGTGCAGGTCCCGGGTCAGACGCCTGTAACCGCGATATGCCTCTGCTTCGCAGCATGCCAGCGTGCCAGCATGTCCCCTCGCGGCCTCTGGCCGCGCCTGCTTCGCAGCGGTTCACCATGCCAGCAGACCCCCTGCCTCGAACCCCATACTCAATACTCGATACTCCATACTCTGAGGTGCTTGCCCCATGCCCACTTGTCCCCTACTCTTCGTGGCTTCGCCACGATGAGTCCCAAACCCGCCATCCTTGTCCTTTGCACCGGTAATTCGTGCCGCAGCCATATGGCGGAGGGCTTTCTGCGCGCCACGGTCGGCGAGGCGGCCGACGTCTTCAGCGCGGGCTCCAAGCCCGCAGGCTATGTGCACCCCCTTTCGATCAAGGTCATGGCCGAGGCCGGCGTGGACCTCTCCGGGCACACCTCCAAGCACATGAACGAGCTCCTGCCGCGCCGGATCGACGTCGTCATCACCGTGTGCGGCAACGCCGACCAGGTCTGCCCCATGTACCCCGGCCAGGTGGCCCGCTTCCACTGGGGCTTCGATGACCCCGCCCATGCCCAGGGCACCGAGGAGCAGATTCTCAACGAATTCCGCCGGGTCCGGGACGAGATCAAAGCTAAGTTTACGGAGTATGGGAGCAGGGTAAGGGAGACGGGAAGGGTAGGGTAGGGATGCGATGACATCGCATCCGCCTGTATTGGGTAGGGCCGTGCGGCCAAGCAGGGATGCTTGGCCCTACCTAGAACCCATCTCAAAGGGAGACCGGAAACCGGATGATTGGCTGGGGAGATTCATTATTAGGTGACGGGTGACGGCCACCGGGGCATCGGCCATTCGGGGGTCGGCTTTTCAGCCATCGGCCATCGGCTTCAGGATCCCGGGGCCCTCCGGTCTTAACCTGGCCAACTGGCCAACTATTCAAGGTATCAACTAATGCCGCATCTTTCAGGTCCCGGGTCTCGGCCATCGGGTACCAGGTTCGGGTCTTCAGGTTCAGGTGCAGGTGCGGGGTAGTGAATCCCTAAACCAATAACCAAGAGCAACTTAACCAATAACGCCCCCTTGCCTATTTTAAAGCAAATGCCTCGAGGTAGGGAGGCGATGACATCGCCTCCGCCTGTGTTCCCAACCGCCATCCGCTAACCGCTTCCACCTGTCATGGGTAGGGCCGACCACCCCTGGTCGGCCGCGCGGCCAAGCAAGGATGCTTGGCCCTACCCATACCCACGATCCAGCCCTCCGGCCCGCCCTGCCCCGCCGCCTCCATTTAGACCAACTTCACTAAACGACCTAAAATGGTAGTTATTCAAAAGGAGGTTGCCTAGGCGGTGTCATTTAGGTTAAATTTCTTTTACCCCTCCCTCCTCTCACCTTTAGGCAACCCCGCCCGAAGGCTCCACTTTGTTAATAAAATAGCACAGTAGATGTCCGAACCCCGTCGCCAGCGCCCTCGCGGAGCCTTGTCGCGAGCCTCCCTGATGGTGGCCGCGGCGCTCTTGGGCGTCGGCGTGTCCCGGGCTCCCCAGGCGAAGGCGGCGAATTTATTTTGGGATACCAATAGTTCCGCGGCAGGTCTCGGTGGTTCTGGCGCATGGGATGTCGGCGTCGCCAATTGGTTCGATGCCGGAAGCAACATCAATGCGATCGGCAACAGGGTCACTTCGCCGGCGAGGCTAGGTTCCGCCGACATCGCTTATTTCGTCGGTACAGCGGGCACGGCGACGCTCGGGTCGACGGTAAACATCGGGGGCCTTAATTTCGGGACGACCGGCTTCACGATCACCGCGCCTTCGCCGGGAGCCAGCTCGCTGAATTTCGCGGCCACGGAAAGCTCGGTCACGCTCAACAGTCTTAACAACGCCAACGCTACCAGCACTGTCGCCGCGACGATTTCCGGCGCCGTCGGCGGCAGCGGTAATCTGACCGTCGGGGGCGGGCTAGCCGCCGGTCTGGTCGGCAATACCCTGACTTTCAACGGCGTTTCCTCCGGAGGTTGGACCGGAAGCACCACCGTCGGCGTCGCCCAGACGATCGCCCTTGCGGGCAACAGCCAGGCCTTGCTGAGCACTTCGGGGATCACCCTCAATGGCGGAAGTTTCACGGTCACGAACACCAGTTCTGCCGAAGCGGCCCTCAACCGTGTCTCCAACAGTGCTACCATCACCTCGAACGGCGGAAGCATCGTCTTCACCAACACGGCGAGCGCCACGATCAACTACACCGAGACCCTTGGTAACATCTCGCTGGCCAGCGGCCTGCTGACGGTCACCCAGACTAACGCCAATACTTCGCCGAGCACCCAGACGCTCGCTTTAGGGACCGTCACGAGATCCGGGGCCACCTCGAGCGCCCAGATCAACTTCACAGGTGCCAGCCTCGGTGCCAACGTACAGAACGTCATCAGCGTTTCCGGCCAGGGCGCCACCGCGGCTAGCATCGCCCCTTGGATGACGATCAATGGGGCTGATTTCGCAGGCTATAGCGTCGCCAACGGGGTGATTGCCGCCACGACCACTGCCCTGACCGCCAGCGTCGTCGGAGCCGCCGCTACGGATTACGCGGCGGCGACCGTGACCCTTGGCACAACGGGTTCGCTCAGGACCCTGAAGTTTTCCGGCGGAACTGCCGTCACCGTCACCGGTACCGGTGTCACCAAGATCGGCGGCGTCGTTTCGGCCGGGGCTACGCACGTTCTGACCGGGGGCACTTCTTACCAGTCGTTGGTCGCCAACGATCCCCTGTATTTCTTCGTCAACGCGAATCAGCTGACGGTCAGCGCCGCGCTCTCTTCGAACGGCACGACGCCCAACGCCATCGTCTTGGGCGGAGCCGGTACACTGAGCCTGACAGGGACCAACACCTTCACCGGCAACATCGTCCTTAATTCCGGTGTCCTCAGTTACGGCGCCGGCACGGTGGCCAATCTTGGCAACGCGGCCAACTCGATCGTCTTCAACGGGTCGGCGGCACTGAACAGCACTGCCGCTGGTACCGTCGCGCGCGCCATCACGCTGAACAACGGGTCCATCGCGACCTTCAACAACGGTGCCAACGCCGTCACCTATTCCGGCAACATCACCGGCACGGGCGGCGTCTTGGTCAGCAGCTCCGCTGGCACGGCCACCTTCAGCGGCACCAATACTTTCACCGGACCGGTGCAGGTCTCAGCCGGGATCCTGGCCACCACGACGGCGAGCGCCCTAGGCAACGTCCTCAACCCGGTTAATTTCGCGAACACGGCCGGCGTCACGCTCCAGCTTGGCGCGAACACCGAAGTGGGTTCGATCTCCGGCGCGGGCGGCACGGGCGGAACGATCACCCTTGGCGCCAATACGCTGACCTTCGGTGGCAACAACCAGAACACCACCTACGCCGGCACGATCACCGGGACGGGTGGCATCACCAAGACCGGCGCCGGTACCACCACGCTTTCGGGCGCCAGCAGCTTCACCGGTGCGGTCGCGCTTAATGCCGGCCTCGTCAATCTCTCCTCGCTGGCGGCTGGCGGGAGCAACAGCCCGCTCGGGACCAGTGCGACGATCGCCTTCGCCGGAGGCGGCATCCAATTCGGCGCCGCCTTCGACCCTTCGGTCCGCACGCTCACCTTCAATGCCGGCGGTGCGGTCTTCGACACCAATGGTTTCAACGTAAGTTTTGCCAACGCCGTCGGTAATGCCGGCGCGGGCGCCCTCATCAAGGCCGGTGACGGTACCCTTCTGCTGAACGCCGTTAATACTTATACGGGAGGGACGCAGATTAACCGAGGGACGATTTCCTTGCCGTTGGGAACTAGCTCCAATGTCTTGGGATCTGGTGCGGTCACGATCAATGCCGGCGGCGTCCTGAGGATCGCCCGACCCGCTCAATTCCCTGCCGCCGGCGTCTCCCTCGTCGGCTCCGCTTCGGGTCTAGGCGCCTTTTCCTTCGGGTATCTCGGTTCGGTGCCAGCGCTTACTTTCAACGCCGCCGGACGTCCTTACAGTGGTGTCGTCGGGATTGAGACCATTGGATATAATCTCGGCCTTGATTTTAGTTCGCTTGGGAGCGGTACGGCCTTCCTCGGCAGCGTCGTCGGCGCCAACGCCGCGACCGGTATCGCCCAGTCAGCCTCCGCGAATTTCACTGGCACGCTGGCCGGGGGGGCCTTCATCGCCGATAGTTCGGGTTTCGCCACCGCCCCCAACGCCGGACTCTGGTACCGTCTGGGCGGCGGCGGCGGCGTGTTGAATCTCAACGTTTCCGGTCAGCTGACCGGCGCGGAGGGTAACGTGACTTTCGGCGCCGCTGGTGCCACGGTCGGAACGGACGGAACTGGCGGCACCGTCGTGCTGAACCAAGCCAATACCCATGGCGGATTCAGCGTCCTCAATTTCGGTCAGACGGTCCAGGTGGGACACACCGGCGCCTTCGGGACGAGCACGCTGGTCTTCAACAGGGGCGCCTTGTCCACGGGTGCTTTCCAGCGTGTGACGGGATTCCGTGACGGAGTCACGATCGCCAATGACGTCAAGATGGCGGGCGACGTCTTCCTGTTGAATACCTTCAACGGAGCCACTTCGGGAGCCGACCTCATCCTTTCCGGTAACATCGGGCTTTCTAATTCGGCGACGACAGCGAATGTCGCCCGCGTCTTCACGGTGCCGACTTCCGCCTACCGCCAATTGGGCGGCGGCTTGGTCACCTTGGCCGGCGTCATCTCGGACGGTGACAGCACCGGGAATGGAATCATCAAGGCGGGCGCGGGCCCCCTCAGGCTTTCCGGCGCCAATACCTATACCGGGCCGACGCGGATCAACGGCGGCTCGCTCGTCATCAGCGCGGAGAATCAGATCCCTTCGGGCTCCACGCTCAACATCAACACGGGCGTCCTCAGCGTCTGGGAGAGCAGTTTCACGTTGAACCGCGCGGTCAACTTCCTCACGACGGGCGCCAGCCTCATCGACGTCACCGACTCCCGCACGTTGACCCAGGGTGCCACCGGCTGGGCAGGTGCGGGTACCTTGATCAAGGTCGGCGCGGGCACGCTGACCTTCGGCGCGGCCAACACGATGGCCGGCCTGACCTTGCAGCACGGTGTCGTCAGCGCCAGCGCTGACGACCAGCTCGGCGCGGGCACCAATGGCATCACTTTCAATAACGCCGCCGACGCGCTCGCCTATGGTACCGGCGGCATCCCGGTCCTCCGGATCACCAGTTCTTTCAGCACGCCTCGGGTGCTCACGGCCACGTCCGCGGGCGCTTTGGAGGTGGCTTCAGGCGTCACCCTGACGATGACCGGGGCGGCCGCGACCGGAACTCTGAATAAGGTCGGGGCAGGCACTGTCCTGCTCACCGTCACGAACGGCTCAGCTACGGCTTGGAACGTCAACGCAGGCGTGCTAGCGGTCACTGACTCTGCCGGCGCGGCTCCTCTGGGTACTAATAGCACCACGACGCTCAACGGCGGCACCATCCGTATCACCAACGCAGGTGGGTTAGATTACGCGACGGGCAACACGGGTGCGCTAAATATCAACGGAGGAGGCATACTTGCACTCAACAACACGACGGCTTTCAGCGCCCAGTTAACGTTCGGAAGCATAGCACGAACCGGTCAAGGCACCATGGTGATAGCGCCGACGGCCAGCCTCGGGGGAACCACTGGCTCACGAGCAAGACTGATCGCTACGACCAACCCGACCAATTTCGCTGGGATTGTCTCGCCCACTATCGTCCGTCTCGCCGATGCGGCGCCCAATCAGGATGCGGATTTTGTCACGTATAACGCCACCAACGGCTTTGTCACGGGGACACCCACGACTTCCGCGGCCACTCTCGCGGGTTCGCAGCCTGGTTCGGTGGGAGCCATCGTTGCCGCGCAGTCGCTTTCAGGAGTTAACTCCATCTACGCCTTCAAGACCACTGCGAACGTAAGCGGCGGTACGCTGCAGGTAGTTGCCAACAACACCACTACCCAGCTCGGCGGCATCTTGATCAACGGCGCCGGCGGCGCCGCCCCGGTCATCAGCTCGAATCTCTTCTTCGGGTTGGTGAATAATAACGTATCGCAGCTCAACGGCATCAACTTCGGCGAAGGCGTGGTCTATGCGAGCACCGGTTTCACCGGCGGCACCTTGCCGACCTTGTCTGGTTCGGTCACGGCGAATAATTTCACCAAGTTCGGCCCGGGCACCCTTCTGTTCAGCGGCACTAACCGTATCAGCGGTTCGTTGGCGGTGCAGTCCGGAGCGGTCCAGTTCAGCGGCGCCGCCGCCCAGCCGGCGTCGATCAACCTCACCCTTAACGATGCCGGCAGCCTTGACCTCAACGGCGGCGCCGTGGAGGCAGCCGCGCTGGCGGGTTCGGCCGGCGTGGTCACGAACACCTCGACGACGGCCGGCACGCTCCTGCTGCTCGGCACGAACGCCACCACCTTCACGGGCACGATCCAGGATGGCGCCGGCTCCGTCAGGGTGATCAAGGGAGGCTCGGCCACGCTCACGCTCGGAGGTCCGCACGCTTCCGCGGCAAGCAATCCGATTCCTAACCTCAACACCTTCACCGGAGGATTCGTGCTGCGCTCCGGTCAGGTCACCCTCAACACGCCGACCGCGCTGGGCTTCGCTTCTGCCGCTTCCACGAACTTAGAACTGCAGGGCGGCACCCTCCTCTTGCAGACGGGAGGCAGCGGTCCCGGCTTGGCCACGATCATCGGCAATCCTTCGACTAGCGGCCTCAATGTCGTCGTCAGCGGAACGGGGACGGCGATCACCACCGATAACAACGGCGGTTTGGGCGGCTCGGGCATCTTTGACCAGGTCTTCCAATTCAACGCCCTCACGTTAGGCAACAGCACCTTCACTTCCAATCCGTCGACCGACCAGCAAAGCCTGCGATTCGCAGGAGACGTCTCGGGCGGCAATGCCTCCATCATCAGCGTCTCGACCGGCACAGCCAACACGGGTCGCTCGGTCGTGGAACTTTCCGGAATCATTCAGGATACCGGCGCCGTCCCGTTCGCGCTCACCAAGGCGGGTGCCGGCGCCGTCCGTATCACCGGTGGGTCGAGCACTTTCACAGGCGGGACCAATGTCTTGGCCGGCGTCCTCCAAGTCGCCGCCACCTCCGGCAATCCTCTCGGCACGGGCGCCGTCATCGTCTACCCCGGTGCGACCTTGCGGCTAGCCGGTGCCGGCAGCACCGTCGGCGCGGCTTCCCTCGAAATCCTCAGCAGCTCCGCCAGCCTCGGCCAGCTGGTGCTCGACGGTAATTTCAGTCCGGACAACGCGACGGGCGCCTTCACGGCGACGTCCATGGATTCCTTCCTGCCGGGCGTCGTGCAGATCGGCATGCCGAACTTCGCGGGCACGATCAACCTGGCTGCGATCGGCGACGGGCGCCAGTTCCTCGGCGCCTACGGCACCGTCAATCTGGGTAACTCCGGGTCCCAGTTCGTCGGGGCCTTGAATCCAGGCGCGGACAGCCGCTACCGCGTCGGCGCCAACACCGGGGCGGGCGTCCTGCTCACCTTCGCCGGTGCCGACAACGTCTTCTCCGGCGCGAACTCGGTGGAGGTCGGTGTTCCTGTCACGACTTTCTCGTATGGGCTCGTCAATCCCGCCAATGGCACCGGAACCGTCGTCCTCCAGAACTCGAATAGTTTCACCGGCGGAACGATCGTCAACCGAGGCAGTTCGCTCTTCATCGAAGCCGGCGGCGCCGAGGCAGGGTCCACTCCTTTGGGGTCGGGTGTCGTCGAGGTGCGGAATGGCGCGGTCCTCCAGTATCGCGGACCGATGGGGTCGGCCTTCAATGCTCAGAGCAGCGCTAATGCGAACGCCATCAGCCTACGACTGAATGGCACCGTCCGTCTGGATGACACTCAGGGGCTTTTCGCCGGGGCCGGCGGCCAAGGTCGTTGGGCCGATGCCACGGGCATCACTCTGGACGGCGGTACGTTCGGTTACAGCGGTCTGGCCGCCTTCAACAGTTACGAGAAGATCGGTACGGTCTCTTTGGGCCTCGGTGCCGGTACCATCAATGTCAACCGCGGAGCTGGCGGAACGGCTATCCTTGAGGTCGACAGCATTTCTCGCGGCTCGTCGCAGGGAACTCTGTTGGTCACCACCGCCGCCGCCGGCACCTTGACCGCGGCCACGGCTTTCGACCGTCTTCGCGTCACCAACGCGATCACTAATGCCGGCGTGACGACCGATGGCGCGGGGGCGGTCAGCGGTATCGCGCCGGTCTGGATGGTAGACGCGACGAACAACACTTTCCTCAGCTACCAGGGCGCGACCCTGGGACTCCAGTCCCTCCTCGCTTCAGCACCAGGTGCCGGCCAGGTCGCTTACAGCAGCACCGGGACGGGCGTCGCCACCGGTCTGGCCGGCGGCACGGCGACCGTCGACGTGACCGCTTCGGGGGCGCTTGCCGACAACCCTAACATCTACGCATTGCGTCTCGGCAACGTCGCCCTGACCACTGCCACTGCCGCGGCCGTCACGGGTAATTCCGCCGCGGGTTCCAATGTGATCACCAACGTGACCACGACGAACCTCCGGGTCGGCCAGCCGGTCAGCGGCACGGGTATTCCGGCGGGCGCGGTGATCACGGCGGTCGGCGCCGATTCCATCACGCTTTCGAATCAGGTCGCCCAGACGACCGTCGGACTTTCCGTCACGCCCAGCTTCGCGGTCACCTTGGCAAGCGGTGGCCTCATCTTGACTTCTACGGCAGATCAAAGCCACACCGCGCCTATCGCCGTGCCCGGCGAACTCATCGTCTTCCGCCCAAATACCGGCGCCATCTCTCAGCTCAACGGACCCATCATCGCCACAGGTATCACGAAATTTGGCCTGGGCGATATGCGGTTGGGCGGAGACAACCGTGGCACCCTTACGGGAGATGTACGGGTGAGCGGTGACAATTGGTTCCGCATCGAAAACCAATATGCCCTCGGAGGCAGCACGACGAACCCTTATGCCGCCTCCAACAGGCTGATTTCCAACGGTGGACGTTTCCACAGCGGGAACGGCCTTGCCTTGCTGCAGACGGAATTCGTCCTCAATCAGGATACGCGAGTCGGTTGGAATAATGCCATCCTTGGATCGATGACGGTCAACGCCTACTCCGGGAACTCCTTCGGCTTACCGGTCGTCCTGAACAGTGAAAGCAACAACACGATGAATGTTGCCGGCCTGACCACTCTGAACGGGCCGCTTTCTGTTCAGGTATCAGCCACCACGCACAGCGTATTTTTACATGGCGGGCTGGGCGGAACGGGCTCCTTGCAGAAATGGGGTGTCGGAAATCTCAACATCGGAGGATCGTCCACTTATTCCAGCCCGTCACGGTCAACCAAGGCAGCCTGGTCTCCCTCAATGGAGCCGCCCAGAAGCCTTTCGGGGACGGTGCCATCACCGTCAACCCCGGCGCCCTGATCGGCGTATCGAACCCCGCCAACGTCGGCACGGGTGGCCTGACCATCAAGAGCGACCTGACAGGCTTGGGTGTGCTCAACCTGCAGTATGTGGGGGCGCTTCCGGCCGCGACCTTCTCCAGCGCCGCCGCTGGCTACGACGGCGTGGTCGCCCTCGATGTCGTCGGCTTCAATGTGCCGCTTGATCAGGCGACGATCGCCGGCGGCCGAACCTTCCTCGGCGGGGGACTTTCCGCGCAGAATGCGATTTATAATGCGGCGAGCCTGGGCGCCGGCGCCAACAGCACCTATCGACTCGGCGGTGGCGCGGGTATCCTCTGGCTGAACACTCCTGTCCTGACCGGAGCCAATGCGGTGCAGTTCGGCGCCATCAGCAACGTGGTCCAGGCTCAGTCGATCAGTCCGGCCTTAGGCGGCGGCACGATCTTCCTCAATACGGCCAACGATTACTCCGGCGGCACCACCTTTAACGTCGGGCAGAACATCGAAATCGGTAATGCCGGCGCCTTGGGCTCCGGGACCCTGATCTTCAACGGGGGTGCGCTCAATCCCAACGGAAACATAGGTCTAAACCGCCTTTCGCGCCCCCTCACGGTCACCAACGCCCTCCGCTTCCTCGGCGACGCCACGATCAACGCGAACGGCGCCGACTTCATCCTGAGCGGCAACGTGGCGCTCACGTCGGACGCCTACGGCACAGGGCAGGGCGCCGCCCGCACGATCACGGCTGCCAGCACGACCGCCCGTGCGGTGCTCTCCGGCGTCATTTCGGACAGCGGTGGCGGCACGGCTTCATTCGGCCACCTGATCAAGGCCGGCGCAGGCGTCTTGGAACTGCGCGGTGCCAATACTTATACCGGCTTCACGCAGGTCAACGCCGGCACCTTGGTGGTCGGCGCAGCCGACGCCCTCCCGTCGGCCTCCCATGTGATGCTCAACGGCGGCACGCTCGCCTTCTGGGACAGCAATTACACCTTCGGCTCCGACCTCACCAGTCTCGCCGCCTCCAACTTCGCGGTCGGCGCCGGCCTGACCGTCACGCAGTCGGGCGCCAGCAACATGGCCGGCGTCTCGCTCACGAAGACCGGCGAGGGCGCGCTCGTCCTGGCCGGCAACAACAGCTTCGGCGGCCTCAACGTCGCTTCCGGCAGGGTGGAGGTCTCCGCCGACGCCCATCTCGGCGACACAACAGCGGACCGGTCACCTTCCAGGCGGGCACCCAGACGGCCAATTCCGGACCGGTGCTCCGGATCACGGAAAGCTTCGCGTCGGCGAGAAGCTTCACCACAGGCAATTCCAATTTCGGCGGACTCACGATCGACGCTGGCAAGACCTTGGTGCTCACCTCGGCCCAGACTTCCGGCACCGGCACGGCGGCGATCAGCAAATCCGGCAACGGGACGTTGTTCCTGACGGCCGTCCCGACGTTCCTGAACCTTAACATCAACCAGGGCGTCGTCGCGACGAACAATACTTACAATAACACAGCCTCGAGTTTCACGACGCTCAACGGAGGAACGTTGCAATTCGTGACGGGAAGCACGACTGCGGCTACTTTCTCCGGTACCAACCATAGTTTCGCGATCGGCGGCGGCGGCCGACTTTCGTTGGCGCCTTTCGCGGCAGGCCAGGCGACGGTGAACCCTCAGCACGATCGCGCGCACCGCCAGCACCCAAGGTACCCTCCTCATCGATATCGCCAGCGGCTTCGCGCTGGGCTCCAACGCCGCCAGCGGCGTCCGCGTCATTCCGACCAACCTCTTGGGGGTCACACGCGCGTCCGCCGTCATCAACGGCGTCTTCTCGCCCGTCATTCTGGGCCAAGGCTCCAACGGCACGCCCTTCCTCCTCGCCAACTCCCCCGCGGACGGACTGACTCCCTATGCCTCAGGCTCCTATGTGACGTCCATCGGTTCGGTCACGGAGACCAGCGTGGCCGGTTTCACCGCGGCGCAGAACGTTTCCACGAGCCGCAAGACCTACGTCATCCGTACCAACGCGGACCTGACCTCCTCGGCCAACGCGGTGCTTAGGATCACCAGCGTCGGCGTTACTGCTGGCGCCGGCCAGGGCGGCCTCGTCACCTACGGCTCCCCGACCATCAGCGCGTCGATCGTCTTCGATCCTTCGGCCGCTTCCGGTGGTTCCGCGACTTCCGGCGAAGGCGTCATCTACGTCGGCGGCACCACCACGCTGACCGGCAATGTCACCGCCAACGGCCTCACCAAGTTCGGTTCCGGCACGCTGGTCTTGAACGGCAACGTTCAAGTTCTCGGCTCCTCCTCCGCCAACGGTTTCGCGGTCCAGGACGGCACCCTGCGCGTCGGCTCCTCCTCCGCCCTTCTCGCCGGCGTCACGGCCCTGAACGTCAACCTCGGGGCGACGGTCGACCTGAACGGCAATACACTCCGCGTCGGCTCGCTCAACGCCGCGGCGAACAACTCGGGCGGCCTCATCACCAACGCGGCGGCCACGGCCGCGAACCTCACGGTCAGCAGCAGCGCCTTCAGCTCCGTCTGGGCCGGCCAGATCCAAGATACCTCCGGTGCCGGCGCGGTCTCCCTGAGCAAGATGGGGTCGGGTACGCTCACGCTGGCGACGAACCGCGTCGACTCGCCTTTTGCCAACGACAACTCCTTCACCGGCGGCACCAATCTCTTCGGCGGACGCCTGACGGTGCAGAATGTCTTCGGCCTCGGCGGAGCCGCCGGTACGGCGCCCGGGGCGCTCAACCTCTATTCAACCGGCACCGCGGGTTCCACCATCGTGGATCTCACGGCTGATGCCACTGCCGGCGTCGTCAACGGCGTCATCAAGTATGGTAACCAGTCCGGCAACGGGCTCAGCGTCAACGTGCGCGGTCTGGCCGCCATCAACGTCGACCGAGTCGGCGGTTCCGCCGTCGGCAACCTGATCCAGATCGGCGACCTCACTTTCGGCAACCAGATCCTCACCGTAACGGGCGCTAACAGCTACGGCCTGCGCGTCGCCGGAACGACGAGCATCGCCGGAGGGTTCGCGACCATCAGCCCGACCGGCAACGGGCCTTCCGGCCGCATCGAGCTGGCGGGCCTCATCTCCGGCTCGGGCGCCCTCAACAAGACCAGCGGCGCCGTCAACGATCTCCGTACGCTGATCATCTCCGGCACGGGCAACACCTGGTCCGGCGGCCTCAACGTCATCGGAGGCTCCGTGCAGGTTACCGCCACGACCGGCACGCCGCTGGGAACCGGGCCGGTGCGCATCTTCCCGGGCGCGACCCTCCGCATCGCGGGCGACGGCAGCATCAACGCACCCGCCGGACTGCGGACCTATTCCTATAACAATAGCCTCGGCACGGTGACCCTGGACGAGGACTTCGCTCCGACCGTCCTCGGCTCAGCTAACTTTACCTCGACCTACGGCACGGCGTTGCTGCTGGGCCGACCGATGTGGACCACGCCGCTGGATCTCTCGTCCATCGGCGACGGCAAGGCCTTCCTGGCGGTGGGTATCGGCACGGACTCCCATTATTTGGCCTCATCCCTGACCGCCGGAGCCGGCGGCATTTACCGCCTAGCCGGCGGTCCGGGGGGAACGCTCAACTTCAGCGGACGGGACAACGTGCTCACGGGCGCCAACCTGGTGATGGTCGGATCCACCCTGAGCAATATCCTCAATCTCGGCAACTCGACCGCCAACGCCGTGACCAACCTCGGGGGTACGGTCCGTATCCGTAACAGCAATGACTTCAGTGGCGGCACCTTGGTCAATCGCGGCATGTCGCTGGAAATCGAGACCGGCGCCGCGCCCGGAGGCAGCACTCCGCTCGGTTCCGGTCCGGTCGAGGTCTACGGTTCCGTGCAGCTCATGTCCGACCCGCAAGGTTATAACGGACAGGCCTCTTTCCTCAACGCGGCCACCGGAGCGAACGCCAACGCCTTCGTGCTCCGCCCCGGCGGCACGATCATCGTCAATGACCAGCTCGGCCAAGTCGCGGGCGGGGAAGGGCGCTGGGACGACCAAGGCGCTCTCGACCTCAACGGCGGTACGTTCCGTTTCAACGGTGTCACCGGCAACCAGTCGGCCGAGACCATCGGCAACGTGACCGCGCGCAAAGGGTCCGTGCTGCAGGTGGTCCGCACCGGCTCGGGCAGCGCCACCTTGAACCTCGGCGCCCTTGCCCGCGCCGACCGCGGCGTGCTGACGATCCTCACCAGCGGCGCCGGCACGCTCGGTATCCCCGGCACGACGACCACCAATTTCTTCGACCGGGTGACGACCACTTCGTCCATGACCTTGGCCGGAAGCACCTTGAACGGCGCCGGCGTGGTCAACGGCGGCCTGGCTCCGGCCTGGATCGTCGACGCCAGCTCGCATAGCTTCGTCGGTTACAATCCCGGGAATGGCGCTTTCGGGACGGACACCGGATTCCAGACGCTTTTCAGCTCGGGCGCGCCGACCGCAGGCACGATCGAATACAGCCGCCGGGTGACCGTGGGTACGGCGGGAAGCTTCACCGCGGACGGCCTGAGCACGGAATTCGCCGGAGGTTCCGCCGTCGTCGACGTCGTCAACGGCGCGGGCGCCCAGACTCTCACCGGCAATCCCAGCGTCTACGCCCTGCGCACGGCCCACAGCATCAACGCCGGCACGGCGGCCAGAACCCTCACGATCGCCGGCGGCGGCCTCATCTTCGCCACGAGCAGCACCGGCATCATGAGCGACGGCACCTTGACCGGGCCGCAGGCCTCGGTTCCGGCGATGACGGTGGATTTCGGATCCGAAGCCTTCGTGTATTCGGCCAGCGGCCAGACCGGAACGATCAACGCGCGGCTGGCCGCCTCGGCGGGTCTGACCAAGTTCGGCCTCGGCGACCTGCTCATCCGCTCCGGTGGCAACACCGGGCTGACGGGCCCCGTCTACGTCCACCAAGGCACGCTGACGATCCGTACGGGCATCGCCGCCGGCACGGATGCGCAAGTGCTCAACGGTCAGGACGTGTATCTGACCGGCAACAACGCCACCCTCGTCCTTGACGGTGGCGTCTCGAACAACGCCGGTACCTACGCGGCCCTCGCCGTCGACAGCCGCGCATCGACGAGTTCGGGCAGTAACATCATCGTGCAGGGCGACGCGACCCTGCAGACCTTCAACGTCGGTGCCGGCGCCACGCAGATCCGCCAGTCGGTCGGTAATCTCACCTTCCAGAATTCCGGTCCTGCGCTCGGCGCCGACGGCACGATCACCCTCCGCCTGGGCCATGGGGTCGATGTGCTAGGCACCACCACCCTCATCCCCGGAGCGGTGTTCTTGGTCGGTGATACCGGTTCCCGCACGCAGGCCGGCCCGACCCTCTTCGGTCCGGTCACCGGATCCGGTATGCTCGAGAAGTACGGCAATAACGGGACTTTCATGGTGCTGGCCAGCGGCTCCAGCGATTATTCAGGCGGAACGTTGGTTCATGGAACCACCCAAGGCAACACTCCCAACATGCTCGCCTCCAGCGCGCGCTCGGGAACGCCTTTCGGTGCCGGAGCCGTCACCGTCCGGCCGGGCGGAGGATTGCGTATCCAGGAGAATTCCAACATCGCCGCCAATGCCGTCACGCTCAACAGCGACGGGATCGCCCTTGCCGGCATCTCCTTGGGCTACAGCCGCGGAGCCCTCCCGACGTTCATCACTTCCGGTACGCCTTCGGCCGGCCAGGTCCTGATATCCACCTCCCACCCCCTGGGTCTGGAGGCTTTCATCGGCCTCGAAGCTTCTTCTTTCTATACGGCCATCGACCAAAGCGCCATCGGCGCCGGACGCACTTTCCTCGGCAATACCACGCCCGGCGTTCCTTACGTCAACACGCCGTACTCGTTCGCCCACTCCTACCTCAATCAGGCTCTTCTCCCGGGCGCCGACAACACTTACCGTTTCGGCGGTGGCAGCGGCGATTTGCTTAACCTAGGCGGGGCCATCTTCGAGAACGTCCTGACGGGCAACGCCTCGGTCGAAGTCGGTTGGGGCATCGGCGGTCTCGGTGCCAACGGTGGCGCGACGGTCGGTCTCAACGGAACGGTCGGAGCCATGACGCGTCAGAACCTTTCGGGCCAGGTCAGGCTTAATCAAGGCGGTGCTTTCCAGCTGGGCAACAGCGGTGCGCTCGGGTCGGGCACCCTCGTGATGAACGGCGGAACGATCGCGTCCTACGCCAGCTACCTCGTCACCAACCCCATCAGTCTCACCTCGGATTGGAATTCCACCTTCGGCGGCGGCCAGACCGTCTTCGCCGGCAACGTGGACATGTCGCCGGATGGCGTGGGCTCGACGCGCACCTTCAATACCGGCAGCGGCGGCGGCACCAGCCGTGTGGTCTTCGGAGGCGTTATTTCCGGCGCCGAAGGCAGCAACTTCGTCAAGTCCGGCAGCGGTGAAATCGTGCTCCTCGGCCTGAACACTTACCGAGGCACGACCTCCCAGACCGCCGGCAACGTCTGGTTCAGCCGTGACGTCCTGCCGGGCGTGGCGGGATCTTTCGGCATCAGCGACACCCCGATCCAGATCGGCGCCAACGGTTTTCTGCCCACCGGTCAGCTGACCATCGGCCGCGACCTCATCTTCACAGGCGACGCCTCTTTCCAGACACAGTCTTCCTGGAGGGTCTCGGTCACCGGCAACGTCCACGTCGCGTCCGGCACGCTCACCGTATCCGGTCTTCGCGGGGCCAGCGTCGGCCTCGGCGGCGTCATGGACCTGCAAGGCGCCGTGACCGGGGCCGGCGCCCTCAGCCTAGGCAAGGCCGATACGACCGCCGACCGCACGGGCAACGTCCGGCTTTCTTCGCCCAACGCCAACGGCATCAGCGCCAATACCTATTCCGGAGGCACCACGCTATCTTACGGCCGAGTCCAGATCAACTCCGACGCTTACTTCACCGGCTCGGCCAGTAGTCCGACGATCATCAGCAGCCCCTTCGGGACGGGTTCGCTGACTTTCAGGAATATCAACGGCGGCGGCATCAACATGCTGACCTTGGAGGCTTTCGGGGCTGACCGCACCGTGGTCAACCCGATGTCGGGCACGGCCTACACGATCGCGAATAGCAGCGCGTTCCTGTTCGCCGGTCGTTACAGCCTGAACTTGGCGAACAGCACCCAGTCCAACCAGCTCAGCACCGACGGGACGCTTCGCACCCGCACCATTCAGGCGAACAATACGACGGGTATCACCACCATCGCCTGGGGCATCACCCAAGGCGGCACCAACGGATACAACATCGTCAAGACCGGTAGCGGCGTGCTCTCCCTGACCGGTACGAACACCAGCGCCAATATTTCCGGCGGCGCGACGCCCAACGGAGACTACGGCACCTCGTTCTTCATCGACCAAGGGATCCTGCGCGTCGCTGCGGACACCTCCCTGGGCGCTACTGCGGTGACCAGCCTCACCGGTACCGCCCATAACTTCGGCACGAGCGGAACGACCTCTTATCCGGCCGACGTTCGCATCCGCTCGGCCACCGCAAACTTCATCCCCACCCTTCAGATCGCCGCCGCAAGCTCGATCATCAGCGACCGATCCATCATCCTGACTGCGAACACGGGAGGCGGCGCGAACATCGACACGATGTCTGGCGCTTCGCTGACCCTGCGCACCCAGACCCAGGGCGGCTTCACGCTGATCAAGACCGGCGCCGGTACGCTGAACTTGAATCCCGGTTCAGCCCCGTTCGGCGTGACCAGCTCACCCCATGGTGCGACCGCTAATGTCCACAATGTCCTCACAATCGGTGGTCTGGCGCAGAACAACTTCACGCTCAACGGAGTGATCAACGGACGTGGCGTCGGAGGCGGCATCCTCGCGACCCAGAACGTCTCGGGCAATCCGTTGGTCGCGAACCAGGGCACGGTCAACGTCCATGGCGGCACGCTGCTTCTCAACGGCGCCTCCGCGCAGACCCTCAACCTGGGCTCGACCAGCACTTTCAATTACGGCGGCGGCGCTTACGTCCAGATCAATCCCGCCACCTCGCCCGTGGCGTTGACCGGCGTCACCACGATCGCGGCGACCGCGCTCGTCACGGTGACCAGCACGGCGAATCTCGTCGTCGGCATGCCGATCGTCGGGGCCGGCTTCCCGGCCGGGGTCACCGTCGCTTCCATCAACTCGGGCAGCACTTTCACGCTGAACACCGGAACCGGCGTGACCGCGGTCTCCGCCTCCACGGCTTCAGGCGGCCTCGGCACGGGTGTCAGCACTTTGCAGGCCCAGACCTTCAACCGCTTGGCCAACAGCAACGGCACCATGGTGGTGACCTCGTCGAATACGGGTCTGCTGGGCAACGCGGTAGCCCTGGCGGGGGTGGCTACGACGGTCGGCTCCAATTCAGTCTCGGCGACCAGCGTCGCAAGCCTCGCTCCCGGCATGGCGGTCTTCGGCCAAGGTTTCCCGAACGGCGCGACCGTCACCTCGGTCAATTACACCGCGAACACTTTCACCATCAGCGCGAATTCCGACGTCGCGGTCACGGCCGGGTCGGCGAATGCGGCCGGCGCCGTGGTTTCGCTCGCCGGGGTGCCACCACCGCAAGCTCGCCCACCGTCACCGTCACCAGCGTAGCGGGCCTCAGCCCCGGCATGACCATCAGCGGTGCGGGCATACCCGGCGGCACGACCATCAGCGCCATCAATTACGGGACCAACACGATCACGCTCAGCCAGAACGCCTTCGCGGCTGGTTCCGCGCTGACGCTCACCGCCGGTAGTCAGGCTAGGTTCACCGTCGGGGCACCGCTCCGGGCGTCACGAACGGACAGCTCACGACGCCGAGCGTGGTCATCCTTCAGTCGAGTTCGGGCAATGCGGATTTCGCCAGTTACGCCGGCGGCACCACCGGCAGCCTGCAGTTCAACACCAGCACCCGCATCACCTCGCTGGCCACCGATCCCACGAACACGGCCCTGGCTGACATCTCCTCGGCCGCCTCCATCGGCACCGCCTCCGTGGCGGACGCCTTCAACGTGCGCTCGTTGCGGACGGATTCGAACATCAATGGAACCGACGCCGGCGACGTGCTCCAGATCGCCAACGGCGGCCTGATCCTCAACGGTACGGCCACCCCGCCTGTGATCGGCGGCGTCACTCCCTTCACCCTGCGATTCGGCACCGCCGCCAACGCCCTGACCGAGGCGTTCGTCTTCGTCCGAGGCGGCCAGGCTGGCAACAGCGTCATCACCGCGGGCATCCAGGCCGCCGACTTCACCAAGTTCGGCGCGGGCAGCCTGCTCATCAACGGCACGGGCAACCAGATGGCCCCGCGGCCAACTCCGCGTTGCGCAACCTCGTCGTCAACGACGGCACGCTCGCGTTCGCCGGCTCCTCCAGCCTGCCCTCGACCTCCCTCGCCGGCCTTCCTGCCGGAGTCTCGGCCGTCAACCTCATCGTCATGACTCCGGCACGTTCAACCTCAACGGGCAGGCGCTGACTTTCGCCGGCCTCGGCAACAACGGGACGAACGTCGGCAACACCGCCACCGGTACGGTCACCAACGCCGGCGCCAACGCCGTCATGACGATCGCCGGGCACAACCAGACCAACACCTTCGCCGGCACGATCGCCGACGGAGCGGGCACGGTCGGACTCGTCAAGCGCGGCACGGGCGTGCTGCAGCTCACCGGCAACAGCAACTATTCCGGCGGCACCACGATCCACGCTGGCACCTTGGTGAGTTCCGCCGTGCTCAGCGCGCAGACGGCCGCGGGCGCCTTCGCCAATCTGGCGACCGGCGCGATCGGCTCGGCGGAATACCTC
>BGOI01000010.1 GCA_003569165.1 Opitutia bacterium
CTGAATTCGTCGGTCTCGCCGTAGATCTGGCCGCCCTTGGCGCCGCCGCCGGCCATCCACATGGAGAAGCAGCGCGGGTGGTGGTCGCGACCGTAGTTCTCCTTAGTGAGTCCGCCCTGGCTGTAGATCGTGCGACCGAATTCTCCACCCCAGACGATGAGGGTGTCGTCGAACATCCGCGCTGCTTAAGGTCCTCGATGAGGGCGTGGCACGGTTGGTCGATGTCCTTGCACTGGCTGGGCATGCGGCCGCTGACGTTGGAGTGTGGTCCCAGTTGTTGTGGTAGATCTGGACGAAGCGCACGCCACGTTCGACGAGACGGACGGGCATCACACGCTGTTGGCGAAGCTGCCGCGCTTGCGGGCTTCCTCGCCGTAGAGCTTGAAGATATGTTCGGTTCCTTGGCGAGGTCGGTCAGTTCGGGCACCGAGGCCTGCATGCGGAAGGCCATCTCGTATTGCTTGATGCGGTGTGGGTTTCGGGTCCCCACCGTCTCGTAGTTGAGGCGGTTGAGTGATTAATGCCGTCGATGGTCTGCTTGCGCATGTCGTCGGGCACGCCGGGCGGGTTATTGATGAACAGGATGGGGTCGCCCTTGCTGCGGAATGACACGCCGGCGTGTTCGCCCGGCAGGTAACCGCTGGACCAACAGGCGGCTGGAGATCGCCTGCTCCTGGTCGCGATTGGTCGGGGTCGCGATGAGCACCACGAAGTTCGGCAGGTTATTATTTCGGAGCCAGGCCATAGGAAGCCCAAGAGCCGAGGCAGGGACGGCCGGTGATCTGGTTGCCGGTCTGCATGGCGCAGATGGCGGGCTCGTGGTTAATCGCCTCGGTGTTGAGGGAGCGCATCCAGCAGATATCGTCCGCGTTCTTGCCGAGGTTCGGCAGGAGGTCCGAGTTCAACACATCCCGCATTGGCCGAACGGGAGAAGTTATACTTCGACGGCGCGATAGGGAAGCGGGTCTGGCCGCTCGTCATCGTCGTGAGGCGCTGGCCGTTGCGGATGCTGGGGTGGCAGGTCCTTGTCGTACATCTCCTTCATCTGCGGCTTGTAGTCGAAGAGGTCCATCTGGGCGGGTCCGCCGACCATGTGGAGGTAGATGACGCGCTTGGCCTTGGGAGGTGCTGCGTGCTGATCGCGCCCGGCGCCGCATGGGCGGGGAGCGACCGAGCAGGCTGGTCAGCGCGGCGGCGCCGAGGGCGTTGGCGCCGTGCCGAGGAAGCGGCGCCGGGTTTGGAGGGAGTTCCACTCGTGGAGGATGGACATGGCTTTTATTGTTAAGGATTTCGTCGAGGTGAGGAGCTGGCTGCAGACATCGTCCAGGCGGCCAGTTCGGACTTGGGAGTTTCTCGTCGGACTTCGAATCGCCAACTCCGAGGAGCGCAGCGGCGTCGCGGGCTGGGCGACGTAATGCGCGCGCAGCTTGCCGAGGCTGTCCGTCAGGATCGCCGTCTCGGCCGGCTTCAGCGACGGCTGAGCAGACGGAGGGCGGCGGCGTTGAGGCGGGCGACGTCGTCGCCGCCAGCCTGCAGGGTGTGCTGGGCGAGGACGCGCGAGGCTTCGACGTACTGCGGGTCGTTGAGCATCACCAGGGCCTGTAGGGGCGTGTTGGTGCGGTCGCGGCGGACGCAGGAGACTTCACGCGAGGGCGCGTTGAAGAGTCGAGGCTCGCGGGCGGGGCCATGCGACGCCAATAGTTGTAGAGCGAGCGGCGGTAGAGGTTCTCGCCCGAGTCGGGCTTGTAGACCTGGATGCCCACGGCCGACGACTCCAGATATTTTCCGGTTGGTAGGGTTGGTGCCCGGGCCGCCCATGCGGGCGACAGCGTGCCGCTGCCGCGAGGGCCTGGTCGCGGAGCATCTCGGCATCCATGCGGAAGCGCGGGCCGCGGCTGAGGAGGGAGTTGTCGCGGTCCTTCTCGATCTTCTCCTTGGTGTTGATCGCGGCTTGGCGGTAGGTCGCGCTGGTCAGGAGCTGCTTGTAGAAACGTTTCACGTCCCAGCCGTGCGTGCGGAAGTCGATCGCCAGCCAGTCGAGGAGCTCAGGGTGGGAGGGCAGGCTGCCCATGATGCCGAAGTCCTCGGAGGTCTTGACGAGTCCGGTGCCGAAGAGTTCCTGCCACATGCGGTTGACGGTCACGCGTGTGGTCAGCGGATTGGCATCGCTGAGGATCCACTTGGCTAGCCCGAGGCGATTGCGCGGGGGCGTCGGCGGGGAGCTTGCCGAGGGCAGAGGGAATCTCGGCCCGACGGCGTCGCCCTTCTTGTCATAGGCGCCACGGATCAGGATGTTGGCCATCGCCGGGCTATCCATCTTCTCTTCCTGCACGTGGGTCATCGGGCTGCGACCGCGGATCATGGTCTGCTCGGCGGTCAGTTTCGCGACGGCGTTCGAGGCGAGCTTGAACGGTTCGTGGCGGTTGAGGAGGAAATGTTCGCGTAGGGCTTCCTTCTGCTGGGCGTTGGGCTTGCCGGCCAGCGACTGACGCAGGGTGCCGAGCTTGGCGAGCGTCGTCACCTCGCTCGGGTCAAGCGCGCGGGCGTAGAGGAAGACGTCCTGGATTGCCCCGTGGAAGGGCTCGCTCTCGCTGCGCTGGCCGATGCGTGTCGGGGTGGCAGCTTTCGTGTCGGTCTTAAGCTTATCGACTTCGCCACGGTCTCGGCGAGGACTCCGTTGACGTAAATCTTCACGCCGGCGGCTTTGCCGCTGCCGTCGTAGGTCATGAGGACGTGCTGGTAGGCCGTGTTAACCACGTTACGCGTGGTCACTACCTTGAGGGCGTCGTCAGGCCACTTGCTGATGATATAGACGCCGAGGTTGCGGCCGGATTGGAAGAAGTTCCAGCCTTGGGCGCTCTTCGGGTCGTCCATCCGAGCGATGAATCGCACGGTGCCTTCGACCTTGTCGGCCTTGATCCAGGCGGCGGCGGAGAATGCTTGCTTGGTGCCGAAGTCGCCGGCGGCGCCGAGGACGAGATGCGAACCCTTCTTGAAGACTGGCGCCGGACCGATCTTGCCGGCCTTGTTCCAAGTCACGGGCTCGCCTGCGGCGGTGGTGCCGGCCGGGATGCCAGTGCCTTCGTTGAGGGCGAGGCGGGAGATGAGTCCCTTGGACGGGATGTCTGCATCAAGGTCGGCGGGCTTGGCCGTCGTGAACCACTGTTCGAAGAGTGGCGTGCCGAGTTTGCGGGCCGCGGCGACCTGTTCGTTGCCCTTGGCGATCTCGGCGGGCAGGACGTTCCAGCGCGGACGGTCGGCGTCGGTCGGGAGGTAGAGCACGGGGCCCTTGCCGTCCTTCACGTTGCCATCGAGGCCGCCTTGGGTGGTGTTCCGGAAGAAGGCAGACATCGCGTAGAAGTCCTTCTGCGAGAACGGGTCGAATTTATGGTCGTGGCACTGGGCGCAGTTGGTGGTCAGGCCGAGGTAGACCCAGCCCATGGTCTGCACGCGGTCGGCGGCGTAGTTGGCGAGGTTCTCTTCGACGATCGTGCCGCCTTCGTTGGTCGTCGGGTTGCAGCGTTGGAGACCGGTGGCGATACGCTGCTCTTCGGTCGGGTTAGGGAGGAGGTCGCCGGCGAGCTGCTCGAGCGTGAACTGGTCGAAGGGCTGGTTGCGGTTGAACGACTTCACGACCCAGTCGCGGTAGGGCCACATCTCGCGATAGGCGTCAAAGTGTAGGCCGTGCGAGTCGGCGTAGCGGGCGGCGTCGAGCCAGTAGCGGGCGCGGTGTTCGCCGTAGGCCGGCAAGGCCATCAGTTCGTCGATGAGCGCGGAGAGCTGCGCATCGCTGAGGCGGGCGCCGTCCTTGGGCAGGTGCTTGGCGAGGAGGGCGGGCGAAGGCGGTAGGCCGGTGACGTCGAGGCTGACGCGGCGGATGAGCGTGGCGGCGTCGGCTTCGGGCGCGGGCTTCAGGCCGGCGACGTCGAGTCGGGTGCGGACGAACTGGTCGATCGGGTTCTTGGCCCAGCTGTCATTGGAAGTCTTCGGCAGCGGTGCCTTCTGCGGAGCGACGAGGGACCAGTGCGGCTGCCAAGGGGCGCCTTGTTCGATCCAGCGGCGGACGAGGGCAATCTGGTCCGGCAGCAGTTTCTTATGCGTCTCGGGCGGAGGCATGATTTCGTCCTCGTCCTTGGAGAGCATGCGCTGGAAGAGGGTGCTCTTGTCTGGCTGGCCCTTGATGACGGTCGGCGGCTCTTCATGCCCCTTCTTATCGATGCGTGGCGCGAAGAAGCCCGCTTCGGTGTCGAGGCGCAGGCCGACCTTACGGGTGCCAGGATCCGGGCCGTGGCAGTGGAAGCAGTTTTCGGCGACGATCGGGCGGATGTCGCGGTTGAACTCGACTTTCTCCTCGGCCGCAAAGGACGTGGTTACGAGGAAGGGCAGGAGCGCCAAGAGGGGATTACGCATGGGGAATGGTATCTTGAACAAAAGGGGTTAACGGGAAAGGGGAAGCCGGATTCGGCCTTTATCCATGTAAGAGTAGGGGCTAGGGCGGTTTGTTCCCCTCCTAGGTATTAAATACCACCCGACTGACGGACGGATTAGCTCAGAATTCCCAGCGGCGGGGAGCGCCTTGGGCAGGGGTCAAGACGATGTCGTCGAGGTCGACCGCTGCTGAGCCGGCGGGCAGGTGGAGGCGTAGGATGCTCGTGGTCTGCTTGGCTTCAATGTCCACACTGATCGTCTGCCAGACGGCTTCACCGGAGGTCCGGTAGGGCACGGAGAGTATCTCGGCACCGCCCGCGGCGCCCAGGAGGGCGATGCGTCCTTCGCCGGCCTGCGGGGCGCGGAGCTTGAAGGTGAGCTTGGCCTTGCCGGCGGTCAGGCCGGCGCCGACGCCGAGGAAGGAGTCAGCCCCCTTGGACTCGATGTGCAGGGCGCCTTCGACGACCGAAGCCTTGCCGGCGCGGTTCTTCCAGCCGCCGGGGAGATCGTCCGGTGTGAGGGCCTTCTTCGGTGCGGCCGCCTTGGGCGCGGCCTTACCGAAGTTGGAATTCAATTTCGGGATAACCGCTTCGGTGTCCTTGAGGAAATCGGTGATGAGTCCGTTGAGTTCCTTCGCGAGCTCGGGCTTCTCCTTGGCGAGGTTACGGCGTTCGCCGAGGTCGTTCTTCAGGTCGTAGAGTTCGAGGTCGTCGGATCCGTCATCATTGCGCGCATAGAAGCGGAGGAGCTTCCAGTCGCCCTTGCGTACGTAGGTGCCGGCGTAGAAACCGTCCATGACGGAGTCACGCGTGGCGTTCCCGTGCGGGAAGTGGCAGAAGACACGGTCGCGGGGCGAATCGCCGCCGAGCAGGGCCTTCGACTGGTCGTGGCCGTCGAGCTTGATGCCATCATGTGGCTTCAGGCCTACGAACGAGAGCAGCGTCGGGTAGAAATCGACGGTTTGGAAAAGGATGTCGCTGGTCGCGCCGGCCTTGGCCTTGCCAGGCCAGGCGAAGATGAACGGCTCACGGGTGCCGCCTTCGTAGAGCGAGGCCTTGCCGCTGCGGAGCGGGAGGTTGCTGGTCGCCGGGATGTCGGCGTAGCCTTCGGGGTCGGTCTTCTTGGGCGGGTAAGCGTAGCCACCGTTATCGGAATAGAACACGATGATCGTGTTGTCGGCGATGCCGGCGTCGTCGACGGCCTGCAGGATTCGGCCGATGCCGTCGTCGAGGGATTTCACCATCGCGGCGTAAAGGGCGTTGTGCTGCGGGTTCTTCGGGTCGGCCTTGGCCTTGAAGTGCTCGATGTAGTCCGGGCGGGCGTTCCACGGAGAATGGACCGAGAAGGCCCAGTAGTTCAGGTAGAATGGTTTATCCTTATGGGCGGCGATATATTTCGCGGCTTCCTTGGACATACGGTCCTCGATGTTCACGCCGACATCGTCCGTGATCGTGGGGTCCTTGATGAATTTCCACGGAGCAAGGTAACCTCCGCCAGGGCCAGGCGCCTTGGGCGTGTGCGGCCAGTCCAGGTCGAAGCCTTGGTCTTTGGGTTCGTAACGCTCCTCTGGCTTCAGGTTGTGTCCAAGGTGCCACTTGCCGAAGTGTGCGGTCGAATAGCCGGCTTCTTTGAGCGCTTCGGCGAGGGTGAAATATTCCGTCTTCAGGCGGGAGACGCTGTTGGCGACGAGCACGCGGGACTTCGGGCCATCCTTGACGAGTTCCTTGTTCAGGAAGATCGGATTGATGTGGCAGACCGGCGCGGTGATACCAGTGCGCGCTGGGTATTGGCCGACGAGGATGCTCGAGCGCGTCGGCGAACAGAGCGGGCTGGCAGCGTAGGCCTGCGTGAAGCGGGTGCCGCGCTTGGCCAGACGGTCGATGTTCGGGGTCTCGTAGAATGTGCTGCCGAAGCAGCCGAGGTCATGGGCGCCAAGGTCGTCGGCGAGGATGAAGATCACGTTCGGCTTGTCGGCGGCGAGGGCCGCGAGCGGGGCGAGGAGGATGGACAAGAAGGTTGACCAGTTGACCAGTTGGCCGGTGGGCCAGAAGGAGCGTCGTAGGGGCAGCATGGAAGTAGGGGTAGAGGTAGGGCGATCAGTGGGGGAGGCCTTTCAGGTCGGCGGGCATCACTTTGTCGTCCTTGGCGAGTTGAGCGTCGAGCAGGGTGAGCATCTCCTTGAGCTTGTCGGGTCGAGTGGCGGCAAGGTCGGTCTTCTCGTAGGGGTCTTGGCCGAGATCGAAGAGCTGTGGGGCGCCCTTCTTCATGCGGATGACCTTCCAGTCTCCGTGGAGCAGAGCCTGGCCTTGGGAGTGGGCGATGTAGATCGTACGGTCGGCCGGCTTGGCTTCGTCGCCGCGGATGACCTTCCAGCGGTCGAGTCCATCCCACTGCGGGTCTTTCTCCGGGAGGAAGCCGACGAGTCCGGCGAGGGTCGGCAGCCAGTCGCCGACGTAAAGCGGGGCGGAGACCTTGCCGGGCTTCAGCGTGCCGGGCTGGTTGGCGAACGCGCACACGCGGATGCCGCCCTCGAAGAGCGTGTTCTTCTGGCCGCGGAGCGGGTCGTTCTCGCTGTTGAAAGGCGAATCCGGGACCGTGCCGGCGTAGGCGTTCTGGAGGCCTTCGATGCCGCCGTTGTCGGAGGTGAAGACGATGAGGGTCTTCTCGCGCTGGCCAGTGCGCTCCAGCGCGGCGACGAACGCGCCGACCTTGGCGTCGAGCTGGGAGACCATCGCCGCCATGCGCAGCCGGGATTCATGCTTCACCGGGTCGTCGTGGAATTTCACGCCGTCGTAGGTCTTCTTGTGTTCGGCGGGCGCGTCGACGGGCGTGTGGACCGCGTGGAAGGGCACGTACATGAACCACGGCTGGTCCCCGCCTTGCGTGATCCGCTTCAAGGCTTCGGCGGCGACGAGTTCGGTGGCGTTGCCCTCTTCGTGGAAGAGCTTGCCGTCGCGATGCCAGGTGTCCTCGTAGGGATTGCCTTTGCGGTACTTGTGCGTCCAGGGATCGGCCGCGCCGGTGAGCGTGCCGTAGCTCGAGTCGAACCCGTAGGCATTCGGAATCCATTCGGGTCGGGCACCGAGGTGCCACTTGCCACTCAGATGGGTGCGATAACCGGCGGCCTTAAGCGCGGAGGCGAGGGAGAGGGTGCCGAGGGGCATCGCACGCAGGTTGCTCGGGCTGAGCGCCTGCGGGCCGAAGCGGCCGGGGCAACGTCCGCTCATGAGGGCCGTACGGGTCGGCGTGCAGACGGGCTGGACGTAATGACGATCGAGTTCGCGGCCTTCGCGCACGAGCTTGTCCATGTGCGGGGTCTTGCCGAAGCCGCCATGCCAGCCGACGTCGGACCAGCCGAGGTCGTCGGCGACGATGAGCAGGATGTTCGGGCGCTCCGCGGCGACGAGGGGCGACAGCGCGAGCAGGCAGGCGAGGAGGGCGCGAGCGATCATGGGGTCAGGCGAAGTTAGTCGCCCGCCGTCGGGTGGACAGGCTTTTTTATGAGGATATGCGAATCAGCGGCCGAAGTCCGCGACGTCGGCCGGCCCTTGGACGGGGCGGAGTTCGATCGAGCGGAGGCGCAGGCCATCGGCCTGGTCGCCGAGATGGAAGCGAACTTGGATGGCCTGGCCGTCGACGGGCAGGGGGATGTTCTGCTCGGAGGCGCCGGCGGGAATCACGAATCGCACGAGGTTGGCGGGCAGGAAGTCGGGCTGGTCCTTGGTGCGCCAGCTGAGCGAGCCGTTGGTTGCGACCTGGGCGTCGGCCTTGATGAGCGCCGTCACGGGGCCTTTCAGCGCCAGGCCGGTCTTGGCGAGGAAAGGCTTGGCGTTCTTGGCGGCCTTGGGGTCGGCGGTGACCGACAGGGCTCCGTCCTTGGTCGCGATCGTGCCATTGCGGGCGAACCACCCTTGCGCGGCGCCGGCGGGCTCGTTCTTGCGCGGCGCGGCGGAGGAGGCGGTGATGACACCGTGTTCGGCGAACATGCCTTCATGATGCGGATCCAAGCTCGTGGGCAGGCCGGGCGGCGTGAGGGTGTCGCTCCAAGCCTTGAGCGCCGCGCGGAGGCGCGCCACGATCTCCGGCCGGGCCTTGGCCTGATCCTTGGCGAGGTTCTCTCCGTCGGCCGTCGTCACGTCGAACAGCATCTCCTCGCGGTCGCCGAGGCGGACGAGTTTCCAGGGGTGCTCCAGCACCGCAGCCTGTGAGCCCCAGCGCCAGAAGAGACTTTCATGCGGCGCACCGGTATTCTGTCCGGCGGCGAAGGGCGCGAGATCCGTACCGTCGAGTTCCGGGGCTTTCGGCAGGCCCGCGGCGGCCACGGCCGTGGCGGCGACGTCGAGGCTGCTGACGGGCTGATCGTAGACTTTGCCGGAGGGGAGGCGGGCGGGCCAGGTGACCACGAAAGGCGTACGGATGCCGCCTTCGCTCAGCATGCCTTTCTGGCCGATGAGCGGCGTGTTGAGCGAGCCATCCCAGGCTTTGCCGAGGGGTGCGCCGTTGTCGCCGATGAAGACGATGAGCGTGTTCTGATCCTGACCGGTCGCCTTGAGCTTAGCGCGCAGCTGGCCGATGCCTTCGTCCATTGCCGCCATCATCGCCAAAGCCTGGCGACGTTCCTTGGGCAGATGGGCGGGCGTCTTGGAGAACCACGGTTCCGGGGACTCGAGCGGGACGTGCGGGGCGTAGTACGCGAGGTAGAGGAAGAACGGCTGCTCGGGCTTAGCGGTGCGGCGATCGAGGAAGGACAGGGCGGCTTCGGTCTGTACGACGACGCGAAAGCGGGTGTCAGCGACGCCATGCGGAGCGTCCGCGAAGGGTTTGCCCTGGAGGTCGTGCGAGGCAAGGTATTGCTTCATTTCCCCCCGGAAGTACTCGTCGAAGCCCTGAGCGTGCGGCATGTGCTCCTTGGAGACGCGCAGGGCCTTGTCGCCTTTCTTTCCGCCGACCAGGTCGAGGTGCCACTTGCCGACTTGTCCGGTGACGTAGCCGGCGGCCTTGAGGCGTTCGGCGATGGTCAACTGTTCAAGAGGGAGCGGGCCCTTGTTATTATCTTCGACGCCGAAGCGCTGTTGGTAACGTCCGGTGAGCACGCCGGCGCGCGAGGGGACGCATTGCGGCGCGCTGACGTAGCCGCGCGTGAAGCGCACGCCTTCGCGCGCCATCGCGTCGAGGTTCGGCGTGCGGATGTCCTTGTCCGAGCCTTGGACGCCAAGATCCGCCCAGCCGTGGTCATCCGAATAGATCAGGATGATGTTCGGCTTGTCCGCCGCGACGGCCGCGAGCGGGGCGAGGAGGCAGGCGAGGAGGCGCATGGGACGGAAGAGGCGTGGGTGTTGAAATAGGCGAGGTCAACATCCGAGGATGACCTTATTTCTTTTTCTTCTTCGGCTCGCTCTTCGTTTCGCCCTTCGCCGGGCGTCCTAGGTAGCCTTGGTATTCCCAGCGCAGTTTCCATTCCGCAAGGAAGGGCGCATACTGCGGGGTTTCGAACCAGCTTACCGAAGCCGGATCGGGCGGCGAGACCTTCCCTTCGGGGTAGTCGCGGCCCGCGAAGCTCGCATCCATGCTCGCGTTCCATTCCAGCAATTGTTTCCGCATGCCCGCGGCGATCTCCGGTTGCTCGGTGCTCAGGTCGCGCCGCTCGTTCGGGTCAGCCTGCAGGTCGTAGAGCTGGAAGCTGCCGGCACCGAGATTGTCGGTGAGTAGTTTGTAGCGGTCGTCCACTAGCGCCCGCTTGGTAGCGTAACGGAAACCGATGGGCTGACCGCGGGAGGTCAGCTCTTGTGTGAACAGCGGCTTGAGGCTGAGACCGTCCACGGGCTTTAACATTACGTTCGCGGGTAGTCCGAGGAGGTCGACGACCGTGGGAAACAGATCCATCACGCAGGCTGGGTAGTTCGTGATGCGTGGCTTGATGGTCGCTGGCCATTCGATGATACCTGGCACGCGGATACCCCCTTCGAACACGCTTCCCTTGAAGCCGCGGAGTCCGCCCACGGTGTCCGGCGCGATGTTGGGTAGGCCGCCGTTGTCGCTGCAGAAAACGAGCAGGGTATTCTGGGCCAGGCCGAGCTCCCGGAGCTTGGTGCGCAGGGTGCCGATGCTCCGGTCCATCGCCATCAGTTCGCCGTAGTGGTTCGCCGATGTGTCGTTGAGCTTACTGAACTCCGCCTTGTCCGCGGTCAGCGCTTTGGAAGGACTGTGCGGCGAGCCATACCAGACCACGGCGAACATCGGCTTCCCGCCCGCTTTGTGTTTCTCCAGGAAGCTTACCGCTTCGGCCACGGCGACTTCCGATGAGTCGCCTTTCATCTGCTCGAACTTACCCGCGCGGCTCATCAGCGGGTCGACGTCGTAGAAGTTCGAGACGGATACCCATTCATCGAACCCAAAACGACTCGGCGCGTAAGGATCGTCCGCAAAGATGGGGACGCCTGGACCCTTGTGGCCGTTGAGATGCCACTTGCCGAAATGCCCGGTGACATAACCCGCGCCTCGGAGGGCCTGCGCGATGGTCTTTTCCTGCGTGCGTAGCGCATACCCGTGCGTAAGCACCCCGGCGCGTTCATGCGAACGACCGGTCAGGACCGAGGCGCGGGTCGGCGAACAGACCGGGCCGCCGGCGTAGAAGCGCTCGAAGCGTAGCCCGTTCGCCGCCATCGCGTCGAGGTTCGGCGTCTTGAGTACGGGGTGGTTGCGGTAGCCGGTCTGACCCAGCCCATGTCGTCAGCCATGACGAAGATGATATTGGGCTGCTCGGCGCCGATGAGCGAGACGGCGTAGGCAAGTGCGATGATAGTGAGGAAGCGCATGGTCGGGATGAGTCTTAGTTGCCGGCGCGGACGAATTCCTCCTTCGAGAGACGTCCGTCCTTGTCCGTGTCGAAGCGAACGAAGCGGGCGGGGGCGTCGGCCTGATCGCCCATGTGGGGGATGAATTCGTCCTTCGCAAGGAAGCCGTCTTTATTCTTATCCCAGCCGTCGAAGATCTTCGGGCGGTCGTAGTTCTTTTTGGCCTTTGCCGGCGCTGGCTTAGCCGTGCCCTTGGTTTGTCCGTTCGCGATGAACTTATCGCGGGCGGGGCTGGCGGGCAGGGCCTTATTCCAAGCGAGGGCTTTCGCGGTCAGCGTCTTGACGATTTCTGGGTGCTGCGCGGCGATGTCATGGTGTTCGCCAGGGTCCTTGGGGATGTCGAAGAGCTGGGCATTCTTGCCGGCATGGTCGACGAAGAGCTTCCAATCACCGTCGCGCACGCAGAGGGGCGGGGTTGGTAGCCGTCCTGCGCACCTTGGACGCCGGAGATCCATTCCCAGTACAGCGGGGCCTGACGGGGCGTGGCGGCTCCGCCCAGCCAGAGGGCCGAGCGGTCTTCGCCGTCGGCCGTAAGGTTGGCCGGGACTTTGACGCCGGCCAAGGCCGCGATAGTGGGGAGGAAGTCGACGCCACCGGTGACGGCGTTCTCTTCGACGCGTCCGGCGGGCACCTTGCCGGGCCAGCGAACGAGACCAAAGGTGCGGATACCGCCTTCGTGCATACTGCGCTTACGGGCGCGCAGCGGGCCGGCGCTGCCGACGCCGGCGTTGGCGGCGTTGCCGACGCGATAGTCCTCGGGCCCGTTGTCGCTGGAGAAGAAGATGAGGGTGTCGTTGGTGAGGCCGAGCTCGTCGAGCGAGTCGAGCAGTCTGCCAATCTGGGTGTCGAGATCGGTGAGCGAGGCGCAGAAGACCTGCATCTGCGAGCGGAGGTCCTTGGCGTTGGCGTAATACTTACGGGTCCATTCGCCAAAGGCGGGATCGTCGGCCTTGGGCTGGAGTTCCGCGTAGACCGCGAGCTGTTCCGGCGTGGGCTTTAGCGCCGCGTGCGGGACGAGCGTCCAGAGGTTGACGTAGAAGGGCTTGTCCTTGTTGGCCTGGGCGAACTTGATCGTCTCGTCGACCATCAGCGCCGTGGAGCGGGCACGGAAGTAGGGTTCCTTGCCTTCGTTCCCTAGCGGCGTACCGGAAGAGTTCTGGGTCTTGGAGACGTCGATCCCGTAGGCTTCGGGCGCTGGCGCGCCGGCGCCGTGACCGAGGTGCCATTTGCCGAAGTGCGCGGTGGCGTAGCCGGCCTGCTTCAGGAGGTCGGGGAGGGTGGTGACCTCGGGGTCGAGCCAGTTCGGCATCGAACGGGCGGCGTTCTGGGCATGGTCGGCGAAATGCCCGTGGATGCCGAAACGGGCCGGGACTTGTCCGGTCATGAACGTGGCGCGGCTGGGTGAGCAGACGGTCGCGGCGACGTAGAATTGGCGGAACCAGGTGCCTTCCTTGACGAGCCGATCCAGGTTCGGGGTCTTCACGTAAGGATGCCCGGCGAACTTCGCATCGCCCCAGCCCTGGTCGTCGGTCAGGATGAAGATGACGTTGGGCTTACGCGGATTCTCTGCGCCGAACAAAGTGACTACGGCCAGCAGGCCAAGGGTGAGGAGCGTTTTCATTTGGTCTTATCGAGGGAGAGCAGGGCTTCGGCGAAGCGTCGGCCGACTTCGAGCGTGCCGGAGGCGGTGAAGTGCGTGTGTGAGGGCGGCAAGGTCTCGGCGCCGGCGGTTGTCGACATAACGCGCCCGGGGCAGGGCGGCGGCGACTTCTTTCTGGGCTTCGACGACTTTGGGCATGAAGGCGTTCTTGCCGTTGCCGAACCGGGTGTTGACGCCGATAAGCAGGATCAGGTCGGGCGCGGCGAGTTCGGTGCGCAGGCTTTTCAGCATCGCCGAAAGATTGGCCGCGTAGGCGGCGGCGTCCTTCGCGTTGGCGTCGCTCTCGCCTTGCACCCAGACGAAGGCGCGCGGACGAAGCGTGACATCCTGGGACTTGGCGGCGGCGATCGCGGCCTTGGCTTCGTCGATCATCGCGCGGTAGCAGGCGTCGGCCTTGCCGGCAGGCCGACGTTCCAGTCGGCGGCGACGGACGTGCCGCTGAAGGCCGTCTTGATGACCGCGAGCGGACGCGACTCCTTCGTCCTCAGCGTGCGGACCATCCCGATCTCGGGTCCGAAGCCGCCCTTGGACTTCAGGTTGAAGTTGCCGTATTGGCGGGCGAGCTTCTTGCCGTCGACGGCCGGCTTGGCGGGCGTGCGCGGTTGGAACTGCAGGGTCGTCCACTGGCGGGCGCTTGTGCCATCGAATTCGTCGGGGGCGGATCGCCCACGCGCCACCAGAACATCGTCGCGGCGTCTTTCGGGTCAGCCGATAACTCCTCGGCATACGCGTCGAAGCCGACCGCGTTGGACTGCCCGGCGACCAGGATCAGGTCGCGGGTTTCGGCGCTAGCCAGGTTGGCTGCCAGGAAGGCAAGGCACGGGGTAAGGAGGCGGAGCATGAGGTCTCCTTAAGACAACCCCATCGAGCGGGGGTAGTTCCACCCTTACCTGAGCAGAGGGGCTTTATTTTCCCTCTTTTAGCAAGAACTCGACCAGCTCCGGGCAGGCGAAGAACGACGGGCCGACCTTATGGCCTTCGCCCGGGATGATCTTGACCGTGAATTTCCCGCCGAGGGCTTCGTAGCGTTCCTTGAGGAGGAGGGTGTTGTCCTTGTGGGGGACGACGACGTCGGTGTCGCCGTGGACGGCGAACATCGGGACCTTGGCGGCGGCGAGGCCGGCGAGATTATCGGGCGGATTGAACTCCTTGAGCCGGAAGGTGAGTTCTGACTCGGTCATCTCGAAATCCCCGAGCGTCTGCGCCTTCGAATTCTTCAGCGGCCAGCTGGCGAGGTTGCAGACCGGATAGATGCCGATCCAGGCCTTCACCTTCTCGGGATTACGGAACGCCCAGGTGAGCGTCATCATCCCGCCGCGGCTCTGGCCGAGCAGGATGGGCTTGGGCGAGTAGCCCCGCTTCACCATCTCGTCGTAGAACTGCGTGAACTGCGCCGCGCTCTTGGGGGCGCCGCGGACTTCGCCGAGGTCATAGCCCGCGATGGCGATTCCCGCCTGCTGGCAGGCATCAGCGTAGAGCTTGTGCTGGACGATCGAGACGCCGCCATTGAGCGCGGGCGCATACCAGAGCCAGGGTTTGCCTTCCGCCGGCTTGGCCGCCGGGTGGATCACGGCCCTATGGCCATCAACCTTGAAGGTCTCAGCGGCGAAAAGTGTGGCCGAGGCGAGCAGAGTGGCGATGAAGGTGCGGAGTCTCATTCGATGAAGATCAGGGCGTTGCTGTTGAGCAGGGCGCGGCAGAAGGCGGGCTTCCCGTGCAGGGCCAGGAGCTTCTCGGCGGCGGCGCGTTCGGTGGACGTGGGCGGGCGCTGTAGGGCGATGGAATAGGCCTGGGTGACCGGGTCGGGTCCGTCGAGGCGGGCGGCGAAGGCCTTGGCCATGTCGAGGGTGAAGCCGTTGTTGAGCAGGGTGAGGGCCTGCAGGGGCGAGGTCGTATTGGCACGCTTCGGCGCGGCGAAGGCGATGTCGGGCAGGTCGAAATCGTTCAGGATATCGACGACGCTGGCGCGGGCATTTTGGTGGTAGACGGAGCGACGGTAGGTCTCCGGGCCGGGCGCATCGAGCGGGATGTAGGTCGAGACGTTGTTGGCCAGGTAGCGGTAGAGGCGGAAGCCGGGCCCGCCCATGGGCTCGAGCTTCAGCTGGCCGGCGGTCGCGAGCAGCGTGTCCCGGATCTCTTCGGCGCCCAGGCGGCGCGGCGGGAAGCGCCAGAGCAGGCGAGCATCCTTGTCGACGCGTGCGGCGGACTCGTCGAAGTCGGCCGACTGCAGATAGGTCTGCGAAAGGACGATCTCACGATGAACGGCTTTGAGCTTCCATCCGTGCTTGACCAATCGCCGGGCGAGGAAGTTGAGGAGCTCCGGATGCGTGGGCTTGCTGCCCATGAACCCGAAGTCGCTCGGGGTATCCACGAGGCCGGTGCCGAAGTGGTAATGCCAGAGACGGTTCGCCAGCACGCGGGCGGTGATGGGGTTGTCCTGGGTGATCCAATTGGCCAGCGCTAAGCGGCGATCGCCTTCACCGGCGTCTGCCTTAAGGGCGTAGGGCTTGGTCACCAGGTCCAGCACGGCGAGGCTGGACGGGACGACCTGGCCGGCGGGTTTCGTAGGGTCGCCGCCTTTCTGCACGAAGGTGGGCTCGGGCTTGGCCTGGTGATTCCCGATCCAGGCCGACGGAAGCTTCGGGACGGCGGCGATGCGCCGGTCGACTTCGGCCAGCTGGCGAGACAGCAGGCCGAGCTGCTTGGCTTCATCAGGCGTGGTGACTTCCTTGCGGACGCGTTCGAAAGCGTGGGCCGGGGACCAGGCTTCGCGATCATAGGAGTCGGCGACCTTCTGCCATTCTTTGCCGTCGAGGGAGACGAACATCTCGTATTCGCAGGGGGTGGCGCCTTGCGAGTTGTCGCGGAGGACGCGTCCCTTGGCGGTACGGTACCCAAGCCGCCCGATTTTTTCGACGCGGGGCAGGGTGATGACAAGTTCGGCCGGGGTGCCGATATACCACTGCGCGCCTTCGTCGCCGTCGATGGTAAGGGCGGCGCTGTAGGCCATGGGGAAGTCTTCGGCGGTGATACCCTTCACGCCTTCGGCCTTGGAGCCGTGGGAGGCCAGCGCGACATTGCGGGGGGTGGCTTCGTCGGTCCAGATCTCAAACTCCGAAATACGTCCGCCGTCGCCGCTCTTGGGGTTCGCGGAGGTCGCGGACATGGTGAGCTTCACGAAGCGGGCCTCGGTCGGCTTGATGATCTCCTCGGTCAGCAGGGTATCCGCCTTCGGGCGAGGATACTTGCGGGTGGCCAGCACCGCCTTGGCTTTGGTTTCGATGGCCTTGGTCAGGGTCTCCTGCTCGGCGACGACTTGGGCGCGTTCCTTGTTCAGCGGGCCCATGGAGGCGTTGTAAGCCTGGGTCTGTTCCTTGGTCGCGAGCGGGCGTCGGCCGTGGACGACGCCTTCGAAGGCCGAGCGGATACGGTAATAGTCTTCGGTCGGGATGGGGTCGAACTTATGGTGGTGGCAGCGGGCGCAATTGATCGTCAGGCCGAGGAAGGCGCTGCCCGTCGCGGTGACCATGTCGTCGAGCGTGGCGGAGCGGATGACCTTCTTGGCGACCGCGTCCTGGTTGCCTACGTCGTCGTAAGGTCCGGCGACGAGGAAGGCGCTGCCGATCTCGACGGAGGGGTCGAACTTGCCGAGCACATCGCCGGCGAGGTGCTCGCGCATGAACTGGTCGAAGGGCTTGTCGTCGTTCAGCGAGCGGATGACGTAGTCGCGGAACGGGTAGAGGTCATCGATGACGAAGTTGCGTTCGAAGCCGTTGCTTTCGCCGAAGCGGACGACGTCGAGCCAGTGGCGGCCCCAGTGTTCGCCGTAGCGCGGTGAGGCCAGCAGGCGGTCGACAAGGGCTTCGGTCGCCTGGCGGGCGTCGGCCTGGTGGGCGGCGACGAAGGCGTCGACCTCGGGCTGCGACGGCGGGAGGCCGGTCAGATCGTAGGTGAGACGTCGGATCAGCGCCTGCGGCTTGGCGGGAGCTCTCCGGGCCAGTTTCTGCTCCGCCAGCCTGGCATCGATGAAGCCGTCGATGTCCGGGTACTTGAAATCCTTGGCCAGCGGCTGCAGGGACCACCAGGACTTGTCGGCGCGCTTCACCTCGACCGTCGCTTGGTCGCGCGGGTCGACGGCGCCGGCCTTGATCCAGGTAGCGAAGTCGGCGATGAGCGCGTCGGGCAGTTTCGGCTTCTTCGGCGGCATCTCCATGTCCGGCTCGAGGTGGCGGACGTAGCGAAGGAACAGCCCTTCGTCGGGCTTGCCCGGGACGATGACCGGGGTGCCCGAATCGCCGCCTTTCTGCCAGCCGGCCTTGGAGTCGAGGGTCAGCCCGCCCTTCAGTTTCTTGGCCTTGGCGCTATGGCATTCGTAGCAGTGCTCGACGAGCACCGGCCGGATCTTTGTTCGAAGAACGCGACGCTGCCGGGGTCGTCGGCCGCGAGGATGCGTGCCGAAGCGAGGAGGGCGAGGGTGAGGCTCATGCGGCTCATGCGAGGACCGGCTTGATGACGTGGCCGTGGACGTCGGTGAAGCGGCGGTTCACGCCGTTGTGATAATAGGTGAGCTTCTCGTGATCGAGGCCCAGGAGGTGCAGCACCGTCGCGTAGAAGTCGTAGCAGGTCGCGACGTCGGTGACGCTGCGCCGGCCGAAGTCGTCGGTCGCGCCGTAGGACACGCCGCCCTTCACGCCGGCGCCCATCATCCAGGTCGTGTAGGCATCGGGATTGTGGTCGCGGCCGGTCGTGCCGACCTGGTGGGTGGGCATGCGGCCGAACTCCGTGCACCAGATGATCAGCACGTCATCGAGCATCCCGCGCTGCTTCAGGTCCGAGAGGAGGGCGGCGGTGGGCTGGTCGAAGACCGGGCAGTGGCGGTCGTAGTCGGCCTTGAGCGTGCGGTGAGCGTCCCAGTTGAGCAGTCCGTCGACTCCGCTGGCGCGGGAGGCGCAGTAGAGGCTCACGTAGCGGACCCCTTGTTCGAGGAAGCGACGGGTCAGCAGGCAGTTCTTGGCGTAGGCGGCCTTGAGCGGGTTGGCGTCCTTCGTGCCATAGAGCGCATGGACGTGCTCCGGTTCGCGGGAGAGGTCGCTGACTTCCGGGGCGGCCAGCTGCATCTTCGCGGCGAGTTCATAGGCCGCGATGCGGGCGCGGAGCTCGTCGTTGCCCGTGTGGGCTTCCGCGTGTTCGAGGTTCGTGGCGCGGAGGAATTCGCGGGTGGCTTCGTCTTCGGCCGAAGAGATGCCCGCCGGGCGGTCGAGGTTACGTAGGGCCTGCTGGGCGGCCATGCTGACGCCTTGGTGACGGGCGGGGAGGAAACCGTTGCCCCAGTTGGCCTTGCCGTTCGGCGGTTCCCCGCGGACGTCCTGGACCGACACGTAGGTCGGGAGGTTCTGGTTGAGCGAGCCGAGGGCGTGGCTGATCCAGGCGCCGCCGCTCGGATAGCCTTCGCGGGTAAAGCAGGTGTTCATCGCGACGCACCCCGGGCCGTGGGTGTTGCTGCGCGACGTCATCGAGTGGATGAAGGCGATGTCGTCGACGTGCTGAGCCATGTGCGGCAGGTTGGAACTGATCATCTTGCCGCTCTTGCCCGCCGGCTTGAAGGCCCAGGGGGATTTCATCAGGTTGCCGTTCTTCCCTTGGAAGGTCACCTCGACCGGGCCGGGCAGGGGGGTGCCGTCGTATTTCTCCAGGAGCGGCTTATGGTCCCAGAGGTCGATGTGCGAAGCCGCGCCGGGGCAGAAGATCTGGAGCACCTGTTTGGCCTTCGGGGCGAAGTGGGCACCCGGAGGCATGGCCGCACCGAGGTCGCTCATGAGCAGACGCGACAACGCCAGCCCTGTCATGCCAGTGGTCATCTGGCCGAGGAAGCGGCGGCGGGTCAGCTCGAGGGAATCGCTCATGGGGATATTCTACTCTCCTTCTGACAGCTTACTACTCCCCTTGTTTCACGGGGTAGCACTATCGTCTCACGCTGGGCCCCTGTCGGGCCCTTGCTCAGCGCGAACGGAAGACGTCGCTGGTCAGGCACTCGACGACGAGGCTGCGCAGGCCGAGGCCCTGCTGCTTGACCTTCTCGTGGATGCGGTCGACGGCGAATTCGTCGGCCGGCTCCATGAGGCGACCGGTACTATATGCGAGCAGCGAGCGGATGAGGTGGCGGGTGAACATCTCTTCGCGCTTGTCGTGGAGGATATCGCGGAAGCCGGCGAAGTCCTGATAGGTCTCGCCCGAGGCGAACTCGCCGGTGGTGTCGATCTTCGGCGCTGCGCCCTTCTTGGGCTTCGGGTAGGTCACGCGCCAGCGGCCGACCGGATCGAAGGACTCGAGGCTGAAGCCGAGCGGGTCGATCTTGCGATGGCACTCGGCGCAGGCGCGGTCGGTGCTGTGCTTGGCGAGGCGCTCGCGGATCGTGGTTGTGCCGCTGACGTCGGGTTCGATGGCGGGGACGACATCCGGCGGGGGTGGCGGCTTGATGCCGAGGATGTTCTCGCTGACCCAGGCGCCGCGGGTGACGGGCGAGGTTTCGACGCCGTTGGCGCTGACGGTCAGGACGGCCGCCATGCCGAGCAGGCCACCGCGATGTTTGTCGCCCTTGAGGCTGACCTTCCGGAAGCCGTCGGCCAGGCGCAGAGTCTTCTGCTCGGGCAGGTCGTAGAGTTGCGCTAGCTTCTTGTCGACGAAGGTGTAATCCGCATGCAGGAACTGGTTCACCGGACGGTTCTCCTTGAGCATATCGCGGAAGAACAGGCGCGCTTCGGTCTTCATCGAGGTCGGCAGATCCTCGGCGTAGTAGGCGCGATTCACCTCACGCGGGGGTGGCATACCGCCGAGTTCGCGCAGGCTCAGCCAGCTATCGAGGAATCCGTTGACGAATCCGTTGACGCGTTCATCGGCTAGCAGGCGGTCGATCTGCTTCTTCAATTCTGCATCCCCGGTGAGTTTGCCCGAGGCCCCCGCGGAGGCGGACAGGGTCTCGTCGGGTGGCGCAGCCGAAAGGGCGAAGGCGAGGCGGGTGGCGAGGTCATGCGGCTGGAGACGACGGTCAGCCTCCTGGGTGACTTCGCTCAGGTACAGGAAGGAAGGGGAGCAGAGGATGAGTTTGACTACGTCGAGTGCCGCCTGGCGCGGGCTGGCTTTTTCGGCGATTCGCTTCTCATGCATCTTCCGGATCGACTCGCGGTCCGCGTCCTGGAGCGGGCGGCGGTAGGCTTTCGCCGCAAAGGCGAGCAGCTGGTCAAGCGCGCGGTCGGCCTGGAAGCCATCCTTGCCGAAAACCGCAATCTCTTCGGCGCCACCCACTGGCTCGCTCAACGGGCCTTGGACGACAATCTCGCTGATGCGGATATGCGGCAGCTTACCTTCCCGGAGGATGTGCGCACGACCGACGCCCGAAGAGCCGACCGGCGTCGAGAACTCTTTCGGGTAGCGCTTGTTGATCGTCACCACCGAGGCGCGCGATTCATAGGGACCATTTGGGAAAATGAAGCGCGGGGTCTGGCCTGCTTCGAGCCAGACGCGGAACTTAAGTCGGGTCGGTACGTTGTCGGGCACCACGCCGCTCGCCAGCAATGGCTCGATGGCTTGCGGGTAATGGATGTGACCTTTCGTGATGTCGCCGGGCACTACTCCAAGGATGAAGGGTTCCGAGAGGTCGATGCCGAAGATGGCGGGGTCGTAATGGGTGTCGCGGTGCATCGCCGTTGCCTCGACCTCGATATCGTAGAGGCCAGAGATCGGCACGCCTTGCTTGAAGTCCTCGATGTGTCCGTAGCCGCCCTGGCGGGTATCGGTGTTCGGCTGTTCATAGATATTGAGGTAGCGGAAGTTGAAGGCGCTCATATGCGAGCCCGTCAGCTCCTCGTACTGGATGAAGTTCTTGTTGAAGCGCCAGGTCTGAGGGGCGGTGGCCGGCTTGCCCAGACGGGTCTCGACGAGACGGTTGGCGGACTGGAAGTATTGGTCGACCAGGAAGCCGGAGGTCACCAGCGACTGGCCGATCGTATCCAGGTGTCGGGCGGTCTTTTCCTTGGGAAAGTCGGCGGTCAGCCCGAGGGTGTCGACACGGCGTCCGAACAAGGTCGCCAGCGTCTTCTCATATTCGCGGTTAGAGAGCCGGCGGAGGACCGTGCGCGAGCCAGTGCTCTGCAGGGTGGCCTGCGCCGCGGCGGTGCCGTCGCGCAGGGCGCGGATGACGGCGAGACGCTCCTCGTCGCTGGGCTGTTCGGCCTTCTTCGGCGGCATCTCGCGCAAAGTCAGCTGGTCGATGATATCGCGGGCCTCGATTACCGCGGGCAGCGACTTGAGAGGCAGCTTGAACTGGTCGAAAGCCCGGTCGCCCTTGTGGACGTCGGCGTCGTGGCATTCCAGGCAGTAGCGGCTCAGGAACTGTTCGACCTGCTTGGCGGGCGTCTCGGCGGCGGCCAAGGTGGCGGACGACAGGAGCGCGGACAGGGCCAGCATGGTCCGTCGGCGGGACGCCAAGGTTCGGAATACCGGAAGCAGGCTCACGACCACGGTTGCTTAGGCTTAGGCGAAACGCCCCGTGCTGCTGCCGAAGGCTTCCGTTTCGACGCCCATCTTCTGGGCGATGTCGACGAAGAGATTGCAGAGCGGCACCTTGTGCTTCACCTCGCGCGAGACTTCGCGGAAAGTGCCGTGCTTGGACCCGCCGCCGGCGAGGAAGATCGGGAGGTCGGAATTGCGGTGCGAGTTGGCGTCGCCCATGCCGCTGCCGAAAAGCACCGTGGTGGAGTCAAGCAGCGTGCCGCCGCCGTCCTTAATCTGCGCGAGGCGACCGACGAACTTGCCGTACTGCGCGATCTGGTAGCGCTCGAGGCTGATGAGGTGGGCGATCGACTCCGGGTCGTTGCCGTGGTGCGAAAGGCCGTGGTAGTCCTTCTTGATGCCGAGATGCTGCGGCATGAAGTCGCCGCCGATCTCCAGGGTGGCGATGCGGGTGCTGTCGGTCTGCAGGGCGAGCGCGATCAGCTCATACATCAGCGGCAGGTCGTCGACCGGGTTGCGGTTGGCCGGCTTGCCGAAGGGCGCCGTCGGCTTGGGGAGATGGGTCCAGCGCTGACGCAGTTCGAGGCGCTTTTCTAAGTCGCGCACGGACGTGAAGTATTCTTCGAGCTTGGCCTTGTCCTCTTGGTTGACTTGTCCCGAGAGGCGTTTCGCCTCCTCGCGCACGGAATCCAGGATCGAGGCCTGCACGTGGTTTTCCTGCTCGCGACGGACGCGTCGCTCCGCGGAGTCGCTGATAAAAAGCTTGTCGAACAGTTCGGCTGGATTGGTGATCGGCGGCACGCGTACGCCGGACTTCGTCCAAGCGAGCTGGCAGCCGCCGTGGATGCCGCCTTCGGAGCCGACGGTGAGCGAAGAGAAGCGGGTCTGGTGACCGATCTCCTCGGCGAGGAACTGGTCGAGCGAGACGTTGCCGGTCGGACGGTCCTGCGCTTCGGAGTTCAGCACGCCGGAAAGGAAGGAGTGCACCGCGAAGTGTCCGCCTTTGACGCCGTGGTCGAGGCCGCGGAAAACGGTCATCAGCTCGCGGTGTTCCCAGATCGGCTCCAGCAGCGTCGTCTTCTCGTAATCTCGTCCGGTGGACTTCGGGAAAAGTTGCTTGGTCTGGTAGCCGAGCAGGTTGCCGATCGCCACGAAGCGGCGGGCGCCGATGCCGGCACCCTTGGACGTCTGCACGGTGGGGTTGCCGCTGAGGGCCTTCGCGCTGAGCGAGCACAGTCCCGGCAGGGCCAACGTGGCTCCCAAAGAACGGAGGATAAAGCGGCGACGATTCATGTCAGAGGCGGACGAAGCGGGGTGAGGTGATATTTTGCGTCATGCCAGCTTCCCGAAGCGAGCCTTTCCTTGGATGGCAGGAATCGCTTTGTCGGGGGTGAGGCATGGGTTCTTACCTTCTTTGACAACCTGTTTCGAACGTTGTTCCAATGGGAGGCGATGACGGGATCGCTTACTTCTTGGCGAGGTCGAAGCGGTCGAGGTTCATGACCTTGGTCCAGGCGGCGACGAAGTCGTGGACGAACTTGGTCTTGCCGTCGGCGCTGGCGTAGACCTCGGACAGGGCGCGGAGCTGCGAGTTGGAGCCGAAGACGAGGTCGACGGAGGTCGCATTCCACTTCACCTGGCCGGTCTTGCTATCGCGGCCTTCGAAGAAGTGCTCACAGATCTTGGCCTTCTCCCAGACCACGGACTGGTCGAGGAGGTGGACGAAGAAGTCGTTGGTCAGGGCACCAGGCTGCTTGGTCAGCACGCCGAGGCCCGGGAAGAGCACCGTCGTTTCGAGCACGCGCATACCGCCGACGAGTACGGTCATCTCCGGAGGCGTGAGCGTGAGGAGCTGAGCACGATCCACGAGATTCTCCGCGGCGGGGCGGTCGAGCTTGCGTCCGAGGTAGTTGCGGAAGCCATCATACTTCAGCTCCAGGAGCGCGACAGATTCTGCGTCCGTCATCGCTTGGGTGGCGTCGGTGCGACCGGGGTGGAAGGGCACTTTGGTTGGCACGCCGGCCTTGGCGGCGGCGGCTTCGACGGCGGCACAACCACCGAGGACGATCAGATCGGCGAGGGAGACCTTCTTGCCGGCGGTCTGGGCGGCGTTGAAGATCGCCTGCACCTTCTCGAGGACGGCGAGGACCTTGGCGAGTTCGGCGGGCTGGTTCACTTCCCAATCCTTCTGCGGTGCGAGGCGGATGCGGGCGCCGTTGGCGCCGCCACGCTTGTCGCTGCCACGGTAGCTCGCGGCGGAAGCCCAAGCGGTCGAGACGAGCTGCGCAGTGGTGAGGCCGGAAGCGAGGAGCGTCTTCTTCAGTGCTTCGATGTCAGCTGAGTCGATGAGGATATGGTCGACGGATGGGACGGGGTCCTGCCAGATCTGGGCCGGAGCTACTTGCGGTCCGAGGCAGCGGGAGTAAGGCCCCATGTCACGGTGCGTGAGCTTATACCAGGCTTTGGCGAAAGCGTCGGCGAACTCGGCCGGGTTATCCAACCAGCGCTTGGTGATCTTGGCGTAAGCCGGATCCACCTTCAGCGCGATGTCCGAAGTGAACATCATCGGCGCGTGACGCTTCGACTTGTCGTGCGCATCCGGCACGGTGTCCTTCGCGGCGCCGCCCTTGGGCGTCCACTGGTGGGCGCCGGCCGGGGACTGGGTGAGTTCCCATTCGTAGTTCCAGAGGTTCTTGAGGTATTCGTTCGACCAGCGAGTCGGCGTGCTGGACCAGGCGCCTTCGAGGCCGCTGGTGATCGTGTCGGCACCGTTGCCTTTGCCGAAGGAGTTTTTCCAGCCGAAGCCCATCTCTTCAAGCGGGGCGCCTTCGGGTTCCGGGCCGACGTGGCCGTCGGGCGTGGCGGCACCGTGGGCTTTGCCGAAGGTGTGGCCGCCGGCGATGAGCGCGACGGTCTCTTCGTCATTCATCGCCATGCGCGCAAAGGTCTCGCGAATATCGCGGGCCGAAGCGAGAGGGTCGGGCTTGCCGTTGGGTCCTTGGGGATTGACGTAGATCAGGCCCATCTGGACGGCGCCGAGCGGGTCGGCGAGCTGGCGGTCGCCGGTGTAGCGCTTATCGCCAAGCCATTCGGTCTCAGGGCCCCAGTAGATGTCTTCCTGCGGTTCCCAGACGTCGGGACGGCCACCGGCGAAGCCGAAGGTCTTGAAGCCCATGGTCTCGAGGGCGACGTTGCCGGTGAGGACCATGAGGTCGGCCCAGGAAATCTTCTGACCATACTTCTGCTTGAGCGGCCAGAGGAGGCGGCGGGCTTTATCGAGGTTGGCGTTATCCGGCCAGCTGTTGAGCGGGGCGAAGCGCAGGGTACCGTAACCGGCGCCACCACGGCCGTCGGTGACGCGGTAGGTGCCGGCGCTATGCCAGGCCATGCGGATGAAGAAGGGGCCGTAGTGACCGTAGTCTGCCGGCCACCATTCCTGCGAATCGGTCATCAGCGCGGCGAGGTCCTTGCGCAGGGCCTCGAGGTCGAGCTTCTTGAACTCTTCGGCGTAGTTGAAGCCCGGGTTGAGCGGATCGCTCTTCGCCGAGTTCTGGCGCAGGATGTTCAGGTTGAGCTGATTCGGCCACCAGTCGCCGTTGTTCATCGCGGCGGCGGCGGTATGGCGATTCTGCGGGGCCAGGTGGCCCATCACGGGGCATTTGGAGAGGTCGGACATGGGTGTGAGGGAGAGTATGGAGTATCGAGTATGGAGTATGGGGGAAAGTTAGCGCTTCTTCTGGCAGGCGGGGCAGGTGCCCCAGTAGATGACTTCGGCTTCGTCGATCTTGAAGCCGTGGTGCGAATGGGCCTTGAGGCAGGGGGCTTCACCGACGGCGCAGCAGACGTCTTCGGTCTTGCCGCAGGAACGGCAGACGAGGTGGTGATGGTTGTCCCCGATGCGGTCTTCGTAGCGCGCCGGGGAATCCGCCGGCTGGATGCGACGGATGATGCCCTTGTCCGTCAGCACATTCAGGACGTTGTAGACCGACTGCCGGGAGATCGTGCCCAGCTCGCCGCGCACGCTCTCGGTCAGGTCGTCGGCCGTAGCGTGGGGATGGCTGGAGACCGCGCGGAGGACGGCGATGCGCTGCGCCGTGACGGGCAGGTCGTGCTGGCGAAGGGTGGCTTCTGGGTCGTGCATCGACCACGAACAAGACCGAGTTTTGGACTTTGTCAAAAAGAATGACAGGTAGTCCTAATCGTCTGCCAGAAGGGGTTATTTGGCCTTCTTGGACTTTGCGGGGGCGGTCCACTCGACGGGCAGGTTGGCTTCCTTAAGTAGGTCGCGGACGCGGCCATAGGGCACGTCCTGGACTGCCAGGCTGTCGTGGACGGCGATGCCGGCCGCCATCGCGGCGGCCTGACCGAGCTGCATGAAGACTGGCTCCATCCGAATCGAACCATGGGCGGCGTGGGTGGCCGACAAGCAGACCGGTACGAGTAGGTTGGCGCATTCTTCCTTCTTGGGGATCAGGCTGCGGTAAGAGACGCCGTAGGGGCGGGGCGGCACGTTCCAGATCACGCCATCGCGTTCGAGGAAACCCCGCTTCGTCACGAAGTAGCGCACTGCATGGGAATCGAGGCCGAAGCTGGCCAGCGCGACGGGTTCCGGCGGCGTGCGCTTCCCTTTGCAGTCGAGTTCGGTCATCACGTAAGCGCCTTGGAGGCGTCGGGCTTCGCGGATGTAGATCATCGGCGAGAAGCCGCCGCGCGACGTGAACTCATCGGTGCAGAGTCCGTAGGCGGAGGCCTGCTTACGGATAGACTCGGGCACGCGCGGGTGGTTGGCCAGCGTCCAGAGGTGGCCGCGGATGTAGAGTTCATGCGCCTGCTCGATTTCGCGGCGCCGGGCGTAGCTCGCCTCCGGATATTCCCAGTTCGCGCCGACGTAATCCGTGCCGACTGCGTGCATCGAGTTCCAGTCGGTCTTGCCGTTGGGAAGCCTGTGCAGGAGCGAGGGGAAGCGGAGGTCGCCGGCCTCGAAGTTGCGCAGCAGCATCTCGTGGTCGAGTTCGCGGTAGCCGGCGGGCTTGGCGAACGGGATCCGGTTGGCCGGGTCAGTCGTCACGCAGAGACGGTAGTTGTAGGCCTGGATGCGGTGGTCGCCTTCGCCGACGCGCGGATCTTCGGCGAACACGAAGGGCAGCAGGCCGCTCGTCGGATCGCCAGGTTTGACGTAAGGGTCGACGTCCTTGATGAAGTGGTCCTTGTCTTTCTGGGTGTAGTGCGTGCGAGGCTTGTCGTCGCCGCGTTGCATGCCATTGAGCGTTTCGCCGAATTGGGCGTTAGGTTCGCGTCCCACGGCATAACTCACGCCCGCGGCGGCCATGAGATCGCCCACGTAGGAAGCGTCGATGAAGACCTTTGCCGCGTAGACCTTGCCCGAGAGGGTGCGGAAGGAGGTGATGCGGTCACCTTGCTTCGCGACGCCGCCCGGACCGCGGTCGAGTTGTTCGTCCATGACGACTTCCAGGCCGCTCTCTTTGACGAGTGCGTCAATCGCGGCCTGCGCCACGTGCGGTTCGAAGTAATCGACGTAGGCTTTACCGTAGTGCTGGCCGATGCGTCCGTAGATCTCGCGGGCCACGCCGCCGACCGCTTCGCGGTGGAAGATGTCGCTGGCCGAGAGTCCGCTACAGGTCATCCCGCCGAGGAACGTCGTGGTATTGACCAGCACGACGCTGGAACCCTGTCGTTTCGCCTGGAGGGCCGCGGCGACCGCGGCCGCCGAATCCCCGTAGACCACGATGTCGTAAGACTGGGCGACGGGGGCGTCGGTCGCGCAGCCGACGAAGAGCAACGCGACCAGACAGGCGAGCAGGGAGCGGGGCATGCTGTTAAGAAACAGACCCTATGGTCGCCAGCGACGCTATTCCGCCGGTCGTGACGCCCTCACGCCCGGGTCATGATTCCGTTTCCGGGTCATAGGCGGGTGGTGACGGCCCAAGGGGCGATTGGCCCCGCCGCTTTTACAGCCGCTTCACGCTGTCACCCGTGCAGTGGAAGATCTCGCTGTGGCGACCCCGCAGCTCGACCTTGATCGGGCCCTTCTCCAGAGGCACCTCCACGCGGGAGGTGGTGTCTTCGGCTTGCCATGGGTTGATGGCGAGGACGATCCATTCATCGGCGCTGACACGCAGCCGGCGGACGAGGGGACGCTTGGCCTTCCAGAGGACGTGCGCGGGCTCGTCGGGCATGAGCTTGGCCGAGGCGATCTTGGCGGACAGGTCGGAGATCCGTCCGAGGCTCTTCGTGAACACCGGGAGCGTGTGGTAATATTGTCCCTTGCGCTTAGGCTCGGAACCCCAGAGCGCCACGCCGCGGGCGCCGCAGAAGTAGGGCAGGACGGCCATGGCTTCGGCGAGCCAGGGGGCGACTTCTTGGTCGGCGAGTTTCTGGTTGGAACTATGGTAACGGAGCCACTCGTAGGCGTAGAGCGGCTTATTGCCGTAGCGGCGGGTGCGCTCGACGTTCTCCTCGACGTTGGCCGCCATGTAATAGACGGAGTCGGGCTTATCGTAGAAGACGTAGATGCTGGCGACGTAGTAATCGACGAAGGGATCGATGTGCTGCCATAGCTCGGCGTCGCTCCGGTGCGTGCCGTCGATCTGCTGCGCGGACTTGCCGGCGATGCCGTAGTAGTCGCGGCGGAACGGCTGCGGGCCGTAGATGCCGATGGGCGTCCCCGGGAAGCGTTCCTTCGCCCATTGGCAGGGCAGCGTGAACCAAGTGGCCCATTCGCGCAGGTAGGCATCGGCGAATTGATCGCGGGACGTGACTTTCGACGCGGCGCGGACAGCCGGATCCGACCACGCCTTATCGATATCCTCCTCGAAGGAGAATTCGATGTCATGGACGAAGATGGCGTTCTGGTTGCCGCGTTGCTCGATGTTGCGGCGGATGATGCGTTCGAAGAAGTCCGGCTTCTGCCACGGGTTGTTCTTGTTGATGTCGAGCGTCTTGCGGATGTTCTCCTTCTGCCGGCCGGGGTAGTCGGCATAGGTGTTCAGGAGGTCCACCATCTCGAAGCCGTGCGCGGCGGCCTCGCGATAGTTGGTGGCATTGTCGCCGCCCGCCACGTTCCAGAAAACCCGCAGGCCGCCGCTCATCGGCACTGGGCGGATCTGCTCCCAAGAAGGCGGCGACGTCGTGCCGTCGTCCTGGGTCGGGGGTTTCTCCTGAGCGTTCAGGAGGGCTCCGGAGGAGGACAGTAATGCGGCGAGCAGGACGCGAACGGACATGGATGCGGTCGGGCGGGTCAGGATTCCCGGCTTGGTCTGACGTGGTTTTTCGGCGGCGCCCTGTGCTCAGTGCATCTCGACCGCGCAGGACCCCAGACCGCCTCGGAAGTAGTTGAACTGCACGTTCGGATGGTCGGCGAGGAGGGACATCGGCACGGCGGCGTCCGCGAGGCGTTTCGAGATCATCAGGGCGGTCAGGCGCTGCCCCAGCGGATTGTCGTGGGCGCCGGCGTGCCAGATGGAGACCTTGTCGGCCAACCAGGTCTCCTGGGTCCGACGGTGATGGCCATCTTGGGAACCATGGTGATATTGCCGCCGCCGGAGGTGCGGGCGTTCTGGCTGAGGGTGACCGGGTGGAGTTCGACGATGCGGGTGCCGAGCTTACGGTATTCGGCGGGAGTGGGCGGGGTGTCCTTATGTTTGCCGACGCGCTTCAGCGGGTCGTTGAAGGCCCAATGCTTGATGTCGCCTTGGCCGCCCTGCATGACCGCGCAGCGGACGCCGGCGTGCCATGTCTTCACGTACTCGGCGATCTTGGCCTTGGGGAAGTGCAGGTTGGCTTCGGGCATCGCCAGTTTCTTCTGGATGCGGTTGAAGCAGAGTTCGCGGTCGGCACGTTCAAAGGACAGCGCGTGCGTCACCGGCACTTCCTTCTTCGTCTTGTCGTCATACCATTCGTCCATGCCCCAGAAGTGGGCGTGCTTCAGGTTGAGACCGAGTTCGTTGACCAAGCGGGCGACGAGCGGGAGCTGTTCGGTCGGGCCGATTGGCCCGCAGATGCCGACCGGGTTGTCGGCCGTGGCCTGCTTCCAGGCCGCGATGTATTCCAAGGCCTCGGCGAGGTAGAAGTCCTCGAGGGTATCATACATTACCACCTTGAAGCCCGGACGCGACAGCTGGCGCAGGTCGCGCTCGGTCAGCTTCGCCGCATCGTTGATGAGCGATGAGTCGAGCGTCGTGTAATCCCACCAGTCGGGGGCGATGTGGCTGAGGGGGCGGGGCATATGTTCGAGGACTGGAGGGCGGGAGGACGAGAGGGCCTGAGGGAATTAGGCGCGGGTGTCTTCGGCGGACTTTTCGTGGAAGAGGGCGAGGAAGATCGGGATGAGGACGGCGCTCATGATGGCCGGTACGAGCCAGATGGACTTCCAGTCGTGGACGTTGTCCGTCGTATAATACTGTGCGACGACGCCGGAGAGCCAAGAGCCGACGAACATGCCGGCCCCGAGGGTGAAGACGGCGTGGAGGCCCTGCGCCGAGGCGCGGAGGCTGTCGCCGGCGGCCTTGTCGACATACATGCGACCCATCACGAAGATGAAGTCGTAGCACATGCCGTGCAGGAGGATGCCGCCGAGGACCATCCAGGTTGCCGTGGGCTGCTCGTGGAAATAGGCGAAGAGCGCGAAGCGGACAGCCCAGGCGGCCATACCGAGGATCATGATGCGCTTGGCGCCGAGGAACGGCAGGAGCACCGGGAGCAGGAGCAGGAAGCCGACTTCGGAGACCTGGCCGAGGGTCATCTTGGAGGCGTAGTCGGCGACATTCATTTCGCTCAGGAACGCGCCGGTCCAGGTGAAGTAGAAGCTGAGCGGGATGCAGATCAGGAAGGAACAGAACATGAACACCGCGAAGGAGCGGTCCTTGAAGAGCTTCAGGGCGTCGAGGCCGAGGAGCTTGCTGGCCGAGACCGGGCCGGCGTCTCCCTTGGGCGGGGTATTCGGGAGGGTGAAGGAGTAGAGGGCGATGGCGACGGCGACACCGCAGGCGAGGGTGAACATCCCATTGTTATCCGTGAGCTTGGCGAAGTTGACCACGTTGGCGGCGGCGATCCAGCCGGCGGAGGCGGCGGCCATGACGATCGGGAACCACTTGGCCGGATTCGGCGCGGTGGGTGAGGGTGATCGTGTTGATGAGCCCGTGGCCAGCCATGTAGGTCAGGGTGTAGACGATCAGCGAAGGGTAGAAGAGGCCGAAGGTCGTCTGCTGCGAGATCCACCAGAGCACGCGGCGCCGAGGAGGTGCAGGACGCCGAGGAGGCGCTGGGCAGGGACGTAGCGGTCGGCGATGACGCCGATCAGGAAGGGCGAGACGAGCGCGCCGATGGCCGTGGTGCCGTAGGCGAGGCCGATCTGTCCACCCGTGAAGTTAAGCTTCAGCAGATAGACCGACAAGGTGTTGTACCAGCAGCTCCAGACGAAGTAATGGAGGAAGACCATCAGGGCCAGACGGAGGTATAGGGTAGGGGTCATGGGGTGGGGGAAGGGTTAGGGGTGGGGGTAGGGGTAGGGAAGGAAATAAAGGGTGCTTAGGCCTGGCGGCGGATGGCTTCGCGGTAGGCGAGGGGTGGGAGTTCTTGGTGACGCTGGAACTGGCGGTGGAAATAGGCCGCGGTCGGGTAGCCGCACTGGTGCGCGATCTGTTTCACGGATTCGTCGGTCTCGGCGAGCAGGCGGGCGGCGCGGGCGATCCGGAGTTCGTTGAGATACTGGGGGACCGACCGGCCGGTGCACTTCTTGAACAGCCGGCTGAAGGCGCTTTCGCTCAGGCCGGCGAGGGCGGCGAGCTCGGGGACGTAGAGCGGCTTGCCGAGGTTGGCCTTGATGTGGGCGACGACGTTGCCGATACGGTCCGAGGTATGCGCGTCGGTGGTGGCGTGGAAGCCAGGCGAGGCGATTTCCTTCAGGTCGACGGAACCGGCGGCGAGCTCGAGGAACTCGATCAGCAGCGCCAGGCGACGAAGTCCATGGGCCTTGGGCATCTTATGCAGGAGGGCTGCGGCCTGCTTGCGGGTCGCCCCTTTGAATTCGAGGCCGAGGCGGGCGCGCTCGAGCAAGCGGCGGATGGCTGACACCGAAGAATGCTGCGTCCATTCCTCGCCGAAGAGGTTCGGGCGGAATTGCACGAGTATCCATTCCACGCCGGCTTGGCGGCCCTTGCGGTCATTACGGAAGTCGTGAGGGAGGTCGGAGCCGAGGAGCAGAATCTCGCCAGCCTTGAGCGGCGCCATCTTGTCGCCAATCCAGCGCTCGGTGCCGCCGCGCAGCAGGAAGAAAATCTCATGCTCGGGGTGGTGATGCCAGACGCACCCGAAGTCGCGTTGGCTCAGGTGCTCACACGCGACCAGCTCGTTGGCCGATACGGGAGATTGCTGTTCCTTGATGAGCCGCACGTTTATTTCTTTTTCGGCGCGGCGGTCTTCTTGGGCGCGGGCTGGCGTCCAAAGAACCACTTGGCCTCGCCGTTCCAGGCGTGGTCGGTCTCGAGGGTGTTGAGCTTGAGCTGGAAACCGTGGGCGTTGAAACGGGCGGAGGTCCAGCCGGTGGCGTTGGTGTTCGCATTGAACACATAGGCACAGGCGATGGTGCTGATGATGTGGATGCCGTTCTCCAAGGCCTGCGTCCATTCATGGGTGTGACCGTGGATGTACGCCTTCACCTGTGGGCGCTTGGCGATCTCCGGCCAGAAGTCTGCCGTGTCGGCGATACCGCCCTTATAGTGGCTCGTGTCGCCGCCGACCTGTGGGTTGTGGTGGCCGACGAGCACGACCTGCTTGGTCGGGACTTCGTCGATCTTCGCGAGAATCCAAGCGATCTGCTCCGCGCCGAGCTTGCCGCCCGGGCCGGGGGTCTGTCGAGGGTGTCGAGCAGGATGAGGCGCGTGGACGGTAGGTCGATGAGGCTGTTATGGCGGTGTTCCTTGAGTGCCGAGGCGCTCTTCATCTCCGGGAAGGCGGCCATGAAGATGTCGCGGACATCGTGATTGCCGAGCGTGAGGTGAACCGGGATGCCGGCGTCGCGTAACGAGCGATTGAGTTCCCGGACGACGGCGTAATCGGCGGCTGGTGCCGATCGCGAGGGCAAGATCGCCGTTGATGATGACCGCGGCGGGTTCTTCGCGAGGGCGAGAATCTGTTTCACCGCCGTGCGCAGGTGGTCGTCATCGTCCTTGGCGTTCGCGGGGATCTTTTCTTCGGGGATGCCAGTCAGGTGGATGTCATTGATGATGACGATTTCGTCGCCGCCCGAGGTATCGAGCGCCGCCCAGCCCGCGCAGCGGGAAGGCGAGGGTGGCGAGACCAGCGAGCTGGAAGAACCGGCAGCGGGAGAGCGAGGCGGTCATGGGAGGGCTGCTCGAGGGCGGCTTCGTAGACGGCGTCGACGACGCAGTCAGAACCAAGGGCGGAGCGGAGCGGGTCGATCTCGGAAGCGCTGTAACCGAGGTGGTGATGGCGGCACCAACCTTGGGCCAGCTGGTATTTACCTGAGAGAGCGCCGACGGCGGCGGACATCTTATCCAGCGTGTGCAGGTAGGAGTCCATGCCTGACTCTTGTCCAACCAGTCCTTCTGCGAGGCGTGGGCGGCGAGCGCCTTCCGGGCCTGGTCCTGGACCGGGCCGACGTCGACGTAGAGGCCGGCGCGGACTTTCTGGCGTAGCGGCGTGCGCAGCCCGTGCGGCATCGCATGGTAGATCGTCACGTCATGAGCGTAGGTCGGGGCCGGCGGTACCGTGTCGTAGTTGGGCATCCCGTGCGTGAAGGCCGCAGAGGTCGCGAGACGGGCGCAGGCCATGTGATCTTCCATGTAGTCGGACAGCGCGTGCGTGAGCACGATGTCGGCGCGGCTCTGCCGGATGACCGAAGCCACCTTGCGCATGACCTCGATATCGAAGGTCAGCGTCATGTCATTCACGACCGGCGGATAGAACTTCGCCCCGAGGATGCGCGCGGCCTCCTGGGCTTCGGCGAGCCGCACGGTGGCGGTCGTCGGGCCGTCCATCTGGACCGAACCGCCGTTGCCGGCGCAGAGGTCGAAGTAGTGCAAGTCCCAGCCGCGCTTCGCGAGCTGGAGCATCGTCCCGGCGGCGAAGTATTCGACGTCGTCGGGATGCGCGAAGATGGCGAGGCAGGAGGGCATGGGTCAGGCGACCTTGACTGGCTGGCCGCCGTTGGCTGCGCTCTGGTCGGCAGCGAAGATCACCTTGAAGGTGCGGAGGGCGTCGCGGAAGCTCGTGAGCGGCATGTCCTGGCCCTTGTCGAGCGCATCGAAGAAGGCCTGGAACTGGGCTTGGTAGGGGTGGTCGCTGACGTCGCCGGAATCCAGCATCTTCATCGAGAGCCCGCTCCACTGGGCCTTGTTGGTCTTCAGCTTGGCGGAGTGGAACTTGTTATCGAGGACGCTGCCATGGCTACCCACGAGGTGGGTGTGGAAGTAGTAAGGCTGGAGGCAATCGACGATCGCGGCGCATTTGCCGACGGCCCCGTTCTTGAACTTCAGGATCGTGACGGCGGAGGTATCGTATTCGTAGGGCGTGAAGTACTCGCTCTTCGACTTCGTGCTAAAGCTCGTGACCGAGTCGACTTCGCCGGGCATGCACATCAGGAGGGTCGTCGAGGTGCGTGGCAACCGGCGGTGAGGAGGGCATCTGCCACCATCCTTCTTGCCGATGTTCCAGCGGTACTGGCCATACCACGGGCCGATGCCGTGTGGTAGTAGTCGACTTCGCCGTAATGGATCTCGCCGATGAGGCCTTGGTCGATGACGGCCTTGTGGCTTCCATCTGGCTGGAGAAGCGGCACTCGAAGCAGACGCAGCCCTTCACGCCGTTCTTTTCGGCGGCTTCGAAAATCTGGATTACCTCAGGCATCGAGTTGGCCATCGGCTTCTCGAGGATGATGTGCTTTTTCGCTTTCCGCGGCGGCGACGGCTTGGGCGCAGAGTGTTGGCTCGGGTAGCTGGTGATATCGACCACGTGGATCTCAGGATCGGCGAGCAGGGCTTCGACAGTATCGTAGGCCTTGATCTTGCCGCCGTGCTTGGCGCTGAGTGTCGCGGAGTCGAGCGGACGGAGGAGTAGATCGCCGTGACTTGCGCCTGGCTGCTTGCGTTGATGGCATCGATGTGGGCCGTAGCGGCCCAGCCGTAACCGATGATACCGACGTTGTATTTCTTGGTGCTCATGGGGGTGCGTCAGGGGGGTGACCTGCAGCATGCTTCAAGGCCCCAAAGAAGGAAACCCAATCGGGTGTCTTTTTACGCTCGAATGGTGTCTTTTAACGCGACGCAGAGCGTCGCGTGGGGATCTGCTGGCAGGGTGAACGGCTGCGAAGCAAAACAAGGTAGGGTCGGGACCGCGTCACGACAGTGCCATCTCGAGGTAGGGCCGAGCATCCCTGCTCGGCCGCGGCCAACCAAGGATGGTTGGCCCTACCCAATCCAGGCGGATGCGATGTCATCGCATCCCTACCCCCGCCACCTGAAACTTGCATCCACTTTTGCACCTTTGCACAGGCCGCAGGCCGGTTTGCACTTTTGCACCTAGGACAGCACGTGGTGCTGTCCCTACCTCAAAACTCCCCGAAGCCGAACTGCTCGGCCAAGGCGAGACAGTCTTTCACCGGGCGCAGGCCTTTGGAGGGCGTGGGATCGGCGAGGCAGGCGGCGGCGCAGCAGACGGCGAGCTTGAGGCGTTCCTGGACTTCGAGGCCTTCGTGCAGGCCGTAAAGCATGCCGGCGGCGAACGCATCGCCTGCGCCAGTCGCACCCTTGCTGTAACCAGCGGGAAGTTTGAGCGAGGCTTGCTTGAGGCGAAGGCCTTCGGCGGTCGCGCAGACCGAACCGAACTCGGTGTGGATCGTGACCGTCTTCTTCACGCCGAGGGAGAGCAGCTGCTCGGCGGTGCGGATCAGCCAGCCGGCGTTCTTGGGGTCGATGACTTCGCCGACGACGAGCCCGGCCTCGATCTCGTTGATGACGAGGTGGTCGGTGAGGGGCAGGGCGCTGAGGGCGATCTCGCGGAACTGCGGGTGCGAGGCGCTGACCATGTCGACCGAGGTCTCGAGGCCGGCGGAGCGGGCGTTGAAGAGCAGCTTGGCCGCGATGGTCTGGCCGCCTTCGAAGGTGTCCATGCGGTCGAGCAGCATGAGGTAGCCGAGGTGCAGGATGCGGGCGTTGGTCTTGCTGAAGGAGCAGTGCTTGAGGTCGAAGTGTGCATTAGCGCCACGGCAATGGAAGAAGGTGCGGCGTCCAGTGGACTGCACGGTCATCGCGTCGGTGTAGGAGGTCGGGTGGTCCTTGCTGAGGTGCAGCATGCCCACGTCGATTCGGTGGTTCTGGCAGTCACGCTTGATCCACTGGCCGTTGGTGTCGTCGCCGACGAGCCCGCAGGCGGAGAGAGGGAATTCGACCTTCATCGCCGCGAGGTCCTTGAGGACGTTGTAAGGGCCGCCGCCGTTGGAGCGCGATTCGCTCAGGATGCTCGCAAGCATGTCCTGGACGGGGTAGCCATCGATAATCTTGACGTAATCGACGATGAAATTGCCGGCGGCAAGAATGCCTTGGCGAGGAGTTTTTGGCATGAGAAATTTAGAGCGAGACGACCGTGCCTTGGGCCTGCGACTGCAGGGCGGCGGCGAAGATCTCGTGGGTGGCGACGGCTTCGTCGGGCGTAGCGCAACCGAAACGGCCGTTGAGCAGGCCGGCGCGTTCCATGAGGTAGGCGGCCCACATCTGCTGGATGACGTCGGTGAAACCGGGTTCAAAGATGCCGCCGGTGACGGTCTTGAACGGCGTGCTGAAGCCGAGGTCGGTGCGCTTCCAGAACTGTTCCTTGCCGCGTTCGAAGAGCCAGAGGGCCTTGGTGTCCGAGGTGCTGTAGCGGACGCCGCCATCGGTACCGAGAATTTCGATAAACCAGGTATTGGTCGCACCAGGCATGAGGCGCTTCATCTCGAGGCGCATGGGGACTTCGTGCTCACCGACTTTGATCCAAGTGTTGAGGAGTGCGTTATCCCAGGTGTCGCAGTTCGTCACGCCGCCCTTGCCGTCGGGGCGCTGCGGGTAGCCCTTCTGGAGTTGGGCGAAGACGCGGGAGGGCTTCCAGCCAAGGCGCAGAGGGATATGGCACGCATGCATGCCGAGGTCGTTGAGGGCGCCACCTTCGCCGCACATGGCGTTGAGGCGCTTCCAGTTTGCGGCCTTGGTCGGGTCGAGGTCGCTGCTGTGGTGGAAGCCAGAGACGACTTCCAGGATGCGGCCGATCGAACCACTTCGAGCCACTTCGAAGGCGCGCTGGGCGCCAGGGAAGAAGGGCATCTCAGAGCTGCAGCGCACGAAGCGACCGCTGGCCTTGGCGGCGGCGTGGATGCGACGGGCGGAAGCGAGGTCGATGCCGAAGGGCTTCTCGGCGAAGAGGTCTTTGCCGGCAGCGAGGACGTCGCAATACAGCTTCTCGTGCAGGTTATGTGGCACGGCCACGTAGACCACGTCGACGTCGGGGTTCGCGAGGAGCGCCTTGTAGTCGGTGGTCTTCTGCGTGCAGGAGGGGATGCAATCGAACCACGAGAGTGTGGCGGGATTGAGGTCGGCCACGGCCGTAAGGACCGGGCGGACGGAGACGTCGGTAAGCGCGCACCAGCGGGCGAATGCGCTGGCCATTTCTCGACCCATGAGGCCGCCGCCGATGATGCCGATGTTTACGGGAGACATGAGGGGAAGTTGATGAGTTGAATCGTTGAATGGTTGGCCAGAGGGATTTCAGCGCTCTGCGCGGTAAGCTCGGGCCAGTAATGTCACGGGTTGGAGGAGGGAGATGGGTGAGCCGGCTTGGCGGAGGCCACGGGCGATCTGAAGGTGGCACCCGGGGTTGGCGGTGGCGAGGACCGATGCGCCGGTGCCGATGACGTGCCCGACCTTGCGGACGAGGAGCTGTTCGGACTGCTCGGGCTGGGTGATGTTGTAGATGCCGGCGCTGCCGCAGCACCAGTTGGCCTCAGGAAGTTCGACGAGCTTGAGCCCGGGGATGAGCTTCAGGAGGTCGCGGGGCTGCTTGGTGACCTTCTGGCCGTGGGTCAGGTGACAGGAATCGTGGTAGGTGACGGTGAGGTCGCCCAAGCCCGCCTGCGGGGCGCGACAACCATGCTCCATCATCCATTCGTGGATGTCGCGGAGCTTGGAATCCCAGAGTTTCGCTAACGGTGCGTAGACGGCGTCATCGGCGAGCAGAGCGCTATAGTGGCGGAGATGATTCCCGCAGCCGCCGGAGTTCGTGATGATGGCGTCGAACTGCGACGGCGGAAAGAGGTCGATCATCCGCTTGGCTAAGGTCTTGGCCGCGTTGGCTTCGCCGTTGTGCGCGTGCAGCGAGCCACAGCAGGGCTGGACGGGCGGCGTATGGACCTCGCAGCCGTTGGCCAGGAGGACATCGGCCGTGTCGCGATTGATGTCCGCGAACACCAAATCCTGGACGCAGCCGGTGAGCAGGGCGACCCGATGGTTTTTCTTGGCCGGGGACTCGACCGGACGGATGAGTTGCGGCGAGAACTTCGTCGCGATGGTCGGGCACTGGGGCTCGAGGCGACGAAGGTCTTTCGGCAGAAGCTTGGTCAGGCCAATCTTCCGGAAGGCGGTCTGCAGTCCGAGGCGTTGGTAAAGCCAGAGGAGCCGGCCGACGAAGCGGAGCAGGCGCGGACGCATGAACAGGCCGCGAATCGTCACCGTGCGCCAGAAGCGGCTGGTAAAGGTCTGGTTGAGGCCGGCGGACTGGACTTCGGCGCGGGCGGTCTCGAGTAGGTTGGAATAATCCACGCCGGCGGGACAGGCGGTCTGGCAGGCCAGGCAGCCGAGGCAGTAGCTCATCTCGTCGGCGAAGGCCGGCGACAACTTCAGTTCGCCGTCGGCGACGGCGCGCATGAGCGAGATACGCCCGCGGGGGCTATGACGTTCCTTATTGGTGGCGACGTAAGTCGGGCAAGCCGGGAGGCACATCCCGCAATGCATGCACTGCTGGAGGATCGAGTAATCGAGGAGCTTGAGCGAAGGCTTCATCCCTCAGTCGAAGATCTTGCCGGGGTTGAGCAGATTCTGCGGATCCCAGGCGCGCTTAATCTCGCGCATGAGGTCGTGGCTATTCTCGCCGACCTGACGTCGAAGCCAGGCTTTCTTCGCGAGTCCTACGCCGTGTTCGCCGGTGATCGTGCCGCCGAGGGCGAGGGTCTTGGTCACGATATCTTCCAGGGCTTCGTGGACACGGGCCATCTCCTCGCTGTTACGCTCGTCGGTCAAGAAAGTCGGGTGCAGGTTGCCGTCGCCCATGTGGCCGAACGTGCCGACCAACAGCTTATGTTTCTTGGCGACTTCGGCGACGAAGGCGACCATCTCGGCGAGCTTGTCGCGCGGGACGGTGACGTCCTCGAGGATCGTGGTGGGGCGGACGCGGGCGAGGGCGGAGAAGGCGGAGCGACGGGCGGAGGCGAGCTGCAGGGCTTCGGCGTCGTCGCGGGCCACGCGGACGTCCCGGGCGCCCCGGGCGCGGGCCAGGGTCAGCATCTGCTCGGCTTCTTCGGCGACCGCGGCCGGATGCCCGTCGGTCTCCATCAGCAGGAGCGCCTCGCAATCGCGGGGCAGGCCGATCTTGGCGTAATCCTCGACGCAACCGATGGTCATGCGGTCGAGGAACTCCAAGGTGCAGGGGATGATCTTCGCCGCGATGATGTCGGAGACCGTCTGGGCGGCGTCTTCCATGCGGTCATAGCTCGCCAGCATCGTGCGGCGGGCGGCGGGGCGGGGGACGACCTTGAGCAGGACTTCGGTGATGATGCCGAGCGTGCCTTCGGAGCCGATGAAGAGGTCCTTCATCGAATACCCGGCGACATCCTTCACGCAGGCGTTGCCGAAGTGGGCGATGCGACCGTCGGGCAGCACGACCTCGAGGCCCATCACGTAATCACGGGTGACTCCGTATTTCAGGCCACGTAGGCCGCCGGAATTCTCGGCCACGTTGCCGCCGATGGTGCTGATCTTCATCGAACCCGGGTCGGGCGGATAGAAGAGACCGTGCTTGTTGGCCGCGGCGTCGATGGCGGCCGTGATCGCGCCGCATTGGGCCCGGACGGTGAGGTTGGCTGCGTCGACCGAGAGGATCTTATCCAGGCGAGTCAGACACAGGACAATGCAGCCCGCAGAGGGTACGCTGCCGCCGCTGAGTCCGGTGCCGGAGCCGCGGGTGACGATCGCGAGGCCGCGAGCGGCCGCGAGCTTCACCACCTCGGAGATTTCTTGAGTCGATCCGGGCAGCACGACGACGCCGACTGGGCCCTTGAGGGCGGCCGTGCCGTCGAAGCCGTAGGGGATGGTGTCTTCCGGCGACGTCAGCACGTTCTCGACGCCGACGATGGCACGTAGGCGGGCGAGGACAGCTGGGTCAGGGGAGGACACGGGGCTCAGATGAGCTTCAGGGCTTCGTCGACCGACGCGTTGCGGTGCACCATCGCCATGAGCGCCTGCGTGATGCCACGCGGGTTCGGGTGCTGGATGACGTTGCGACCGTAGACGATGCCCGAGGCGCCCTGCTTGAGGAGGCCTTCGGTGCGGACGAGAATTTCCTTGTCGCTCACGCGACCGCCGCCACGGACGAGGACCGGGATGCCGGAAGCCGTCTCAATGACCTTGTGGTATTGCGAGACGTCGTCGGTCGGGTCGGCCTTGATCACGTCGGCGCCGAGTTCGACCGCCTGGCGGACCAGGTGGAGGATCTTCGTGAGGTCACCGTCGACCATGTAGCCGCCGGCGATGGCGTTGGGCTGGAAGACGAGCGGTTCGACCATCATCGGCATGCCGTAGTAATCGGCCTGCGGCTTGAGCTTGATGATGTTCTCGATGCACTGCGCGGTCACGTCGGGCGCGCCGGGGATCTGGAAGAGGTTCACGCAGACGCACGCGGCGTCGAGGCGGACGGCCTGCAACATCGTCTCCTCGATCATCAGGCTGAACGCCGTGGCCGGGAGTTCCTTGCCGTAGACGTTGGCGGTGTCGGTGCGCAGGACGAGGGCCGGCTTCTGCTTGCCCGGGATGGACTGCAGGTGGCGGGCCTGACCGACCGTTAGTTGGATGGCGTCGGGACCGGCGTCGACGAGCGTGGCGACGACTTGGCGCATGTCTTCGATACCCTGCAGGAAGCCGGGCTGGTTGAAGAAGCCGTGGTCGACGGCGACGTCGAAGCAGCGCTTGGACGAGGCGTTGAAGAGGCGGTTGAGGCGATACTGCTTCATGAGGGAGAGGGGGCGGGACTTACTTCAGTCCCATGATGTGCTTGAGGATGTAGAGCTCGAGCGCTTCGTAGTCGCGGGCGTCGCGGTACTGCTGGACGAGCTTCTGGTCTACCGTGCGGACCTTCTGGACGAGCGCAAGGAACAGCTCGCGGCTATTCTTGAGGTGGTCGGTGACCGGGCTGCCGCGCTGGGTGCGGATGGCCTTGACGTCCAGGCCGATGAATTCGCCGCGGTTACCGTAGCCGGATTCCTCGAGGACGCGGACCTGGTTGAAGGCCGCGCGGAGGTTGGCGCCGCCGAAGTTCTTGTCCTGGTCGTATTTCAGGCCGTTCTGGTCGTTGAGGTGGACGCTCGCCAGCTTGTCGTGGGCGAGGGCGAAGGCCATCTCGTCGCTGGCGTCGAGGCCAGCGAGCATGGCGTGGGCGGACTCGATGAGGCCCTTGACGCGCTTATGGTCCTTCGAGGCGTAGGAGAGGGTGAGGGCGTGGCCGATGGTCGGCACATAGGCCTGGTCGGTCGGTTCATTCGGCTTCGGCTCGATCCAGATTTCGATGTTCTTGTCGTAGTCGAGCATCGCGTTGACCGTCTCGAGCAGGCGCTGGTAGGCCAGCTTAGCGTCCTTGGCTTCGCGGATGTAGGTGCCTTCGCGGGCGAGCCAGAGCACGATGGCCTTGGAGCCGACGGCGTTGGCGATGTCGATGCACTTCTTGGTGCGATCCCAAGCATAGGCGCGGTCGGACGCGCTGTTAGAAGTGTAGGCGCCGTCGACGGTCTGGTCGGCGAACCACAGGCGCGGGGCGACGAACTCCGGGGTGAGGCCTTGGTTGGCGAGCATCGCCTTCACCTCGGTGGCCTTCTTGAGGATTTGGTCAGGCTTGAGGTCGTCCATGCCTGGGACGACGTCGTCGTCATGGAACTGTACGCCCTCGAAGCCGAGGGGCCGGTAGAGGGCGAACTTCTCCTCGTGGGGGAAGACCTTGCGGACGTCGCCGCCGAAGGGGTCGCCGCCCTCGCTGATGTTCCAAGGGCCGAAAGAGAATCGATACGTGACGGGGGTGCTCATGGGGAAAGCGCTATTCTAACAAAAAATGCCGTTTGGGCTACTCTCAGAGTCTCTCCAGGTGGCACTATCGTCCCAAACGGCTTGTGCTGAAACCTTACCTCGCCTCAGGTGTATTAACAGACCGACCATGAAGTTCCCCTTCGCCCTGCTTATCGCGGCTTTCTTTGCTTCGCTCCACGCCGTCGATAAGCCCAACATCATCTTCATCCTGGTCGACGACGCGGGCATCGGGGATTTTTCGCCCTATGGCTGCAAATATGGCTCCACGCCCAACATCGATCGCCTGGCTAAGGAAGGCATGAAGTTCACCCGTGCCTATAGTGGCAGCGCCGTCTGCGCTCCTTCGCGGTGCGTGCTGATGACCGGCCAGCATACCGGGCACGCCCTGCGCCGGGCCAACCAAAGCAACATCGGGCTTCTGTCCCTCCCGACAGATCAAAAGACCGTGGCGAGCCTGCTGCATGGTGCTGGTTACGCCACTGGCGGCTTCGGCAAGTGGGCTCTCGGCAATCCTGGCTCGACTGGCGCGGCGGAGAAACAAGGCTTCGACGTGTTCTTCGGCTACTACGACCAGAAACACGCGCACGACTACTACACCGACCATCTGGTCAAAAACGGTGTCGACGTGCCACAGCCGCAGTCAGGCATGCACACCTGGGAAGATTATTCTCATACCCGCATCGCCGATGAGACGCTGAAGTTCATCGAGCAGAACAAGGATCGGTCCTTCTTTTGCTATGCTGCGTGGACTCCTCCGCACGGAGACTTCGTCATCCCGGAGAATCCGGTCTTTGGGCAGAAAGCGTGGACGGAGGAAGTCCGGAATTACGCCGCGATGGTCGCGCTCGTCGACAAGGATGTCGGCCGCGTGATGCAGAAGCTGAAGGACCTTGGCATCGACGATAAGACACTGGTGGTTTTCAGTTCCGACAATGGCGCGAACCTCGAATTCATCGAGTCGCTCGGCAGTACGGGCGGGCTCCGTGGCTACAAGCGGATGCTTTACGAAGGTGGTATGCGCACACCTTTCATCGCCCGCTGGCCTGGCAAGATTCAGCCTAGCACGACCAGCGATCTGCTGACCTCGTCCGTGGATTTCCTGCCGACGGCGGCAGAGCTCAGCGGAGTTCCCGGACCTAAAGGTCTGGATGGTCATTCGATCGTGCCGACCTTGCTCGGAAAAGGTCAGCAAGTGGTCCACGAATCGCTCTATTTTGAGATTTACGAACCCTACTTCCAGCAGGCCGTGCGCATGGGTGATTGGAAAGGCTACCGGCTCGGTACCAAGGCCCCGCTCGAACTCTACGATCTCAAGTCCGACCCGGCCGAAAAGCAGAACCTCGCCGCCGCCCACCCGGACATCGTCAAGCGGATCGAAGCCATCATGACCGCCGAGCACGTTCCATCGCCTCACTACGATGCGCCCGAGCAAGGCAAAGCGACGGTATCTAAAGGTAAGAAGAAAGCGTCACTCCCTGAGCTCTTGAACGAGGAGACGAAAAAAACCAAGTAAGGCGGGTGCTGCGTTCGTCCCTGCAGGAGCCGCGTTGCTTGGGCGCTCGCGCCCGCAGGGTAGGAGTGGGTGGCACTTTTGTCTCAATTCTCCCTTGCGAGCGGGGGTGCTAATGATACGAATGACCCTATGAAAGCCATCCGCGAGAAGGTCGAGCTGCCCGAAGGGCACTCCTTCCGCGTCTTGCGTTGGGCGAAGTCCCTCCGGGACGTCGAATGCATCTTGGAACCGGGTCGGACGCAGCCCGTGCAAGGGGAAGGGAATCACTGGCACTTCCATAAGGAGATGGAGCTAACCTTGTTCACGGCGGGGGAGGGGACGCGCTTCGTCGGCGACGCCATCGGCGCGTTCGCGGAGGGCGACCTGGTGCTGCTCGGCGAACGTCTCCCGCACCACTGGCATACCTCCGGCGCGTCAGGCGGTCTGTCGATCCAGTGGCACTTCCCCGAGAGCCATCCCGTCTGGGCGTTCCCGGAGAACCTCGAGCTGCGCGATCTCTTCAGGCGGGCGGAACGCGGCCTGCACCTGCGCGGGCGGACCGCGGCGACCATCGCCGCGCTCATGCAGGATGTCGCCCGCAGCAAGGGCGCCGGTCAGCTGGCGGCGCTCCTGCGTCTGCTGGCCGAGGTCGCCGACGCACCGGAGTCCGATCTCGCGCTGCTGTCGTCGCGCAGTTTCACGCTCAGCGCCGAATCGCATTACCAGAAAGCCATCTCGAAGTCCGTCCAGCACCTCGTGGCCAACTTCCGCGACGAGATCCGGCTGGAAGACCTCCTGAAGATCTCCGGCCTCAGTCGGCCGACCTTTGCCCGTCAGTTCAAGCAGCACTCCGGTCACAACTTCAGCGCTTTCGTGAACGTGCTCCGCCTGCAGGCCGCCCGTCGGGAGCTGCGGGACGGCGAGCGGAGTGTCCTGGATATCGCTCTGGCCTGCGGCTTCCGGCAGGTGACCTTCTTTAACCGTCTATTTAAGCGGGAGATGAAGTGCACCCCGGTGGAGTATCGGCGGAAGCAGAGGAGGAAGGGGAGGTAGAGTGGAGGACTGAATGGAGAGCTGAATAGAGGACTGAATTGATAACAGAGGACTGAATCGATGACAGAGGACGGATGGCAGAGTACCTGAACCTGTACCTGTACCTGAGCAGCCGAACCTGAGACCCGACGGCCGAGACCTGGGACCTGAAAGAAATGCCCCCGGCCAACTATCCGTTCTCCGGTTTACCTTTGAGCTAATAGCCGTTGTCTCGGGTAGGGTTGAGCGCCCTCGCTCAACCGCGGCTGACCAAGGGTGGTCAGCCCTACCATGGTTACCTCCGCCAGCGCTGGAAGGGGCGATAAGGGATAGTCCTCAGACGGAAGCTGGGGCAGGGACGCTTATTAATATCGGAAAGCTCCTTCCGGTAACCATGATTTACCCCAACCCCATGAAACTCCCCGCTCTCCTCCTGCTGGCCGCTGCTTCCATCTCCTTCGCCGCCGACCCGGCGCTCACGATCTACAACGGCGGCTATGCCGTGGTGCGTGAGACTCTGCCGATCGAACTCAAGTCCGGCGTCAACCAGGTCTCCTTCGCCGGCGTCACGGCGCAGGTTGAGGCCGACTCCGTCATCCTCCGCGACATCAAGGGCAAGGCTGAGTTCCAGGTCCTCGAGCAGTCCTATCGCAATGACCCCGTCACGCAAGCGATGCTGCTGTCGCTCTTCGAAGGTAAGACCCTCGATTTCAATCGCCGCGAGACCAACAAGCCCGATCGCGTCGTCGTCGGCAAAGTGGTGCGTAGCGGCTTCGTCCCTGGTGGCAACTTCGTCGAACCCATTATCGAGGTCGACGGCAAGTTGCAGTTCTCCCTTCCGGGTGAGCCGATCTTCCCGTCGCTCGGCAATGACAATGTCCTGAAGCCTACCCTGAACTGGAAGCTCAACTCCGCCTCGTCCGGCAAGATCGCCGCCGAGGTCGCTTACCTCAGCCGCGGTTTCACCTGGGAGGCCAGCTACAACCTCGTCGCCACCGAGAAGAGCGATGTCTTGGACGTGGTAGGTTGGGTCACGATGAACAACCAGAGCGGCATGACTTTTAATGAAGCCAAGATCAAGCTCATGGCTGGTGACGTGAATCGCGTTGAACCGGAATATCAACACATGGCTCGCGCTGCGGCTTTGAGTGTCGCTTCCATGGATGCCGTCAAGGTCGTCACCGAAAAGTCCTTCGACGAGTTCCATCTCTATACGTTGGGCAACCCCGCAACCTTGCGCGACAAGGAGACCAAGCAGGTCGAATTCGTCCGGGCTACGGGCGTGAAGGCTGAGCGCATCTACGTCTTCGAAGGCGCCCATCATTATAACCGCCGCGGGGTCTCCTCGACTGGCAAGGTCCAGGTCTATCGCGAGTTCAAGAACTCCGAGGCCAACAAACTCGGCATCGCCCTACCGAAGGGCAAGGTGCGCTTTTACTCCCAGGACGGCGATCGCCAGCTCGAGTTCGTGGGCGAGAACCAGATCGATCATACGCCCAAGGATGAAACCATCCGCGTGCTGACCGGTAATAGCTTCGATCTCGTCGGCGAGCATCGCATGACGAACAAGACCGAGGACGGATCCAATCGCGTCGCCACGCAGACTTTCGAGATCAAAGTGCGCAATCGCAAGAAGGAGCCCGTCGAGATCCGCGTCGTCGAGCATGCGACACGTGGCGGTAACTGGACGCTCACCGCCCAGAGCCAGCCACATGAGAAGAAGGACGCCACCACCCTCGAATTCCGCGTTCCGCTCAAGCCCGACGAAGAGAAGACGGTGACGTATACGATTCGGTATACGTGGTAATGAGGTAGGGACAGCACCACGTGCTGTCCTCGTTCGCCGTAGGGCGAACTATCTTAGGGGCGTGGCTACGCTGCGCCCGGTCACGACGTAGTCGTGACCCTACCTTAGGCCGCCCTGCGGCGGCCATCACGCACCTATGTCGTGACGCGGTCCCGACCCTACCTCGCGAGCACGTGAAACTTCGCGAGCTCCTCCGCGGTTTTCCCATCAATTACCCTTATGGGTGGAAGACCTTAGGCGGCTAGGCGCTGCACCAGGGTTTCGAGAAAGTTGCGACTAATTCATTAAAAAGCGTCAGTTCGCATCTCAACTTGATTGTCGGCCCCTTTCATCGTGAGAATCATAAATACTCAAAACCGTATGAAGCCGACATCCCCTTCTGGCTATGCCCGCATCCTTAGCCTGTTGGCCCTAATCGGCGTCAGCTGCCTCGGTTCGGTGCAAGCTGCGCCGCCGCCCGGCGCCTTCGGTGTGTGGGACCGTGGTTCCTCTTTTGACCCGAAGGATTATCCCTTCCTGAAAGGTCTGGCCTTCAATCAGAAATGGGCGGACCTGGAAAAGAAGCCGGGTGTTTATGACTGGAGTGCTTTGGACGACGCCATGGATGCGGCGGCCAAGAGGGGCCAGTACATCTACCTTTCCTTGGGCGTCGGGCCGGATGCGCCCGATTGGATTTATGGCCAGGGAGTTCCGCGCGTGCTGTGCAAAGACCAGAAGGTCGACTCTTGGCCTGTTTACCCCTTTTATCCTTCGAAGGAGTATAAGGCTCTCTTGGAGAGGCTGGTCGCCGCCTTCGGTAAGCGCATCCGCAGCTATTCTCCGGAGAAGCAGGCGCGCATCGCGTTCATCCAGGTCAAGACCGGGTGCACGGGCGACGAATGCGCTTATAAGGGCGACGCGATCGAGAAGAAGTACGATTTGCAGACGAAATCCTCCGCGTGGCGGGAGTTCCGCTTATGGCAGTTCGGTTTGTTCACGAAGACCTTTCAGGGTGTGCCTAACCAGCCTCGGATCGCCCTCATGTTCAATAACGTGACCTCGGACGACGACGAGAGTGGTGGCAAAGGATATGATGAAGAGTGGAAGTGGGTGACGGATAACGTCACCGGGGGCATCGCCATCAAGCTTGCCGGTAGCGCCCGCGGGCATCACCTGAGCGGTGAGCGGACCATGATCGAAGCATGGCAACATCGATTGATCGCCTCGGAGGCCGCACCTTTGTTCGCTCGGTCGGAAATGGACCAGACCTGGCAGCGTGCCATGTTCGCCAAGAATCTACCGATGAGCTTCTACTGGGGTGCCCTCACTGGCCTGCAGAACGGACAGAGCGTCTGGGATATCACCTCCGGGGCGCTGGAGTCCTGCAAGGAGATGGGGTTCGACTACTCCTTTTATTTCTTCAACCGCTACGCCGGCCAGATTGACCCCCGGACGGCCACGGGCGCCTTTTGCGCCCTCCACAAGGGCTTAGATGCCGCCGATACCAAGGCCTATCCCGAAGCGAAGTTCGGCAAGGCCTCGCACAAAAACACCGAGCGCATGGAGAAGATCGTCGCCCCCTATGCCAAGTATGGCGCGGCCGTAGATGATAAGAACGGGCTGACGCTGGGGCAGGTGCGGCAACGCGACACGCAGACCGGATTGAACGACGTAGGCTGGGACATCTGGCCGGACAACTACGGCCGATTCCTTTATCAGATCGATGCGGATGCTACTTCGATTCCGCTCTGGCGCGTAGGCGGCCCGATCACCAACAAGTCTCCCATCTATTCCCGGTTCGCTCGCGGCTTCGAGCATGCCACCGGCAAGAACGCCCTTTACTTCAAACTGCACGACGGCTTTTCCCAGGGCTCCGCCGCGAAGGTCATGACGGTGACCGTCGTCTGGTATGATGCGAAGGCAGGTTCGACTTGGAAGCTGGATTACGATGCGGGTAAGTCATCCATGAAGACGGCGCTGACGGTGACGGGTAAGGGTGACAAGCAGTGGCACCATGAGACCGTCACGGTAACGGACGCGGTGCTGCGTCAGGGTGGTGCCAAAGGGTCGGATTTCGCCCTCGTGAACACGGATGCCCAGGATGATATCTTCAGCCTTATCGAGGTTCACCGGGGCAAGTTGGAAAAGCCGGCGATGCTGCCACCGACCGATTTCAAGGTGTTCGACAAGGCGCCGAAGCCCCCCAAGGCGGACAAGCCAGACAAGGGTGAGACTGCCAAGGAGAGGAAGAAGGACAAGAAGTGATCAGTCCGGCTGACCCGAGTTTCCGCTGTCCAGTACGCGCCTTACTTCGCCGCTGGAAGCGTGGCTAAGAACTCCTCGAGGCTTAGGCTGCCGTCCTTGTTTAGGTCGCGGGATTCGAAGCGCTCCTTGGCGACCTTCTTGTCGGCCATGCTGGCTTGGAACTCCGCGTAGGTGATCTTGCCGTCGTGGTCGGCGTCACGCTCCTTGAAGCGGGCGCCGCGGGGGTCGGCTTCCGTCTTCGGTGCGGCGGCCTTGCCTTTCTTGCCGTCGGGGTCGGAGCCGAGCTTTTTGCGGTAGTCATTGAAGGACTCGGACTGCTTCAGGAAATAGTCGTCGCGCGGCCCTTGGTTGGCAGTGAGCACGGCTTGGAGCTTCGTGCGGGCGGCTTTGGCTTCGGCGGAAAGTTCCGCGTCCTTCAGCGGCGTCTTCTCGCGGTCATCGGCGACGGTGTCGAAGAATCGTCCGTCGGCGTACAGTTTGAAATGAGCGTCGTGCGCGAATTCGTATTCGGCGTTGGGTCCGCCGGAAGGGTTATACCAGACGTAGAGGGCGTCCTTCGGATTGCCCTTTTCGCCGCGGAGCTGGGGGAGGAAGCTGCGGCCATCGAGCTTGAGGTCGGCCGGAACCGGCACCTGAGCGGCCTCGCAGATTGTCGGGAGCATGTCGGCGGACTCAATCATGTCGGCACAGACCTTGCCGGAGGCCAGCTGGCCAGGCCAGTTAGCGATGCCAGGCACGTGCGTGCCCCAGATGAGGCTGCTGCCCTTGCCGCCGGTGACATCACGTCCTTTGAAACGAGAGGGGGTACCACCGCCCGTGCCGTTGTCGCCCATAATGACAACGAGCGTATTTTCGCGGAGCTTCAGCTCTTCGAGCTTGGCGATAACCTTGCCGATGAGCTTATCCGTGTACGCCACCATGTCGGGGAAGTGGCCGATCTTCTTCGTGCCTTCCTCGGACTTGGCCTTCAGGTAGTCGGGGCTGTCCGGCGTCGCGTCATAAGGCGAGTGCGTCAGCATCATCGGATAATAAAGGAAGAACGGCTGGTCCTTCTGGCGCGTGATGAAGTCGAGGGCGTATTCGTTGACGATGTCGGGCCCGTACTCGTTCTGCTTGAAGTCGACTTCCTTGCCGTTGATTTCCAGGCCCGGGTTACGGTAGCGGCCGGGACGTCGGTTCAGCTGCCAGAGGCAGTTCTCCTGGAAGCCGAAGAGGGCGGGGCCTTCCAGTTCGTTGCCCAGCTGCCATTTTCCGACCACGCAGGTGGCGTATCCGGCATCCTTGAAGAAGTGTCCGAAGGTGCGTTGCTTGGGGTCGAGGTGGCCGAAGCGGGTGTAGTTGCGCTTGTTGTTGAGGCCGGTCATCAGGGCCACGCGGGTCGGCGTGCAGAGCGGCTGGGCGTGGACCTGGTCAAGGCGGACGCCCGTCGCGGCGAGCCTGTCCATCACCGGGGTGCGGTAACTCTCGCCGCCGTTGGCCGTGACGCATTCGTAGCCGAAGTCGTCGATTAGGATGAAGACGACGTTGGTCTTCGTCGGCGCGGCGCCCGCGAGGGAGCAGACGCAGGATAGGGCGAGGAGTCGGAGCAGGTGCATGGGCTAGGTCAGAGGGAAGCAGGGGGCGGCAGGGCGGTGATCGGCTGGATGAGGCCGGGATCCTGGGCGCGGGGGCGAGGGTCATGCGTACGCGCGCGAGGGGCCGGGGCTTGGGTGTTGAGCCAGGTGCCGAGGCGCAGGCGTAGCTCGGCCACGGAACGGGCGGCGCCGTCGCCGAACTTCGAGCTGCCGGCGTCGTCGGCGTAGGTCTTGACGGTCCCAGCGCGCAGGCCGGGCAGGTCGAGGACGGCCGCTCCGACGGCGTCACGGTCCTCGCCGGAGGTGGCGGCGTAGAGGGCCAGGTATTCGGCGAGCTGCTGGCCGGCGCGGAAGGCCTTCATGCGCAGGCTGGGCAGGGGGCCGTCCGGTCCGGGATAGAAGACCGCCAGGTCGTCGGCCTTGGTCAGCGCGTCTTTCTTGCCGATCGTCTGCCAAGGCACGACGCCGTCGGCGCCGAGGGCCCAGGTTTCGGCGCACCAGGCGGCGTTGATGATGAGCGGCTGCCCGAGTTTGCTCACGGACCCGTACATGTAGGTGAGCTTGCCGTCCCGACGATTACGGCCGAGCACGCGGCGGGGGTAGTCGCGGAGCGTGCCGGAGACCACGTCGACGTTGCTTACTCCGTCGAGCAGGTCGCGTTGCCATTCGGGACGGGACACGTCGAGACGGAAGGCCGTCCGGACCTCCGGATAGGGGGCGACGGCTTTCCAGAACTCCGCTCCGAAGCGACGGAGAGCCCAGAAGTCCTGGGTGTGCTGCGGTTCGTCGAAGATCCAAGGCGCCGAGCAGACGTTCCAGCTGCCGGGCTTCCCGTTCTTGCCGTTCTTGAAGTAGACCTTGTTGTTGAGGTAGAACTCGAAAGTCGTCTCGTGCCAGCGCTTCTCGGCGAAGTGTCGGGCGAAACCTTCCGCGGCAGACCTGAATTCCTGCCAGTAGTCCGCGGCGTAAGCCTGCTCGATCCAATAGCCGCCTTTGAAATGCTGCTCATGGTTCATCGGCCAGTTCTCGTTCAGCGGCAGGTAGAACGCCTCCGTGGGTACCTGGCCGCGAGGCAGGTCGGCGAAGGCCGAGCCGTCCAGGAGCGGACCGAAGCGTTCGTCCCAGGCTTGCCAGTCGAACGTCCCGTCGGCCTTGGGCTTCGGGGCGGCGGAGACGCGGCCCGTCCAGCCGTAGGGGAGGATGTTGAGGGTCAGCCGGTGCTCATGGGCCAGGCGGAACCAATCTTTCGAAGTATCGTTCATGCCGTAGCCGTTCATCTGCGCGATGAACGATAGGCGGTCTGGCAGGGTGAAGTTCCAGACCGTGACCGAGAACGGCACGTCCTGGCCCTCGAGGCGCAAGGTGCCGCGGTGTTCGCCCGGCTTGGCATCCTTGGGAATCTGGAATTCCAGCAAACGTCCGTGAGGCGAGATGACCAGCGGATCGACATGGTCTCCGACCTTAGGGAGTTCGTAGCGGCGGACAGGCAGGTCGATCTGCACCGTCTGCGGCGCCCGCACCAGCAGCATGGTCACGGCTTCGCCTTTGGCGGCGAAGAGGCGCAGGCCGGGAATCGGCAGGCCGGCGGCATCGGTGGCCTTCACCGCGGAGGGGCCGTCGGCGAGCTTCGGGATGGCAGGAAGTGTCGCCGCCTTGACGGGCTTGAGGGTGGGGTCGGGCGTAAAGGCGACCGTCGGTCCGGGGCCGTCCTCCAGCCAAAGGGTGAAATAAGGGGCCGTGGATTTCTTGCCTTCGCGGCTGGCGACGAAGCGGTTGGGGAAAGAGCGATAGGTGAACTGGTCGCCGTCGCGTTGGTACTCGCTGCCGACGTCATCCATCACCAGGAAGCCGAAGCTCCGTCCGTCGAGGCGAGCCTGGACGACGGCAGGGTCGATCGGGATCGCTTGCCAGCCCTTCGCGTCGGGCGGGGTCGGGTCGCCGAAGCCCCAGGCCGAGCCGCCGAGTCCGAGGGAAACGGCGGTGATATTCCTGCCGTCGTGGCCCCAGGCCAGTTCGCCGTTACGCGCCCAACGGAAGCTGCTCGCGCCGGGTTCCTTGGCGTACCCGTTGCCTTTGCCTTCGACCCATTCCTGGGCGACGGTCGAAACCGTCGTGCGACCGAGGACGTAGGGTGACTCCAGGTGAAGGTGGAGCGTCGCCCGCACGACGCGTTTTCCCCGGAACTTGGCCGGATCGAAATCGATGAGGAAGCATTCCTGCGTGCCTTTGAGCTTCAGCTTCGGCGCGCCCCCGTTGTTGCCTTCCTGTTCGGAAGAGTAGGAAGAGATCCAGAGGTCACGCGAAGTCTCCACGCGGAGAGGTTCCGCGGTGAGGACGGTGACCGCGAACAGGGCCAACAAGGAGGCTCCGGAGATGCCAGGGGTGGGCATGCCTTCAGTGAACCCACGCCGAGGGGGCTTTCCACCCCAATCCGCCGTTACTTGACCGGCACGAAACCGGCCGGGCGGCGTTCGGTGCCCTGGATACCGGTCAGCTTGTCGCCCAGGGCGCGTCGCATGGGATCGGCCAGGGCGGAGAGCCGTGCGACGATGTCGGGGTGCTGCGCGGAAAGGTCACGGGACTCGCCCGGGTCGGTGGTCAGGTCATAGAGGGCGAGGGGTTGCGCGGCGACCTTCTGGCCGTGGCGGCTGGCGATGGCGTTCATTGACGAGTCCGTGATCGGGAGCGGCGCATATTCGCCGTAAGCCGAGGGCTTCCCGCCTTTGCCAGGGTTCCCGATGTTGGTGAGATAGGGGTGGGCGAAGTGGAGCTTCCACTGGCCCGAGCGTACGGCGTGGAGTTCCTCGCCGGCGTAATAGAACAAGGCTTCATGCGTGGCGGCTTCGTCGGTTCCTCGGAGGAGCGGCAGGGCGGACCGTCCATCAATCTTCAGCGTGGGCGCTTTGCCGCCGACCGCCTCCACGAACGTGGGCAGCAGATCAATTGACATAAAGGGCGTCGCGTTGACGCGGCCCGCGGGAACCTGGCCGGGCCAGCGCACGATGAGTGGTGAACGCATGCCGCCTTCGAAGCAGGTCAGTTTGCCTTCGCGGAAAGGTCGGTTGGAGCCTGCGTGTTCGCCGTAGCTCATCCAGGCGCCGTTGTCGGAGAAGAATAACACAATCGTGTTCTGCTCCAGGCCCGTGTCGCGGAGCTTGGCGAGCAACGTACCAATCGCGTCGTCGAGTTCCTCCACGACATCTCCGTAGAGTCCGCGGGAGGAGCGCCCTTTAAACTTCGCCGAGGCGAAGATCGGCACGTGCGGCATCACGTGGGGCAGGTACAGAAAGAATGGGCGCTCTTTATGGCGTTCGATGAAGTCGACGCCTTTGGCCGTGAAGCGAGCGGTGAAGGTCGACTGATCGGGGTCGAGCTCGGCGACCTTCTCGCCGTCGAGCAGAGGCAGCGGCGGCATCTCGGAGGCGAGGGATGGGTGGTATTTTGAGTTATCGTTCGAGTAGGGCAGTCCGAAGAACTCATCAAAACCTTGGCGGGGAGCGGAGAGCTCCGGCACCGTGCCGAGGTGCCATTTGCCGAAGCAGGCGGTCGCGTAGCCGCGCTCCTTTAGCATCTTCGGGAGCGTCCATTCGGCGGGGTTGAGTCCGAAGCGACTCGTGTGGTTGAGGGCGCCCTGCATCCCGACGCGGTTGGGGTAGCAGCCGGTGAGGAGGGCGGCGCGGCTGGCCGTGCAGACCGCCTGGGCGACGGTGAAGTCCGTGAAGCGGGTGCCTTGCCTGGCCAAGGCGTCGAGGTTCGGCGTGCGGATGTCCCTCGCGCCGAAGCAGCCCACGTCGCCGTAGCCGAGGTCATCGACCAGGATCAGGACGATGTTGGGCGGGCGTTCGGCGCCGAGGGCGGCGGAGGCGAGGAGGAGCAGGAGAAAGCGATACATCAGATTCGTTCGAGCTTGAGCGGGTAGGTCTTGCCGGAGGCGAACTGCGCCACGATCAGCGACCCGTCGGGGTTCGCGAGCACGTCGTGGGGATGCAGGAACACGTCGGCGGTGTGCTTCATCGGAAGGAGCTTGCCGGCGGCATCGTAGACGGGCGCCGAGCCGGCGATGTTCGACACCACGCGGAGGTTCGCATCGAGGATGGAGAGGAAGCCGCGGCTATTGCGGTCCTTGGGCCAGTTGTCGGCCAAGTGGGCCACGACGTAGTGCTGGCCGAAGCGGCGGATCTGCCGAGGGTTGCCGCCGGGGAGGTCGGTCTGGGCGAGCTTCTTGCCGTCGAGATCGAGGCGCAGGAGGTATTGCTGGTCGCTCATTGCGATGAGCATGGTCTCGGCGCTGTCGGCCTCGGGCCGGGGGTCGGTGTCGATCATGCCGCCGTGCGGTCCCCAGTGGACGATCCCGCCTTCCGGTCCGCCGAGGAGGCGCTTGAACGAGCCGTCGGCCGCGTAGTGCAGGATGTAGTCCTTTCCATAGCCATCGAGGACGTAGAACTCGCCGTCGGCCCGGTGAAGCGTCCAGGAGGGGCGGTAGTCGGATTCCTTGGCATATTTGCTGGTGTTGGCCGGCAGTCGCCATTCGCCCAGTTGTTCGCCGGAGAGCGCGAACCGGGTCACGGTGTGCAGGTTAAGGTCGGTGACAAAGAGCGCGGCTTTGTTGCGATAGGGCGCGAGCGAGAGCCCGTGCGCGCCAGGGAACTTCGGCCCGGTCCATTTGTGCGCCAGCTTCCCGGCGTCGTCGTAGAAGATGACGTTGTTCGCGACGTGGTTGGTGAGGAGCACGATCTGTCCGTCGGCCGTGCGGGCGAGTCCGTGGCAATCGTTGACCGGCGTCTTTTCGTCGAGCACGCCCCAGCCCGGAACCACGCGATACTTGAAGTCGCCTTGGCCAAGGACCTCGGGCGACGAAGCCTGCGCGAAGGAGCGGCCGACGGCTCCATACCAAGCTCCGGCGAGGAGGGCGTGCTTGAGGAAGGTTCGTCGACGCATCATGACCGGGTCGAACGATAAGCATTTCCGATGGCTTCGACCTTAGGCCATTCTTTCGCGATACCGCTCCAAGCGAACGTCATGACGCCCGTGGCAGGCGCTTTCAGGCCGTGGCGGATGACCTCCGCGATCTCGTTCACCGGCACCCGCTCGCCCCAGTCTGAGGATTGTACGATGGGCCAGATCAACTTCTTTTCGCCGGGTTCGCCGCGGAGGCCCAGGAGTTCGCCGAGCTGGGCGGTCTGGCGCGAAATCCAGGCCGGATCGCCGGCGTGGCCGAACCGGGCATGATACGGCATGATGCTGAAGACATCGAGGTGAGGCGCCTGCGCACGCAGGTCGATGGCGAGCTTATGGCGGATTGCGCCCTCGCGTTCGCCCTCGCCCCAGGGGCAATGGAAGGTCCCGAGCAGCGACTTGGGCCGGACTTCTTTTTGAATCGCGCGGTATTCCCGGATCCAATCGGTGAAGACGCCGCATCGGTATTCCGTCCAGCGGTCGCGATGAATTCCAAGCAAGCGCGCCGCGGCGGCCGGGATGTCGGCCGGCAGGGGGATGCCGGTCGTATCGGTGAATCCCCGCAAGGCCGCCGGACAGAAGTCGGTGTCGGGTAGTTCGGGTTCAGCTTGCTCCCAGGCGGCATGGGAGTGGTGGTAATCGAGCCAGATGCCGTCGATTTCGAAGGTCTCCAGGACCCGCCGAAACTCCTGCATCCGGTCGCGCCGGTAGCCCGCGTGGTGGGCGCTCACGCCTTGCCACCCCGAGGGGGCGGGACAGGGACGTCCGTCGGTACCGACCGGGGCCGCGTCCGGATGATCCCGGAGGAACGCCGCCTGGTGCATCGAGTTGAATTCCGCGTAGACCTTGAGTCCGAGCTCGCGGTGCCGCGCGATTTCATCCGTCCGGAGAGCACCAGACCCGACCCAGACGGCGTCGATGCCATAGTCGGCCGGTTTTTCGCCGCGCTCAAGGATCTGCCGGAGAAAGCCGCCGTAGATCCCGGTCGTCATCGGTCGCCGCCGTGTCGGGGCGACGCAGCCCGAGAAGAAACCGGCCGCGGCGAGACCTGAGGCGGACAGGAAGGCGCGACGGGTGGTCATCGTTCAGGGACGTAGGACGCGGACGCGGTGATTCTCGGAGTCGCCGACGAAGACGCTGCCGTCCTGGTCGACCCAGATGCCATGCGGACGGGCGAGCCCGCACTTCAGCGGATCGCCGTCGGGGCCGTCATGCTTGGCGCCGGTGCCGATCATCAGCTCGAGGTTGCCGGTCTTGGCGTCGACCATGCGGATCGAATGGGATTCGGTGTCGACCAGCCAGGCGTTGCCCTGGGCGTCGACGGCGACGCCCTTGGGCCCGCTGAGCGTGGCGAGCTTGGCCGGTCCGCCGTTGCCGGTGAAGCCCTTCTTGCCGCTGCCGGCGACATGGGTGATCTTGTCGGCCTTGAGGTCGAGCTTGAAGACCTGGTTGCCTTCGCGGGTGCAGACCCAGAGGTTGCCGGCGGCGTCGAAGTCGATGGAGCGAGGGCCCTTGAGCGGAGTGCCCTTAACCGGAGCGCCGTCAGGGGTTTCGCCCGCCTTGCCGGTGCCGGCGATGGTGCTGATGCGCTTGGTCTTCATGTCGACCTTGCGGATGACGTTGTTGCCGATGTCGCAGATGAAGAGGTCGCCGTTCGCGTCGAACTGGATGCTGTGCGGCTGCTTCAGCTGGGCCTGGTCGGCGGGGCCGCCGTCGCCGGAGTAGCCGGGCTTGCCGGTGCCGACGACCGTCGTGATGATGCCGGTCTTCGCGTCGATCTTGCGGACCGCGTGGTTCTGCATGTCGACGACGAAGAGGTTGCCGCGCTTCGGGCCGAAGCGGAGCTCGTGGGGGAGGTTGAAGGTAGCCACCGTGGCGGGGCCGCCATCGCCGGTGTAGCCGGCCTTGCCCGTGCCGGCGATCAGCGTGATCTTGCCGTCCTGACCGACGCGGCGGATGCGCTGGCCCGTGTATTCGCAATACCAGATGGCGCCGTCGGGGCCGCGGACCACGCCGAAGGGATTATCCATCCTGGCGGCCATGGCGGGACCGCCGTCGCCGGAGTAGCCCTTCTCACCGGTGCCGGCGAAGGTCGAGACGGACGCGGCGGAAAGCGAAGCCGCGGCCAGGAGGGGGAGGAGGCGGAGGAGCATTGGGTTTAGGGAGAGGGGTAGGGGTTGAATAGGTGCAAAGGTGCAAAAGTGCAAAGGTGAACGCGTGCGGAGCACGCGAGGGGACACGGGGGCATGGTGACAAGTGGACGCGGGGAGAGACAGGGCACATGGGGAGGCCGAAATCCCCTCGGATGCGCATAGGGTAGGGTCGGGACCGCGTCACGACATAGCCGTATCGGCGCGCTTCAGGTGGCTGGTGGCGGTAAATATTTTCGGGTCTCGGGTCTCGGCCGTCTGGTCCCGGGTTCAGGTCTTCAGGTGCAGGTTCAGGTTCGGGACCTATGCCTGTACCTGTACCCGAACCCGATAAACCGAACCTGATACCCGATGGCCGCGACCTGGGACCTGAAATATATTTCGGCCCTGTTTCGCCTTACTTCCCAAAACCTTCGCCGGGGGTCTTGGACTTGACCAGGTAGGCGCCGGTGCGGGCGGTGACGAAGAGGGTCGTGCCATCGATGCCGCCGAACTTCATGTTGGACGGGCTTTCGGGGAACGGAATCAGGCCGATCTGGTTGGCGTCGGCGTCATGCACGGCGAGGCCTTCCTTGGCGGTGGTGTAGAGACGGCCACGCGCGTCGACGGCGAGACCGTCGCTGCCGACCTTGGCGGCGACCTTCGGGTCGGAGAGGGTGCCGTCCGCGTTGATCTTGGCGGTCTTGCACACCGTGCCGTCGGTCCACCAGATCTGCTTGCCGCCGGAAGTACCGACGACGCCGTTGGGGGCTTCGACGCCCACGGCCTTGCCGACGTTCGTCACCGACTTACCGTCGGCGGAATGCGGCAGAGCGTGCCGTTGAGGACGTTCTCCGGGATGGCATCTTTCTTGGCCTTGGAGGGGCGGAGCTTGGGGAGTGTGAAGTAGATATCGCCGTTCGGGGCGAGCCAGAGGTCGTTCGGCGCGTTGAGTTTCTGGCCGTCGCAGCTCTCGGCCAGGATGGTCTCGGTGCCGTCCTTGTCGCGACGCACGATGGCGCGCTTGTCGATCTCGCAGAAGATCAGGCGTCCCTGCGGATCGACGACGATGCCGTTCGAGCGAGACTTGCGGTCGACGAAGAGCTTGCTGCCGCCTTCGGCGGTCCAGCGCTGGATGTTGTTGCTCGGGATGTCTGAGAAATAGAACGCCTTCTCCTGCGGGTGCCAGGCGGGACCTTCGGTGAACTTGTAACCCTCGCCGACCTTCTGGGCGGGGCCGTAGGTGAAGACTTCGGCGGCGGAGGCCAACGAGGCGGAGAGCAGTCCGGCGATCAGGAGGAGGGAGCGCATGGTTGATTAGGGATAGGGGTAGGGGTCGGGGTAGGGGTTGAATAGGTGCAAAGGTGCCAAAGTGCAAAGGTGGTTTTTAGGGCTAGGGCTGGGGCTGGGGCTAGGGCTGGTGATATGTGGAATTATGGAATGGCCGCTCAAGGGGGGCGGAGACCGGATGATTAAGGGTTAGTCGTTCTTGGTTCCTTGTTCTTCGTTCGGGCAAAGGACACTCAGAGGTGGCCGGTGGTAGGGCGGGCTCTCCGAGCCCGCCGTTGAACGATGAGAGAATAGGACGTCGACCAAGGTGCGTAGCTCCTTCGGCGAACGGACGGCTCGGAGAGCCGTCCCTACCCAATGCCCCAGATGACTTCCCGGTTTCCGGTCTCCCTTTGAGCCTTGTGCTTCTAGCCCTAACCCAAGCCCTGTCCCTAGCCCTAGATTGTTTACCTCCCCACCGCCCATCGCACCGCATTCTCCACGACTTTGATATTCTCGGGCTGCTTGAAGATGGGGTAGGTCTCGTGGCCGGGGCGGTAGTAGAAGACTCTGCCTTGTCCGACCTGCCAGGTGATGCCGCTGCGGAAATATTCTCCTTTGTCCCAGCGTTCCTCGAAGATGACTTCATCCGGCGCCGGATGTGGAAGGGTTCGCCATACATTTTCGGTCTGCGGGATGTTCCCACTTGGGCCGGCAGGCCGGCGCGATCGGGTGGGCAGGCTTGACGGTGGTCACGTGTCCCGGGCGCCGTCGTTGCGGTAGACCGGGAAGACGCACTGCGGCAGGGTCAGTGTGTAGGTGTCGCCTGCCGCGCTTCACGGAGGGCGTCAGCGGAGCGCCGGCCTTCACGCCCTTGTAATAGGGGGCTTCGTTGACGAACACCCACTTGGCGGCGGCTTGCTCGGCGGGTGTCAGCGGTTTTGAGCGCATCCGCCTTCGCCCGCTCCTGCATGAGTCGCACGAACGGCTTGGCCCAGTGGGCGGAGTGCAGGCGATGAAGCCGAGCTTACCGGCCTGCACGCGCTTCACGACAGCTTCGACGCGGGCGTCGTCCTGTTCCTTCACCTTGCGATGGCCCCAGAAGACCAGCACGTCGGCCTGATCGAGGGCGGCGTCCGAGAGCCCTTGATCGGCGGTCCAGCGAGGCGGGCGGTCTTGACGACGAGGTCCTGGTTCTTGGCGAGCTCAGTCGCCAAGGTCTCGCCGAGGAACTTTTCACCGTAGCCTTGGGATTGCTGTGGCTGCTGCTCATCCCAGACGAGCACGCGGATGGGCTTAGGCTCGGCCGCGAGGGCGAAGAAGGCAGGAGGGCGAGGAGGAGGCGCATGGGGCTTAGTTGAGATGGCATATGACGGAGGGCAGATGGCAGATTAAGGATGAGGGACGGATGATGCTTTGAAAGAAAAGATAAATGACGGGGGATGAGTGAGGCGGGCATGAGGTAGGGACGTGATTGCCATCACGTCCGTGGGCGGACGGAAGTCGTTGGTTCGGTGGCCTTGCCCGGCTCGACGCGCGCGCGATGCGAACGGCGGTCATAGCAATGACCGCCCTACCTAAAGCCCTCCCAGCAAACATCCGGTCTCCCTTTGAGTGGCAATGCCTCCGTGCCAGTGTCCCCTCGCGCTTACGCGACGATTTCCTTTCACGACGCTTCCATGGACATCAGTAAGCCTGAAGTCGCGTCCACCGAAGCGATAGGTGAGCTTTTCGTGGTCGATGCCGAGCTGGTGGAGGATGGTGGCCCAGAAATCGTAGACGGTGAGCGGCTTATCGACGGCGTAGTAGCCGAGTTCATCGGTGGCGCCGAAGACGGTGCCGGGCTTGAAGCCGCCGCCGGCCACCCAGAGGCTGAAGCCGTAGGGGTTGTGGTCGCGTCCGTCGCTGCCCTGGGAGAAGGGCGTGCGTCCGAATTCGCCGGAGAAAATGACGATGGTATGCTCGAGGAGTCCGCGTTGCTTGAGGTCCTTGAGGAGCGCGGCGATGGGCTGGTC
>BGOI01000011.1 GCA_003569165.1 Opitutia bacterium
GGCCAAGGCCGAGGCGTTTCTCTTCAAGCAGGCCGCTGGCCTCAGCAAGAAGGTCGAGAACACCCTCAAGAAGGAAGGCCGCACCACTAATAGCTACCTCTTCACCGGTAGCGGTGATGATCTCGCGGCCGTCCTCGATAAGGAGATGCCCGGCCCCATCCCGCACACCATCGTCGTGGCTCCTGGCGGCGAGATTATCTACCGTCACACTGGCATCATCGATCGCGCCGCGACCGAGAACGCCATCCTCGACAAGATGAATCGCTTCTACTCGCCTGGTGCCGTGAAGGCCTCGTCGAAGAAGTAATTCGCTTCCCCTAAAAGAAAGCCCCGGACGCAGCGATGCGGCCCGGGGCTTTTTATTGGATGATCGGCAGGCTCAGATCGCGATCGCGAACGTCTGATCCAGCGGGTTGAGCCAGACCTTCACGCGCGGCATCCAAGAGGGGCCGATGATTGCGTCGATATCAAGGGCACGAAGGAACAGGCCCATCGGTACCGGCGAGATGCCGCCACCGAGCACGCACGGGGCTTCGCCGACGGTTTCGAGTAGGTCATGCCCGGCGAGCGTGAAGGGTAGCACGTAAGACTGCGGGATATGCAGATCACCGAACATCGGGCTGAATCCTTGAAGCCGGTCAGGGCCTTCGCGCCCGTCACGAACTTGCGGTCGGTCACGTAGCCGTACTGCGCGCCGGTATCCCAGAGCACGCGGGCTGGCTGGCCGTTGAGCGGCACATGGAAGAGCGGGAGGTCGGACATCGGCGCGAGTTCGTAAGGCTTTGCCTTGAAGCCGGCCGGCATCTCATCGCCAGCCTTCAGGTGCGGTGGGCGACGTCGAAGAGCAGGGTGGTCTGGGCGAGCAGGTCCATGCCCAGCAGGGCGTCGACCTGGGCGCCAATCTCGGCGGAGAGCTTGTCGAAGGTGAAGCCCATGTAGCCGCCTTTGTTCACGCCGTGGTTCTGGTTCTGCCAGGTCAGGCGGCCGGAAGTGGAGGAGCTGAAGGGCGCGCCCGTGTCGATCAGGGTACGGCCTTCCGGGAGGTCTACGAACAGGTGACGGTTGAGAAGGTAGAGCTTGTAGGTGCAGACCATGTGGGAAATGTGGGCTTTTCTGGCCATAGGAGTGATTGCTGACAGTTGTAAATGGTAACAGTAGGATGTCAAGCGTGTGGGCGTTCTTTGGGTAGGGTCGGGACCGCGTCACGACATAGGCGGCCTAGGACAGCACGTGGTGCTGTCCCTACCTCGTTTGCCCTCAAGGCATAAAGAAGCCCCGGATCGGGTGATCCGGGGCCTCTGGAAGGCGGCTGGAGGGCTTTTTAGGCCTTCTTCACCTTAACCCACTGCTTCGTCTTGGCGGACTCCAGGACGGCGTCGCAGACGTACTGGGTACCCAGCGCGTGGCGGAAGTCCGGATAGGCCTTCGGAGCCTTCGGGTCGTCGAGGCTCTTGAGGAACTCGGCGAGGGCGTGGGTGAAGGAGTGCTCGTAACCGAGGCAGAGACCCGGGACCCACCAGTTACCGGCGTACGGGTGATCGCCGTCGGACGTGTGGATGCTGGCCAGCCGCGACGATCGCCCGGGACGGAGTGATCGAAGTAGTTGAGGCGGTTGAGGTCATGGAGGTCCCACTGGAGGGACTTCTTCTCGCCGTTGATCTCGAACGTGTAGAGCGCCTTGTGGCCGCGGGCGTAGCGGGTGGATTCGAACTGCGCGATCGAGCCGTTCTCGAAGCGGCAGAGGAAGATCGCCGCGTCGTCGATGGTGACGGCCTGCTTCTTGCCCGTGGCGGTGTGGACGCGCTCCTTGATGAACGTCTCGGTGATCGCGGAGACCTCGGTGATGTCACCGTTGATCCAGCGGGCCGTGTCGATGCAGTGCGCGAGCAAGTCGCCCGTCACGCCGGAACCGGCGGCAGCGGCGTCGAGGCGCCAGAGACCCGCGCCGCCCTGCGGCAGCTCGGTGGAGATCGTCCAATCCTGGAGGAAGTTGGCGCGGTAGTGGAACACGCGGCCCAGCTCGCCGGCGGCCACGATGTTCTTCGCGAGCGTCACGGCGGGGAGGAAACGGTAGTTATACCAGACCAGGTTCGGGAGGCCGGACTTCTCGACCGCGGCGACCATCTGCTCGCCCTGGGTGCCGTTGAGGGCGAGGGGCTTTTCGCAGAGGATCATCTTGCCGTGCTTGATGCACTCGAGGGCGATCTCGGCGTGCGAGTCGTTCGGAGTGCAGATGTCGATGGCGTCGATGTCGGTGCGCGTGACCATCTTGCGCCAATCCGTTTCGTAGGAGGCGTAGCCCCACTTCTCGGCGAAGTCCTTGACCTTGGCTTCGTCGCGACCGCAGACGGCTTGGCGGACGATGTGGTGGCCGGCGGTCAGCTTGTCCTTCGGGAAGAAGTGACCGACCTGGGAGTAGGCGTTGGAGTGGGTGCGGCCCATGAAGCCGTAACCGATGAGACCGATGCGAATGGCTTTAGACATAGTTCGAGGGGATGAGAGTTTGGAGTATCGAGTATGGGGGAGAAGTGGCTCAGAGGGCCTTCTTCACCTTAACCATTGCGGAGAGGATCGTGTTCCAGGTCTTCGGATTCTCGAGCGTCGCGTTCGGGAACATGCAGCCATCCCAGCAGATGTGCTTCATGCCGCGATCGGCGGCGCCTTGGAGCCAGACCTTGGAAGTGGCGGTGATGTCCAGCTTGCCATTAGGGTCGTCGGCTTGGCAGTGGCGGCCGGTCTTGTCGTGCGAGCCCGTGCCGTGGACGGTGCCGTTCGTTTTGGGCCACGTGGAAATCGATGGTCCAAGGACGGAGCGCGTCGGTTAGTTTAGCGTAGGCCTTATCGAACTGCGCTTGCGTGTACTTGCCCTTGAGCAAGGCCGTCTTGGGCGAGTTGACGCCGAGCAGGTAAAGGTAGGTATGCGCCAGGTCGGCCTGGAAGCCGACGGTGCCGGGGAGGTCGACGGTCTCGAGGAGGTTTACCATGGATTTCCAGGAGTGCATGCCAGCCCAGCAGACTTCGCCCTCAGCGGCGAGACGCTCGCCATGACCAGCGGCGACGATGCCCGCTTCGCGGAAGGTCGCGGCAATCTGCTTGATGGCAGCGGACTCGTTCTTGACCGAGGCCTTGGTGCCGGTCGCGCTGTCGATGCGGATGACGCCATACTGGCGGACGCCGTGTTCGTTGAGCAACTTGGCGATGCGGCAGGCCTTGCGGACGGCATCGATGAACTTACGGCGCTGCTCGACGGTGCCCATGGCGCTGTCGCCGACCGTACCCGGCCAGACGGGGGCCACGAGGGAACCGACGTTCAGTCCGCGCTTGGCGATCTTGTCCGCCATCTTCTTGAGGTTGTCCTCAGAGATATCGGGGTCGGTGTGCGGGTGGAAGAGGAATAGGTCGACGCCGTCGAACTTGTGGCCGTCGACGTTGGCGGCGACGGTCATGTCGAGCATCTGCTCGAGGGCGATCGGAGGGTGATCGGTGTTGGGCTCCTTGCCGACGAGGCCGGGCCACATCGCGTTGTGTAGTTTCATGAGTGTGGGGGTGGGGTTGGGGTAGTGGGTGGGGCGAGGGTGCGGAAGGCTTACTTCTTCTTGGCCTTCTTGTAGGCGCCCATGGCCGGAGCGTCTGGGTTCACTTCCGGTCCGAAGTAGCGCAGGCAGACGAGCGGCTCGGTCGTGGAGGTGTTGCGGAAGGTCACGCCCTTCTTGGCGCCGGCTTCGGTGCAGAAGTATTCGTCTTCGGTGAGTTCGTTGAAGCGGATGAGCTTCGGGCTGTTGAGGACCTGGCCGTTGATCGAGCCGGAGCCCTGGACGCAGATGAGGCCGTAGGCGCCCTTGTCCGTGATGGTGCACTCGGCGCCGGGTTCGACGGTCAGTTCCTTCGCAGTGAAGTACTGGAACTTGTCGACCTTACCGTAGACGATCCACTTGTCGGAGTAGCCCTTGCCCTGGACGGAGACGACCGGCTCGAGGTAGTGGTTATCCTTGAAGTTCGGGTCGACGTTCTTGTCCCAGTCGAGCTGGTCCACGATGAAGTCGACGTCCTTGTGCTTGGACTTCGGCATGTCCTTGACGAGAAGGGCCCACGGTACTTCGCGGCCTTCGACGAGGTTCTGGTACATGCCGAACACGTCGGAACCCCACTGCGGTTCATAGGTGCAGAGCGAGCCAGGAGCGTGGAGGATGCAAGGGTCGATGAGCCAGCCGGTGCCGGGCTCGAGCTTGTAGGCCTTGGAGAGCGCGAGGATCTTGTTGTCACCCTTGTCCCAGTTGGCGATGCACTCGCGGACCTGAGCCTTGGTCGTGCCGGGCTCGAAGCCCATGAACGTGTAAGGGAAATTATTGCCGACGTTGTTGTGCTGGGGCGGGAAGTAGTAGGACTCTGGCTTGCCTTCGAGGCCGAGCAGCTTGGCCTGCTTGGCGTTCTGGTGCATGTGGTGCGGGATCGGACCCATGTTGTCGAAGAACTTGGAGTAGACGGGCCACTTCTTGTACTTGCTCCAGATCTTGGAACCGATGAGCGCGGAGCCGCATTCCTTGACGGCCTGCTTGAGGGTGAAACGGGTGTTTCCGATGACGACGTAGGACAGGCCTTCGTCGGCGGTGCGGTTGTCGTTGGCGGCTTCGGTCGTGGAAGCAAACCAGCGCTCGTCGATACCACCGCGGCTCAGGCCGAAGGCGTAGAGGTCATCCGGGTGCAGCTTGAGGCGCTTACCGGGCTGGAGGAAGGAGCGCGGGACCCAGCACGGAGCCAGGCGAAGCAGGCCGCCGGTCTTGGCGAGTTCCTTTTCCACGAGAGAGGCGACGCCGCTCTGCTTGGTGGAGAGATCTTGGACAATCTTAGGGGAGGACATGGTAGGGAGAAAGGTGGGTCGGGGAGGTCGGATTTAGGCGACTCCTTGGGCAGGGACAAGAATTGAGTAAGCCGACTTACGACTTCAAAAACTGCAATTAATGGGGCAGGTAACGGACTGGCCGTTTTCGCCCGTGATCCGGACGGCCTCGGGGCCGGCGGGGACGATGCTCTGGACCTGCCCGAAGTCGGCGGACACCGCGGCGGCGGCCTGAATCAGGGGGAGACGGACGCGCTCGTCCTTTCGGAAAAGTCGGCTGGTCGGGATGCCCTTGGCGGCCAGGCGATCCTCGCGGGCGACGTCGACGCCGTCGCAGAAGTGCGAGCAGACTTCCTCAAGGCCGAGGCGACCGAGGTGGCGCTTTTCCCAGGGGTGTCCGGGTCGGCCGCCGTTGGAGAGCCAGAAGAGGGTGGAGGGGAAGTCGGCGACATTCTTAAGCGAGAACCAGACGTAGCCCGGGAAGGTGACGGCCGTCCAGGCGAAGGGCTGGGCCTCGGTGGCGGGGATGTTAACGAGCATGATCAGGTCATCGTTGCCAGCGCGGGCGGGGTAGTGGGTGAGGTCGGTGTTCGTTCCGTCCTTCATCGGGACGGATTTCAGCGTCGAGAATTCCGCGAAGGGCTTGAGTGCGCCGGATTCACCCGAAGCGGGATTGGAGAACTCGCCTGCATAGACGGAGCCAAAGCGGAAGGGGCTCGTCGCGATGCGGGCCGCGCCGGCCGGAACGTGTGACAGGTCGAGCACCGGGTGATTGCCGTAGTTCCAGCGGCCTTCGAGGTTCTCGATGAGGTGTTCCCAATAGATCGCATGGTGCCCCGGGGTGAGCGTGAAGTTCTTGGCGACGGTGGCGCCGGTGTCGGTGCCGGTCTGCGTGAGCTTGAGCGAGGTCGCGGAAGATGAGACCAATTGCCAAGGCGCATTGGCCGTGTCGCCGTGGGGCGGGCCTTTTTCCTGTCCGCCGAACGGCAGGCACATGAAGTCGCCGCGGAGGTAAGTGAGCAGGTTCGGCAGCGACTGGTCGATCTGCGTGGGCGTCCAGGGCGAGAGCGAGAACGGGGAGGCTTTGAGGCCTGGGAGATTGAACGTGACCGGGGCGAGGTGGCCGGCGGTCTGGGTGACGGCCAGTTCGACCTCGGCGGTACGCAGGGAATAACTGGGGGCTCCGTGAATGGTTTCCATGGGGATGCGTCATTTCCTGCAAGAGCCGCCGGACTGTCAACGCCTCGGGTGCTCTCCGCTTGCTAACCTGGGCTGGCCCCGCTTGGTTTCCGTCATGCCGCAGCCTCTGCCCGTCCTTTACACCAAGCCTGGTTGCCCCTGGTGCACGCAGGCCTTGGAATACTTCGCCGCCCAGGGCGTGAAACTCGATGTCCGTGACGTGATTGCCGACATGCATCAGATGCGCCAGCTGGTCGCCATCACCGGCCAGTCCAAGTGCCCGTCGTTCCGTTATGGGGACTTCATCGTGGCCGACTTCGGGGTGGATGAGTTCATCAACAAGGCCCGCAAGCACCCGGCTGTCTGTGCCGAGCTGGGGCTGAAAGTCTAATCTCAGACAGAATCAGTCGGGGCTGACATTAGTCTTGGACGCCTAGGGTAATACCCCTAGTAATACTCTCATGAGGTTTACCCCAACCTTGGCCCTACTGCTCTGTGCGACCTTGTTCGGCGCTCGTCCTAACGTCGTGTATATCATGTGCGATGACATGGGTTGGGCTGACCCCGCCTGCTATGGTTCGACCCAGAACGTGACGCCGAACATTGATCGCCTGGCCAAGGAAGGCCTGCGCTTCTCCAGTTTCTATGCCACGCAGGCCGTGTGCACATCTTCCCGCACTGCGCTGATGACCGGTTGTTATCCGAATCGACTCGGACTGGGTGGCACCGCACTCGGCCCGCAGTCGAAAACGGGACTCAGTAACGACGAACAGACACTCGGCAGCCTGTTGCGTGATGCCGGCTATCGAACCAGTGTGGTCGGCAAGTGGCATCTCGGCGACGCGCCGAAATTCCTCCCCTCTAAGCACGGCTTCGACGATTCGATGATTCTGCCGTATTCGAATGACATGTGGCCACTGGGCTACGCTCTCGGCGACGAAACCCGTCGGAAGATGTATCCCGAGCTGCCGCGGTATGTTCACGATCATCCGATGGGCTTCGTTCGCGACTGGTCGGACATGGATGCGCTGACCTCGACGCAAGGACTTCGTGCGGTGCGCTTCATTCGCGAGAGCGCCGGCAAGGACAAACCGTTCTTCCTCTACCTCGCGACCTCGATGCCGCATACCCCGCTTGGAGCTTCGGCTGACTTTAAGGGTAAGGGCGCCACGCCGTATGCCGACACCATGGCTGACATCGATCGCACTGTCGGTGCCGTGTTGAAGGCTCTTGCCGAAAAAGGGGTCGATAAGAACACCATCGTTGTCTTCACCAGCGACAACGGACCGTGGTTGAATTTCGGCCGCCACGCTGGTTCCGCTGGCCCGTATCGCGAAGGCAAGGGTACGACTTTCGAAGGGGGCGTTCGTGTGCCGTTCATCGTCCGCTGGCCTGGCGTCGTGAAGCCCGACACTCGCACGGATGCGCTCGCGGCTAATATCGATGTCGTTCCTACGATCGTCGAGGCCTGTGCCGCGGCCAAGCCGAAGCACGAGATTGATGGCCAGTCCTTCCTTCCGTTGCTCAAGGGCGAAATGACCACCGCCCGTGAAATCTTCAGCTATTACTACGGCGATCGACTTGAAGCTGTCCGTAAGGGTAAATGGAAGCTCCACCTCCCTCATGCGTATCGCAGTTACGTCGATATGATTCCCGCCGCCAGGGACGGCCTGCCGGCCACGACCCATCAGCGCCAGATTGGCCTTTCGTTATATAATCTCGACGCCGATGAGGGTGAGAAGAACGATGTCTCCGCGACCCATCCTGAGATCGTGAAGGAGCTACAGGAACTCGCCGCCTCGGAGCGTAAGAAGCTCGACGCCGGTAAGCGCCCCGTCGGTCGCCTCTGATCAGGCGATGCCCGCCACCCGGTAGGCCATCACGCCGAAGCCGACGATCGCGACCGCGAGGCAGAGCCCACGGCGAACCTTGGTCTCCGGCACGCCGGAACGGAGTACGGTCCAAAGCAGAGCGGCAGACATCAGGATGACAGCCATCTGGGCGAGTTCGATGCCGACGTTGAAGCCGATGAGAATACGGACGATGCTGCCGTTATCCCAATCCTTTAGGCGATCGGAGACCGCTGCGGCGAAGCCGAGGCCATGGACCAAGCCGAAGACGGCCGGGACGACGAGCATCTGACGGTTGGTGGCGGTCCCGCGATACGCCATCAGTCCGCCGAGCCCGATGGTGAGCGCAATGAAGGGTTCGATCCATGCACCTGGGTTACCGACCCAGCCGAGTGCGACTGCGCTGAGCGTGATGCTGTGGCCGAGGGTGAATACGAGGGAGCGACCGAGTGCCTGGCGGAGCGAGGCCGCGCCGAGGAACATCGCCAACATGAACAAACAATGATCCCAGCCGTCGGGCAGCACGTGGCCGAAGCCGTCGGCGAGGAGTGCGACGATGGTCTGATTGTCGGTGGCAACCGTGTCATCGCCGATCTGGAATTCCCCGGGTTCGTTTTTCGATACCGCCATGACCGTCTGGAATTCCATGCCCTTGCGGAGATTCGTGAAGACCGTGCCGAGGGCGTCAGGGAAGCGGAGCACGAGTTTCTGCGTGTCCGCCGGCACCGTCGCCGTGAGCTTCGCATTCATCATCACTGGATAGCGATCGGCTTCACCTTGACGGCCGGACTGCGCGAGGATCTGTTCAGCGGTCGGGAAGGTCTCGATTTTCCATGCCACGGCTTTGCCGTCGGCTTCGAGGCGGAGGCCGGCGAGGAACTGTTGGCGGCCTGGTTCGATGGACGAGGTCAGGCGCCCAGGCGTGAACATCAGCACATCGAGGTCCTTGATCGGTGCGTCCTTGGGTAGCTGGCCTAGGAGAAATGAGGGGACGTCGAACTTTACCGTCAGCGCGAAGGTGTTCTTTTCGTCGATGACGCCGATGCAGGAGGCTTCCTTCCACTCCGGGTGGGCCCAGAGAAGTGTCGGCAGGAGGGCCGAAAGCCAGAGCAGGAAGACTCGCCGCATGGGAAATGAGTACGACGGCAGGCCGTCGCGTTCCAATCAAAACCGCTTACTTGGCGCCTTCTTCGCGGCGGGGCGGGCGTTTCTCTTCCTTACTGTCGCTGGCGCCGGCCGGGCGGGTGTAAAGCACGGTCAGATCGGCAGCGGCGAGAATCTTGCCCTTCATGGCGGCGAGAAGCGGGTCGACGGTGATCGGGCTTTCGGCCTGGGAGAGGTCGGGCTTGGCGGAAAGGGCGAAAAGGGTGAGGACATATTTCTTTTCGCCGGGACCTTTGGAATGGGGCGACGCGTACTCGACGCGATGATGGACCGTGCTGATGCCCATCTTGCCGAAGTCGGTGGCGTTCTTGGCGACGCTCGTGGTCTGCGGATTGATGTCATGTATCAGCCAGTAGATCTTCGTCTTACCTTCCGGGTCGAGGTGGTGCATAATCAGCACCAAGCTCTGCGTGCCTTTCGGCATACCAGTCCAAGCGAGGGGCGGGCTGGCGCTGGTCCCGTCGCCGGTGAATTCAACCGGAAGTTTTTCGCCGTCCTTTACCGCGGGGCTGGTGAGTTTGAAGGTGCTATTCTTTTCGACTGGCTTGGCTGCCGCGACGGTATCGAAGGAGCCGGTAGGCGCGCCGCCTTTCCCTTTTCCCTTCTTGCCTTCAGCGGGAGCGCCGAAGCCGAGCATTGTTCCGCATGAGAGAATGAGTAGCACGAGTGCTAGGGGGCGGAGTGATGGGAGGGTCATGTTTTGGAGATTCTAGCAGAGGTCGGCTTAAGGGCCGATGAAGGGATTACTTTTTCCCTTTCCCCTTAGCGCCTTTCCCCGCGCCCCCCGTCGTTACTGCGGGCAGGCCTTGCTTCAAGGCATCCAGCTGTGCGCCTAGTTTGGCAGCGAGCTCGGGTTGGGAGGCAAATAAGTCTTTATTTTCGCCGAGGTCGGTCCGGAGGTTATACAGGCTTCGCTTTCCAACGCTCGTTTCGATGATCTTCCACTCGCCATCGAAGAAGGCGATGTCTTGCGCGGCGATCAGGAAAGCGGGTCGCGGGAGGGTCTTGCCCGTCGATAGCGCGGGCCATTGGTTGGACCCGTCGAACTTTAATGCTCCGGGTATCGGTAGACTGAGCGCAGCGAGAAGGGAAGGGAAGAGGTCGTGCGCAGCCACTGGCTGTTGACTGAGTACGCCGGCCGCAACCTTGCCAGGCCAGCGCACGATGGCTGGCACCCGGATGCCGCCCTCTTGGACGGTGCCTTTGCCGAAGCTCAGCGGCGTATTCGGGCTGAAGCGGCGCGTGGCGCCATTGTCGGAGCAGAAAATGACCAAGGTGTTGGCGCGAAGGCCTTGTTCATCCAGCGTGGCCAGGATGCGGCTGATTCCGAGATCCAGACTCTCGACGACGGCTGTGTAGAGCGCGTCGGACTTGTGTTTCGCGATCAGTGCTTCCGGTGCAGCCAGAGGGGTGTGTGGCGCGTTGAAGGCGACCTGCATGAAGAAGGGCTTCTTGCGGTCACGTTGTTTAAGCTGCGCGATGGCTTCGTCGGCCATCAGCGTGGTTGCATAGCCTTTTTCTTCGACGGTCTTGCCGTCCCGAGCCCAGTCAACGACGCCTCTTTGGTTGACGTGGGTGAAGTAGTCGATCTCCGGACCTAAGAATCCGTAGAAGTGATCGAAGCCGTAGCCGAGCGGGCCGGGATTAGTGCCCAGATGCCACTTACCGATGAGCGATGTCCGGTAGCCGGCACTTTGCAGCGTTGAGGCCAGCGTGGGCGTGCCTTTCGGGATACCTTGCTGTCCAGGTCCGACCACGTCGGTCAGGCCGAAGCGCCGCGGCATCATGCCGGTGAGCAAAGCTGAACGGGCGGGGCTGCAGACGGGGTATCCGTAGAAGCGTTCGAGCTGGACGCCTTCCTTCGCGAGTTGGGCGAGGGCAGGCGTGACCATCTTAGGATTATGGTAGCTGACCCCATTCCAGCCGAGGTCGTCGGCGATGATCAGGAGGACGTTCGGCGGGCTGCTCGGCTGTTGTGCATCGGCGAGGACGACGACGAGGGCGAGAGACAGAACGTGACGGAGAAAAGTCATGGTTATTTATTTCTCACCTTTGGGGGCACCCTTGCCGCCTTTGGGGCCGCCTTTGCCACCCTTGTCGCCTTTACCGCCGTTCCCGCCCGTTTTGGTCGCGTCGCAGATGTCGGCGTCGCCGAGGACGGCGGTACCGAGGGGGCCTTTGAAACCGCCGACGATGTAGGGCCACTCATTGCTGACGTGGTAGTGGTAGCCGAGTCCGTCGTGGTCATGGCCGCTGATCGAATCGAGTTTCTTGGGGGCGGAACCGTCGGCCTCCGTGGGGCCGCGGACCGGGAAACCATCGAGCGCGAAGCCAACGACCTTGCCTGACTTATCATTGTCCATGACGGACGGCGCACGGTGGTAGTGGTATTCGTGGCCAAAGCCCGTGTGACCGCCCTTAGGGTCGAGCGGGGCGATGTTCTTGAACGCCGTGATGCGATTGACTGGTTCCGGCGGGAAGAAGCGGACGCCATTGGTGCTGATGCCGAGCCCCGAGCGCGGGGAGAACTTCGCCTGGCGCAGCGGGGTGACTGCCTCGGAGGCCTTCGGATTCTTCGGCAGGAAGATCGTCACAATCTGCTCGAGCGGTTGCAGTTCGATCACCGAATTCGTGACGCCATCTTTGGCGGCCTGTTCGTACGTCCAGCCGGCGAGTTCCTGGCGCGCGACCTTGTCAAACTCCGTGCGGTCTTTCGTGCGGTGCACCGTGCCGTCGGCGTCGAACATGTTCCAACCGCGCTTGTTCAGGATTTTGAGATAGTCGGCGTCGACGCGGTAGAGCTTCTTGTCGACGGTGTCTTCCCAGTAGCCGCCCTTGTCGTTAAGCGTGGCCGGGGACCAGGGGCCCATCGCGTGATCGTGGGGCAGGGAGCGGACGACGATTTTATAGACCGTGGCTTTGGAGCCGTCGCTCAGGATGCCTTCGATTTCGGTGATTGGTTTCACTAGGGCGCGCTTGTCGAAGAGCGACGGGAGGTCGACTGGCGCGGCAGCGGCGGCTAGGCTGAGGGTGACGCAGACGAGTGAGAACAATCTCATAGTCAGGGTATTATGCCAGAAAAGGCCTTAACCCAACATTAAGAGATCATTATTCCGAACTGTCGGAGTCTTTGTAGCTGCGCAAGACGCGCGGGTTCTGAAAGGAGCCGGACTTAAAGAAGACTTTCTCCATGAAGAGCCCGCGAGCGGGCGCGGTCGGCACTTCCGAGGTGATGGCACGTTCCTTCCGGTAGGCGAGGAGGCGTTCGGGGGTCATCTTCCCTTCGCCCACGCGGAGGAGTCCTCCGACGAGGCGGCGGACCATCTTGTAAAGGAAGCCGCTGCTTTCGGCGATGATGGTAATCCGCTTCCCGCGGCGGCGGACTTCAAGGCGGCGCAGGTCCTTAACTGGATTTTCCTTCTCCATGCCTTGGCCGTGATTCGCACCGAACGCGTAGAAGTCATGTTTGCCGAGCAGAAGCTTGGCGGCCTGTCGCATCAGCTTCACGTCGACGGTCTTCATCCCTAATCCCAGGCAGAAGCGCGCCTCCCAGGGCGGCGGGTAACCATCGCAGATCTCGTAGCGATAGCGTTTGCCGTCGGCATGCCAGCGACAATGGAACGTCGGCGCGACCCGCTGAATCTGCGTGACCAGCAGACCGTTCTGTTCGCACGAGTTCATCGCGTGGACGAGGTAGCTGCACGGGTGAGGCCAGAATGCGTCAAAATGAAAACGTTGTCCGACGCTATGAACGCCGGAGTCCGTGCGACCGCTGCCATGGATGACAATCGGGGTCTTGAGGATGCGTGACATGCGAGCCTCGAGCTCGCCTTGAATCGAAAGCTGCCCCGTCTGGACCTGCCAGCCGATGTGGTCGGTACCGTCGTAGGCGACCGTCGCCAGGAAGCGCTCGAGCTTCGGCGTGAAGGGTTTCTTGGTCTTGGCGGGAGGCATATCAGGAGCCGAGGCCGCGGCTATTGAGGAAATCCTGGAGTAAGACGGCGGCCGCGCGCGAGTCGCGCTCTCCGGTGCGGGCCTGCTGTTTGCGCTCGTTGGCTGAACGGGCTTTCCGTCCTCCGAACTCATCGGCCGCTTGGCTCGTGAGGGCTTCGTCGACCTTCTCGATGGGTAAGGCGAAGCGCCGGGTGAGTTCAGTCGCGAAGACATCGACCTCATCGCAGCGCTTGGTGCGTTCACCTTCGACCGATAGGGGGTAGCCGAGCACGAGCAGGGTGACCTTGAGGCGGGCGATCTCTTTGCCAATCTGGGCGAAGCGCTCTTCGGCGCTTTCCGCGATTGCGGCGGGCAGGGGGAAGGCGAACCCGAGTTCGTCGGCATGGCTTAGCCCGACCCTGCGGGAGCCATAATCGATGCCGAGGAAGACCTGTGCCACGGGGTCAAGTTGGGACACCTTGGCGGATTATTCAATCCGACACGTGGAAGGGGCGGTTTGACACCGCTCCATGCGGGGGTTCCACTGTCCGTATGTCCGCGGAACAACGCCTGAGCGACCACGAGAGGGCCTTGTACTCCCGGCAGATTCGTCTGCCCGGGGTAGGGGAGGCCGGTCAGCTGCGTCTGCGCGAGGCCAAGGTGCTACTCTTAGGTGCTGGCGGCCTAGGTTCCCCCGTCGGCCTCTATCTGGCTGCCGCTGGTATCGGCGTCATCGGCATTGCTGACCCGGACAAGGTCGAAATCTCGAATCTACATCGCCAGATCATCCATGGTTTCGACACCTTGGGGCTCCCGAAGACTATTTCCGCCGCCGAGGCGCTCGGGGAGATTAATCCCGGTCTCAAGGTGGCATTGCATCCCGAGGGCTTCACGGTCGAGAACGCGTCAGACCTCGTCGCCCGTTACGATGTCGTGGTCGATGGTACGGATAACTTCGCGACCCGTTTCCTCGCGGCCGACGCCTGTGTGCTGGGTGGGCGACCCCTCGTGCACGGAAGCGTCCTGCGCGAAGCTGGCCAAGTGGGCGTCTTCCTCCCGAAGACTGGCTGTTACCGTTGTCTCTACCCCGTCATCCCTGACGCCTCCTCCGTGCCGACCTGTGCCGAGGCGGGCGTCTTCGGTGCGACCTGTGGGGTGATCGGCTCCTGGATGGCTTCCGAAGTCATCGCCGTCCTACTCGGTAAACGCTCTGCCTCGCGCCTGCTGGTCGTCGATGTCGGCTCCGGTACTTCCAAACTGATCGCCTTGTCGGCCGACCCGGCCTGTCCGTGTTGCGGTGCTTCTCCTGTCATCCGTTCGCTCGAGAAGGCCGCCTATGCACCTATTTCCTGCCAATCCTCTGAACTCATGTCCGAAACCCCCCTTGAAGTGACCGTCGAAGAAGCCCAGCGCCTGTTGTCCGGCCCCAATCCACCCCAGCTCATTGATGTCAGGGAAATGGACGAGTATGCCGTCTGCCGAATCGAGGGCTCTCGACTTATTCCCATGAACACCGTGCCGATGCGATTGGCCGAGATTCCGCAGGACGTCCCGGTCCTGGTCCAGTGCCACCATGGCGGCCGGAGCATGAAGGTTACCCATTTCTTGCGGTCCAAAGGCTATACCCGCGTCAGTAACGTCAAGGGTGGTATCGACGCCTGGTCGCTCAAGGTCGACCCCCAGGTCCCGCGCTACTGAGCGAGACTAGGCTTGCCGACTCCCGCCCTCTGTTATTTTATCTCCGTTCTCACTATGAAGCGTTTCACCTTCCTTCTCGCTGTCGCCGCCTTGAGCGTCGGTTGCACCTCTCGCATCCCTTCCGGCTTCAACCCGCTTGCTTCCGGTAACGGCGGTCCCGGTGGCCCTGACATCATCGATCACCGTTCGTCCAACCCACGTCGCGATGCCCTCGCCGCCCAGATTCTCGCCGGCAATATCCCACCCGAGGCCATTCTCACGACCGTCTACTTCGATTTCGACAAATACACTGTCTCCGCCAATGAGCGTGCCAAGATTGACGCCGTCGCGGGTCGCGTGAAGGCCACGGATGTCATCATCGCCGGTTACACCGACCATTTCGGCACCGCAGAATACAATCTCGGTCTCTCCGATCGCCGCGCCCAATCCGTCCGCGAGTATCTCGTCAAGAGTGGCGCCAGCGAAGCCAGATCTGAAATCATGGCCCTCGGTTCGCAGCAAGCCGACAAGAACGCCGCTGGTCGTCAGTCTGGCGCCAAGGACCGCAAGGCTGTGATCGTCGACGTGAACTACTCCGGGCCGATTTCCGCTGCCCCGGCCGCTCGGGTCTCCGCCCCGGCTCCGTCCGCCGGCGCCGCTCCGGCTCCTGTCCCCACCGCGCTCTGAGCGACAGATTGAACCAAAGAAAAGGCCCGCCGTTCGGCGGGCCTTTTTTATGGTCTGGAAGCTTCGGCTTACGGCAGCGTCGCGAAGAGGTAGGCCAGCGTACCGCCAAACAATCCCAGTGACACCAGTTTGGCTGTCAGGCGTTCGCGGTCGCTACGGTGCAGCGCGCCCCAGCGGCCGAGCACCCAGCAGGCCGTGGCGATGAGGGCGAGTCCCAGTGAGGCGTCGCGCACCCAAGCGGCATCTTCCACGAGTGCATTGAGTACCCAGAGCAGGTAGAGCGCGTAGGCGAACAGCGGGAAGGACATGCCTTGTTTAAGGGACTCCATCCACTCGCCTGGGCGCGGGAGCATCGCGGCAAGGCGGGGGAACATCGAAAGAAGCAGGTAGGGTAGCGCCATGCCGAGGCCAATGACGGTGAAGAAGAGCAGCGTCTCGCCCGTGGAGCGTTCCTTGTCCAAGGCGAAGCCTAACGCGGCGCCGAGACCGGGCGCCGTGCAGGGCGTGGCTACGACCGTGGCGAGCACGCCCGAGAGGAAGGTTGCGACCCGTCCGTCGCCTTCGCCCGCGGAGACGCCGCCCAGGCCGACACCGATCTCGAAGACCCCGGCGAGGCTGAGTCCGAGGACGATCATGAGCACGCAAGTGCCGAGGACGAAGCCGGGGGATTGCATCTGGAAGCCCCAGCCGACGGAGGAGCCACCGGATTTAAGTCCGATGATGAGGAGCGCGAGGGCGAGGAAGCTGGCGATGACGCCGGCGGAATAGAGGAGGCCGTTGAGGATCACCTTGCTACGCGCGGCACCGGCTTCCTTGGCGAAGCCGAGGACCTTGAGGCCGATCATCGGGAAGACGCAGGGCATCAGGTTGAGGAGGGTGCCGCCGCCGAAAGCCAGGAGCATCCAGATGAAGAACGAGTGCGTCGTGGTCTCCGCTTGGTAGGGCTTACCAGCCGAGACCGCGGAAAGTGCCGAGAGGACTTCGGTGCCCGTAAGGGCCTCGGAGAGGATGGCAGGGGGCTGGCCCGTTTTCAGGAAGACGTTGAGTGGAATCCCGGTGCGCCCGTATTTGCCGAGCTCGTTGGCAATGACCGCATCTTTCTTCGTCCAGTCAGCCTTGAGCATCACCACGCCCGCTTGGGTGAGCGCCTTGGCTACGTCATCTTGCGTGTACACGCGCTTATTGACCTGGCAGGTGGCGCACCAGCGGGCGGTGAAGTCGACGTAGACAATCTTGCCGTCGGCGAGAGCCTTCGCCTGCGCCTCCGGAGACCAGGGCTGCCAGTCGCCCGCCGCCTTGGCCGGAGTGTTCGGCGTGGGTGCCGGCTTCGAGGGTGCTGCGCCTAATACGGCCTTGATGTCGACGAACCCGCCATCGGCGGACCGCGTGGTAAAGATCAAGTCTGCCGAATCGAGGGTCTCGGTCGCGTCGGCCAATTCGATGACGATGGTATCTCCGACCAGCTTCTGTTTGGCCGTGGCCGTGGGTGAGACGAAGCCGCGGACGGGGAACCAAGTCTTGGTCAGTTTATCTCCAGCTGGTAGGACAACCGTGAGCAACTTACCATCGGATGATGCCGTGGTCGACAGGCGTGGGCGAAGGGCGGGGTAGAGCTTAGCGTCGTATTTATAAGGGACGTTACCGGCGCCCACTTTGACGGTAAGTTCGACCTGCTTATCGTGCGGCCAGCATCCGGAGTCGTCGCACTCGAGCCATTCCGCTTTGCCTTTGAAGGTCAGCGTGCCCTTGGCGTCACTGGGGACGGCGACTTCCATGAGCAACAAGGTCTCGTCCTCGTAGACGAAGTTCATCACGCCGGACTGGTCGATCAGTTTGGGGCCGGGCCAGATGAAGGCGCCGACTTTCGTGCCGGAAAGTTCCTGCCACTCCACCGTCGGTGCTTGTCCGGCATCGCCAGGATTCTGCCAGTAGATGTGGAAGTGCGGGTCGCAGCGGAAGCGCATCGCGATGAGCGCCTTTTCTCCGGGGCGGATATCGGGCGTCAGGTTGACGAGGTCGACCTTCGTGCGGACGGCGGCGCTTAGGTCGCCGAGGAGGGCAAACAGCGAGAACAGGCCGAGGGCAAGGAGTCTCATGGGCCTACCTTGGGCTTTATCCCAGCAGGATGCAAGGCGTCGGAGACGCCTTAGGAGACCAGGTGGCAGGGCAGCAGGGCCGCGTCGCTCATACCGTGGATAATCTTCTTATCCGCGGGGCAGAACGTCGAAAGGATCCCGGAAAGCTCCACCGTATCGTTATCGGCGAAGAAGTAGGGGCAAAGACGGACGCGTCCGTCGGCGGGAACCACCGAGCCGTCATCGGCGTAGACCGGGTGGGTCAGGCGCGAGGGCTTATGGTATTCTTGCATGACATGGAAGGTCTCGTTCTCGGGGTTCAGGGCGTTCTCGATGGCCTCGAGCCATTCTTCGCGGGAGACGTCGCTGCCGAGCGTCACCGAGCGCGCGCCCCAGGCGGTCTCGTGGAAGCCGCTGGCCTTGATGATCAGGTTGCGTTCGCGTTGGGAGGCCTCGGCGAGTTCGGTCCATTCGCGGATGGGGCGACCGGCAAAGCCAGGGGCGTGCAGGACTGCCGTCGGCGGGAGCTCGGTCTTCTCCATAATCCAGGTCTGCGGGATGATGCGAAAGAGGGCTTCATAATGATCCTCCGGGAGGTTTTCTTTCCAAAACTCGGCGAGTTGAGGGTGGTGGAGCAGGGCGAGGCCCAGCTTCTCTTCTTGGAAGGCCTTCATCGGCGGCGTCAGCGTGAGCGTGCCGGCTTCGACCGCGTTGAAAATACCGTCAGCGCCCTTGACGTTGGCGAGGTCGAAGAGTTCGAAGAAACGGTAGAGGATATCGACGCGGCGAGGCGCGCCGTCGACGGGGATGTAGGAGCCGTCACCCATCTGCATGATCTGGGCGGGTGCGATGACGTGCACGTCATGGCCGAGGGTGCGGAGTTTCTCGCCGAGCCACTCGAATTCTGGGCGATAGGTCGCGGCCTCGTCGCTGACGACGATGGCGACGAGCGGGAATTTCTCCTTCGGGGTCAGGCGGGCGAGCGAGGCCATGAACCGGTCAGGCATGCTATTCGCGCCGATGACGCGGGGGAAGTCTTCGGCGTAGACCTCATTGAGGTAGGCCGTGAGGCCGACGCCACCAGGGACGCTGTCCAACTCCGTCATCGTGAAGCCTTGGTCGGTGATGAGCAGGTCTGGGCGCAGGACGACGGGGCACTGGCCTTTGACGGCGCGGTGGCGGCCATGCGCGATGAGGCCGGCGGGCTTGTAGCGGTCCATGTATTCGGCGACCCAAGGCGCGTAGACCTCGCGGTTGCGGAGGATCTTCTTGTTGGTGAAGGAGCGGAGGTAGAGGCGTTCGAGCGCGCGATGGTAGCTCAGGCAAGCCGAGCCGATACGCTTTATGTCACGTAGCTGCGCTTCCGTGATGGGCCAAGGCTCCGGCGAAAGCTTCCAGATTTTCTCCGCAAAGAGCGGGGTATCGAGGAGCTTCTGGCGGAGGATGTCCCGGGTGGGCATGGGGGCGGAGGACTTAGTCCTCGATCTTAATGTCCTTATTACGGGTGCGCGGGCCGCCGGCGCGGAGCCAGCCGTTGATGAACGCGTCGATGTCGCCGTCCATAACCGCCTGAATGTTGCCCGTCTCGACCCCGGTGCGGAGGTCCTTCACCATCTGGTAAGGTTGGAAGACGTAGGAGCGGATCTGGTTACCCCAGCCGATGTCGCCCTTTTCGCCGTAATATTTCTCCATCTCCGCGCGCTTGTCGTCGATGGTCTTTTCGTAGATGCGGGCGCGGAGGATCTTCATCGCGAGGGCGCGGTTCTTGACCTGGGAGCGTTCGCGTTGGCAGGCCACGACGATGCCCGTCGGGATGTGCGTCAGGCGGACCGCGGATTCGGTCTTATTGACGTGCTGGCCGCCCTTGCCGCTGGAACGGTAGACGTCGACGCGCAGATCGGCTTCGTTGACTTCGACGTCGATATCATCGTCGATTTCCGCGACCACGTCGACGGAGGCGAAGGACGTGTGGCGACGAGCGTTGGCGTCGAAAGGGGAGATACGGACGAGGCGATGGACGCCGCGCTCGGCCTTGACGTAGCCGTAGGCGTTGGGACCTTCGAGGCGGAACGTGGCCTGACTGATGCCCGCGCCTTCGCCTTCGGCGATGTCTTCGACTTCGATCTTAAAACCACGACGCTCGGCCCAGCGGGTGTACATGCGGTAGAGCAGGTCAGCCCAGTCGTTGGATTCCGTGCCACCGGCGCCGGCCTTGACGGTGACGATGGCGTTGGAGCGGTCGTGTAGGCCAGAGAGGAACGAAGCGATCTCGAGTTCGGAGACGGCGGCGAGCAGGTCGGTGCCAAGCTTGCGGAGTTCCTCGACCTCGGCGTCGGCCGTGCCATCCGGCGATTCCGTGATCAGCTCGGCAAGGGTCTTGGCGTCTTCGATCTGGCGTCGGAAGGCGACCTGGGGGGCGACGATGACCTTATGGCCGTTGCACTCCGAGATGACCTTCTGGGCGGCCTTCTGGCTGTCCCAGAAGTTTTGGGCGGTCATGAGCTCTTCGAGTTTCGCAATAGCGGCTTGCTTGCCCGCGACGTCGAGGAACTTCCAGAGGTAGCCGGCGCGGCGTTCGACTTCGTCGAGGCTGGCTCGGATTTCGGGCGGAATATACATCGGAAAGCGGAAGGAAGGGGGAGGGGCCCTCCTTGGTTGGCGGGCGAAGGTTGGGAATACCTAGGCCATCCTTTGTTTTCAATGTCAGAGTGGGGCCGGTCGGGCTCTCATTTGCCCGGGCAAGGACTGGTCGCACTTGCACCCCGTCGAGGCTGGGGCATACATCCAGCCCATGTCGTATCTCGAAGGCCTGAGTTTCGCCCAGATTGCCGGCCCCTTGCCTGAGCGCCGGGTCCTTGCCAACGGACTCGAGGTTATCTACTCCCATCGGCCCGGCATCGGGCTGTGCACCGTCCAGGCCTGGGTCCGCACGGGCAGTATCCATGAGGGACGTTGGGAAGGCTCAGGCATCTCCCACTACCTTGAGCACATGGTCTTCAAGGGTACCGGTCGCTTCACGAACCGTGAGCTCACTGACGCCATCCATCGCAGCGGGGGTTCCTCCAATGCCTACACGACGTTCGACCGGACGGTCTATTACGTCGACGCGCCGCAGGAGGGTTTTGAGACCGCGATGGAAGCGATCGCTGACATGGTCTTCGATCCGCTCATCACGGATGCCGACGCGAAGATGGAGCGTGAAGTCATTTTACGCGAAATCGCGATGTGCGACGATGAGCATGACCAGATGCTGGCCAAGTCCGTCTTGGAAGAGGCGGTCCGTTCGCATCCTTTACGCCAACCAGTAATCGGCCATCGCGACCTCTTTGTGCGCATCACCCCGGAGGACCTGCGGTCCTATCACGCCAGCCGCTATGTCCCGACGAACGTCGTGTTGGCCCTGGGCGGTAGCATGCCCCCGGAGGAAGTCTTCGCTTCCGCCGAACGTTGGTTCGGCCGTTTCGCTCGCCGGCCCCTCATCGATATCGCTGCGCACCAGGAGCCGCCGCAGGGCGGGGTCCGTCGCGCCGATCTCATCCGCGAGGTCAATACCTCCAAGGGCGTCGCCTGCTGGCGCATCCCGGGTTACTTCGACGAAGGTCGCCTCGCTACGGACCTCTTCCTCGGTGTACTCGGCGCGGGGAACAGTTCCTTGCTTTGGAGTGAGCTCCGCGAGAAGCGTAAGCTTATCCACGGCATCGACGCTTCTGGTTTCGGTATTCGCGATCTAGGCCTCGCTTGGTGCAGTTGGACGGGTGAAGCCGGTACATCCGCCCCCGTGGTGGAACAAGCGATCGCCGAAGTCGTCGACGGCCTCCTGCAGAAAGGCGTCACGCCTGCCCAGTTTGAGAAGGTGCGTCGCCAGTCGGTCGTCGGCATGGTCAACGGCCAGAAGAATATCCACGGGCTGACCAGCCGCGTCGCCCATGCGGCTACTATCGGTCATGATATTTCCTGGCCGCAACGCGGCGTGGAGCATCTCGCCAAACTGGGTGCCGAGGACCTCACCCGCGAAGCCCGCAAGTGGCTTCGTCCGGACAACGTTACTTTCGGTACCATGCGTGGGGGGAAGGCGGATGCTTCGGCGGCGATCGCCACGGCAACGGCTACGCCGGACCGCTTCGAGACCTTCACCTTGGACAACGGCGTCCGCGTCGTCCTCCAGCACGACGCCACCATCCCCAAGGCCGGAGTCGGCGTCTTCCTCGCCGGCGGCCTCGCTTATGAAGCGCCCGATAAGCGTGGCACCACTGGCCTGCTCGGCACGATGTTCGCCCGCGATAACGTGCATCGGACCAAAGAAGAGGTGGCGCACCTCGTCGACAGCATCGGGGCGACCTTCGCCGACCATGGCTCACAGGTCTCCTGCGGTCTCTGGGGTGAGGCCCTGAGTTCGGATTTTGAAAAGATCTCCGAACTCATCGCCGACGGTATTCTCGGTCCGAAGATCCTGCCCGAAACTTTCGCCTTGGAGCGCGCCGCCATCATCACCGCCTGCCGCGAAGCCGAAGACGACATCGTTGAGAAGGCTCGATTGCAGCTCCAGCGCCAGTATTTCGGTGGGCATCCGCTCGCCATCGACGCCTGCGGTACGCCGGAAACCTTAGCGAAGATTCAGCCGTCCGACCTAGCGGCCTTGCACCAGTCCCTGGTCGTCGCCGACAATATCGTCATCGGCGTCAGTGGCGCCTTCGATCGCCCGACGGTCATGGAGTTCGTCAACCGCCGCTTCGGCTCCTTGCCGAAGCTTTCGCTGAGCCGCTGCGGCCTGCCCAAGCATGCTCCGTCTAAGGCTAATAAGGTCCTCGAGCGGGCGCAGGGTGAACAGGCCGTCGTCGCCATTGCTTTTCCTCATTGTGGATTCGGGCCGGATGAGGTCGTCGCCGCGAACGTGACCGAAGAACTGCTTAGCGGCATGGCCAGCGGGTTGTTCCGCCGGGTGCGCGAAGAGAAGGGTATGGCCTATTTCGTCGGTGCGACGCGGGTCGAAGTCGTCGACCAAGGTATGTTCTACCTTTATGCCGGCACCGCGCCCGCCTCGGCCCAAGAGGTCGCCAAAGAGATGCGCTTGGAGCTTGATCGCCTCCGTAAGGGTAAATTCGCCCCGAATGAGATTGAAGATGCCAAGCGTCGCATGCGGGTTTCCCGTCGTCAGGGCCGTCAGTCCGCCGGCGCCCGGATGCAGGGGGCGCTCGTGCGCGAGGTGGCTGGCCTAGGGGCTAATTTCGATGCCGAGTGGGAACGTCGCATGAGCCTGACGGATGAAGCCGCCGTGCAGGGATTCGCCCAGCGCTACCTCGACGCTCAATTCGAGCAAGAGCTCATCGTCCTCCCGAAGGAGTGATCAGGCGTCCTCGAAGTGCCGCTTCGCAAACCAGGCCGAAAGAATGCCGGGTATGGCGAGGCTGAGTGCGAACAGGAAGTATTGGGCGTAGCCGAGACGCTCGGCCAAGTGGCCCGCCCAGAGTCCTGGTAGGTAATTAGCGAGCAGGGCGAAGGTAGAGAGCGCGGCGTAGCGCACGGGGGCCCCAGGGCCCGACGCCAGTTTCATCATCGCTAGGATCAGTGCGCAGAGACCGGCACCGTAAACGATGTACTCCACGATGAAGACGCTGCCGATGATCCAAAGGTTGTGGCTTCCGTCGTACGCCAGCCAGGCGAAGGCCACCAAGGGTAGGTGCATCGTGATTCCGAGCGGTAGGAGCGCTCGGGCCAAACCGAGCCTAGCCACCACGAGTGAGCCGATGACGCCGCCGAGCGCCAAGCCGCCGACGGCCGACATCATGCGGAGTACCGCATAGGTTTCGTTACTAAGGCCTAAGCCGCCCGCTGTGGTCTTCGTGGCGAAGACCGGGATGATCCGGGCCATGTGTACTTCGCTCGCCCGATAGAACAGGATGAGGGCGAGGACGGCGAGTAGTCGCCTGTCGCTGAGCAGGGAGCGCAAGCCAGCGAGCATCTCACGGAAGCGATCCCGGATCGTGCTCGTATCGGTGGAGGTGATGGGCTCAGCCGCGAGCCCCCAAGCATTGGCCACTAAGGTTGCTAGGGCAAGGATGCCGGCTGTGGCTAGCGCCCAGGACCAGGCATCAGCGGTCTGCGGCCCGTAGTCCATGATGCGACCCACGAGCCAGATGAGTCCGGGGCCGGCGAGCACTACGCCGACCTTCGTCGCGACGTTGAGGATGCCAGAGTGCGTTGCGCGGCTCTTATCGTCGAGGGAGGCGACGAAGTAACCATCGAGGGCGAAGTCATGGGCGGCCGCGAAGAGCGAGAGCAGGATGAGGCAACCGATAATCGGGGTGGTTGAGAATTGGTCGGCGCCCACGTAGTAGGCGAGCACGCCAAGCAGGGCGGCGATACCCAGTTCGGCGGTGAGGATGAAGCGCCGCGGGTTGAAGCCGGCGACGAGGGGGAGAGCAGTATCTTACAGCCGACGATTAAGCCGAAGACCGCGACGGCTTGCGTGATCTGGGAGTCCGCATAGCCCATGTCCTTGAGCGCCACCGGCAGGGCTTCATCCCGGACCGCCGCAGGAATGGATTGGAACAGGTAGGCCGCGAAGACCCAGAGCCAGGCGCGGCGGGGGATCGTCGCAGGCCCTTTCATCGATTAGGCGCCTTCGCCGAGCTGAGCGCGGCCGAAGTGATCAACCGAGCGGAGCAGGCCGTCGACAAATTTGGCAACGGTGATGTTCAGGCCGAGCAGTTCGGAGTCTGTCAGGTTCAGCATTTCGCCTGGCTTAAAGGTGCGAGTGGTGTCCGTCAGGCGGGCGACCATCTTGGGCTTATTCTCATCGGTGAGGCCATGGCGCGTGACCCCCGGCGGAAGTTCGGGGGCTGCTTCCGGGGCCTTTTCAGGTTCGGCGGGGGCTTCGAAATCCTGCATCGCTTTGAACTCCAAAGTGAGGGAACCGTCCGGGGTGATGTCGTCGTTGGTGACGAGGCCACCGCGCACGAGGACGCGCAGGGCGGCGGCGAGGCTGAAGACGCCGTCTTCTAGGTCGCAGACGATGCCAAAGTTCTCTTCGAGGGCCGTGAAGCGGTCCTGCAGCGTCATTTTTTGGAAGGCGTTCTGTTTATCCGAAATGATCTTCTCGATGAGCGGGTCGCGGCGCTGGTTTTTGCCTTGTTCGCGGATGAACAGGCACAGCAGGTGGCACTGCACCATGGCTTCCGAGGAAAGCGTCAGCAGGTCATTGACCGTCGTGCGCATCATCAGGCCGCGGGCATAGGCGAGCATCTGTTCTGGAGGCAGGTGGGCCTGCGGGACGGGCATGACGCGCGAGACCGAGGAGAAGTGTTCGTAGGCCTTGGGATCGGCCGTGTGCAGTCCGGCAATGCTGAATGCGAGCATATCATGCTGGCGTTGGAGGGCCGTGAAGAACGTGCGGCTGATGTTCTGGAGCGAGAGGACGTTCTCGCCGTTGCCGGTCGGGGGCTGCGACATGGGGATTAGCTGGTCGGATTGGAACCCTTGTCCTTGGCGTGGCGAGCCCTTTTGCGAGACAGGAAGCCGTCGGCGCGAGGTTGGGGGGTAGACGCGAACCAGGCGATGGCCAACGGGGCAATCTCCGAAAGGGACAGGCCGGGCTGGCTGACAAGGCCCGGGAAGCGGTAGCAATGTTCGACGCGTGGCTGGATGTCGGGGTCGAGCTTGCCACCCGGGATGAGTAGGGCGAGGTGACGGCCGGGGACGCGGACCGGCACGGCGAGATCGATTTTGCGGCCGATCTCAGGCGAGAGCGCCACGACGCAGCAACGGTCTTCAACAAGCTTCAGAAGTCCGCCGAGGGCGGCGGCGCGCATGAGACGCAGCTGTTCCATGGCGCCACGGGAGAGGTTCCAGGCTTCCGGATGGAAGGAGAGCTTCTCGGTGCCGCCAGAGAGCAGGAGGCGCTTCAGGCCAAAGGCGGCCATCGAGCGGGCGATGGCGGCGAGGTCGGCTGCGTCGGTGACGCCATCGGCGATGACGATGCTTTCGCGGGACTCGCGCCATTCGGCGAAGTCGGAGATGCGAGCCAAGCCGAAGTCGGGGCGCATGGTGAGCGCGCAGACGTCGTCGCAGGGGCCTTCGGCCGTCTTGACGAGTTCGATCGGTCCGACGATGCGGGTCTTGACGCCGAGTTCAGCGAAGGCGGCGTCGTATTCAGCGAGGTTGGGTGCGAACGCAGCGGTCGCGACGACCTCACGTAACGCCTTGGGATGGTGTTTGAGGCAGGCGAGCAGCGCGGCGATGCCCCGGATGACCAGGCGGTTGGGATGGGGGTCGTTGGTATTCACAAAATGCGTCCTTCGTCGAAGTCGATCATGTCTGCGAAGGAGATCACGTCGGTGCGTTGTTCCGCGCCCATCTTACTTTTGGCGCTGTCGAGGGCTTCGCGGCCCATCGGACTCATGCCTTTCTGGACCAGTTCGCGGTTCCAGACGGCCACGCGGAGGTCGGCGGGGAAAAGTGCTTTGAGCCGGACGTCGAGTTCGGCTTCGGTCTGCGTCTCGCGGACGCAGGCGATGACCTGCTCGGGGTCCACGCCGAGATGGAGGCAGAGGAAGCGATCAAAGCCTTTACAGAAATTGCGCTGATAAGACTTCGGTAGTTCGCCTTTCAGGTGCTTGCGAATCTTGCCGAGGAAGCGGGGCAGGTGGAGTAGTCCGGTCGCCGGGTGCGGTATGTAGGCCGACGGGAGGTCGTAGCAGATTTCACCGGTGGCTTCCGAGAAACCGTCAGGGCGAGGGGCGGAAGGCGTGGTCATTTCGTCGAGGAAGCGGCCGGCAGGAGCTTGGCGATCTCGGCCGAGATCGTGGCAAGGTTCGCAGATTGGGCCTTTTCGAATTCGGTCGGCGTACGCGCCTTGAGCGGACGGGATTGTGAAAGCGTCTTGGTCGCTAGGAGCGTACCATCGGACTTTTCGAGGCGGAACGTGACCTGCAGGGTGGCCGTATCCGTATTCGGCGCCGTGCCTGGGATGGAGAAGATCGAGCGCCCGGGGCCGGCGGGAGTAAAGACTTCCATTTTGTCGACGGTCAGAAGGAGCACGAGATGCTCCTCGGCTGGCGACTGCATCGAAGACGGTAATCCGGTCAGCGAGGTGAGGTGTCGGCCGACGGCTTCGGGGACGGCGCGGTCGAGCGGAGAGATCCAACGGTGGGCGTCTTCGATGCGCACCCAGCCCGTGTCGTCGATGAGTACGACGTTAGGCCGGCGGAGGGCGGAAGGGATGATCGCGCGAGGGACGAAGAGGGTCGGGCTGGAGCGTGTGGTGACGGCGGCCGGCGAGGCGAGCTGATGGAAAGTGACCGCCTCGCTCTTCTTGTCGAAGATGATGCAGCCGCTGAGAAGTACGGTCAGGCTAAACAGCAGGACGCGGGATTTCATTTAGCAGCCGGCTCCTCCTTGGGCTTCGCATCTTGAGCGGGCGACTTACTGCGACCCTGGATGATCGTCTCAGGGTTGCGTTCGATGAAATCAGCGAGCGAGCGGATCGCCTGGGCTGCGTCCGAGACGTCGGCCAGTGCTTGGTCGAGGTCGCGGCGGGCCGGCGAGCCTGGCTTGGTGAGCGTGCGGAGGTTGTCGGAGGTCTCGTTGAGTCGCTCGAGGGCCTTACGGCCGGCCGTCACCATCGCCTTAATGTCGTCGGTCACCGGGTCAACCTTACCGCTCAGGCGTTTGACGAGGACGTCGATGCCTTGCATCGCGGCGGAGAAGTCGGTGACCGCGCGGGCGATGGCCGGGTCGCCGGTAATCTTCGAAATATTAGAGGAGGCTTGGACGAGGTTGCCGTTGATCTTCTCGAACTCGATCTGCGAAGCGCCTTTGTCGATCCGGGTCAGGATCGAATCGACCTTCTTGGTGATCGAGACGAAGTCGATGCGGCTGAGCTGATCGAGCGTCTGGGCGACGGCCTTGGTCAGCGCGCCGAGGTTGGAAGGCTGCGTTGGGATCTCCGGTATTTCGCCTTTCGGGTCATGCAGCTTGTAGGCCGTGTCGGGAAGGTAATCCAGCTCCACGTAAAGCACGCCCGTGATGACCGACTGCTGTTGCAGCTTGGCGCGGAGTCCTTTCTCGATGGAGAGGCGCAGGCCTTGCTTCTGGAGCAGGGCCTGATCGATACCGCGGCGGGTGAGGAGGTCGGGCGAGAATTCCATGACCACCGGGACGGAGTAGTCGGAGGCCGATTGACCCGAGGTGCGTAGGAGCACCTGGCTGACCTTGCCGATGCTGACGCCGCGGAATTTGACGGGCGCGCCGATATCCAGACCGCTGACCGAATCTTCGAAGTAAGCAATCGCGGCTGGCTTGGCGCCAGTGAAGGAACCAGCCCCAAGCAGGACCATGGCGGCGATGATGAGCAGGATGCCTCCGACCACGAAGGCCCCGATAAGTGTCATGTTGGCGGATCTACGCATGGTCAGTCGAAACGAGCTTGGGTGAAGAAGGCGTGTACCTTCGGCGAATTGCCAGCCTGAAGGAAGCCCTTTGGAGGCCCGTAGCCACCGATGGTACCTGTGTCGGGGTCGAGATAAACGCAGAAGTCGGCGGTTCGCAGGATGCTTGGGATTTCATGACTCACCAGAATGATGGTGGTGCCATAGGCCTCGCGGAGGCGGAGAATGAGCTCGTCGAGGCGCCCCGAGCTCAGCGGATCAAGGCCGGCACTGGGTTCGTCGAGGAAAATGACGGCCGGGTCGAGGGCCATGGCGCGGGCGATGCCGGCGCGCTTAGCCATGCCCCCGCTGATTTCCGACGGAAGTTTATCCATGGCATCGGCTAGGCCGACGAGGGCCAACTTGTACTCGGCGAGCTGGCGGATGTCTTTGCGGGGAGCCTTGAGGAACTCGCGCATGGGCATCTCGATATTCTCGCGGAGGGTGAGCGAGGAGAACAGGGCGGCGCCTTGGAAAAGGAAGCCGCTCTGGCGCAAGATGTCTTGGCGCTGCTGTCCGTCTGCCGCGGCGAGGTCGACGCCCATGAGCGTGGTCTTACCGCCGAGCGGTTCGTCCAGTCCGCCGAGGGCGCGCATGAGCGTGCTCTTGCCGCAGCCGCTGGGTCCGACGATCGCGAGAATCTTGCCAGGCGCGAGGGATAGGTTGAGCCGATCCATGATCACGGTCTTGCCGTGGCCGATAGCCAAGTCCGTACAGGTGAGGATGTCGGGGGTGTCGCTCACAGGTCGAACAGGTTGAAGATCACGGCGAAAATCGCGTCGAAGATCACGATGAAGGTGATGCCCAGCACCGCGGCGGAGGTGGCGGCTTCGCCGACGCCGAGGGCAGAGCGCTTGGCGACCGAGCCGCGATAACATCCCGCCCAAGCGGCGATGAAGCCGAAGGCGATGGACTTGATGAAGCCGACCAGGAAACTCTTGAAGGAGATGGCGCGGATGGCCTGCGTCAGGTACTGTTCGATGCTGAGGTCGCCGGCGCAGGCAACAATCATGCCCCCAAAGATACCGATGAAGGTGGCAAAGACCGCGAGGAGTGGCACCATCAGCGTGACGGCTAGGATGCGGGGCAGGGCAAGGTACTCGATGGGGTTGATGCCCAAGGCGCGCAGGGCGTCGGTCTCTTGGCTGACGTTCATGCTACCGAGCTGCGAAGCGTAGGCGGTCGAAGTGCGTCCGCATGCGATGATACCGGTCATCAACGCACCCATCTCGCGGGTCATAGCGAGGGAGACGAGGTTAGCGACGTAGACCGTAGCGCCGACTTGGCGGAGCTGGATGAGGCCGACGTAGGCCATGATGAGCCCGGTCAGGAAGCCGAGGAGGGCCACGATGGGTAGTGCGTCGACGCCTGAGGTCTGCAGCTGAAGCTTGAAGTCTCCCCAATTGACCTTGGCCCGTCCGACGAGCATCTTGAGGAAGCCTAAGGCGGTGTGGCCGATATGCTCAAAGGCGCGGGCCCAGGAGCCGCCGCTTTCGACGCCCCAATTTCCAAAAGTCTCGAGTAAGCCCGCGTGGTCGGATTGGGCGTGGTCGGATGAGGCCTTTTCGGCCATCTGCACGAGAGACTGTAGCCGGACGGGTAGGGTGGAAATATCCAGCTGACGGATATTCTTGAAGTTGGCGTAAAGCCATGCCGGGAGCGACGAGTCGAAGTCGGTTAGCCCTTCGGCCACGACCTTGGCTCGATCTCCCTTAATGACGATGGGCGGGAGCGGTTGATTCAGCTCCCAGGCGCCGCCGATGGTGACCAAGGCCGTGCCATCGGCCAGGACTTCCGTCCGGGCAAAAGGTAAGCCTGTGGGAGCATGGGACATCCTGACTGTCAAATACTTGGCGAGCCGATGTTCACAAGTCAGAAAGGCGTGGACGCCCCCTTGGAGATGCCCTTTGCTGATGTTTCTGAAATGTCGATTTCACGTCTCATGGCCATTGCCTTGGCTGCCGCCGCTGCTCAAGCCGCCGAAGTCCCCGCTCCGGCGACTCCGAGGTCCGTCTGGGTCGTCTCGCTCACCGAAGAGAACGATAAGTTCGCTCCGCAGAACAAGGATCGTTACTACACCCAAGGTCTGAAAATCGCCATCAATCGTGGCGATCACACCTTCTTCTCGCTCACGCAGGAGATCAATACGCCTGCGGATACGACGAACCCGAATCCTTCGCTCGACGACATGCCTTATTCGGGTGCGCTGTATGTCGGCTGGGGGTATGGCGCATCTTGGACCGTGGTGGCCGCCGCGACTGCATGTTTTCGGTGGAGGCTAAACTCGGCGTGATCGGACCCTCGGCCGGTGGCGCGACGATCCAGAATAAGTTCCACGACCTCATCGGCACGCCGCAGTCCTCCGGCTGGGGTACGCAATTGCCCGACGAGTTATTGATCAATGTGGACGGTGAGTTCCGCCGTCGCTTCGACCTAGATTCGTCCGGCCATGGTTATCGTGACCTGATTGCTCGCGGCGTTGTAGAGCTTGGTACCGTGCGTACCGCGGTGGTCCTGGGGGGGCAATTCCGATGGGGAGTCAATCTGGACAAATCGTGGGGCCATTCCTTTATCCGCCACTCGAATGGTTATGATCCCATTGACGCACTGAAGACGCCGGCCTCCCGTCCGAACTTTTCCTACTGGGTCTTCGTTGATTCCCAGGTCGAGGTTATCGTTCGTAATTATGCGACCGACGGCACGAACTTCCGCGAATCCCGTGGCGTCACTCGTTCGCCCATCGTGCTCCAGTGCGCGGTCGGAACCACCTTCCAAGTTTACTCCTGCTCCGCGACTTATTTCATCGCGGCGCGGACGAAGGAATTTGAGACGCAGGACGGCGTTCATTTCTTCGGCGGCCTCAAGGGCCAATTTCTATTCTGAAACATGTCTGCCATCGCCGTCGTCGACGTAGGCTCCAATTCCATCAAGGTCGCCGTCGTGGACGATCAGAATCGGCGCGAGCTCGGTCGTTTGACCGAGTCCGTCCGGCTGCAACAGGACGTTAATCCCGGCGACCCGCTGACCGCGGAGGCCCAGGCCGCCGCCGCCGCCGCAATCGGACGTCTGCTGGATTTTGCCCGCACCAAGGGGGCCACACGTTTCACTGTGCTCGGCACGAGCGCCGTCCGGGAGTGCTCCAATCGTCAGGTCTTCGCGGAAACGGTACGCGCGGTCACCGGCGTGCCCCTCACGATTGTCTCCGGCGAGGGTCGAAGCCCGCCTGGCAGGCTCAGGGGTGAGGACGGATCCGGCTTATCAGGCCTATGCCAATATCATGGCCTTCGATCTCGGCGGAGGCAGCCTCGAGGTCACTGCCATTCGCGGACAGCATTACGTGCTGGCCCGTAGTTTTCCTTTGGGTTCGGTCCGCATGACCAACGGCTATCTCCGGGGCGGGGCGGGTGTCGTCGACGAACTCGATCAGGCCTCGATTCGCACCCATCTCATGGGTGTCCTCCAGACCATCATTCCGGCCAACGCAGCCGAAAACTATCTCATTATCGGGGCCGGCGGCGCCTTCGCGGCTGTCGCCCTGCATCTTGAGGCGATGGGGGAGCCTCCGGTCGGCGGCCGTCTGCCCGTCCTGCGTATTCGTGAGCTGCGTGACCGCATGTGCGCACTCGATCTCGACGGACGTCGCAAGATCCCGGGAATCCCGGCGGACCGGGCCGATATCATGCCGGCGGCTTTGATTACCCTTTGCGTGCTCGCCGACCTGACGGGGGCAGAATCCTTCCATCTTTCGCACTATGGCGTTCGACACGGCATGGTTGAGTTGCTCCTTGGACCTTCTGGAGAGCATCTCTTAACATGATTCGCACCTGCATCTTTTTCTTGGCTGTGGTCGGACTTACCGCCGCCCCGAAACCGGTAAGGTAATCTCCGTCTCGACTGATGGCTGGGCGAAGATTATCCATGCTGATGGTTCGACGAACTTCCTTCGCCGCCTCTCTGAAGGAGACCGCAAGGTGGGCTGGGTCGGACGGACGGTCCGCTATGAGGTCGTGACCGAAGCCACGGAGACTCAGGCCCGCGGGATTGTCTCGGCCGACGCCGAGGAGTTGCGTCGGGTCGCCGAAGTCACGGACACGCTACGCCGCGAGACGGTCGATAAGGGGCGTATGGTCTCGCGCATGCCGAACGAGCTCATGCCAAATATGGCGCTCTGGGATCAGTCTGGCCGTCTGGTCATGAAGAAGGATTTCCTGGGTCACCCGCTCGCGTTGAACTTCGTCTTTACGAGCTGCCGGGTCGCCCGCATGTGCCCCGCCTCCACCAGCAGCATGAAACAGCTCGGCGATGCGCTGGCCAAGCTGCCTGGCGCCGCCAATGTCCGCCTGCTCACCATCACCTTCGACCCCGAGACGGATAGCCCGGGCGTCTTGCGCACTTATGCCGACGGTTACGGCATCGATCATGAACGTCACCGCTTCCTGACCGGTGATGCCGGCCAGATCAAGGACCTCATGCGCCATTATGGCATCCAAACGCTGCGCGATGACGGTACCATCGTGCATAATGCTGCCCTGATCGTGATCAGTCCCGAGGGCCGCATTACCTATCGCAGCGAAGGGGCTTCCTTCGACGCCGAAGACGTCGCCGCACGCCTGCTCAAACTTTCCGGCACCGCTGGCACGAAATCCCGATGACGCCACGTCGACAGATCCTGCTCATTAGCGCCCTAGCCATCGTGGGCTTCTTCGGCTTGCGGGCCTTACCTGACACCCAGTGCGCTTTTCTCCATGCCGACCATCAGCCGGTCATCGTCGATGGCATCGAGTTCTGTGGGCTCAATGAGGAGGCCAATTTCTATTCGCCCAAGGCGTTGCGCTTCCCGGTCGAACTCAAGGTCACGCTCTCGCCTGACGGCACCAAAGGCGAAATCCAGCTCCTCAAGGACGACGGTCATCCGTACTACGCCCATGAGGTCGCCGTATCGCATACCCAGAAGATTCACCTCCATCTCCGTCAGGTCGGTGGCAATCGAGACTACGCCCACCTGCATCCCGTGCCCGGTGATGACGGCTTCTGGCGTTTCGACATGCCCGCAAAGCTCCGCGGTTCCGATCTCGAGGTCTATGTCGATTTCTCGGATGTCCGGACCTCTCGCGTGATGCTCGCGCAGACCGAGGTCAAGGCCCCCCAGGTGGCTTTCGACGCCCTCGTGGTGCCGCCCCGTAATATCATCCTCACGATGGTGGCTTCTTCGACGGTCGCCGACACCTCGGCCGCCTTGCGCATCAAGCTTTCCGGTCCCGAGGGCCAACCGCTTAAACTTAAGCCGATCATGGGCGCGCTGGGCCATGTGGTCGTCTTCTCCGCGGATCGCCGACTGGCCGGCTACGCCCACATGCATCCCACGCTCGAAGGCGAAGAGTATGCGCCTAACCCGACGCTTTCCTTTCATCTCCGTCTTCCTCCGCCCGGCACCTATGACGTCTGGCTGAATCTCAACGACGGTCAGGAGGAACTCCTGCGCACGACGTTGGTCGTCACGCCTTGAGCCGGCGGAAGTAGTGGACCGTCTCGGCTAGTCCGGCATTGACGGACGACTGCGGTTTCCATCCTGAGGATCGAAGCCGTTCGGTTGAGGCTAGCGAATGACGGACATCACCGGCGCGGGGCGGGAGGTGTTCGATGGCGGATTTAGAGCCAGTGAGACGGATGATCTCTTGAGCGAGCGCGAGGATGGACTGGCTTTGACCATAGCCGACGTTGTAGGTGCCAGACATATCCTTCGAGTGACCCGCATAGGCGAGTGCTCCGACGATATCGGCCACGTGGATGAAGTCGCGCGTCTGACCGCCGTCGCCATGGATACCGATGGGTTCGTCACGGAGAGCCTTGGCGATGAAGATGGGCACGGCGGCGGCGTAGGCGGAACGAGGGTCCTGCTGCGGGCCGAAGACGTTGAAGAAGCGTAGGCTCGTGGTGCCGAGGCCATGGGCGACGCGGTACTGTTCGAGCAACTTCTCCCCCGCGAGCTTGGTCTCGGCGTAGGGAGATTTTGGCTCCGGCGGCATCGACTCGAGCTTCGGCGTGGTCGGGTTATCGCCATAAATGGCGGCGGAGGAAGCCAGGACGACCTTGCGGGCGCCCGCGGCCAAGGCGGCATCCAGCACTCGGCGGGTGCCCTCGGTGTTCAGCTCGGCGCACTCAGCCGGCTTGGCGACAGACTCTGGTACGGAGACCATTGCGGCGAGATGATAGACCTCCTCGGCGCCAGCGATGGCCTGTTTGAGGGCGACGTCATCCAGGATGGAGCCTGGGAGAAAACGGCAACGGACACCCTCGAGGTTGCGGGCATAGCCGCTGCGCAGGTCATCGAGCACCGTGACTTCAGCTTGCTCAGCGAAATGACGTGCCAGGTGTGAGCCGATGAAGCCCGCGCCGCCGGTGATGAGGATCCGCTTGCTCATACGCGTGCGACCAGCGCTTGCATGGCGGGAAGCTGGGCTTCGATGGATTCGACGAGTTTGAACTGCGTGCGGGCTCGGTCGAGATTGTGCGTTGGGCGCTTAATCTTGAAATAGGTATCGCCCTCCAGCCAATCAGTGAGGAAGCGAAGGCCGATCTCGAAGGTGATGAGCTTGCCCGCAAAAGGCAGGAGCGCGCTCTCTCTTGGCGTCAGGAAACCGCGGGTAGATTCGAGGTAGCCTTTGACCAAGGCCTCAAACATGGGAAACTGCATCCGAACCTTGGCGAGGTCAGTCTCATCCTCGGCCGCCGGTGAAGTCGAAGTGCGCACGAGGTCGCCAAAATCATAGAGCACGGAGCCGGGCATCACCGTATCGAGGTCGATGACGCAGACCCCTTCCTGGGTGATGTCGTCCAACAGGACGTTGTTCAGCTTAGTGTCATTATGCGTCACGCGTTCAGGTATCGTGCCGTCGCGGAGGGCTTCGACGACCACGCTGACTTCGTGGGCGCGGGCCAAGGCGAAGGCGATCTCAGGCACGGCGGCGGCGGCCCGGCCATGGGCGTCGTGCGCCAAGGCCTGCTGGAAGCGAGCGAAACGGAACGGAGTGTGATGGAAGTCTGGGATGGTCTCGTGGAGTCGGCCGCCAGGAAGATCGGCGAGCAGCGACTGGAAGGCGCCGAAGGACTTGGCGGCGGCGTAAGCTTGTTCCGGTGAACGCACGACGTCATGACCCGTGGCGCCTTCGATGAAGTGGTAGCAGCGCCAGCGATTGCCGGCGGCGTCGATATGCCAAGCCTTGCCTTCGAGGGTCGGGATGAGCCGGAGCGTTCGGCGTTCGGCGTCGGGCTCACCGGCCTCCTTGAGTTTGGCGAAAGCGTGGGCGCAGACGCGTTCCACGTTGGCCATGAGTTCGTCTGGACGACGGAAAACGTTATGGTTGATGCGCTGGAGCACGAAGCGGCTTGGTCCACCCGCGGGCTTCACGTCGACCTTGTACGTATCATTGATATGGCCGCTGCCGTAGGGGGAGGCCGATACGATCTCGCCGACGAGCGCAAATTGATGCGCGATGGCAAGGGCGTCATGTCCAGCGGCGGTAGTCATCGTCACGCCCAGAGGGAAGGGGGGTAGGCGCCGCTACGGACCTGCTGGGCGATGCTCGCTTGGACGATGGGCTTGTCTTCGCGATAGGTGACACCGAACCAAGTGGAATCAGATCGCAGCACCTGACAGGTCGCCTGGCTGGCGCGAATAAGACTGCCGACGGACATCGGGATGTAAGCCTCGCTTTTCATCTCAGCGCCTTTGGCTGTCAGAAAGGCGCGGAAATCGGCCTCGAGTTGCGGGAAGATCGCGGGAGTGAAGCCCCACATGTTCATCGAGACAGGCTCTTCACCGGTCAGCGCCACGACCTTACCGTCGTCTCCGCGGTGTTCAGCTCCGTGCGCGAGTTTAGCGATCTTCGTGAGCTCCTGGATGTCGGTCAGATTACCGCCGGCATCGGTCTGGCAGACGCCGCGGGCGACCGTGCCATGTTCGGAGAGGGTGTTCTTGAGCGTGAAACCCACCATGGCGTATGCCGTGGACTCATTGGAGAGGCCGGCGAGGTAGCGGCCGAGCGTCGCATAGGAATCGCGTCCGTAAAAGTCGTCGGCATTAATCACCGCAAAGGGTGCGGTCACGGCATCGCGGGCACAGAGGATAGCATGGGTGGTGCCCCAAGGCTTTTCGCGACCGGCCGGGACCGAGAAGCCTGCGGGCAGTTGATCGATGGTCTGGAAGGCAAAGCCGACATCGATCCGGCCGGCAAACTTCGCGGCGATGCGTTCACGGAAATCTTTCTCGAAATCTGGACGAATGATGAAGACCACCTTGCCGAAGCCGGCACGGATGGCGTCGAATACGGAGTAGTCCAGAATGGTCTCGCCGGAGGGTCCCATCGGGTCGATCTGCTTGAGTCCGCCGTAGCGGCTGCCCATGCCGGCGGCGAGGACGAGGAGGGTGGGTTTCATGTCAGAGGGATTTCCGGATGCGCGCGGTGACGTCGGCTTTAAGGCGATCGATGAAGCCGACCGTGTAAGCGACGGGGTCGAGGGAGTCGTCCTGGACGAGCGGTGTTAGGTCCATGGCCCACTGCATGGCAGATTCTTGGTCGGTGGAGTGGGCGTTGCTGAAGGTCGCGTTGGCCGTGCGGCGGCCGAGAACGGCGAGGTCGTAGCGTTTACCTCCGGCAATCTGCGTGGCGAACACTTCGTTGAGGGCGCGGGCGAGTTCCGGGCGTGCGGAGATGGGCATGGCTGTCTTCTCGCTGTCGACGAGCCAATCGAGGTCGCGCCAGACTTCGCAGCCGTAAACCACCTTCGGCCGTTCGGCCTTAGGCAATTGGCGCAGGGCCTCGATGCAGCGGAGCGCGCAGCCGACATGGGTGTCATGTTTATCGGCGAGGTTATGCAGGTAGACGACTTCAGGTCGGCTCGCTTCGAAGATGCGGCGGAGGTCGTCGCGGACGGCGGACTGCTGGGCGTCGCGAACGGCGGCGCTGCCAAAGCCTAACTGGGCGATGAAGGAATATTGGCCGATGACCGCGGCGGCTTCCTGCTCGCGAATGCGTTCAGCGGCGATCTGATCATCCGTCCAGTCCTTGAACTGGCCGGCCCGCGAGCTACCGCGTCCGTCGGTGATGGTCACGCCTCCGAACCAGCGATCGGTCCGATCGTAGCAGGTGAGGATGCCATGGAAGGCCATGAACTCGAGGTCATCTTGGTGCGCTCCGATACCAAGGTGGGTGGTACGGCGGATGGCGTCTGGGCCAGTCTTGCCGTCTGGGGTCACGAGGCGCGCGAGGGGGTTGAGAGAAATCATCGGCTCAAGGCGGGGAGGGAGGCGGCGGCGATAGCTTGGCCGTGGCGTTTATCTTTCTCCGCGGGTACCAGGAGGTCGATGCGAAGTTCGGGGAATTCATCGCGCAGGACCATCCGGGCCTGTTCGATGATGATGGTGCCGCCCTGGCCGGACGTAACCCGTCCCATGATGAGCAGGCAGCTCAGCTCGTAGAAGCTCGCGAAATGGGCGATCGCGTAACCGAAGGCGATGCCGATGGCCTCGTAGACTTGTTGGGCTCGCGGGTCTCCAGCGAGTAGGAGCTTTTGGAGCTCCTCGAGCTGCTCGGGGAGGCGCATCGAGGTGGGCAGTTCGATGCCGGCAAGCGGCAGTAGCCGCCCCACGCCTTGTTGGCTGAAATATTGCACGGCGCATCCGCGATCACCGGACCATTCGTCGGCGGGGCCGTCTAGTCGGTAGTCCACAGGCACGAAGGCCAGCTCGCTGAGCCAGTTGGTCAGGTTGCCGGCCGAGTCGACGTAGCCAGCGGCCACGCTCGTGCCCATCGCCACGCCGAGGACGGCGTTGCGTCCGAGGGACATCGACCCGGCGAGGGCCGTGACGTCGCCGTCGTTGAGGACTTCGAAGGGAACGCCGTAGGATCGGGCGAGATCCAGGAAAATATCCCGTACCTGCGAGTCAAAGACGCCCACGTCGGTAATGCCACGGAAGAGCGAGGCGACGCGTACCTTGTTGTTGACGTAGACACCGGCGGAAGAACCGCCGATGGCGTCGACGCGGGGCAGATGGCTGGCGGCGAGATCCAGCGAGTGACGGATACCGGCGAGGTGATAGGCCGGGTCGGACTGGAAGTAGGGATCCCACTTCACTTCCTCGGAGAAGACTACCTTGCCGTCGATGAGAGCAGCGCACTTGCGATCGGAGCCGCCGAGATCGAAGCCGATGCGGCAGCCTTCCAGGTTGCGGCCGAGGGACAGATGGGCGGTGGAGGCGACGGGAAGTTCGGATGCGCTCACCTCGCGGAATAAGAGGGGGCGCTCGAAGACTTTGCAGAAGAAATTCGCATCGAAAGCGCGGCAGCCTTTAGGCGAGTAATCGGCCTGCAGGCGGAGGACGAGTCCGGCGGCTTCATGGCCGCAAAGCAGGATATCGGAGGCGCCGCGGGACCAGAGCAGGAACTTTACCGTGCGTTCAACGTGCAGATAAGTCGCGGTATCGTCGACTCCGCAGGCTAGGACTCGCGTGCGGAATAAGGAGGCGGTGCCATCTTCCCGGCGGAGGGCGATGGTGAGTTCGGTGGAGCCTCCCGTGCGATCGCAGTGGCGCAGGTAGTCCCGAGTCCAGAGCACCGCCGGGACAAGCCCTGGGTCGATGGAGGAGCGATGGCGGGGGGCAGCGTCCATCTGACAGGTCAAAGGGCTCTGGCAGCCGCCGCGTCGAGGTGGAAGGTGCAGCCGGGATGCTGTTGCAGCCAGGTGGCCGGACAGCTTGGGGAGGGTGCTTCTTTCATCGCGCGCCGGACAATCTCGGCCTTGGCCTCACCGAAGGCGATCAGTTCGATTCGACGGGCTTCGAGAATCGTGGCGACCCCCATCGTCAAGGCGCCGTGCGGGACTTGGTCAAGATCACCGAAGAAGACAGAATTGTCGCGGCGGGTGACCTCATCAAGGTGGACCCTGCGGGTACGACTATCGGCGGCCGAGGGTGGTTCATTAAAGCCGATGTGCCCCGTGCGACCAATCCCGAGAATTTGCAGGTCAAATACCGCCGGCGTCGTGGATCGCGGTTTCGAAGTCGGCGCAGTTCTTGGCGGGGTCATTCGCAAGGCCGTCCGGTATGTGGATGTTAGCCGCAGGAATATCCAGATGGCGGAAGAGGTTCTCTTCCATGAAGAATCGGTACGACTGCGGGTGCGTCGGGCCAAGGCCTTCGTATTCGTCGAGATTGAAGGTGATGACCGAGCGGAAACTCACGCCCGCTTCACGATGAAGACGGATGAGTTCAGCATAGAGCGGGAGGGGGGTAGAGCCTTGTCGCGAGTCCCAGCCACGTCGACTTGCCCGATTTCGAGCGTATCTCAATCAGGTCGGCTATCTCCCGGGCAATCGCCTGCGCGGCGGTTTGTTTGTCGGGGTGAAGCCTGGTCGCGATCATCTTAGCCTAGTGTGGCGAGCATGCGCGCAATCTCTTCACGCTTGGCCTTGGCGTCGTCGAGCTGTTTGCGAGCACCTTCGAGAATCTTGGGTGGAGCTTTCGAGACGAACGCGTCGTTAGTGAGCTTGGCTTCACCGGCGGCGACCGCTTGTTCGAGCTTCGTCAGTTCCTTGGCGAGACGGATCTTTTCGGGGCGACATCAACCGTACCCGAGAGCTCGAGTAAGACCGTACCGAGGGAGTTGAGTGCACCAGTGCGATCACCAGCATCGTCGGCGAATGTAATCTCGGCCAGGCCAGCCATGCTGCTGAGCTTGTCGCGATTCGACTGGAGAAGCGCTTTCGCCGGGGCGTCCTTGGCGACAATCGTGATAACTGAATCACGGCGAGTTGCTTGGTTCGCCTGCGATTTGAGGCCGCGGACGGAGGCGACGAACTCGCGGAGCAGGGCGACATCAGCCACCTTGGCGGCGCTGAGCTTGATGCCGTTTTCGCGGAGGACGCGCAAGAGGTCGCCACCGGAGCCAGTGTGGTGGTTCTGGATGAAGTCCTTTTCCGTGCCGTAGCCCAGTAGGTGCCAGAGTTCTTCGGAGATGAACGGGGCGACCGGGTGGAGGAGCAGGAGGAACTGGCGCAGGACGAGGTCTTGGACCGCGAGGCAGTTGTCAACGAGGGTCGGATCCTTGAGGCGAGCCTTCGAGGCTTCGACGTACCAGTCGCAGAAGTCGCCCCAGAAGAAGGAGTACAGTCCCTGTGCGTAGGCCGTGAACTCGTGCTCGTCGAGGTTCTTGGTCGTGCTGTCGGTCAGTTCGGCAAGTCCCTGAGGATGGCGAAGTCGTCATCGTCGAGCTGCGCGGCCTTGAGGCGGCTGACCACGGCGGCGAGCGTCGAGTTATCGGCCATCGGGCCCGACATCTGGCGGAAGCGGGCAGCGTTCCAGAGCTTGTTGCAGAAGTTGCGACCTTGGCCGACGCGATCTTCGTCGAAGAGGATGTCCTGTCCCTTGGGGGGCGATGGACAGCAGGCCGAAGCGGAGACCGTCGGCGCCGAACTTTGCGATGAGGTCAAGGGGCTCAGGCGAGTTGCCGAGGGACTTGGACATCTTGCGACCAAGCTTATCGCGGATGATGCCGTTGAAGTAGACGCGCTTGAAGGGGATGCGCTGGCGGATCTCGTCGTCGGTGAGCGTCTTCTTTTCCGGACCATGCAGTTCGAGGCCGGCGATGATCATGCGGGCGACCCAGAGGGAAGATGATGTCGGGACCCGTCGCGAGGGCGCCGGTCGGGTACCAATGCTTAAGTTCTTCGGTCGTCTCTCGGGCTTGCGCCAGCCGATGGTCGCGAGGCACCAGAGCCAGGAGGAGGCCCAGGTATCGAGCACGTCGGGGTCCTGCTCCCAGTTGGCGGCGTCGGCCGGGGCGGTGAGGGAGACGTGAAGGTTCTTGGGGTCGTTGCGGTCGGCGTCCTTACGGTACCAGACGGGGATGCGGTGGCCCCACCAGAGCTGGCGGCTGACGCACCAGTCCTGGATATTTTCCAGCCAGTGCAGGTAGGTCTTCGTCCAGCGTTCGGGGTGGAACTTGATGATGCCTGAAGTAACGGCGCGTTTGGCTTCATCAATCTTCGGGTAGCGGATGAACCACTGTTCGCTGAGGCGAGGTTCGATCGGCACGTCGGCGCGCTCGGAGTAGCCGACGGTATTCTCGTAGGGCTCGGTCTTTACTAAGGCGCCGAGTTCTTCGAGGAGTTTTTCGGCCATGGCACGGGCCTTGAAGCGTTCGATGCCCGCGAGCGGGCCTGCGTCGGCGTTCATGGTGCCATCCGGGTTCATCACATCGACGACCGGGAGGTCGTGGCGCTTGCCGATATCAAAGTCGGTGCGGTCGTGGGCGGGGGTGACCTTCAGGACACCGGTACCGAAATCTTTCTCGACCGCCGAATCGCCGACAATCGGAATCTGGGCGCGAGGGAAGGGGCGCCAGACATGCTTGCCGATGAGGTGCTTGTAGCGTTCGTCGTCGGGGTGGACCGCGACGGCAGCGTCGCCCGGAATGGTCTCTGGACGCGTGGTGGAGATCTCGAGGTACGTGCCAGGGATTTCGGCCACCTCGTAGCGCATCCGGTAGAGCGAGCCCTTGGTGGGCTTCATGATTACTTCTTCGTCGGAAAGGCCAGTCTGCGAGACCGGGCACCAGTTGACCATGCGCTTGCCGCGGTAGACGTAGCCGCGTTCGTAGAGCGTGACGAAGGTCTGCAACACCGCCTGCGAGTAGCCGGCATCGAGCGTGTGGACGGTGCGATCCCAATCGCAGGAGGCGCCGAGTTTGCGGAGCTGCCCGAGAATGATGCCGCCGTGCTTATCACGCCATTCGGACGCAACCTGGATGAATTTCTCGCGGCCGAGGTCGTGGCGCGTTTTACCTTCTTTCTGACGGAGTTCTTTCTCGACGCGGGACTGTGTGGCGATGCCAGCGTGGTCGGTGCCTGGAAGCCAGAGGGCGGATTTACCTTCCTGTCGGGCGCGGCGGACCATGATGTCCTGCAGCGTGTTATTGAGCAGGTGTCCCATGTGCAGGACGCCCGTGACATTGGGCGGAGGGATCATCACCGCAAAGGATTCGCGGGAGTGGTCTACCTTGCCCTTGAAACAGCCGGCCGCGACCCAGCGGTCGTACCACTGCTGTTCAACGCCTTGCGGCTCATAAGATTTGGGGATTTCGGCCATCGGAAAGGGGAATGATTAGGGGTTAAGTTGGGGATTGAAAAGAACGGACTAGGCGGGCATTAAGATAAGCAAGCCAGGCCCCATGCAATGGGTGGCCGACGAATCCCGCCAGGTCCGGAAGGAAGCAACGGCAGTCAGTCCATCCGTGTGCCGTGGCAAGCCTGGCCCCTTGCTTTTTCAATCGACGCCTTCCCTTCATTTGGGAGGGCGTCCTTGTTGGGGCGCAAAATAAGAAAGGGTGCTATTCGCACCCTTTCGTTCAAAAGTCCTTCCCCGGCTCAGAGCGAGTGGATGCTGGACTTGCTGACGGCCATCGCGGCTTCCTTGAAGGACTCGCTGACGGTCGGGTGGGCGAAGCAGGTACGAGCCACGTCTTCGGCGCTGCCGCCGTATTCCATGTGCGCACAAGCCGCGGCGATCATCTCCGAGGCGCCTTTGGCGACCATCTGGACTCCAAGGAGTTTGTCGGTCTTGGCGCAAGCGATGACCTTGACGAACCCAGCGGTGCAATCGGAAGCAATCGCTCGGCCGTTGCCGGCTAGCTGGAACTTGCCGATAGCGACTTCGATATTCTTGGCCTTGGCCTCGGCCTCGGAGAGACCGACGCAGGCGACTTCGGGGTCGGTGTAGATGACGCCGGGGATGATGGCGTAGTTCACGTGGCCATGCTTGCCGGCGAGATTCTCGGCGACCGCGACGCCTTCTTCTTCGGCCTTGTGGGCGAGCATCGGGCCGGCGACGACGTCTCCGATGGCGTAGACGCCGGGGAGATTGGTCTGGAAGTGGGCGTCGATGACGATGCGGCCGCGCTCGTCGAGCTTAAGGCCAGCTTCCTGGGCGCCGAGGCCAGTCGTGTTGGCTTTGCGGCCGACGGCGACGAGGATCTTGTCGGCAGCGAATTCAAGAGGCTTGCCATCACGCTCAGCCGTGAGGGCGGAGCCGGCGGCACTCTTCTTCACGCCAGTGACCTTGGCGCCTAATTCAAACTTCACGCCCTGCTTCTCGAAGGCGCTCTGCGCGGCCTTGGCGACGTCGGCGTCATAAGACGGTCCGCCGATAGTGGTGAGCATCTCGACGACGGTGACCTGCGAGCCGAGGCGGGCCCAGACGGAGCCGAGTTCGAGGCCGATGGCGCCGGCGCCAACGACGACCATCTTTTCTGGAACAGCTTTCAAGGAGATGCCGTGGTCGGAGGAGATGACGGTCTCTCCATCAAACTTCATGAACGGGAGTTCGATCGGAACCGAACCGGTGGCGATGAGGATATTCTTGGTCTCGAGCGTGCGGTCGCCGGCGGTGGAGCGGACGAGGACCTGGCCGGACTTCACGAGACGGCCGAGGCCGCGGACGATCTCGACGTTGCGCTTCTTGAGCAGGGCACCGACGCCCATGTTGAGCTGGGCGACGAACTTGTCCTTGTTGGCGAGCATCGCGGAGACATCGAAGGTGAGCTTCTCGGCGCCGACGAGGCCGTGCTTCTTGCCGTGCAGCGCTTCTTGGTAGACTTCAGTCGAATGAAGGAGGGCCTTGGAAGGGATGCAACCGACGTTGAGGCAGGTGCCACCGAGGGAATTATCCTTTTCCACGAGGGCGACCTTGAGGCCGAGCTGGGCGGCCTTGATGGCGGCGACATAGCCACCGGGACCGGAACCGATTACGACGAGATCGAATTGAGACATTGAGGTAGGATTATGAAAGGGGGATTAGACGCCGAACAGCAGGCGCTGGGGGTCTTCGATGAATTGGCGCACCTTGACGAGGAAGGTCACGGCTTCCTTGCCGTCGACGATACGGTGGTCGTACGAGAGAGCGAGGTACATGATCGGACGAATCACGACCTGGCCGTTTTCGGCGACAGGACGTTCGACGATATTGTGGAGGCCCATGATGGCCGCCTGCGGGTGGTTGAGAATCGGCGTCGAGAGCATCGAACCATAAATGCCGCCGTTGGAGATCGTGAAGACGCCGCCTTGGAGTTCGGGCAGCTGGATTTTGCCATCGCGGGCGCGCTTACCGAAATCGCCGATGGCCTTTTCAATACCGGCGAAATTCAGCTGGTCGCAATCGCGGACGACGGGGACCATCAGGCCTTTGTCGGTACCGACGGCCACGCCGATATCGAAGAAGTTATTCTCCACGATGTCTTCGCCGTCGAGCTGTGCGTTGATGGCGGGAACTTCCTTCATCGCCTGGACGGCGGCCTTCACGAAGAAGGACATGAAGCCGAGTTTGACCCCGTATTTCTTGAGGAATTCTTCGCCGTGGCGTTTGCGGAGCTCCATGACTGGAGCCATGTTGACCTCGTTGAAGGTCGTGAGCATCGCGGTCTCCGTCTTGGCCTGCACGAGGCGTTCGGCGATTTTGCGACGGAGCGGAGACATGCGCTTGCGCGTGGTGCGACCATCGCGCGAAGGGATGGAAACCGTTGCGGCCGGAGCGGAAGGTGCGGCGGCGGAAGTCGGGGCGGCCGAGTTGGCGGTCGGAGTGACGGCGCGAATCGGTGCCTGGCCGGCGAGTGCGGCGAGCATGTCGCCTTTGGTTACGCGACCGGCTTTGCCGGAACCTTCGACGCCGGCAGGATCTAGTCCGGTTTCGGCGGAGAGACGGCGGACGGCGGGAGAAACTTCGGCGGCGGCACCAGATTTGGCGGCGACGGGTGCGGCTTTCGGTGCGGGCGCGGCTGCGGCAGTCGGCGCTGCCTTGGTGGCAGGCGCGGCGGGTGCTGGAGCAGAGGACGCGTTACCAGCGGCGCCAGCTTCGATCGAGGCGACGACCTGATTGACGAGCACTTCGGTGCCAGCTTCGACGGCGATGGTGATCTTACCGTCGACTTCAGCGGTACCCTCGGAGGTCACCTTGTCGGTTTCGTAGGAAAAGAGGGCTTGGCCCTTGCGAACAGCGTCACCGCTTTTGACCAGCCAGGCGGCTAGGAGGCCCCCGGTGATGGATTCGCCCATGGGAGGGATTTTGACTTCGACGGCCATGAAAATTAGGTAGGTTCAACCTTGGAAGCCATTCCTGCCTGTTTCAACGGGGAAATGACCCTTTAAACGACCTAGGATGGGCGTTTAGGGGGTAGAAGGAGACGTTCCTGAGGCGAGAAAACCCGCTACTGTCGGCTATTAGGCGGTAAAGGCCTGCTTCACCATGTCTGCCTGCTCGATCTTGTGGACCGCGAGAGAGCCGACCGCCGGGGAGGCCGCCGCATCGCGACCGGCATAAGCAGGGCGGATGCCTAGGGTAGACTCAATGAGGTCGGCCACAAAGGACCAGCCGCCCATGTTCTTAGGTTCATCCTGGACCCATACGACCTTCTTGGGCGAACCCAGCGAGGCGTGGACCTTGGCGAGTGTTTCGCCGTCGAAGGGATAGAACTGTTCGAGGCGCACGATGCTCGTCGCCGTGTCCTTGCGGGCGGCGCGTTCGGCGTCGAGTTCGTAGAAGACCTTGCCGGAGCAAAGGATGAGACGTTCCGTCTTCGCGGCGGGCGTGGCGTCGGCGAGTACGGATTGGAAGCGGCCTTTGGTGAGGTCGTTGAGCGTGCTGACGCAGCCTTTGTGGCGGAGTAGGCTCTTGGGGGTCATGACCACAAGCGGCTTACGATGTTCAGACTTCACCTGACGTCGAAGTGCGTGGAAGAGCTGGGCCGGGGTCGAAGGCTGGATGACCTGCAGGTTGTTTTCAGCGCAGAGCTGCAGGAAGCGTTCGAGGCGGGCGGAGGAGTGTTCCGGACCCTGGCCTTCGTAGCCGTGAGGCAGAAGCATGACGAGACCGCTGGTCTGACCCCACTTAGATTCGGCCGAGGCGATGAACTGGTCGATCATGATCTGCGCACCGTTGGCGAAGTCGCCGAATTGGGCTTCCCAGATGACGAGCGAGTCCGGAGCTTCGAGCGAGTAGCCGTAGTCGAAACCCAGGACGGCATATTCCGAGAGCGAGGAATTGACCAGCTCGACTTCGGCTCCGGCGATGGAGCCGAGCGGGCAGTATTCGGCGTCGTTCGAAGGGTCGTGCAGTACGGCGTGGCGGTGCGAGAAGGTGCCACGTTCGCAGTCCTGGCCAGAGATACGGACAGGGTAGCCTTCGGCGAGCAGAGATGCGAAGGCGAGGCCTTCACCGAGGCTCCAGTCGAAGTTGGAGCCGGACTTGTAAGCCTCGGCCTTGGTGTCGAGCAGGCGCTTGATCTTTGGGTTCGGGGAGAAGTCAGGAGGCATCTGCCAGAGCACTGGCGCAACTTTATCCAGGAGTTCCTGCGGGATGGAGGTGTCGACGTTATGTTCGTAAGGAGAGCGGAATGGACGCACGCCGACGGGGTTCTTTTTACGTTCCTCCATTTCAACGGCGAGGGCGGCCTGAGCACGTTCCTGGGCGGCGTTGAGCATAACGTCGAACTCGGTACGCAGTGCGATGAGTTCACCGTCAGGAGCTGAGCCGGATTCAGTGAGTCGTGAAGCGTAGAGGTCGGCGACGGAAGAGTGGGCTGAGATCTCGCGGTAGAGAACCGGCTGCGTGAACGCGGGTTCGTCGGTCTCGTTGTGGCCGTAGCGGCGATAGCAGACGATATCGACCACGGCGTCGGCGCCGAACTTCTGGCGATATTCTAGGGCGATCTCGGTCGCGAGGACGACGGCATCAGGGTCGTCGCCGTTGGCGTGAAGAATGGGGGACTCGGTGAACTTCGCGATCTCGGTGCAATGACGGCCAGTGCGGCATTCGTCGGGGTTGGTCGTGAACCCGACCTGATTATTAGTGACGATGTGCAGTGTGCCGCCGACTTGGTAGCCCTTCAGTTCGGCTAGGTTGAGCGTCTCCATGACGACACCTTGGCCGGCGAAAGCAGAGTCGCCGTGCAAGAGAATTGGCAGGGCTTTCGAGCGATCCCCGCCGCCTTGCACGTCGATGAGCGCACGGGTGCGGCCGAGGACGACCGGGTTGACGGCTTCGAGGTGGCTGGGGTTGTAGGCTAGCGTGATGCTGACTTCCTTGCCGTCGACGACGCGGGCGCCGGCGTAGCCGAGGTGATACTTTACGTCGCCGTCGCCATGCGTGGTGTCCGGGATGTGGTTTTCGGAGAAGGCGCCGAAGAGGGCTTCGGCCTTCTTGCCGCAGATATTGACCAGGACGTTGAGGCGGCCGCGGTGGGCCATACCGATGACGAGATCCGTCACGCCGAAGCCAGGGGCACGGTGGATGACCTGATCAAGCGCGGACAGCATGACTTCGCCGCCTTCGACGGAGAAGCGCTTAGCGCCAACGAAAGTCTTGTGCAGGAAACGTTCAAACTGTTCAGCCTGGACAATCGAGCGGAGGAAGCGACGTCGGGCGGCGGCGTCATAGGTCGGACGGAGCCCGGAGGACTCGATGCGTTCCTGAAGCCAGCGGCGGCGCTCGCCGTCCTGGATATGGGTGAACTCAACGCCAATCGGGGAGCAGTAGGTGGACTTCAGCTTCGCGACGATTTCGCTCAAGGGCAGCATCTTGCCACCGAGAAAGTCACCTGTGTAGAATACGCGGTCGGCCGTGATGCCGTCGAGGCCGAGGGCCTTGTCGGAGAGTTCGAAGTGGGGCGTCGATTCGGCGAGAGGGTTGATGCGGGCCTGCTGGTGTCCGAGCGTTCGGTAGGCGTTGATGGCGGCGAGGACCTTCCACTGGGCGGCGGCGTCGACGCCTCCGGCGGCGGGCACCGCGCCTTTGGCCGGCTTGGGCGGCAGGCTCATGCCGAGCTCGAAGCCCTCGAAGAAGGCGCGCCATTCCGCGTCCACGGAGGAAGGGTCCTTGGACCACTGTTCGTGATAAGAGGATACGAGGTCCGCGTTCCAGCGGGTTCCGACGCTAAGATGTTTCATTTCTTTGCCTGTAAAAGGGACATAAATCCTAGACGATTGGACCTGTGCATAACAAGCCCAGACCCAGTCAAAACCATGCCAGCCCCTGCCTAAAATTGGCAGAGTTTGGGGGTTGTAAGAGGAAATCGGGGCAGGTTTAATTCGGGTCCGTCGATGTCGTCCCCACGTCCGGCCAATCGCTCCTACTCCACGGAAGCCCTGGAGCGGTGGTTTGTGTCTCTTCCGGAAGAGTGGGAGTCGGGCTTCAAGGAGGCTGACCTCGTCGAAGGTCGTCGACTTTATACCGAAGGCTTGGTCAGACAGATCGAACTCAAGCCAGAGAACGCCGAAGCCGTCACGCGGACCGAGACGCAGACCGTCCGGGCGGTGATTGAGATTAACGGCGCCAAGCTGGAGTGGCGCACCTCCTTGCCCGAGGAGGAGAACGGCGCGCCTTTCGCCGTGGCTTCCATCTACGAGATCGAGGAGCTCATCGCGGACGAGATCCCCGCCATTGATGAGTCCGCTGCGGCGGCCGCGCCTGAGGCGCCCAAGGAGCCCGAACGCAAGGATGCCAATGCCCGCACCTCGCTGAAACTGCAGGTCTCTTTCGACCTTTCTTCCGATGGGCTGAAGATTTCCGCCGCTTGGACGGGGCGGGGTGGTCATGCTTGGAACTGCTTCGGCCCGGGGGCGATCCCAGGTGACGAGCTTTCCGACGAGCAACGTCAGACCCTTTTCCGTTTCAACACCGTCGCGCACCGGGCTGGTTTCGTCTACAGTAAGGCCACCGGCGCCTGGGCCATTGATAACATCGGCCGTATCGAAAGGTTCGTCCGCGAGGAGCTCAACGACTGGCGCAAGCGCTTCAAGCTCATCGGCGAGGATGCCCTCAATATCTTCCGTAACGAACAGCTCCAGGTCGCCGTCGACGCCGAAGCTGAGTCCGCCGCCGATGGCAGGTCTTTCAAGCTGAACTGGCGCCTCAAGGCCGGTGGGCATCGCCTCCTGGCTGACGAACAGAAGTTGCTGCTCAAGGCCGGCGGTCGTCCGGTGATCCTGCCTGGTAAGGGTGTCGTAGCCTACAACGCCGCCGTCGCGGACTTCTCCGAAGATTGGCGTGCCAAGGATGGCGAAGTGCCCCGGTATCTGCTGCTATCTTTGTTCGACCACGCCGCAGTCGGCGCCCTGAAACTCAACGACGACCTTAAGGCTTGGAAGGATAAGCTCCTCCAGGAGCCGATGCCGCCCGATAGTCTCCCCGCCCACCTCCGTCCGTATCAGGCCAAGGGCGTCGCTTGGCTGGGTCGACTCTGCGAACTCGGCTCCCATCCGTTGCTCGCCGATGAGATGGGCCTCGGCAAGACCGTCCAAGTCCTCGCCTTACTCGCTTCGCGCCCAGTTGGCGAACGTTCCATCATTGTCTGCCCAGCCAGCGTCATCCCGGTCTGGCTCGGCGAGATCAAGCGCTTCCATCCAGAGATGAGCGCCGGCGCGGCCGTGCTTACGGCTGACGAAGATTTTGACACGAATCCTTCGGCCAAGCTTTGGATCTCCAGCTACACTCAGCTGCGTCGCCATGCCGACCTGCTGGCCAAGACCCGCTTCGGTTACGCGGTACTCGACGAAGCCCAGGCAATCAAGAATCCCGAATCCAAGACGACGCAGACCTGCGTTTCGTTGCAGGCCGACCACCGCATCGCAATTACTGGCACGCCGCTCGAGAACCGCCCGACGGACCTGTGGACGATTTTCCGCTTCCTGATGCCGGGCTTGCTCGGCAAGCGCGCTAATTTCGAGCGTCAGATGCTCCGCGATCCTTCGATCGCCCTCGGCAAGGTCCGTCGCCAGGTCTCGCCTTTCATTCTGCGTCGTCTCAAGCGCCACGTCGCGGCGGACATCCCGCCCAAGATGGAGGTCGTCCTGCCTTGCCCGCTCACCCACGAACAGCGTGCGCTCTACCAGCATCTCACGCAGGGGAGCGGACTATCGGGCGAACTCGCTTCGTTGCTGTCAAAGGATGCGACCTCGGTGCTCACGCTCCTCATGCGTCTTCGTCAGGTCTGTTGCGACCCCGGACTGCTGCCCGAAAATTCCCACTGCCCGTCGGCCCACTCGGGTAAGGTCACCTTGCTGGTCTCCAAGCTTTCCGAAATCGCAGCCAACGGTTCCAAGGCCGTCGTCTTCTCCCAGTTTGTCTCGCTCATCGAGCGTGTGAAATCGGCGCTGGCCCGCGACCTGCCGTCGCTGCCCATCTACGAACTGACAGGTGAGACCAAGGACCGTTCGGCCCCGGTCGAGCAGTTCAAGGAGACCAAGGGACCGGCCTTGTTCCTCGCTTCGCTAAAGGCCGGCGGTACGGGCATCACGCTCAATACGGCCGAATACGTCTTCCTCATGGATCCATGGTGGAATCCTGCCGTCGAAGCCCAGGCGGTTGATCGCGTCCACCGCATCGGCCAGAAGAACCCTGTGCTCATTTACCGCATGATCGCTCCGGGCACCGTCGAGGAGCGTATCGAAGAACTCAAGCAGGAGAAACGAGAACTGTTCTCGACCGTCGTGGGAGACATCCCGGACATGACCGACTGGACGCGCCACTTCACCTCATTGGACGCGCTCATTCGTCTCAGCGACTCGCCAGCCGCGGCGGCTTCGGCGGAAGCGGCGCCCGAACGCGACGTCGAAGGCTGATTACTTGGCGATCAGGTCGTATTCCTCGGCGCCGGTCACCGTTACCCTCGGCGAATTCGCCAATCGGGAGCTTCTTCGGCACTTTAACCACACCATCGATCTCCATGGCGTCGCCGACGCTGCGGGCGATGCCTGGGCTTTCGACGAGGACACGGAGCTTGCGGCCCACGAAGGCCTCGCCGCGCTGCTTGGAAAGACGCTGGAGGAGGAGCATGGCGCGGGCGTAACGATCGACTTTCACCTCATCGGTGAGGTGGCCTTCCATCTTCGCGCCCTTGGTGCCTTCTTCCTTCGAGTACTTGAATACGCCAACGCGGTCGAACTTGGTCTGTTCGAGGAAGGCGAGGAGTTCGGTGAAGTCTTCTTCGGTCTCGCCGGGAAAGCCGACGATGAAGGTGGTGCGGATGACGAGATCAGGGATGCCTGCGCGCATGCGGGCAATCAGGTCGCGGATATACGCGCCATCGGTCTCACGCTGCATTGCTCCGAGCATCTTGTCGGAGACGTGCTGGAGAGGGATGTCGACGTAGCGGACTACGTGCTTGGACTGACCAATGGTCTCGATGAGTTCGTCGCTCCAATGAGCCGGGTGCGTGTAGAGCAGCCGAATCCAGAAATCGCCTTCGATCTGGTCGAGCTCGCGGAGGAGCGAGGCGAGGGATTCGCCCTTGGAGGAGTCGACCTTGCTGCGCGGGTTCGGGCGGCCATCGGTCCAGCGGTCCATGCCGAGTAGGTCGTGTCCTGGGAGATCAGGTTCATCTCCTTCACGCCTCGGCGACGAGCTGACGGGCTTCCTTGACGACGGATTCGACCGTGCGGCTGCGATGGCGACCGCGAATGCGCGGGATGATGCAGAAGGTGCAAGGGTGGTTGCAGCCTTCGGCGATCTTGATGTAGGCCGAATGGCGCGGCGTTAGGCGGAAGCGTGGGGTATCGAAATCCGGGATGAAGGTCGTCGTCTTGGCGAGGAACTCGGTCATGCCGGCTTCGCCGCCCATGACCTTATGGATGACCGGGACGATGTTCGTGACTTGGTCTAGGCCGATGAACGCATCAACCTTCGGCAGTTCGACGCGGCCCTTGGCACCTTCGACGACGGGCAGGGCGCCTTGGTAGCGCTGGGACATGCAACCAGCGACGATGAGCTTCTGGCCTTTCTTGCGGGCGGTGGCCTTGCCGTCGCTCATCTCGTAAATGGCTTCAAGGGCTTCGTGCTTCGACGCGTCGATGAAGGAGCAGGTGTTGACGATGACCACATCGGCTTCCGAGGCGTCGGCAGTCATGGACATACCGGCCTTGGCGAGGTGGCCAATCATGATCTCGGAATCGATCAGGTTCTTGGCACAGCCAAGGGAGACGAGGCCTACTTTACGGACATGGCGGGATAAGGAGCAGAGAAGGGGCGGAAAGCAACCCCAGGCGTCAGAGAGTCAGCCAGGCTTCGGCCGGAATTGCCTCTGGACGAGCCAAACTGGTCAATCCGTAGCGGGGCAGGTCCGCCAGCCAGGCGGCGACATCTGCGGCGCCTGGGAAGAGTTTCTTGGCGGCGGAACCGACCTGTTTGCGCCGCTGGGTAAAGAGCATGCGGGCGACTTCGCGGGCGCGCGGGCTGAGGCGCCTGGCGTCGGGGCGACGACGGAGCACGAGTAGGCACGAATCGACCTTGGGTGGAGGGTTGAACGATTGGGCGGGCACCGGGTGCACCTTGACCTTCTCAAATGCGAGGTGGACCTGGGCGGTGACCGCGGACCAATGCCCCGTGCCGACTTCAGCGGTGAGACGTTCGGCGGCTTCGCGCTGGAGCATCAGCACCATCATCGAGGGGTGAGGTCCGGCGCAGATCGCGTCCATCCAAGGCGTGGAGATCGCGTACGGAAGATTGGCGATGACCTTGAAGGAGCCATCAGTTGGGTCGACGAGTCCAGCGCGAGGGAAGTCGACAGCGTCTCCTTCCTTGAGATGGAAAGTCTTCGGGAAGCGCGGCAGCAGTGATTCCGTCAGATGGAAGTGCATCGTGCGGTCGGCCTCAATCGCGTAGAGGTCGGTACCGGCGCAGAGCAGGGTACGGGTCAGCGTGCCTAGTCCGGGTCCGACTTCGATTACCGTGTCGCCGGCCTTGACCTCGCCAAGTTCGAGCGACTTGCGGACGATGTTGCCGTCGATGAGGAAGTTCTGCCCGAGCCACTTCTTGGGCATGTGGGAGAGGCGGGCCAGTAGGTCCCGGGTCTCGTTCGGCGAAAGCGGCCCGTCGTTCATGCGGTTTGCAACGCCTTCATCAGTGCAGCCGGATTCTGCTCGCGCATGAGGGACTCGCCAACGAGCAGGGCGTGCGCACCCGCGGCGCGCATCCGCGCGGCGTCTTCCGCCGTTTTGATGCCGCTCTCCGCGACCTTCAGGACGGACTTCGGCATGTGCGGGATGACGCGTTCGGCGAAAGATAAGTCGATCTGGAAAGTGGACAGGTTGCGGTTGTTCACGCCGACCATGTCGGGGTCGTGACGCAGGGCACGCTCAAGCTCGGCTTCGTCGTGGACCTCAAAGAGCGTGTCCATGCCGGCGAGCTTGGCTGAACGGTGAATCGGGATGATCTCCTCGTCAGTCAGGCCTCGTACGATGATCAGGATGCAGCGGGCGCCGGCTTGGGCGGCTTCGAGCACCTGATAGGGGTGTACCATGAAGTCCTTCCGGATGCAGGGGAGGGGGCGAGTCCAGGAGGGTTGGTCTTGGACGACTTGGATGAGATCCTTGAGTTCGCCTTTAAAGTATGTCGTTTCAGTGAGGACCGAGAGGCAGTCGGCCCCAGCGGCAGCGTAGGCACGTGCCTGCGTGACGGCGTCCACGCCTTCGCGGATCTGACCGACGCTGGGCGAGGCCCGTTTGACTTCCGCGATGACGCTAAGTCGGCCTTGGACCTGCAAGGATTGGCGGAAACCTGGCGTCGATTGCTTGCCGGCGAAGGCCGCCAGCTCGGCGTCCGTGACCGCACGGGCGAACGGGGCGATTTCCCGGCGCTTGGCGTCCATGATTTCGGTCAACTTGTCCACTAGCCCTAAAGCAAGCGCTCCTTAGGCTTCTGGCAATCGTTTTGACTCCCTTCCTTCCTGCCTTCTGCATCGGGACATGCCCGGCATCGACCTTCTGCTTGCGACCACCGCCCGACTCCGCGCTCCCGACGGCTGCCCTTGGGACCGAGAGCAGACGCATCGCACTATCTGCGACTGCTTGGTCGAAGAGGTTGCCGAGCTCCTCCAAGCCATCGATCTGAACGACGACGCCAATCTGCGCGAAGAACTGGGTGACCTCCTTTTCCATATCGCCATGCACGCACAGCTGGCAGCCGAGGCTGGTAAATTTACCTTCGACGATGTCGCCCGCGAGGTGAACGAAAAGATGGTCCGTCGTCATCCGCATGTCTTCGGCGACGGTGCTAAGCTCGGAACCGCCGATGCGGTGGTGACGCAGTGGGAGCAGATCAAGCTTAAGGAGAAGGGCGCCAAGAAGCCCACCGTCTTCAAAGACCTTCCCCCTTCGCTGAACGCCATCCTGACGGCTCGTGAAGTCTGGAAGCAGGTCCGCAAGAAGCAGCTCGATGCTGGAGCGACGGTCGACGTTGCCCAGGTCGACGCTCTGGCTCAAGGACTGACCGAGGAAGCCGCCGGCCGGAAACTCTTCGAACTGATCGCTGCCTGCCGTGACGCGGGTATCGACCCTGACTCCGCGTTGCGTCGGCAGACGGCCAAGGTTGTCGCCGAGGCTGAACTGCGCGCCCCTCAAGGTTGAGCATGGAGCAGGACGACCAGCCCATCACCGTGCACGTCGGTGGACGTCCCGTGCAGGTCTGGCCGTGCATTTCCGCTCGCACCACTCGCGTCAGGTTATCGGTTAAACCTGGCCCGAAGGTCATCCTCACCTATCCGCCGCACGCCTCCCATGCCTCCGCGCTAGCTTTTCTCCGCGACAATCTTCCTTGGTTGGAGCGCGTCCTTGCCAAGGCGCGCACCGTCCAGCCTTCCCTGACTTCGCACCTCCGCAAGTTCCCCTGGGTAACGCTGGATGACCGTTTGTTGGCGATCGAGACTGAGCAGGGGACTCGTGGGAGCATCCGCATCTCCAAGACCGAGGATAAGGTGAATCTCATCATGCCCTCGGCCGATCCGGAGCAGGGAGCCGTCCGGGTTATTCGTCGACTGGCTGAGACTGGCCTGGGCTTGGCGGTCGACCGGCTGAGCAGTAGGGTCGGCGTGACGGTTGAGCAGGTTAGCGTGCGGGATCAGACCACCCGCTGGGGCTCATGTTCGACGACGGGTACGCTGTCGCTGAATTGGCGACTGGTGCTGCTTCCACCGCTGTTGCACGACCATGTTATTCTGCATGAGCTTTCCCATCGTCGTCACATGGATCATTCCGACCGCTTCTGGAATCAGCTGGCCGCGTGGGATCCAGATTGGAAGAAGCATGACCGCGAGTTGAATAAACGGTGGAACGTCATCATGGACCTCGGCCGATGAGCCGTCGCGAAGTAGGCCAGTCGCCGGATGAGATCTTCGATATCGTCGATGAGCGTGACGTCGTCGTCGGTCGAGAATTCCGCCGGGAGATCCATCGGCGTGGTTTACTCCATCGGGCAATCCATATCTTCTGGCTCAGGAGTGACGGCCAGCTCTGCCTCCAGCGGCGTTCCTATGCGAAAGACAACTGCCCGGGCCTGCTCAGTTCTTCGTGTGCTGGCCATGTAGACTCTGGCGAAGATTACCTGCGCGCGGCCGTTCGGGAACTGCATGAGGAACTGGGTGTCGCCGTCCCGCCCGCGGCCTTGCTCGAGATCGACTACGCACCCTGGCACGCGGACCTTGGGAATGAGTTCGTCCGTTCCTATCTGTTGCGCGGCGACCATCCGACGAAGCTCGCCGAATTCGAGGTGGACTCCCTGATTTGGCGTACACCCGCCGAGGTCTGGTCTTGGGCCGAGGCCGAGCCGACCATGTTCGCGACGCCGCTGGTGCACTTATTTCGCAGGCAGGACATCCGCCGCGCCTTGGGTCTGTCTGCGTAATTGTTTGAACTAACCGCGGGAAGGTGAGATAGAGGGGAGTGTCCGTCGCCCTCCAAGAACCTTCCGATGCCCCCGCGGTGGTACCATGGTATCATTGGGTGTGGGTCGTGCCGATGGCACTGTTCTTTCGCCTGTGGCTGTCCACTTTGCGTTTCCGGTGTAACGTCGAGCGCATCGATGATTCCGAGGGCCCCGGTGGTCTTGTTACTCTGGCACGACAAGCTTTTCGTTTCGTCGTGGATCGCTAACCGTTACTTCTCCCGACCAGTGACCGCGCTCATCAGTACGAGCAAGGACGGCGCTTGGCTGGTCGCTTTCTTCAGATTCATGGGTATCGCCGCGGTCCGGGGGTCTTCCAATCGTCGCGGCGCCGCCGCTTTGATCACCCTGACTCGCTCCATGCGTGCGGGTCATCATACCGGCATCACTCCGGATGGACCGAAGGGCCCCGCCCTTGAGTTCAAGACGGGGGGCAGTGTCGCTTGCTCGCCTGACGCGCAGTCCCTTCGTTGTCATGGGCATCCGTTACCATGCTTGCTGGCGCATGCGCAGTTGGGATCGGTTCGCGATGCCGATCCCGTTCTCGAAAGTGGTAGTCACCTTGGAGCGCGAGCCGATGCCTGCGGAAGGCGAAGCCGATGAAACCATCTCCGCCCGATTGAAGGCACGCTTGGACGAGACTTCGACTGATCCCGCGTAAGGGTCTAGGCCTTGCCGAGGAGCTTCTCGGCGTACTTAGCCAGAAGGTCAGACTCGAGATTGACCCGGTCTCCAGCTTTACGGTTGGAGAGGTTGGTCACTTCCAAGGTGTGTGGGATGATCCAGATACGGAAGCCGCCGGGAATCACATCGGCCACCGTCAGCGACATGCCATCGACGGCGACGCACCCTTTGCGCACGACGTGGCGGAGGAAGGTGTCGGAAGCCTTGATATCAAGGCGCCAGTCCGCGCCATCCTGTCCAAAGAAGAGGACCTCGCCGCAGCCGTCGATATGTCCGGTCACGAAATGCCCGTCCCATCCGGTCGGTCGGCAGGAGGCTAGGCTCAATATTGACGACCGAACCTGGGCGGAGGTCGCCGAGATTGGTCAGTCGGAGCGTCTCGGCGAGGAGGTCGAAGCTGGCTTGCTCGCCCCGTGGGTCGACGACCGTCAGACAGCAGCCATTGGTAGCGATACTGTCGCCCGCCTTGGCGGAGGCGAGTAAGGGGTGGGTAAAGGTCAGGCGGGCGCCGTCCTTGTCGCGCGGAGAAATGGTAAGGACCTTGGCGGCTCCCTGGACTAGACCGGTGAACATCGGGAAATAAAAAGGGGCCTTGGTAGGCCCCGGAGGTGTTAGTTCTGCTTGCCGTCTTGGGCGCGCTTGGCGCGCTCTTCGGCTCGAGCTTGGCTCGGACCGCGGCACCGCTTCTTCCTCGATCTGCTTTAGGCGAAGCTTCTTGCGTTCGTTCTTCTTCGACGGCGCTGCGCACTTCGTCTTCGACTTCATCGGAAGCCTTCTTGAATTCGCGCTTGGCCGTACCCAGACCGCGGGCGAGTTCAGGAAGCTTGGAGCCTCCGAAAAGGAGCAGGACAACGAAGAGAACAACCCGATGACTGGGCCATCGAGTAGGGCTAGAGGGAGGTCATGGTCAGATTGCGGTTGCTGTGAATGAGGGAGAGTCAAATATTTCGATAAGTCTTGGTTATGTCAACCCATGTTCCTCCCATCGTGATATCTGGTACGTAGGCCATGTCCAAGGGGTCGGTTTTCGTGCCCAAGTCCTCGGTTTGGCCCGCGGTTATGATGTGACGGGTTACGTCCAGAACTTGACTGACGGCAGGGTCTATCTGCACGCCGAGGGCGACGAAGGTGAAGTGGAAGCCTTTACTGACCAGATCGCCAAATCCTCGACGGACATATTCGTGGCGAGGAAATCAAGACCTTCACCGGACTGCGCACCTGCCGCGAGTTCGCTAGCCGCCTATGAATTCGCCATCTCCGTCCGCCATCTGACCAAGGATTTCCGTATTGGTATCCGTGGGCTTAACTCCGCGCGGTCGATGATCTCTCGCTCGAATTCCCCGCGGTCAGGTCTACGGGCTGCTCGGACCCAACGGCTGCGGCAAGAGCACCACGCTTAAGGTCGTCTTGGGTCTCGTCTCCGCGACCGCCGGTGAGATCAGCATCCTCGGCGAACCTTCCGCCACCAGTGCCGCGCGGCGGCGTACAGGCTTCCTGCCGGAGGCTCCCTATTTCCATAAGTTTCTTACCGGCCGCGAACTCGTGCCTATTGCGCCCAGCTCAGCGGCGTCGCCGCATCGAACTCGATGCCGCGGTCGAGGATGCGCTGGGATTGGCTGCGATGAATGAGGCCGCCGGGCGACCGATCGGCACCTATTCGAAAGGGATGCTGCAACGCATCGGCTTCGGCCCAGGCCGTGGTCCATGATCCCGACTCATCATCCTGGACGAACCTACCGCGGGCGTTGACCCGTGGGCTCAGCCTCCATCGGCCGATTGATTCATGCCATGCGCGATAAGGGGAAGACCGTCGTCCTCTGCTCCCATCTCCTCGGACAGTCGAGCAGGTCTGCGACCGCGTCGCCATCATGGACCGCGGTTAACTCGTCCTCGAGGGTGCCGTGGAGGATGTCCTGTTCTCGTCGTGATCGACATGTGATTGACGATTGAGCCATGACGCCCACCGCGCGGGCCGCCGCCGAAGCCGCGCTCGAGGCGCATGGGGCCAAGATTACCTCCATTACCCATCCCCGCCGCTCGCTTGAAGACCTCTTCCGTGAACTCGTGACGGGAAGCCGCGACGCCTGATATGAAAGATTCCCTCCGCCGTACGCTTTGGATCTCCCGGGTCACCTCCTGGAGGCCGTACGCCAGCGCTTTTTT
>BGOI01000012.1 GCA_003569165.1 Opitutia bacterium
GGCGTAGCGGTCATGCTCCGCCATGCCCGTGCCGACGTGAGGATATTGGCGGTCGACATGGCGTGATGATGTCCTGCGGGTCCACGCCGGCCTCCTGGGTTAGGATACCGTAGGCGCGGACGCAGATGCGGATCTTATCCGCGAGAGTAGCGGCCTGGCCCTTCTCGTCGAGGCCATGACAATCATCGCCGCGCCGTAACGGCGACAGAGGCGGGCGCGGCGGACGAACTCGCCTCGCCTTCCTTGAGCGAGATCGAGTTTACGATGGCCTTGCCCTGAACGCAGCGCAGGCCGGCCTCGATGATGTCGAAGTTCGATGAATCGATCATGAACGGCACCCGGGGCGATATCCGGCTCGGTCGCCGCCATGTTCAGGAATTTCGTCATCGCCGCAGCGCCGTCGAGCAGCCCCGCGTCAAAGTGAGGTCGATAATCGTGGCGCCAGCCTCGATCTGCTGCTTGGCGACGCGTAGGGCGGAACGATAGTCGCCCTTCTCGATATGGCCCTTGAAGATCTTCGAGCCAGCGACGTTGGTACGCTCGCCGACGTTCACGAAATCACCAGCCCCGCCGAAGAGGTTGAGCGGCTCGAGGCCGGCTAGCTGGAGGGCGGGCGGGATAGCACCAAGCGGGCGCGCCGGATATTTCTCGGTGCGGCGGCGGATGGCGGCGATGTGGGCGGGCGTGGTGCCGCAGCAGCCGCCGAGGACATTGACCAGGCCGTCGCGGGCGAAGGTCTCGAGGATGGCCGCGGTGTCTTCCGGGCCTTCGGGGAAGCCCGTCGGCGAGAGCGGGTTGGGCAGGCCGGCGTTGGGGTAGCAGGAGACGAAGAGATCGGCCTTCTTCGCGAGTTCGGCGATGTGCGGGCGCATCTGCTCGCCGCCGAGGGCGCAGTTCATGCCGACGCTGAGCGGCTGGGCGTGGCGGACGGAATTCCAGAAGGCTTCGGTCGTCTGACCGGTGAGCGTGCGGCCGGAGGCATCGGTGATCGTGCCTGAGATCATCAGCGGAATCCGGAAGCCGCGGGCCTCGAAGGCCTCGTCGATGGCGAAGAGGGCGGCCTTGAGGACGAGCGTGTCGAAGACCGTCTCACAAAGGAGCAGGTCCGCGCCGGCGTCGATCAGGGCGTCGACCTGTTCGCGGTAGGAATCGCGTACCTGGACAAACGTCACGTCGCGCTTGGCGGAATCATTGACATCGCGGGACATCGACAGCGTCTTGTTCGTCGGCCCGATGGCACCGGCGACGAAGGCGTCCTTGCCGGGGTTGGCGGCCTTGAAGGCATCGACGGCTTCACGAGCGACCTTGACCGCTTCCGTGTTCAACTCGCGGACGAGGTGCGTCATCGCGTAGTCTTCCATCGCGATGGAGGTGCCGTTGAAGGTATTGGTCTCGAGGATGTCCGCGCCGGCGTCGAGGTAGGCGCGGTGGATGTCCCGGACGACGGCCGGCTTAGTGATGACCAGGAGGTCGTTATTGCCCTTGAGCTGGCCCGGGTGGTCCTTGAAACGGTCGCCGCGGTAGTCGGCTTCCTGCAGTTTAAGCTGCTGGATCATGGTGCCCATCGCGCCGTCGAGGTAGACGATGCGTTGGCGCAGGAGGGCCTCAAGGCGCTCGCCGGCCGGGTTGAGTGGGAGTCTCTGACGGGACATCGCCTTTACCGTGCGGGTTGCCGTCCACGGGTCAAGGCACAGGGCGGGACTATTGTGTCATCCCCGGCAGGTCGGGCTTCTTGCAGCGCAGGAGGTCTTGGCTGCGGTAGAGCACAATTCGCTTCCCCTCGAATTTCTCGTCGTTCCACAGGAGGGGACGCAGCTCGCAGCTGAACACCGGGTTCAAAAAGGAAAGCTCCGCCTCGACCGCGGGGTCGCCGCCCTGCCAGTAGAGGATGCCGTTGGGCAAGGAATGTTTGGCGCCCTTGCACAGGAGCTGGCGGGTGTTGTGGACGAACGTGCGGAGGTCGGCCACGGCGCGGCCGGTGACGAAGTCATGCTCGTGGTTCATCGTCTCGGCGCGGGCATTCTTGACGTCGACGTTCTTGAGGCCGAGGCGCTCGGCGATATCCGTGACGACGGTGATCTTCTTACCGACGGAGTCGACGAGGGTGAAGCGGGCCTTGGGGTAGAGGACGGCGAGGATGAGGCCGGGGAAGCCGCCGCCGGTGCCGACGTCCATGACGCGGCAGCCGTCCATGAGTTTCAGGAATTTCACCGCCGCGATGCACGGGGCGTAGTGGTGGCGCTCGAGGTTCTCGATGTCCTTGCGCGAGACCAGGTTGATCTTCTCGTTCCACTCGCGGTGGAGCGCGGCCATGGCGGTCAGCTGCTCCCACTGGGCGGGCGTGACTTCCGGGAAGAGAGGAACAAGGGACTGCATGCGAGGGCGCCAGCGTGTCCCGAGGTCGTCCTGAGGCAAGGACGCCTTTGGGCCGCACACTTTGCTGTTTCCTTCGGTCGGGACTTGGCCAAAACTTGCCGTCCTATGTTCCACCACATCGTCTTCTTCTACCTGAAAAAGGACATCACTTCTGCCCAGCGTGCGGAATTCGAGACCAAGCTCCGCGGCCTGCTCGCCATCAAGTCCATCCATAGCGGCTACGTCGGCATCCCGAGCACCCACGCCGTCCGCCCGATCATCGATACCTCCTACGACTTCGCCGAGTTCTTCGTCTTTAAGAACCACGCCGACCATGACGCCTACCAGATCGACCCGATCCACCAGGCCTTCATCGCCGACTGCAAGGCCTACTGGGATTCCGTCAAAATCTACGACTTCGAATAAGCCATTAGGCTCATTCGCAAATCAGGCGCCGCACCCTAGCGCCTTTTTTTGTGCCCGGGCGCCGAGCCGGCGAGCGTTCAGGCCCCAGCCGGCTTGCGGTCGGGCATGCCCGATACCCGCCATCAGGTTTTTCGATTAACGCCCGGTAGCGAAAACTGCTATTATCACGATGAGTAAAACATTGGCTCTTCCGCCTTTCCGCCGTATTAACTTATCCCATGGCACCGTTTTCGCATAAAGCGCTGCCGCGCCTAATCTTTTGAAGAAGGTAATGATTTTGGGCGCACGAGCGCCCGCCTGCCTCGAGTGGGCCCGTGCCTTCGCTGGCGCCGGTTGGCACGTCACGGTCGCGGATTCGCTTTCCTGGCCCTTGGCCAGATCGAGCCGATCTGCGCATGCGTTCTTACGCCTTCCCGAGCCACGGCGTGATGTGAACGCCTGGATCAAGGCCCTCTTGAAAGCAATCCAGGCAGAGAAGATCGACTTGGTGCTGCCGACTTGTGAGGAGGTTTTTTATCTGGCGCATGGCTTGGATAAGCTCCGCGAAGTGTGCCGTGTATTCACGAGCGATTTCTCCCTGCTGAACGAGCTCCATCACAAAGGGCGCTTTCCGACGCTGACCAAGGATTGGCCAGTCGTCGCGCCTGAAACCCGCTTGTTGGAGTCGCCGGCGGCGCTGCTAGCCTACGGTAAAAATTCCGATGAATGGGTATTCAAGCCCGCCTATTCGCGGTTCGCATCGCAGACGCTGATCCGACCAACGGCTCGAGCCCTTTCCCGCGTCGCACCCGAGCCGGGTAGGCCATGGGTCGCCCAACGCTTCATCGCGGGGAAGGAACATAGCAGCTTCAGTATCCTGGTGGGAGGTCAGCTCCGTGCCCACGCTTGTTACTATTCACGGTACCGGGCTGGTAAAGGAGCGGGGATTTATTTTGAGCCCACGGATCCGGCGCCGGTCCGGGCCATGGTCGAGCATTTCGGAAAAACAACGGGATACACCGGACAGGTCGGCTTTGACTTCATCGAGGATACCGCCGGGAAATTCCATGTCTTGGAGTGTAATCCCCGGGCGACCAGCGGCGTGCATTTCTTCGAGGGACAGGCCGAGGCCTTGATTGCCAGCCTAGGGTCGGAATCCGCCGAGCCTGTGCTGACCCCCGCCCCCGGGACGAGGATGGTGGCTCTCGCCGTGCTCCTGTTCGCGGCCCCGCGCCAAGCGTGGAAGGCCGAATTCTGGAGGGATTTCGCCCGGGCCAAGGACGTGATTCTCCGCGGCGGCGACCACGGCCCACTCACGGCCCAAGTCCTCAGCCTTACGGAAATCGGCGTGCGCGCCATCAGTCGCCGGTGCGGCCTCTTGGCCGCCTCCACGGCCGACATTGAGTGGGATGGGCAACCGCTCGAGGCGCTGGAGCCATGAGGCTACTTGATCCGTCCGAGCTCGGAGAGGCGTCAGCGGCCGTAGGCGATTCGCCAGCTGCTCGCTACGTTCGGAGTTGGGCGTCGAAGGGTCGCTCGCTTATCGGAAACGTCGAGACCCGCTTGCTTCTGCTGGACTCGGGTGCCCATCAGTTTCCTGTCAGCGTCAATAACGGCGAAAGCCACGGAGGTAACTGTTACGTCGTTTCGCCTTTAGCCGCGTATGGGGCCTATGCCCAAGAGGAGGTGAACCGGATGAAGATGAGGCGTTTGAGGCTGCCGTTTTCATGGCTGGCGGGTGCCGTGACTTCGCTGTTCCGTTCCATTCAGGCCGACCGGGTGGTGTTTATCAACAATTGGCTACTCTCCACGAATCTCTACCCGGCCGCATGGAAGGGCGACGACCTGCCTGAGATCACGCAGTTGATGCGCACCACTTATCCGCGTCACGTTTTCGCTTTTCGTTCTCTCAATTCACATTGCAATGGGCCGCTTATCGCGCGGCTGAAGGCCCTCGGCTATGTCTCGATTCCCAGCCGCCAGGTTTATATCTTCGATGGGCGAGCGGGGGATGAGGCGGCTTTTCGTACTCACCATAATACGCAGAGGGACGCAGCCCTGTTAGCCCGCAGTCGCTATCGGGTGCGGCGGGGGGACGAGTTGAAAGACGAGGACTTCGAAAGACTTGAGCAACTTTACAATCTGCTCTATCTGGAAAAATATTGCCACCTGAACCCCCATTACAAAGCCGAATGGCTACAACGCGGGCACCAGGAAGGGTGGCTCCAGTTAAGGGTGCTGCAAAGTCCTGAAGGGAGGATCGATGGGGTCGTGGGCTGGTTCGCCACCGATGCCACGCTCAGCGCCCCGATTGTCGGCTACGATACGGCCCTCCCCATAAAACTCGGCTTATACCGTCAACTCACGCAGCTCTGCTTTCAAGAGGCGGCCGCTCGCCGGATTGTCCTGAACTTTAGTTCCGGCGCCCCCCAGTTTAAGCGGATGCGCGGCGGCCAGCCGCAAATCGAGGTCAGCATGGTCTATGTGAAACACTTGCCATGGAAGAACCGTATCATCTGGGGGTTGCTGGGTCTGCTCATGCGAACAATTGCCGCCCCCGTCATGAAAGCTTTAAAAGTATGAATCCCACACACGAATCCGACGATGGCTGGTGGCCCGTTGCCACCGCCGAGCAGCTCAAGCCAGCGCAGACTCTGGCCCGGACACTTTTTGGCGTGCCCTTGGTGCTTTTCCGTACGGCACAGGGTGCGCCGGCCGCTCTCCCGGATCGCTGTCCGCATCGGTCGGCGCCACTGAGCCAAGGGACGGTTCGCGACGGTGAAGTGGAATGTCCCTACCATGGTTGGCGATTTGATAGCATGGGTCGTTGTACGCGCGTGCCGGGTGCCCAGCCGGCTTGTGTGTCCGGCCCGTTGCTCCCGGCTGCGAATGTCCGCGAACAAGGAGGGCTTATCTGGGTCAGCCGAGCAGGACCGCTCCCCGTGGTGGAGCCGGCAAGTCCGCAGGCTGGCCCCAACCCGCTCGACGTTTTTTTCATCACCGATGCTGCCCGCTGTTCGCTCCCAGAAGCCGCGGAGAATTTTCTCGACGCATTCCATACACACTTCGTGCATGCCGGCTGGATTCGCAATGATCACAAGCGCCAGAAGATTCGGGCCAAAGTCGAAGCCTTGCCTGATGGCATCCAGGCTTGTTACACGGAGGAAGGCCAGCAGTCAGGTTGGATCTCCCGTTTATTCGAAAAAGAACGCGGCTGGAGTTACGGTCGATTTCGGATGCCAGGCTTGGCGGAGATTGAGTACCGGGACAGACAGGGACGAATCAACCTGCTCATCAGCGCGTGGCTGACTCCTTCGCAGAACGGGCACATTCATATCCACGCCCGCATCGCGTCTCGGCGAGACTGGCTGCCGCGCTTCCTGAAGGAGATTATCCTCCGCCGCGTGTTCCGTGTCATCCTGAATCAGGATAAGCGGATCCTCGAATTGACCACGGCAAACGTGGAGCGATTCAAGGCGGCGGGAGTCAGTGCCCCGCCGGCCAAGCTGCTCCATAGCCCGCTGGACTTGCTGGGCCCGCATATCCGAAGCCTGCTCGCGGGCGAACCCTTGCCTGCACTCCCGGATACCGAAATCGAAGTGCACCTTTAGACGATGAAACGTATCATTTTTTTCGATTAACCCCTTCGGGTCAAAAAGAGCTATGATACTGGCTCTGTCATCCCCTCACCCCACCCAATAACCCCATGGCAATGATTGCACAGGTTGCCGCCCAGCAACTGACCGTCCCTGAATCGATTCCTGAGTTGGCTGCCCGCGCCGGCTGGACGATCGAGGCCACTCTCGCCGCCGGCGCCGGTCACACCCGGCATCGCGCTCCCGTCGGCGTCTCGCAGATCGAACTCATCTGCGATGCCATTTCTCGGCTCGGCCTGGATCCGGCACTCGTTCGCTCGGCCCGGTGGCTGATCTGCGCCCAAGCCGTGCCTTGGCGGGCGATGCCGACCAATGCCGCCACGGTACACGCTCGTCTTGAGCTGCCGCCCTCCGTGCAGTCCTCCGATATCAACGCCAGCTGTCTCTCCTTTCTCGCCGCGCTTCAGTTGATCGGACCGAGCGTCGATGCCTCCGGTTGCCCCGCCTTGGTGGCCAGTTCGGAAGATCCGCTCATGGCCTTGGACTGGTCCGAGCCGCACTCGGCGGCGCTGTTCGGGGCCGGGGCCGCCGCTGCCTGGGTCGTGCCGGACCGGATTCCGCAAAGGGGCGAGACGCTCTTGGCGATCAAGACCCAGCTGATTGAGAGTCACACCGAGACATCTGAGGCCTGCGTAATCCGTGGCGGCGGTACGAAGGATCTGTTTGGAGCCGATGGCTACGGCAAATTTTCCATGAACGGTAAGGCTCTGTTCCAGGCCGCCTCACGCCATATGGACTGTTTCATCGAACGGTTCGTCTCCCTCGGTGGCGTCGAGCCTGCCTGCGCGGATTGGGTTGTCGCCCATCAGGCAAGCCGCGAGGCTATCGAACTCATGCGCCGCAGGCTGAAAATCTCGCCTGACCGCATGCCGGTTCGTTTCGAGGAGTTCGGCAACCAGGTCTCAGCTTCGATTCCCGAGGGACTGGCTTCCCTCTGTCGTTCAGGACAACTCCGGCACGGTGACCGTATCTTGGTCTTGGGCACGGGGGCCGGATTGCTCATCGGCGCCACCGAGCTCGCCGTCGTGTCCGCGAAAACATGAAAATACTGGTGCGAGGCGGAACCGGCTTCGTCGGCCGGCACGTGGTCTGGCGCTCGCTGCTTTCCGGATACGACACGGTTTTCACGGGTCGCAGTCCAGAAGCGGCCGCGCTCGTGATGGAGATGGCCCGCCGCGTCTCGCCGGACCGTCTGCCGGTCTTCCACCTGGAAGGGCATCCCCTCGGTGAGCCGTTCGATGTCGTCATTGATTGCGCCGGTAAAGTCGACCTGGTCGGCTCGCGGGCGGATTATATCGCGGCGAACGTCGATCGGACTGCGACCGCCTGGGCCCATGCGCGCGAACGCGGGGCCCACACGTTCGTCTCCGTTTCCTCCGCTTCGGTCTTGTTCGCTTGCCGCGATCAGCTCGGACTGACCGACGGAGTTCCGGCCACGCCTCCGGGCATCCACCCGTACGCGGACTCCAAGGCGTTAAGCGAGACGATGCTCTGGGCGCGACGAGGCCAAGGGCCGGCGATTCGTATCATCCGGCCACGGGGTGTCTACGGGCCTTACGACTCCGGGGTGCTTCCACGTATCTTGAAGGTCGCCCGTCGGTTAGGCGGGAGATTTCCGTTACCAGCTCCCGGGGCTTTGGCCTCGATGACCGCTGCATCGAATCTCGCCCATGCTGTGCTGCTGGCCGCCGAGGCGCCCGCCTCCGTGGGCGATGGCATCTGGAACGTCTCCGATGGGGATGACCGTCCCTTAGGTGAGCTCATCCAGCTCGCCGGGCAGGCGGCTGGTCAAGAACTCCGGCCGTTCCATCTCCCCGGCAGCCTGCTGAGGGGAATCGGCCGAGCGGGGGATTTCATCTGCCGGCCCCTGCGGGTCGAGCCTCGCGTCAGCCTTTATACCGCCGAACTCCTCTGCCGCAGCCGGACGCTTTGCATCGACGCCATTCGGCGGGATCTCGGCTACGCGCCGCTCCTTTCCGTCGAGAAAGCCTTCGCCTCTTTGGCGGAGTTCACCCAGCATGGCACCTTGCCCGAACTTTCCATCATGCGGCCCAAAGGAGGCACCCGATGAGTCTCGCGCCCGGCCGCGAGGCCTTGGACGTCAGTTGGGATTTTGAATGGTGGAATACCGGATCCTTCGAGGCCCGCGGCTTCTTCTCACACCTGCAGGCCGGTTGGGCTAAGACCGAACATCGCGCCCATGTCGGATTGCTCCAGCTGCCCGGACGAAGCGTGCTCTTCGATGTCGGTTACGCCCCGCGGTTCCATGACTGCGCCGCGCCGCGCTTAGCCTCGATTTATCGCTGGGCCACGCCCGCCACGATTCCACCTGGTAGTTCCGTGCGCGAACGGCTCGCGGGCCGTAAGGTCGATCAGCTGCTACTTTCGCATTGGCATGCGGATCACACGGGTGGATTGCTCGATATTCCGGAGGCCACGGTCTGGCGGCCGTTTTCTTCGCATGAGGCGGTCCGGCAAGAAGCCCTTTCCGCATGGGCCCCGCTCAAGGGTATCTTGGCTGGCCAATTTCCCGCAGATCTCCCCGGCCGGCCGGACGAGCCTTTTTCCGCGCGACTTCGCGATGTGGATTCCGCGCCCCTCATGGCCTTACCCGTGGAGCGCTGGCCATTTCTCGCCGAACTGGACGGTCGTTGCCGTGATATCTTCAGCGACGGGTCGCTGGCGGCGGTCGATCTTCCCGGTCACGCCCTCGGTCATTACGGCGCCTTGTTCCAGACCCAACTGGCCGGCCGGCCGGTGCTCGTGTTGCTCTGTGGCGATGCGGTCTGGGATGAGCGAGAACTGACCGCGGGTTGGACGCGCGGCCCGGCGGCGCTGTTCGGATTCTATTCCCTGAGAGCAGCATCGGAAACTACCCGGCTGCTCCGTCGCTTATGCTCGGCTGCCAAGGCCTGCGGTATGGAGCGTGACCTTTATGTGCTACCGACGCACTGCCGATTGGCGGCGACCCGATTCGTCGCCGCCGGCGGGCGCGAGTGACCGCCGGCTGCAAGTGTGTCCATAGGCCATTCTTTCCAGGTTTCAGGTTGGGTTCGACAGGGGGCGGCGTGGGCTTTGTATCAACGGTATGAAACGACTGCTTTCAGCCCTGCTCCTGGCCGGCTTTTCCGCGATGCTGTCCGCGCAGGCGCCGCTCTGGGACCTGGCGAAGGATAAGATTCCCGAGGCCCTTAATCATGGCGCGGTCCAGCAGGAGGATGGCAGCGTGAGCGTCGGCGGCGAAAACTATTTCGGTATTCCGCCCTCGGCTTTCCCTGACCAGCAGAACTTCACCGTCCAGGTGACGGTCACCTTCCCCGAACTCACTGAAGGCACGACGATGCATGTGCTGCTCAAGCAGAAGAAGGATGGCGAGGACACCGGCCTAGGGCTCACGTTCCTTAATTTTCCGACCATCCAGGCCCACCGCCCGATCATCAATGGCATGCATATCGGCGACAAACGCCTCAAGCTCCAGCCGAACACGCCTTATACCTTCACGGTCGCGGTCCGGAAGGGTAGCCCGACGTATTACCTGAACGAAGCTCCGACCGGCCAGTATTTCGTGCTGCTGCTGCCGAACGATGAACCGATGTGGGTGGGTAAGAAGCTCTTCCCGCGGGAAAAGCCTTTCACCTCGGCAAAGATCACGGCGCTGAAGGTGTATGGTTCTGACTACACTTATAAATCGCCCAAGGAGAAGGTGACCGCCGAGCCGCGCGGTGGCATCGCCGGGAAGGGCTGGATGGTCGATGCGCCCACGGTCGTCGACCTCAAGCGCCCGAAGCTGCTCTTCTACGGAGACTCGATCGCGGGTGGCTACCGAGGGCAACTCTTGCCGATGCTGGAAGGCAAGGTCTACGCGTACCACTGGAGTGGCTTCGTCGGCGGCATCAATCCGAAGGTCGATGAGCTGATCAAGCAAGGGGCCTCCGTCGCCGACTTCGACCTGATCTTCTTCAACAACGGCCTGCACTCGCTTTCTTGGACGCCAGAGAAGGCCACCGACCAGCAAATCATCGACACCACGCGGGCCATTGTGCGCGGCTTTAAAGCCGGCGCACCGAGGGCCAAACTATTCTGGATCGCCACAACCCCTCATACCGCCCGCCGCGCCGAACCTAGCAAGCCGGTCACGGCCTTGGGGGACAAGAATCCGGTCGTCTTACGTATCAACCGACTCGCCGAGCAGGTCATGAAGGAAGAAGGTGTCGAGGTCATCGATATGTATACGCCGCTCGCCGCCCGCTTGGACTTGGCCGCCGGGGACGAATACCATTGGTCAGGCCCTGCCTATAAGATGATCGCGGACGCGATCGTCGCGAAGACGAACGAAGCGCTGAAGGGTAAGTAAGGGTAGGGATGCTCAAAGGGAAACCGGAGACCGGATGATTGGCTGGGGGTCTTGATGCCCGCCGCATCCTTCCCGGTTTCCGGTCCCCCTTTGGGTTCTTGGGATTTCCAACCGCTAACCGCTAACACCTAGGGTCTGGGTGATTGTAAACCTCCCCCTACTTCGGGCTTAACAATGACCCCCGAGGGCCCTAGATAAGGGGTGTGCCGACTGCCCCCGCAGATGCTTCGTCCGCCCAGGACGTCCTCGATGCCGCCGACCGGCGCTTCGGGTGGCACCCGTTTACCCAGATGCGGGAGTATCAGGACAACCCTCGTCTGCACTTGGTCCGCGGCGAGGGCAGCTGGCTGATCGACGGGGAAGGGAAGCGCTACCTGGACGGTAATGCGTCGGTCTGGACGAACGTCCACGGCCATAACGACCCCGACCTGAACCGCGCCCTGCGCGAGCAGTTGGACAAAGTCGCCCACGTGACAATTCTGGCCTGAATCATCCGATCGCGACGGAGCTCGCCGAAGATCTCGCGGGTCTGACGAACGGCGCGCTCCCGCGCTGCTTCTACACCGACAACGGCAGTAACGCCGTGGAAGTCGCCCTGAAACTTTCGTTCCAGTATTGGCAACTCGTCGGCCAGGAAGCCAAGCGCGGGTCATCTCGATGGAAGGCGCCTACCACGGCGATACCTTCGGCACGATGGCCGTCGGCGAACGCTCCGAGTTCCATCGTCGCTTCAATCCCTGGCTCTTCGCCGCCCAGACTTTCCCCGCCCCGGTCCATTCCGAGTGCGCTGGTAAGGTTGGCCTATCCGATGCCTCCGCTTCGCTGGCCGCGCTGAAAGTTATTCTCGAGCGCGATGCCGCCACGACGGCCTGCCTGATCCTCGAGCCCCGCGTGCAGGGCGCCGCCGGCATGGTCCAGCAGCCAGCGGGATTCGTGAAAGCCGTCGCCGCCCTCTGTCGTCAATACGACGTGCACCTGATTCTCGACGAGGTCTTCACGGGCTTCGGTCGTGTGGGTGCGCTCACGGCCGCCGAGACCGAAGGCGTCGTCCGGATTTCCTCTGCCTCGCGAAAGGCCTCGCCGCCGGCTACCTGCCACTGGCCGCCACGCTGACGTCCGAAAAAATTTACGAGGCCTTCTCGGTCCGTTCTCCGAAGGGAAGACCTTCTTCCACGGCCACACCTTCTCGGGCAATCCGCTCGGCTGCGCGGTCGCCCGCGCTTCGCTCCGAAAGCTCAAGCCGATGCTGGCCTCGGGCCAGGTCGCCGAACGGGCCTCGCTGCTCGGTCATGAGATGGAAGCCGCCTTCACCGGTCACGCCCACGTGCGCACTTTCCGTCAGCTGGGCCTCACAGGCTCCGTTGAATTCAAGCCCGCCTCTGTCGATTGCTGGCCGACCGATACCCGTGCGGGTTATCGCGTCGCCTTGGCCGCGCGCCGCCACGGCCTCGTCATCCGTCCCCTCGGTGACTCGATCCTCTTTGTCCCGCCCATTTCCATCCAGGCCGACGAAGTGAAGCACCTCGTCCGCGCCGTCCGCCTCGCCATGGACGACACCCTTTCATCTCTCCCCACCGCCACCCGCTAACCTTCGCCCCCGCTTTCCAGTATTTTCCCAACCGCCAACCGCTTACCGCCAACCGCTAAAACCTTCTATATATGCCCAACCTCACCGAAGCCCGAGCGCTCTACGACCTGCCGCTCAACACGCTGATCTTCAGGCTCAGCAAGTCCACCAGGCCAATCAGGATCCGGCTGGAGTGCAGCTCTGCACGCTGAAGTCGATCAAGACGGGCGCCTGCCCGAAGACTGTGCCTATTGCCCGCAGTCGATCCACAACCAGACCGGCCTCGAGACCGAAGCCCTGATGGAGACCCAGGCGATCCTCGCCGACGCCCGTAAGGCCAAGGCCGGTGGCGCGACCCGCTTCTGCATGGGCGCCGCCTGGCGCCGCGTGAACGACGGCAAGCAGTTCGACAGCGTGCTGAACACAGTCTCGGGCGTGAAGGAGCTCGGCCTCGAAGTGTGCTGCACCTCGGGATGGTCAGCGAAGCGCAGGCTGGCCGCCTCAAGCAGGCCGGTTGCGACGTGTATAATCACAACCTCGACCCTCCCGCGAGCACTACTCGAAGATCATCACGACCCGTACCTACGACGACCGTCTCCAGACGCTCTCGAACGTCCGCAAGGCCGGCCTCGAAGTCTGCTCCGGCGGCATCCTCGGCATGGGCGAGACGGTCGACGACCGCATGAAGATGCTTGTCGAGCTCGCGCAGCTTGACCCTCAGCCCGACTCCGTGCCGATCAACGCGCTCGTGGCCGTCGAAGGCACGCCGCTCGCGGGCCGTAAGTTCGTCGATACGATCGAGTTCGTCCGCACGATTGCCGTCGCCCGTATCCTGATGCCGAAAGCGATGGTTCGCCTCTCCGCTGGCCGTGCCAATATGAACGACGAGACGCAGGCCCTCTGCTACCTCGCCGGCGCCAATTCGATCTTCCTCGGTGAGAAGCTCCTCACGACGGGTAACCCGGACATCGAAGAGGACATGAACCTGATGAAGCGCCTTGGCCTGCACCCGATGCACCCGGATGAAGCCCGTCGCATCCACCGAGGCGATCTCGCCCCGGCGGACGCCAAGCCGGCCGAATGGCCAAACGTGGCGGAATTCGCCGCGGCCAACGCAACGGAAGAATCCTGCGGCAACGGTGGTTGCGGCTGCAAATAACATGGCTCTCATCTTCGTCACCGGTAGCGACACCGGCGTGGGCAAGACCCACGTCGCCGGCCTGCTCGCGCGTCGCCTTGCACGCGACGGTTTCACGCAGGTCATCAAGCCGGTGGAGTCGGGCGCGGGCGCCGGTCGTCCGGCTGATGCCAAGAAGGCCGCGGGCAAGTGGGCTGAAGCGCATACGCTGCTGACGCTCCCGGCCCCCATCGCCCCGCTCGCCGCGGCGAAGAAGGCCCGCAAGCCACTCGATCTCGCGCTGCTCCTGAAACTCTACCGTGCCGTCCCGCAGGCGCCGTGTCGCGTCGTCGAAGGCGCTGGCGGTGTGGCCGTGCCGATTGACCCCAAGGGTAAGGATTGGGCGGACTTCGCCGCGGCCATCAAGCCGACCGTCGCCATCGTGGTTGTCGAAGATCGCCTCGGTGCAATCAATCAGGCGCGTCTCGCGATTTCTTACCTACGTCGCCGTTACGACGGACCCATCGGCGTCTGGCTCAACGCGATCAAGAAGCCCTCGAAGGAAGTCGCTGCCGCGAATCGCGCCGGCCTGGCCGAGTCTTGGATCCCGCTGCTTGGTGAATCGGGCAAAGGCGAAAAGTCTGCCCGCTTCCATTTCCTGCCGCGGTGAACGAAGCCCTGCTGCAGCGCCTGCGTCAGTCCCTCGCCCAGCGCGAAGGGTCGTCGCTGCGCCGTAAGCTGACCGCCCGCGCTTCGGCCGACACCCGCATCAATCTCGCCGATAACGATTACCTCGGCCTCGCGCGCGACCCCGCGGTCGTCGCCGCCGGCGTGGCTGCGCTCCAGGAATGGGGTGCATCTTCGTCCGCTTCGCCGCTGGTCACCGGTTACACCGAGATTCACCAGAACTCGAGCACACTCTCGCCGCTTGGCAGGGTATGAGCATGGCCTCGTAATGAACACCGGCTTCTCGGCCAACTCCGCCGTCCTCGGTGGCCTGCCGAAGAAGGGGGACCTCATCCTCGCCGACCGACTCGTCCACGCGAGTATGCTCGACGGCATCATCGCCTCGGGCGCGCGCCTGCGTCGCTTCGCCCATAATGACCTCGATGCGCTCGAGCTCATGCTGCACGAGGAGCCCGCCTTGGATGGCGTTATCTTCGTCGTCACGGAAAGCGTCTATTCGATGGACGGTGATAGCCCCGACCTGAAGCGCCTGGCTTCGCTGCGGAAGCGCTTCGGCTTCTGCTGGGTACTCGACGAAGCCCACGCCACGGGCTGGTATGGCGCCACCGGTTCCGGACTGCAGGAAGAGCAGGGTGCTTTCGCCGCCGCGGACATCGTGGTCGGCACGCTTGGCAAAGGCCTCGGCTCGCAGGGCGCTTATGTGCTCTCGCACGCGCCAGAAGTCCGCGACGCCCTGATTAACTTTGCGGGCGAGTTCGTCTACTCGACCTACCTCGCCCCTTCCTGTGCCGCCGCCGCCCTCGCGGCGGTCGAACGCGTGAAGGGGATGTCGGGCGAGCGAGCTGAACTCCACGCGCTCTCCCACGCCTGGCGCGACGGGCTCTTGGAAGCCGGCTTCGCGGTGCCGTCAGGGGACTCGCCGATCATTCCGCTCATCTTGGGCGACTCCGACGTCACCCTAAAATACGCCACGGCTCTCCGTGCCGTTGGCTTCATGGTCTCCGCCATCCGTCCGCCACGGTGCCCGTGCGTACCGGACGTATCCGCATCTCGCTCCGCCGGGGCCTTTCTCCCGCCGTGTTGTCCTCCTTTGTCGCCGCCTTGAAGGGCGTCTCCGCATGAAGATCGGCTGGATCGGCGGATGGGGCGTCTCGCTTGAGGAGATGAAGGCCATTGCCGTGGCGCACGCGCCCGACGCCGAGCACCTGATCTACCCGCCCGTCATGGGCGCGGCGGAGAACCTTTCCGGCTGCGACGCCGTCATCGCGTGGTCCCTCGGTGCGCACCTCGTCCTCGAGGCCGGCGCCCGCGGTGTGCAGTTCCCCTCCAAGGTGCTGCTCTTCGCCCCGTTCACGTCCTTCTGCTCCGAGCACGGCAAGTGCGGGAAGCATTCCGAGACCCAGGTGAAGTGGCTGCGTCGCTGGATCGATACCGACGCCCTGGCGGCCTTGGCCGATTTCCGGAAGCGAGCTGGCCTGGCTCCGCTGGCCGCGACGCCTTGCCCTACGAGAAGGAATACTTGCAGGCCGGGCTCGATATCCTGGCCCAGCCCGCGGGCATCTCACTGATCACCTTCGGACGTCAGGGCCTCAGTCCCGGCTGGGAAGCCTATGTCGGCGACCAGGATGCGCTCCTGGATGCCTCGGGCGTTTGCCAAGCCATCGACGGTTGTCATATTATAGAAGGACTCGGGCACGACCTGCGCGAGTTCCTCGCCCCCTAATCCCATGCGTTTCGAAGAACGAGCTGAGAGCTACGGTGCGCACGCCGCGCCGCAGAAGCGCTTCGCCGAAGCGTTGGCCGCCTTCGCGCCTTTCCGCCGCGGCGTCCGCGTCACCGAACTCGGCGCCGGCACGGGCTTCCTTACTTCCGCGTTGTTGGCCCAAGGCGTGAACGTCGACGCCACCGATGCTTCGCCTGCGATGGTCGAGCTCGGCCGTCAGGCTGTGCCCGCTGCGAATTGGTCGGTGCATAATGCCTTTGGTCCCATCGAGAAAGCCGGCGCACTCGCTTCGACCGGCCTGCTGCATTGGGCGGCTGATCCCGCCGCGGTGTTGCGTCATTGGCGTGCGGCGTTGCCGGCTGGCGGACGACTGCTCCTTGGCGTCCCATGCGATCCTTGCCTGAACGAACTGCGCGACCTCATCGGCGAAGGACCCGTGCGCTGGCGCGATGAGCCTCAGTGGCTCGCCTTGCTCAAGGCCGCGAACTTCGACGTCCATGCGCATGGCGTGCTCGAGTCCGAAGAGATTTACCCGAGTGCCTTGGATTTCCTGCGAAACCTGCATCGCAGCGGCGTGACCGGCGACCCGCGTCTCTCGCCGACCGAGCTCAAGTCGCTCATCCGCGATTATGACCGCCTCAATGCGCGCCCTGACGGCGTCGTCGCTACTTGGGCTTGGTTGTTGGTGGATGCGACCGCGCGGGGCTGAATAGAGGGCTGAGTCGATGACTGCGTTGAGGACTGCATCGAGGACAGAAAGGATGCGATGCATCAGGTAGGGTCGGGACGGTGTCGCGTCCGTCTGTATCGGGTAGGGCTGGCCATCCTTGGCCGGCCGCGGCCGAGCAGGGATGCTCGGCCCTACCTGAGAACGAAGCTAACAAAAAGACCGCCCGGTGGGCGGCCTGTCCTGATTCTTGTCCCCGTGTCCCCGCTCACCATGGTCCTTTGGACTGCGGTGAAAGGCGCTTAGCGACGGAGGAGTTTGCCGACGGTGGCGAGGGACCCCAGCAGCATCAACGTGATAAGGCTGGCGGCAAAGGCCTTGGGGGCGCCATCCGCCACGGCTTGCCAGCTGACGACGGAGCGCCACCCGAAAACGCCGCAAAGCATCAAGGTCATCGCCAGCGCGATCCATTTGGCAAAATGGAATCCCTTGGCCAGAAGAAGTCCCCAGACCACTGAGAGACCACCAAAGAGGGAGCCGGAGATGAGGGCAGTTTTGGCGGCGGCGGGATTGGAAAGATAGCCTGCGAGGCCGCAGAGAAACAGGAAAACTCCAAAAGAAATAAGCCAACGGGCGTTAGTCATGTTCTGGTTGATAGTAAGGCTCGGCGCTCTCGCAACGGTGATTGCTACACTCAGAACGCCCGACGGAAGATTAGCTGTGAATCCTTGGGTAGGGGCGCCACGGCGTGGCGCCCGTGGACGGACAGACGTTAACTGGTCCGATTGTTTGCCCGGCTCATCGATTCTATCTCGGCGAACGGACGCGACGCAGTCGCGCCCCTACCCATAAAAAGCCGCCTGGGTGGGCGGCCTCTCTTGATCCTTGTCACCGTGTCACCTTGCCCACGTGTCCCCTCGCGAAGCAAAGCTTCGCGCTCAGAACGCCCGACGGATACTCAGGGCGGCGGAGACGTCCGAGGACGGGCCGATGCCGGCGGCATGGACGGAGAAGTTCAGGAGCGTGTCGGCGGAGAGCTTGTGGTCGATGTCGAAGCCGAAGCGTGCCTGGTCGGCGGTCGGTGCGATGCCCGCGGCGGTCAGCGTACCCATCGTGGAGCTGGTGGCGGTGAGGCCGTCACCCGCGTCGTCGAAGCGGTGGATCCACTCGGCGGTGAAGAGCAGGGTGGTGCTGGGCGTGGCGACGTACTTGGCGGTGACGCCGAGGCGGCCTTCCTGCGCGGTGTGTTCCTGAGCGCCGAAGCTGGCCGGGAACGAGCCACCGGTTTCCGCATAGGCGTCGGCGGTCGTGCGGGTGGCGGTGTATGAGATGAAGGGCGTCGCGGAGACGGCGCTGATGAACTTCTGGGCCGGGCCGTCGAGACGGAGGCGGGCGCTGGAAGTCTTTAGGCCGGTGCTGCCGCGGGAGGTGTCGGTGCCGCTGCCGGTCACATAGCCACGGGTGGTGTCGGCGTCGTAGTTGCCGTGAACGAGCACGAGCGACACGATGCTTTCCTTATCGGCGAGGCGATAGTCGGCTTCGGCGAGGAGATAGTTGCCGGAGATATGGGCGTTGCCGCCGAAGAGTAGGTCCTGGTTGAGCGAGGCATGGCCTGCGGCGACGCCGAGGACGAAGTCGCCGTACGTCTGGCTCACGCCGATCTCACCCGAGGTCATGTGGCGGTTGGACTGACGGGAGGACGTGCCGAAATCGCCGGTGGCCCAGACTTGGCTCTGCTTGCCCATGTTGTCGTAGGACATCAGCGGGCGATGGTGGGCGCCTTCGAGGGGCTGCGAATTCAGGCTAGTCGTCATCGCGAGGACGCTACCTGGTCCATTGAGGGAGCGGAGCCACTCATCGGCATCGAGCATCGTCTGGTTGGCATAGACGAACGCGTGGCGGAAGGCGCCGCCGGGCGTGATGCGCGAGTAGCCCACAATCACCGTGCCGTCGGCGGAGACGCCGGTGGCGTCGGACTCATCGCCCGTGCCGAGGAAGCCGAGGCCGGTCATCACGCCGGACTGATGGACGAAGGCTTCCGATTGGCCTGAGCTATTCTGGCTCTGACCGACGATCACCGAGCCGTCGAGGTTGATGGCTCGAGCGATTGACCACCCGCCGAGATTACCGAGGGCTGTCGTGCTACCTGCCCCGGCAAGGGTGTGCTTGAAAGCCTGCGCATCGCTGAGTGAGGCATTCAAAAAAGCCATCCCCACGGCGACGGCGCCGTCGCCCGAGATAGCCGTCAGTTGGGTGAGCGACAGGCCGGCGCTAGCGAACGCCGGGACATTCGCGGCGGCGTCGACGGTCGTCAGCGTGCTCGTGCTGATTTTATAGACGAAGCCTAATGCATAATTTGGGGCCGAGCTGAGATCGCTATCGGCCACCGTGCCGACCACTTGGTTGCCATCGGCCGAGACACCGTTGGCGAAGGAATAAACGAGCGACCAAGTGGAGAAGGGTGCGCCAACGAAGGCGCCCGATAAACTCGTGAGGGTGGCGCTTTGGAAGTAGAAGGCCTCGTATACTCCGCTGGTGGAACCAAACCCGCTGCCGACAATCGTACCGCCGTTGGCGGAGACACCGCGGGCGCTCGAGAGCAGGAACAATGGAGTTAGAATGGAGTCCAGTTGCGTGGCGGTCGTGCCGGTCCAGGAGACGGCCTGCTCGGCTCCGGTGAAGTCAATGGAGGTGCCGACGATCAGTGAGCCGTTGGATGAAGCGGCGGTCGCCCAGGAGGCGGAGCCCCCGGAAAGGTTATTAAGCTGCGTGTAGGCGCCACCGACAATCTTGTAGGCCTTGGCGCCCCACCGATGTTGGAGCGACCGACGGAGACCAGGCCGTCGCTGGAAACGCCATTGGTCCACGTGCTATTGCTCGGGCTGGCCGCCGGATGGATATCGGTGAAGCCGGCGGCGTGAAGGGCGGCCGTGGCCGCGGCGAGAAGGGTGAGTTTCGAGAGGGTGCGCATATAGAAAGGTGGGTGCGGTTAGCGGTTGGCGGTTGGGAAAGACAGGGCGGGGTGGGCGACTAGTGATATTCTTTGCTGTTCCAGGAGACGGGCAAGCCGTAAGCCCCCGTCGTCAGCGCTCGTAGGGGTCGTAACGGGTCAGTTCCACTCCCTCCGTGCCGGGGGGCGGCTGCAGTAGGTTACGTTTCCGGTCGAGGACCAGCCGTCGGTCATCCGCCACCGGATTGTAATAATAGCGGAAGGTGATCGCCCCATAGCCACATCGAATCGCCCCTTGGATCTTGGCGTAATTCGCGGAGATCACTCTTCCATCCGGCCCGAGCTTCGTGCGGACCCGCAGATAGTAGCCGACATAGTCATCCTGAAAACTCGGATAGGGTAGAGTCGCGTAAGGGATTTCAAGGACGGAGGTATAGCCCTCGGCGGGCGCGAGGGCGGGCATCTTCAGCTGGCAGTAAGGCCAGAAGGCGGGCGAGCGCATGATACCGTCGCCTGGTTGACCGCAGCTGACCTTGGTGGTGCCGCGGTAGGCGCCATAGGTGGCGTTGAACTCGGCTTCGGAGAAACGAGCGTGGTCCTTGTCCTTCCGGAACTGTGCGATCGTCTCATCGGACTCGGTCCAGCCGACCTGCTCGCCGTCGTTCCAGAAGCGGATGTCCGCGATCCGCCCGCGCCCCCAAGGGGCGACGACATCCCCGGTTGCGAAATCGAAACCAACCCATGTCTTCCTCGGCAAGGTGCCGTTCAGCGTGCGGAGGTGCACTTCTTTGTAGCATAGGGGGATCGCATCGGCTTCGCGCGGCAGGGTGATACGGTGCGCAAGATCCGAAGGCACTTTCCCTAAGCCGTGGATTTCGGTGACATCCGCGGCGAAGTAGCCCGGCTTCGCCGCCCGCAGGCGTTCCAGGCACATCTCTTCGCCGGCCTGAAACCGGAAGACGCCGTGTTCGTCCGTCTTTCCTTCAAGCGTGCGCATGCTGGCGAGCCGCGGATCGTTCATCCGGCCGAACAATGCCGACACGGCGACGCCATGGATCGGGCGGTCTGATTCATCCATGACGGTCAGCGTGTAATCCCGAGCCGCCAGCGAAAGCGCGAGAAGCGGCAACAAAGACAGATGGGTTTTCATCGGAGCGCGGCGAAATTGATCATATGCGTGAAAAGCGGGGCTACATAGGGCAGCGCGACGTTCTTGTAGTCGCTGTGCAGCCATCGTCCCGCGAGGCGGGTGGCTTCATGGCCTTCGGTCGGCCATTGTCCGGGGTCGGTCCGCCCGAGCGCCTCCAGGTCGAAATTCGCGACCTGGAGGCCGTTGCCGGTGGAGGGCACCGGTGCCGCGCCGGCGGCGAAGGTCATCGCGGGGATGGCGCGGGCAAGCAGGTCGTAGCGCATGTTGGCGCAATCGAGGATCGGCGAGGGCGCGAGCAGGCGCGGTCCGCGCAGGACGCCTTCGTTGGGCGGACGGAAGAAGGGATCCTGGGCCAGTTGGGCGGTGGTGATGCGGTCGGCGGTCGGCGGGTCCATCCGTTCAAAGTGTCCGCCTGCGTTCTTGGTCGGCCCGCCGGGGACGTAGCGACCTCGCCATGCCGGATTGAAGCCCCATCCTCCTTGGGTCCTTTCCATGGCGATCGCCGCGATGGAGCGGCTCCATCCGACGCCCTTGAGCAGTTCCTGCGTCTTCCAGACGCCGTAGTCGACGGCGCGGCCAGACCAGAGAGACGCGAGGACCGAGGCGGAGGTCGTGCTCCGCGGGCAGTTGGTGACGTCTTCTCCGGGAGAATAGAAGTTTGTCGCTATCCCGAGCATCCGCACGCGCGCAAAGCAAAGTTCCCAGGTGATCGTGCGGCGGAAGTCGCCGGGCACGAAGAGCTTCGCCCAGTCGGCGGCGTAGAGTTTCCGCCCATAGGGCCGCCAATCCTCCTCGGTCATCTCCATGGCTTGAGCCTGGGCGTGGTTGCTCCCCGTGAGCGCCTCGATCGGCAGCGCGGCGTTGAGCAGGAAATAGCGCGCGGGCGTGAAGCCGGCCCCTGCACCGCCTGGCTTGCGACGATATTCCCCAAGCTATGCCCGATGAGGGTCGTCCGAGAAGCGTCGAGGAATCCCAGCGCCTTCGGACTTCGTCGCCGGTCTGGAACGCATGGTAGACCGCCTTGTGATAGTCCAACCCGGTATCGCCGTTCCAGGTGAGGCCGACGAACCGCGCCTTACTGCCGAGGACATGGAGGCGCTTGAACGTTTCCGCATGCCAGCCGCGGGCCCCGTCGGCGGGTACGTTGTAGCCATGGATTAGTACCACCCAACGACCGTTCGTCTCGCTGTCGGGCAAGCCGGGGGGCTCGTTGGTCTGCTGCGGTCGGGCGACCTTTCTGACCGCGGCAGGGCGGGGGCCGGAATAATCGCACGGCACGCGCGTGAGGTTCACGTGACGATACATCGACTCGACAGGCACGATGGACAAGGGCTGCTCCAGGGTGGCGACCGCCTTGTCGGCTTTACGTATCTCCAGGCGCAACGGCTGCCGGCTGACCTTGGCTCCTTCGAGGAGGATGACGCCGTGCCCGCTTGAAGTGATGTGGTCGATGAACGAGGCCCGGAATCTCGATGCGACCCTCCGCGTCAGGCTTTAGGAGCTGTGCGGCCGTGACCGCCTCATTCAGCCTAGGACCAAACGCTTTCAACTGCGGGTCGCGATGGATGGCCCCAGCCTTCGACGGAGTGAGACTGGTCAGCGCGATCTGGACCGCTCGCTCGGGGTGGGTTTACGTAGTAGCGGAATCCATCGGACGGGCGAAGTAGTCCAGTGAGGTGCGACAGGTTCAGGTTGATAGGCAGGAAATCGACGAGGTCGCTCATGCCATCGATGCCCGCTGCGCGAAGTCAGCTTGCCCCGAAGGTCGTCCGGGCACGTCAGAACGCTTCTGGTATTCTCCTTGGTCATCATCGTCATTGATCCAATGGCGGATCGGCTTACCGCCTGCCGGTCTCTCGTTGCCGCCGATGGTTCCGTCGCGATCGACATCAGCCTCGAGGCCCACTGGCGCGGCTATGAAATCGGCCAGCGAATAATCCAGATTCCCATCTCCTTCCGGAATAAGGCTCAGTGTGAGCAGCCTTCCCTCGTCGGCTGGCTGCAGTGAGAAGGGTAAGCCCACGTAGCGCCATTCGGTATCCACTGGTACGGGCGTCTTCCATTCGGCTAGCGTCCTCCCGTCATCACTCCGGACGGAAACGGTGTAACGTTGTTCAATCTCCAATGGGTTCCAGCGCACGTGGTGACGCCAGATGAGCAAGAATGAGCCGGCCCTTGAGGTCCGACCGGATGACCTCGGCGGCAAGGTTAGGCTGGTTCTCTCCTTGGTAGAAGTAGCGCAAGGAGAAGGTGGCTATCTCTTTGTGGGCGACGGGGGCGCTGGTAGTTGCCCCTTGTCGTCTCGATGCCAGTAGTTCTTGAACCTTTAATCGTAGCGCAGGATTGGAGGGAAGGGCGTCGTAGCCCTCGGTGGTAAATTCTTTCGGGTAGTCATGAGGATCGCACGGGTCTGTCCCCTGGATGGTTTCGATCAGATCATCCCAGCCATCGCCATCCGTATCGGTGTCGTCGGGATTAGTGCCGAGCAGCAGCTCCATTTCGTCATCAAGCCCATCCTCGTCCTCGTCTGCTTCGATAGAGACAAAGACGTTGGAGGAGGCGCGGAAGCTCCTGGGCAGAGGCACGTGGACAGGATTAATAAAAGGGCGAGACGTATAAGCATGGCTCGTCCTAGACTAACGAGCCGGACGAAAAAACAATGAGCGGCGTATGGGGATTTTATGATGAGTAAGCGCTTGGGTAGGCTGTGGGGAGTGCCCGGGCTGGCTATATGTCCGCGACCTGTCGTTTAAAGTCGGGGGAAAGTGGTAGGGTCGGTTGACCCCGCAACCGCAGGGGTTATCTGGTGTCTGTATGCGTATGCCCCGTCGCACCTTTTCCTTGGCCGCCCTATGCCTGGCGGCCGCCGCTGCGCGCAGGTCGGCGACAAGGCCGGCGAAGCCCAGGTACCGATCGTGCCGGCGAACCTGATCCCGCCTTCGCCCCCGCTCACGGCCGAGGAAGCGCTCCGCAGTTTCAAGGTCGCCCCGGGCTACCGCATCGAGCTCGTCGCCGAGGCCCGCTGGTCCGCCACCCGACGGTCCTGCAGTTCGGCCCCGACGGTCGCCTCTGGGTCGTCGAGATGACGGGCTACATGGAGAACTTTGACGGGACGACGGAAGACCAGGCGAAGGGTCGCGTGGTCGTGCTCGAGGACACCGATGGCGATGGCCGCATGGATAAGCGCACGGTCTTCCTCGATAATATCATCCTGCCTCGCGCACTCATCCTCCATCGCGACGGCGCACTCATCGGTGCCCCGCCGCATCTCTGGTTCTGCCGCGATACGAACGGCGATGGCAAGGCCGACGAAAAGACCGAGGTCGCGACGGACTTCGGCGTACGCGTCGACCCGGCCCGCCCGCAGCTCGCCAATCCCGAACGCGCTCCGAATGCGCTGCTCTGGGGGCACGACGGTTGGCTCTACGTCGGCGCCTACACGGCGCGCTTCAAGTTCGACGACGGCAAGTGGGTCCGCGCCACGAGCAACTTCCGTGGGCAGTGGGGCTTGGCGCAGGATGACTACGGTCGCCTGTATTCCAATAACAACAGCGACCTCTTGCGCGTCGACGTCGTCAATTCGGGCTACCTGCTGCGCAACCCCGCCCTCGGCCGCACCACGGGCCTCAACACCAAAGCCGCGGCAGAACAGCTCGTCTGGCCGAACCGCGTCAACCCGGGCATCAACCGCGGCTACCGGACCGAGATGCTTCGTGACTTCAAACTTAAGGAGTGCACCGCAGCCTGTGGTCCGTGGATCTATCGTTCGGACCTCTTCCCGGCCGATGCTTATGGTAATGCGTTCATCTGCGAGCCGGCGGGTAATCTCGTGAAACGACTGGTGCTCAATCCCGACAAAGGACTGGTCAAGGGCACACCATTCTATGACCAACAGGAGTTCGTCGCCTCAACCGACGAGCGCTTCCGCCCCGTCAACGCGCTCACTGGACCCGAAGGCGCCCTCTACCTCGTGGACATGCATCATGGCGTGATCCAACACCGCATCTCGCTCACGACCTACCTGCGCAAGCAGGGTGAAGATCGCGGCCTCATTGCGCCCCTCCACCTCGGCCGTATCTGGCGCGTCGTCCCCGAAGGCTATAAGACCACGGCGCTGAATGAGGGCGGCCGCAACGGAGGAATCCGCGCCAACCTTATCGCCGAACTCGGCAGCGGCAACGAATGGCGTCGCGAGACCGCGCAGCGTCTGCTCGTCGAGAGCGGTGACAAAACCCTCGCACCCGCGCTGACCGCCTTCGGACTCAAGGCCACCACGGCAATGGGACGCGTGCATGCGCTTTGGACTCAGCATGGACTCAAGGTTACTGACTGGGCGCTCGTCTCGGCTGGCCTGGACGACGCCGATCCGCGCGTCCGTGCCGCCGCTCTGCGCGTCTCGGAAGGTCTTGTCGCCGGCCCGCATCGCGCTGAAGTCATCGCCCGCTGGAACGAACTCGCCGCGAGCGAAGCCGTCCCGGAAGTCCAGCTGCAGCTCGTCCTCACGATGGGCGAAGCCAAGGACCTCGCCGTCGACCTTGTCGCCGCCGCGCTAGCGAACCGCGCCGCGGAGCATATCGCCATCCAGGATGGTTTCATCAGCGGCCTCGCTGGTCGTGAACTCGAGAACTTCGCCGCGGTGCTCAAGCAGCCCGCCGCCTATTCGAAGACCTTGCCCGCCGCGCTGCTGCGCTGCGTCTTCTCTGAGCGTAAGCCGGAACGCATTGAGCAGGCCCTCGCGATTATCGCCGCGCTGCCGCTGCGGTCGCAGCAGGTGACTTTGCTCGGTTCGCTCACCGCGCACCCGACCGTCACCGCCAAGCACCCGATCAAGTTTGCTGGCGAGCCATCGGCCCTCGCCAAGCTTTCCAAGAGCAAGGACGCCACGATGATGAAGGTCCTCGCCTGGTTTAAGAGCACCGTCGTCTGGCCGGGCAAGCCCGGTGTCGTCGTGCCCGTCGTCAAGGCGCTGACCAATGAGCAACAGCTCCTCTTTGATTCCGGTAAGCAGACCTTCGCTGGCCTCTGTGCCGCGTGCCATCAGCCGACCGGTAAGGGCCTCGAAGGCCTCGCGCCGCCCCTCGCCGATTCCGAGTGGGTGCTGGGTGACCCCGAGCGTATCGTGAAGGTTGTCATGCACGGCCTACGCGGCCCGATCAAGGTGAAGGGCGTGGCTTACAGCTATGATATGCCCGCCGCCGGTTTCCTGACCGATGAGCAGATTGCCGGCGTCCTGACGTATATCCGCCGCGAGTGGGACCATGAGGCCGCACCCGTGCCGGTCGACCTCGTGCAGAAGATCCGCGCCGACACCAAGGGCCGGACCGACGCGTGGACGGAGCCGGAGTTACTGAAGGCCAAATAAGAGGACTGAATGGATGAGAGGCCCTGGGTAGGGTCGGGACCGCGTCACGACATAGCTGTCTCTGGGGATGGCTGACCATCCTTGGCCGGCCGCAGCCGTGCACGGATGCTCCGGCCCTGCCTTCAGAATGAAGAAGCGATGTAAACCATGTCGTGACGCGGTCCCGACCCTACCAATTGCAAATAGGGTAGCACGCGGTGCTGCGCCCCACCGCAATACACTAATGCTCCGAACTGGTCATATCAGTAAAGGGAACGCGGTTGCCACGCAGGGCGGGGTGAAACAGAAGTAAGCAACCCCTTACCCCGCCATGCATATTACCTGGATTGATTGGGTCATCGTCGTTGCTTCGATCCTGATCTGCTTTGTACCCGCGCTGTTCCTCGCCAAGCGTTCGAGTGGCAGTACGGCCGAGTTCTTCGCCTCGGGCCGCTCGGTGCCGTGGTGGCTCGCCGGTCTTTCGATGGTCGCGACCACCTTCTCGTCCGACACCCCGAATTGGGTGACCGAGCAGGTCCGCAAATACGGCGTCGCCGGCAACTGGCAGTGGTGGGCCTTCGTGCTCACCGGCGTGGCCACGGTGTTCTTCTTCGCCCGCCTCTGGCGTCGCTCGGGCGTCATGACCGACCTCGAGTTCTATGAGCATCGCTACTCCGGCACGGCCGCCTCGGTCGTGCGTGGCTTCCGCGCCATCTACCTCGGTCTGTTCTTCAATTGTTTCATCATGGGCATGGTCACGTTGGCCGCCTGCAAGATCGCCAATATCCTCTTCGGCATGCCCGCCTTGCAGACCATCGTCGTCTGCGGGATCCTGAACGTCGTCTTCGCCGCGCACTCCGGCCTCTGGGGTGTCCTGGTCATCGATATGATCCAGTTCTTCATCAAGATGACCGCCGTCTTCGCCGCGGCTTGGTTCTCGCTCGTCGAGGTCGGCCGCCGTCTGGCCGGCGATGCTAGTGGCTGGACCGGACTGAAGTTACTCGTAGCCGAGCTTTCTACCCGTCAGGTCGTGACGACTCAAGGCGTGCCGGTGATGTCGGTCTCGGACGGCAAGGGTCAGCCGATCTTGGACATGCTACCGAACTTCACGATGTCGGAGCTGGCGTTGATGATCTTCATCCTGCCGATTGCCATCAGCTGGTGGGCCAACTGGTATCCCGGCGCCGAGCCTGGCGGTGGTTCCTACATCGCGCAGCGCATGCTGGCTTCGAAGTCGGAGAAGGATTCCCTCGGTGGCACGCTCTTCTTCAACATCGCCCACTACGTCCTCCGTCCGTGGCCGTGGATCATCACCGCCCTTTGCTCCATCATTGTCTACCCTGACCTCGCGGCGATCAAGTCGGCCTTCCCGAACGCCGACCCCGCGCTCATCGGCCATGACTCCGCCTTCCCGGCGATGCTCATGTTCCTGCCCGTCGGCTTCGTCGGCCTGATGATCGGCGGCCTCATCGCCGCCAACTCTTCGACGATCCTGACGCACCTCAACTGGGGTTCTTCTTACCTCGTGCACGACTTCTATCGCCGCTTCATGAAGAAGGATGCTTCGGAGGCCCACTATGTGAACGTCGGCCGCCTTTCGACCGTGCTCCTGTACGTCGTCGCCGCGCTGCTCAGCCTGACCATGTCCTCGGCCCAACAGGCCTTCCAGGTCCTGCTCTCCATCGGCGCCGGTACCGGACTACTGTATGTCGCGCGCTGGTTCTGGTGGCGTGTCTCCGCCTGGTGCGAAGTCGTCGCCATGGTGATGTCGCTCGTGACCTCGGTGGCCGTGCCGTTCTTCATGCCACACGCGGACTTCGCGACCACGACCATCATCCAGGTCGGCCTGACCACGCTGTCGTGGCTCATCACCGCGTATGTCGGCCCGCAGACGGACCGCGCGACGCTCATCAGCTTCTGCCAGAAGGTAAAGCCCGCGGGCCCCGGTTGGACGGATATTCGCGCTGCGGCTGGCATCAGTGATACCGAGATCGCTCAGGAGAACCGCATCGGCTCCGCCTTCGTCGGCTGGATCGCCGGGTGCGCGCTGATCTGGGCTTCGCTCTTCGCCATCGGCAACTTCCTCTATTCGTCGGGAGATCCCAAGCGTCTCACCATGGCGTGGGTGCTCACCGCCGTCACGGTTGTGAGCGGCACCGTCCTCCTCAAGGTCACCCAGCAGCTCTGGGCGGATAGTACGGCGGCAGAGAAGCGGGCGTAAGCGCCCGCGGGGAAATGCTGGCACGGTGAACCGCTGCGAAGCAGGCGCGGCGAAGTCGCGAGGGGATATGCTGTCATGCTGCGAAGCAAAGGCATGTATTCCAGGTGGCGGGATTTGATATGCCGCCCGCCATCCGCTAACACCTCTCCCGGGTAGGGCTGGCCATCCTTGGCCGGCCGCGGCCGAGCAGGGATGCTCGGCCCTACCTAGATGCAAAGGCAGATAGGACAGCACGTGGTGTTGCCCCTACCTAATGCCATTGCTTCGCAGCCGTTCACCAGGTCAGCAGATCCCCGCGTCCGCGGATTATCCGCGGGTGACGCCGAACCGGAAGACGAGCTTCTGGGAATACTCTTCGCCGGGGCGCAGGATGCCGCTCGGGTAGCCGAGGCGATGGAACGCGGGCTGGTTTGGCGAGTCAGGGAAGAGGCCGGGCTCGAGGCAGAAGCCTTGGCGGAAGGCGAAGGGCTTGGGCCAGCGGCCTTGTACGGTACCGGTGAGGAAGTTGCCGGTATAGAGTTGGAGTCCGGGAGCGTCGGTGAGGACTTCGAGTGTGCGGCCGGAGGACGCTTCGGCGACGAAGGCGGCGGGCTTCAGGGTCGTGTCCGTGCCGAGGTCGTAGCAGTGATCGTAGCCGCGACCGCGACGGAGCTGGTCGTGCGGGGCGCCGATGCGTTCGCCGATTGCATGCGCACGACGGAAATCAAACGGCGTGTTCGTGACGTCCATGAACTCGCCCGTCGGGATGAGCGCGGCCGTGACGGGTACGAGGCGGTCGGAGCGGAGCGTCAGGCGGTGATCGAGGATGCTGCCTTGGCCGGCGAGGTTGAAGAAGACGTGGTTCGTGAGATTGCAGGCCGTCGGGGCGTCGGTCGTCGCCGCGAAGTCGATGGTGAGTTCGTCGGCATGGTCAGGCAGGGTGTAGGTGACCGTCACGCTGAGCGTCCCTGGGTAGCCTTCCTCGCCATCGGGGCTGACGGTGGTGAAGCGGACCGCGGACGCGTCGGCGGTGCGGATCGCTTCGGATTTCCAGACGCGCTTATCGAAGCCACGGAGACCGCCGTGGAGGTGGTTGCCGTTGTTGTTCTGCGCAAGGGCAATGGTGCGGCCGTCGATGGTCAGCTGGCCGTTCGCGAGGCGGTTGGCGTACCGGCCGACGGTGCTGCCGAGGAAGGGATTGCCGGCGACGTAGTCTTCCAGCGAGCGGAGGCCGAGGGTGACTTCACCGAGGCGGCCTTGAATGTCCGGCACGCGGATCGAGGTGAGCGTGGCGCCGAACTCGCTGACCGAGACTTCCATGCCGCGGGCGTTTGTGAGCGTGTGGAGCTGGACCGGCTGGCCGTCGATGTGGCCGTGCTGGCGGCGGAGGGTCAGGCCGGCGCGTCGCGAGCGGCGGAGGGTCAGGAAGCCCGTCACCAGGAGGGTGCCGTAGACCAGTGCTTCAGGGGAGAGCATGGCGAGAAATTGCGGGGTGAGGGAGGGGTGGGCAAATCAAACAGGATGCCATGGGGCTCTGCTGGCACGCTGGCATGCTGCGAAGCAGAGGCATGTATTTTCAGGTGGCTGGTGGCAGCCCCGGGTGGCTGGTGGCGGGTTTTGATATACCAACCGCCATCCGCTAACACCTCTCCCATGTAGGGCTGGCCATCCTTGGCCGGCTGCGGCCGAGCAGGGATGCTCGGCCCTACCTCGTTGTGCATGTAACAAAAAGGCCGCCCGGGTGGGCGGCCTTTGGAGGACAGCACGTGGTGCTGTCCCTACCTCATGGCCTACTTCGTCTTGGTTTCCTTGGCCGCGGCAACCGAGGCGCCGGGGAGGAGGGCGGTCCAGTCGGTCGCGATGCGCACCGCTTCCTGGAGCTGGATATCGTAATCCGGCCAATCGTCATCTTCGAGGGGGTCGCGCATACGGCTGGCCCGCTTGCTCTTCGCGGCGGAGCCCGGGCCTTCCTTTTTCTCCTGCTCGATGGCCGCATCGAGTTTCACATCCTGGACCTTGAAGGCTTTCTTCGCGTAATCGGAGAGCTCGCGGCGGACCTGTTCGCGGAATTCCAGGTCGTCCTTACGCTCGGTGCTACGCTGGTCGAGCGAGAGCGACACGTCCTTGCGGACCTGTCGGCTCTTCGTCCAATCAATCGTGCGGGAGAGCGTGAGGAATTCTGGGAGCTCGGACTGGCGGCGAGTGGAGCCGGCGGCGAGCTGGGCGATGAGGCTATCGGAAAGCTTGGCCTTCAGCCAATCGCCTTCGTCGGCCTTGGTGAGCGTGGGCGTGACGGAATCCCAAGGGAGGGGGCGATCGAGGTCGGACTCGGAGACCGGGAGCACCGAATAGACGGAGGGCACCACGATGTCGGCGGGGACGCCCTTGAGCTGAATCGAAGAGCCGCTGGGGGCGTACCACTTCTGGATGGTGACCTTCACTGCGGACTTAAGGTTCTTATCAAAGCGGCTCAACTCGATGATGTTTTGCACCGATCCTTTGCCGTGGGTGTTCGTATCGCCGACGACGATGGCGCGACGGTGGTCGCGCATCGCGCCGGCGAAGATCTCAGAGGCTGAGGCGGAGAGTTTCGTGGTCAGCACGATCAGCGGTCCGTTCCAGGCGACCTTCTCGTCTTCATCGCGGTAGTCTTCCGAGCGGCCTTGGCTGTCGCGGACCTGGAGGACGGAGCCCTTCGGGATGAAGAGGCCGGAGATATCGACCGCCTCGGTGAGGAGGCCGCCGCCGTTCTTGCGGAGATCCATGATGAGGGCCTTCATGCCCATCGCCTTGAGTTTATTGATGAGCTGCTCGATATCAGCCGAGGGGCTCGAGCCGGAGCCGTCGGGATTCTTGCCGTAGAACGAAGGAAGGTCGATGACGCCGAGGAGCAGCGTGCCATTGCCGTTCGGGACTTCGAAGGCCTTAGCGGAGGCCATCTGGCCGACGAGCTTGATCTGGTCGCGCTTGAGCACGATCGTCTTGCGGCCGCCAGCGGCCATATCGACGAGGAGGCGGACGGAGGAACCCTGCTTGCCGCGAATGCGGCTGATCGCCTTTGAGAGGCGCATGCCGACGATGTCTTCCATCTCGCCGGTAGCACCTTGGCCGACGGCGATAATCTTATCCCCCGACTTGGCCTGACGGGAGAGGTCGAGCGGCCCCCCGGGAAGGATATCCTTGATGACGCAGACCCCATCTTCGTCCGAGAGCGTCGCCCCGATGCCCACGAGCGAGTTGCGCATCGCGATCTCGAACTCTTCCAGCGACTGCTGGGAGAAGAAGGTCGAGTGCGGGTCATACTGGCTCGAGTAGGAGTTAAGGAAGAGCTCCTCGACCTCGTGCTGATCGAAGTTAAGGTAGGTGCGGGTCTTGTCGTAGCGCTTCTTCAGGCGGGCGGCGGATTCCTTGGTCTTTTCGGGGTGATCTCCGGGAGGGCCTGATCCTTCGGGGTCTTGGCGGCTCCGGTGCGATCTTCGCCGAGGAGTTCCGAAAGCATGTCGAGGCGGAGGCGGCGCGCCCAGAGGGCGTCGGCGCTTCCTGGTTGGCGGGCCACTCGGCCTTCTTGCGATCGACCGGGGAAAGTACCGGCTGGGTGAGGTCAATCGGCAGGTCGAGGGCGGCGAGGTTCGAGACCGTGCGCTCGTTGACCTTCTTCTTGAAGAGGGCGTAGATTTCGAAGGCCGGGGTCAGGTTGCCGCGCTGGAGATAGAGATCGAGCGTCTTGCCGTAGCGGTTGATGAACTCGTCGACTTCTTCGGCCGTGAAGTACATCTTCGCGCCATCGAGGTTTTCGCAGTAGGTCTTCACCACGGAGTTCATGTCGACCGACCCCATGTCCTTCTTGCTGATGTGGAGCTTCTCGAGGAGCGCCGCGGTGGCGCGCGTCTCGTTCTGCATCGACTGCGTGGTGGTGAAGCCGGCGGTCTGGGCGGAGGCCAGCGCTGCCAGAAGGATTGGCAGCAGGAAAAGTCTGAGGCGCATAAAGGGTGGGGTGGGGAAACTTAGCGTAGGCGGGCGCTAAGTTCTTCGAGCCTACGTTTCTCGCCGACAGTGAGCGAGCCGAATCCCCCAGCCGAAATCTTATCCAGTAGCCGGTCCATTTCCGCACGAGCTTGGGCGGAGGTGAGCGGGCGGGATGAGGGATTTACCTCGTCGGGGTCTCGAAAGCGGGGCTCGGAGCGTCGGTTGGCATGGGTTCCTGTATCTGAGCGTAACTGGGCGCCCAATTTGTCCTGTTGAGATAACGCCAAGCGAGCCAGCCGAAGATCAGGCCGCCGAGGTGGGCCGAGTGGGCGATGTGTCGGTCCAGGCGGCTTTCCAGCCGGGCCAGTCGTGGCGGCCCGGGAATTCGGAGAAGGCCCAGCCGAGCACCGTGAAGAGTGAGACCACGATGAGGAGCCAGCGGATCTTGAGCGTGACCGGCAGGAAGAAGAACAGCAACAGCGTGATCTGGTGATCGAGTTTATCGAGTAGCGCGACGAGCATCAGCGCGTAGACGCCGGCGGAGATGCCGATGAGCGCGCCGTTTTGACTACCGCCGAGGCCACTGAGATACCAAGTGAGCGCTCCGACGATTGCGCCGCCGACAAGTACCTTCAGGAGTGTGACCGGTCCGTGCTCCTGCTCGACCGTCGCGCCGGTCCACCAAAGGACGAGTCCGTTACCGAGGAGATGCCAGAACCATCGTGCAGGAGCGCATGCGTAACCCACTGCCATGGCTGCAGGGCGCTTTCTCTGAGCACCATCCAGCCGAGGAAGTCCGCGTGCGCGGATTCCTGGATGAGGTTAAGGATGAAGAAACCGACGAGGATGCCGACAATCCATGCCGTCAGGGAGATCGGCGTGCGCGGGGCGCCCGTCGATCGCATATAGGCCCGGTCGCCGATGCCCATGCGCGCAGGCCGTCCTCAGAGCTTCTTCACGATCGCGTCGGCGAGGCCATACTCGATGGCCTCCTCGGCGGTCATGTAGAAGTCGCGGTCGGTATCCTTGGTGACTTTTTCGATCTTCTGCTTCGAGGCCTTGGCGAGGATCTCGTTGAGCTCGGAGCGGAGGCGTTCCATTTCCTGGGCCTGGATGTGGATGTCCACGGCGGTGGCCTGGATGCGGCCCATGATGAGCGGCTGGTGGATCATCACGCGGGAATGGGGGAAGAGGAGGCGGTTGCCCTTTTCCTTGGGAGCCTGAAGGAGGATGGAGCCCATCGAGGCGGCCATACCGGTGACGACGACCTTCACTGGGGAGCTGATCATGCGGATGGTGTCATAGACGGCCATGCCGGAGGTGATGGAGCCGCCCGGGGTGTTGATGTAGAAGGTGATCTCCTTGCCGGGGTCGATGCCGTCCAGGTAAAGGAGCTTCTCGACGATGTCGCGGGCGGACGCGTCTTCTACGGCGCCCCAGAGGAAGATTTTCCGCTGTTCGAGGAACTTCTTCTGGATGAGCATGGCGCTCGGGCCGCCGTCCTTGGGGGCGGCCGGGGTCTTCTCGTCCTCGTCTTCGTCGTCGTTACGCATGGGAGTCGTCAAATTGCCCGAATCCAGCCCCGTGGCAAGCGTGGGAAGGCGAAGCAGTCGGGGAAATCATTCACAGTCGGCGGGCGACCTTGCTCCCCGGAGGGGCTTATGCCTAGGTTCCGGCCGTGCCCACCCTCCGCCTCACCGGCCTGCGCCGCCAGCTCGGCACGACGCCCGTCCTCGCGGGGGTCGATCTCGTCGTGGAGACGGGCACGCTCTGCTGCCTGCTGGGTCCCTCGGGTAGCGGAAAGACGACCTTGCTTAAGGTGCTTGCCGGCCAGATCGAATCCCAAGGGGGCACGGTGTTGCTGGATAATCGCGATATCACCTTCGCCGAGTCCGCCGAGCGCGGCTTCGGGTTCGTCCACCAGAACTACGCGCTCTTCCCGCATCTTTCCGTTCTCGAGAACGCCGCATTCTCGCTCGATGCTGAAAAGCTCTCCGCCGCGGAAATCAAGACGCGTGCCCTCGAAGCGCTGAAGCTCGTCGGAGCCGATGGCTGGGCCGCACGCCGTCCACAGGAACTCTCCGGCGGCCAACAGCAACGCGTCGCGCTCGCCCGCGTGCTGGCGCTGCGTCCGAAACTCCTCCTGCTCGATGAGCCGCTGAGCAACCTCGACGCCGCTTCACGCCTCGAGGTCCGCGAAGCCATCCGCAAACTCGTGCGCGCGACCGGCGTAACGGTGCTCTGCGTGCTGCACGACCAGAAGGACGCCTTCGCGATGGCTGACCGTCTCGCGATCATGCACGAAGGCCGTATCGTCCAGGCTGGCGTACCCATTGACCTCTATCGCCGCCCGGCGGATAGCTGGATCGCCACCTTCCTAGGTTCCGCGAACCTCATCCCTGGTAAGGTCACGCAGGTCGGCGCCGGCGAATTCGTCGCTGACACCGCGGTCGGCGAAGTGCGCGGCGCACTCGCGACGCCCGAAAGCGCCCCAGCTCCCGGGGCGAAGATTGTCGTCTGTGTTCGGCCAGAGTGCTTGAAGCTTGATTTCATGGCGCCCGAAGAGAACGCCTTCGCCGGCTCGATCGTGGCCTCGCTCTTTCAGGGCGACGTTTCGCTGCACGATTTCAAGACCAAGGAAGGCGTGGTCCTTAAGGTCTCCGAGGCCAATCCGCGCCAGCGGGTCGGCTCCAAGGCCACCGTCACTGCTTGGGCCGAGCCCGAGGATGTCGTCGGGCTGAACCGTTAATCAGGCTTTCGCGCGGCGGAACTTCCCCGGCGTCTGTTTATAGCGGGCCTTGAAGGTCGCTTGCAGGTAGTGGCTATGCGTGAAGCCCGTCTGCTCGGCGATCAGGTCGATGGTGAGGTTGGTCTCGCGGAGGAGGCGCTCCACTTCATGGAATCTCACGCGGAGAATTTCGTCCTTCGGGGAGCGCTTGAGCACCGTCTTCATCCGTCGGTCGAGCGTGCTGCGCGAGGCGCCCAGCTTTGTGGCGAGCTCGTTGACGTCGAGCCCGCGCGTGGCGCCTTCGCGGATGAGCGCGACCGCGCGCGCGACGAGCCGGTCGCGGATGACCAGTTCGCCGGAGGAGCCGCGAACCACGATACCCTTCGGTGTGAGCAGAATCGGCTTCGTGCGGGAGGTCTTGCCCTGCATTAAGCGGTCGAGCAGTTCAGCGGCGGCGAAGCCGACCGCCTGCCCGTCGAAGCGGACGCTCGAAAGGGGCGGGGTGGTGAAGCTGCACAGCGTCTCCTCGTTTTCGGCGCCGACGACGGCGACTTCCTCCGGTACCGCGACGCCTGCGGTCTGGCAGGCCTCGAGCAGGCGGACGCCGAGTTGATCCGTCGTCGCGAAGATGCCCACGGGTTTAGGCAACTGCGCGATCCATTGAATGAGACGCGACTGGCTCTGCTCCCAGTCGGGGACGCGCTCAGGATGGTCCTCGGGAAGTTCGAGGCAGCGATGTCCGTAGGCGCGGACGACCTTCTTAAAGTTGTCGACCCGCTCGACGAAGAACTCCTCGTTGCGTTGGCTGTAAGCGGCGAAGTGCCGGTAGCCGCGTTCGTAGAGGTGCTCGGCCACCATGCGGCCGATATCCTCATTATTGCAGCCCACGAACGGTCGGCCGCCGGCGAAGTGGGTGGAGCGGAGTTCAACGGCCGGCAGGCCCGTGGCCGCGACCAATTTGGAGGTCTCGGCGCTGAAGGTGCGGGTCAGGATACCGTCGCCGTCCCAATCCTTGAGCCAGGTCGGCGGAGAGGAATCGAGGGCGCGGAGTTCGAGGTAGGTCGACCAAGGCCCGTGGGCTGCGACGTAGCTCCGGACCCCGGCCAGCAGCTCACGCGTGTAGCTGCGGGTAGTCTCGATGAGCAGGGCGACCCGCGGGGCGCGGCGATGGGCGGGGGAGGGCATGGGCTTTGACCAAAAACCTTACTTTTAGTGCATCATACCTGTAATGACTTTTCGGGCAAGAAAGGATATAGTTCCTTACCCCCATGAAACTCCGTCTCCTCACTGCCGGCCTCCTCGGCCTTTGCGCCTTGGTCTCCGCCGCTGGCCTCATCGACAACAAGAACCAGGCCTCGATCTCCTCGGGCGCCGACAAGCCTGAAAACGCCAAGAAGCCAAAGGTGCTTATCGTCATCGGTGACGCCACCGAGCTGCTCGACACGATGTATCCAGTTTACCGTCTGCAGGAAGCCGGTTTCCAGCCGATCTTCGCGACGCCCGAGAAGCGCGTCTACCAGACCGTGCTGCACGAGGTGAAGCCAGGTTGGACGATCACCAAGGAGTGGGAGGGCTACACCATTAATTCCGACATCGCCTTCAAGGACATCAAGCCCGAGGAGTACGCGGGGATCTTCTTCAGCGGCGGCCGTGCCCCGGAGTATATCCGTGAAGACGAGGCTCTCCTGGCCGCCACGCGTTGGTTCTGGGAGAATAAGAAGCCGATGATGAGCGTCTGCCACGGCGTCGAGATTCCCGCCCGCGCCGGTATCGTGAAGGGCCTCCGCATGGCTACCGTGCCGAAGTGCAAGTTCGACCTCGAAGTCTGCGGCGGCATCTTCGTGAACGCCCCGGTCGTCATCGATCGACACATGGTCAGTGGCCGTACCTTCCATGATAACGGCGCCTTCGTCGGCCCGTGGATCAAGATGCTCGAAGCCCAGCGCGACCAGAAGTAAACGCCATGCTTACCCGTCGCGATTTCCTCCGCTCCGCCGGACTCGCTGCCGCCGTCGCCGCCTCACCTGCCCTCCGGGCTCAGAGCGCGGACTCCTTCCGTCTCCGCTACGTCCTCTCCTCCGCGATGTACGGCTACGCGCCCCTCGCCGAGATTCTGCCCGAAGTCGCCAAGACCGGTAGCGAGTCGATTGATATCTGGTGCAAGGTGCACGGTGACCAGCGCGAGCAGGCCGCGGCGCTCGGCGACGAGGCCTTTGCGGCTCTGCTGAAGAAGCATGGCGTGAAGGTGGGCGTCAGCACTCGTTATCCGCTCGGCCCGTTCAAGCTCCAGGAGGAGATGGCCTGGGTGAAGCAGCATGGCGGCACGACCGTCGTCTGCGGCAGCACCGGACCGAAGAATCCGTCCGGAGCCGCCGCCAAGGCGTCCATTGCCAAGTTCCTCGAGGACATGAAGCCCCACGCCGCCAAGGCGGAGGAGCTGGGCATGCGGATCGCGATTGAGAACCACTCGAACCAGGCGCTGCACCATCCGGATTCGATCCGTGCCTTTGCTGAACTGAACAAGTCCCCTGCACTCGGCGTGGCCTTCGCGCCGCACCACCTCCATGAGTGGGCTGACCAGATTCCCGCGCTCCTCCGTGACCTCGGGGCGCGCAATCTGCCCTTCATGTATTTCCAAGAACACTCTGAAGGCATTTTCAAGAAGGCCTCCAAGGAAGAAGAGCTCCGCCAGATGGCCGGCCGCGGCAAACTCGACTACCGCCCCATCGTAAAGGCGCTGCGGGATATCCGTTTCAACGGTCAGGTGGAGTTGTTCATGCACCCCACGCCGCGCGGCATCCCGGTCATGCCGACGACCCCTGAGGTCACCGCCCTCATCAACGAGTCTCGCGCCTACGTGGAGAAGTGCATCCGCGAGACCGCATGATACTGCGCTTCGCGATCCTGCTCGGTGCCGCCGCTTTGGGCGCCGAACCTCTCGTCACCGGTTTTGAGCGCTTTCATGCGTCGGCACCGACGGCCGAAGGCGGCCGGCTGCTTTACAACGAGCTCGGTTGCGTGAACTGCCACGGCGGCGAGACTGGCCTGCCCGCCATGCGCGGTCCGGCGCTCGCGACGGTCACCCAGCGCGTCCGTTCTGAGTGGCTCCGTAAGTTCGTCGCCGATCCGGCGTCCGTGCATCCTGGCGCGGTCATGCCGCAGGTGTTGGCGAGGGCCGACGATAAGACCCTTGTCGCCATCGAACACTATCTCGCCTCGCTGAAGCCGAAAGCGGCCTCCAAAGCCGCGGCGAAGATCATGCACGTGAACGGGGCCCGTGGCGGCGAACTGTTCAATACGCTGGGTTGCGTTGCCTGCCACGCACCCGGCAAGGATTTCATCCCGGCGGAAGGCGTGCCCAAGGCTTCCGAGTTCACGCACCGCAGCGTCGGCTTCGGCGATCTCAAAGCGAAGTATAGCCTCGATAGCCTCGGCGCGTTCATTCTCGACCCACTAAAGGTGCGCACCGACGGACGCATGCCAAAGACCGCGATGGACCGTCAGGACTCCATCGATATCGCCGGCTACCTGCTCGAGTTCCAGGGCAGTGATGGTCGTACGGATGTCCCTGTCGTGTCCGTCGCCGCCGACAAGAATCTCGCGATCGCCGGCCGGAAGGTCGTCGTCGCCGCCCGTTGCGCCGCCTGCCATGACCTGCCCAAGGACGCCGCGGCCAAGCCGGTGGCCCTCATCGGGAGCGAGGGCGGCTGCATGGACGCCGACCACGCCAAGGGCCCCCGATATGCCCTTTCGGACGCACAGCGTGCTTCGCTAAAGCTCTTCCTCGCGAAGAAGGACGAGTCCGCTTCGCCTAAGCTTGCTGCCGACCTGACGTTGCACGCCCTCAACTGCGTCGCTTGTCATGAACGTGACGGCAAGGGCGGACCTGATGCCGCGCGTAAGCCTTATTTCCAGGGCGATCATAATCTCGGCGACACCGGTCGCTACCCGCCGCCCCTCACCGGCATCGGCGGCAAGCTTCGCCCCGAGTGGCTGGCCAAGGTGCTTGCCCCGCGCGTTGATGCTAAGCCCACCGAGCTATTCACGAGCCACAACAAAGCAGACGAGACCCGCGTGCGGCCTTACTTGAAGACCAAGATGCCGCAGTATGGCGCGTCCGTCGCAGATCTGGCCAAGCTCCTCGGCGTCGCTGACGCGCGCCCGCCCTTGAAGTTCGAAGGCGGCGACGACACCGCTGGACGCAAGTTGCTCGGTACACAGGGCGGGGCGGGTTGCATCACCTGCCACCGTTGGGGCGACCGCCCGTCTCTCGGCGTCCAAGGACCTGACTTGAGCAATATCGCCGCACGACTGCAGGAAAGCTGGTTGCGTGAGTATCTCATCAATCCCGCTGGTTATCGACCGGGCACGCTGATGCCGTCCTTCTGGCCAGGCGGAAAATCCTTTAATCAGGAAATCCTCGGCGGCGACACCGACAAGCAGATCGCCGCGATCTACAAGTTCGCCGAGAGCGCGAACGGAGAGCCCGAGGGCTTCCCGCAAAATCGTAACGGTGAGTTCGAGATCGTGCCGAAAGACCGGCCCGTCGTGCAGCGCGCCTTCACGGATGGCGTCGGCGTGCGGGCGATCCTCGTCGGTTTCCCGAGCGGCGTGCACCTCGCCTATGACGGCGACAAAGGTGGCCCCGGCCTCGCCTGGAAGGGGCGCTTCTTCGACGCCTACCTGACCTGGTTCTCGCGCTTCCCGACCTTTGAGAAGCCCATCGGCACGGAGGTCGTCGCCTGGCCTAAGCCCACTGGTCGCTTCCTCGGCTATCGTCTGGATGCCAAGGGCAACCCCACGTTCCTGAATGAGCAGGGCGGGGTGAAGGTCGAAGAGACCTACGAAGGCATCGAGAACGGCCTTCGCCGCACCGTCATCTGGGCGCCCACGCCAGACTTCGTCCCGACGATCACGCATCCTGCGGGAATGGTCGTCGACGTGAAGGAATCTTCCGCTCAAGGCCGTCGCGTCTTTACCTATCTCTGGAAATGAAAGCCACGATTGTAGCCCTCCTTGCCGCCGCCTCGCTTTCCGCGGCGTCCTACGACATCGCCGATATCCTCACGGCGAGCACCGCTGCCGATACGCGCGCCAAGGATTGGAAGCCCGGTGACGGCCTCGCGCTTGAGGTCAGCGGTATGGATTGGACCGCTGACGGCAAACTCGCGCTGTCGATCCGCAAGGGCGAGGTCTGGGTGCTCGACGGCGTTCTCGATCCCAAGCCGACTAAAGTCAGCTACCAGCTCTTCGCCTCCGGTCTGCATGAGCCGCTCGGCCTGCTGCGGGACGGCAAGGACCTGCTCGTCACCCAGCGTACCGAGACCACGCGCCTGCGTGACAGTAATGGCGATGGTGTCGCCGACGAATACCTCACTGCCGGCGCAGGCTGGAACGTCTCTGGCGCTTATCACGGTTATGCTTACGGCCCCAAGCGCGATGGACTCGGACAGCTCTGGGTCACGCTCAACGTCGATATGGGCGACCACGCCGACAACAAAGCCCCGTGGCGCGGTTGGGGTGGCGTCCTCGGTCAGGACGGCAAATTCATCCCCATGGCGGCCGGCATGCGTTCGCCGTGCGGCCTCGGCACGAACCTCGCCGGCGACATGTTCTGCGTCGACCAGCAGGGCACCTGGATTCCGACCACCCCAATCTACCATCTACGCAAAGGCGCGTTCTTCCTGAACCCCGAAGGCATCGCCTCCGAGAGCCTTCCCGAGTCGCCGCTCAAGCTCTCCACGAAGATTCCTGAGAAGCTTCCGTATCCCGAAGCCCTCAAGGCTTTGCCCGAGATGCGCCCGCCCGCAGTGTGGATGCCTTATAACAAAGTGGGCCGCAGCGGCACCGACCTCGCCACGTGCGATGCCGGCGGCAAGTTTGGTCCGTTTGACGGGCAGATGTTCGTGGCCGAGTTCACGGACGCCAAGATTAGCCGTGTCTTCCTGGAAAAGGTCGAGGGTGAGTATCAGGGCGCGTGCTTCCCTTTCGTCGGTGGCTTCGCCTCGGGCATCGTGCGGCTCAGTTTCGCGCCGGACGGCTCGCTTATGGTCGGCATGACCAGCCGTGGTTGGTCTTCGCTCGGCACCAAGGCTTACGGGCTGCAACGGTTACGTTACAACGGCACCGTGCCTTTCGCCATCAAGGAGATGAAGGCCAAGCCCGATGGTTTCGAACTCACCTTCACCAAGCCCGTCGACGTCGCCCGGGCCGGGGACGTCGCCTCGTACCGTATGACCAACTACACGCTTTTCTATTCGGGTGCGTACGGCAGCGACGAAATCCAGGCCGCCTCCAATGGCATCGTCTCGGCCAAGGTCGCCTCCGACAGACTCAGCGTCCGGCTCAAGGTCGAGGGCCTCCGCGAACTGTACATCCACGAGCTGCATGCCGATGGTATCCGCTCGGCTGGTGGCGAAGTGCTGGATCATGCGGATGCGTATTACACGCTGAACCGCGTGCCGAAGAACTGACTCGCAACGGGAGGGTAATCCTTTCCTCTTGGGGGCTTGGAACAGCCCACGACTATCCGCGCCGAGATCGGCCCCACGCTCAAGCTAGCGATTCCCATCATGCTGGGGATGCTCGGGTATGGACTGATGTTCGTCGTCGACGTCGCCATGGCCGGTCACCTCGGTGAGACCGCGCTGGCGGCCTCGGCCTTGGCTTCGAATCTCAATTACATCCCGTATGTCTTCGGCATCGGCGTCGTTGGGGCCATCGCTGTCTATCAGTCGCAGGATAACGGGGCCGGCGTCGAGGAATCGTCACCCGCGATCTTGCGCCACGGCATGGTGCTGGCCGTCGCCATCAGTGTCGTCGCCGCCATCGTTTCGCATTGGGCGGCTCAGTTTATCCCGCTGCTCGGCTCATCTCCCGCCGTCTCCGCCGAGGCTCAGGTGTTTTTCATCCTCATGTCGTGGGCCATGGTGCCTGGGCTGGTCTTCCATGCCTTGCGCGGCCATCGCGATTCGCAGCATCAGCCCTGGATCTCGCTCGTCTGGCTCAGCATCGGCATCCTCGCTAACATCTTCTTCAATTGGCTCTGGATGTTCGGCAATTGGGGCTTCCCTGCGATGGGACTCGCTGGCGCCGGCTGGGCCACGCTCGTCGCCCGCCTCGTGATGCTTATCGGCCTATGGTATACGCCGGGCCGCGGCGAGGTGCGCTGGACCGACGGTCTCCAGATGGCTGTATTCCAGCGCCTCATGAAGACCGGCTGGCCGGCCGGGCTGCACAGCCTCAGTGAAGTCGGTATCTTCGCGATCGTCCCCGTCATGGCCGGCTGGATCAACGCCACCGCGCAGGCCGCGCACCAGGTCGCCATCAGTACCGCTTCCGCCGCGTTCATGTTGCCACTGGGCCTCGGCATCGCCGCCGGTATCCGCGTGGGCGAAGCTTATGGCGCCAAGGACCCGCGCAAGGTGCAGGCCATTGGTATCGGCGCCTTGATTATGGGTGGCCTCATCATGGCAGTCTACGGTCTCGGCATGATCCTCCTGCGTCCGCTCCTGATGGCGACGTATGGCGTCTCTGGGACCGAGACCGCCGCGCTGGCTTCCACCTTACTCATCTTTGCCGCCGTGTGGGCGCCTTTCGACGGCGTGCAGGTCGTGGCGGCCTACCTCCTCCGGTCGGTCAATCGGGCCGCCTGGGCCTCGTGGAGTGTCTTCATCGTCTACTGGCTGTTCTGCCTACCGTTCGCGCTCGCCTTGGCGTTCCCCGCAGGCTTCCGGCTCTTCGGCATTCCGGCTGGTTTCTTTGGCCTCGGGGCTGTGGGCATCTGGATCGCGCTGGCGACCGGGCTCGTCGTCGTGTCGCTGGCCATGGCGTGGAAGTTCCGTCAGGCCGCCCAGGCCGGGGTTGACGCCTGAGGCCGTCACCTCGTTGGCACGGGCGGGTCGGCCAATCTTTACATCGCGGGGCTTTGCTTGGCTGAGGCGGGGCTTAGTCTGAAGGGGCACCCCAATGCACCTCACTCAGAACATCACCCCTCGCCGGGAGATGGATGAAGATCCGGAATATGGTTTCCGCGAGGAAACCGAAGCCGACGTCATACTCATGTCGTTTGAGAAGCTTCAGCTGCTCGCAGTCGAACTGCGTGGCTGCGGAGCTGACCCTCAGGCGATTGAACGCGTCTGCGATTACGTCGTACACGACCGCGTGTACGACGATTCCACCCGATCGCTTTTCCAGTCTACGCTGGAAATCATCCGCCACCGAGCCGGCTAGTCGCCGGTCTAAAGGCCGACGCAAGACCTGGGCCACTCCTGGGGGAGGGGGGCGTCGTCGTATGGTCCGTAAAACAAAGAAGCCGACCAGACGGTCGGCTTCTCGGGAGGCTGGCGAAGCAGCTTACTTGATCGAGCAAGCGGAGGCGGTCGTCGGAACGATCTCAACCTTGCGGTGCTCGGCGTCCCACTTGACGAGGCCGTCGGCCTTGGCGAAGAGGGTGTGGTCGCGGCCCATACCGACGTTGCGGCCGGCATTCATGCGGGTACCGCGCTGGCGGATGATGATCGAACCTGCGGTGGCGAATTCGCCGCCGTAAAGCTTCACGCCGAGGCGCTTGGAGGTGGAATCGCGGCCGTTGGAGGAAGTGCCGCCGCCTTTCTTTGTTGCCATGGTGGTAGGACGTTAAGGGTTAAGCAGAGATGGACTCGACCTTGATCACCGACAGCTCCTGGCGGTGACCGCGACGGCGGTAGTAGCCCTTACGGCGGCGGTGCTTGAAGATGTCGATCTTGTCGCCGCGCTTGTTCTCAAGAATCTTGGCGGTGACCTTCGCGCCGGGGACGGTCGGGGTGCCGATCTTGGCGTCAGCGCCAGAGCCCACGAGGAGGACCTGGTCAAAGGTGAGGATGTCCCCTTCGTTCTTACCAGGGTACTGGTTAACGATGAGGATGTCGCCTTGAGTGACGGTGAATTGGCGACCGGAGGTGATAAATGTGGCCTTCATGGCTGTCGGAAGGTCGGAGCAAACGGAGTGAAGGGGCGTTGGCAAGGGGAATTGTCGGGCGATTAGGGGTTGGGGTTGGGATGTGAGAAAAGGCTAGGGGTGGGGGCAGGGGGAGGGGTGGGCATTTTGGGGGTTAAAACGGGCTAAAAGACAGGGGGTGAGCTGGTTCGGTCTTCCCTGTCAGGGGGAGGTGCTTAATTCTCCAGCCATGAACCCTTTTTACCAAGGCGGTGAGTTTGAGGAGCCGCTCGATGTCGATGAGGCCCTCTCGAAGGAGCTGACCCGCAATTTGTCCAAGGGGCCCAGCGTGCACGCCACAGCCTTCGTCCATTCCAAGGCGGTCGTCATTGGCAACGTGACCGTCGGCCCCAAGGCCAGCGTCTGGCCCTGCGCTGTCCTTCGCGGTGACATCGCCCCAATCGAGGTCGGTGAAGGAACCAACATCCAGGACGGGGCGGTCGTGCATGTCGCCGACGGCTTGCCGGCCAAGATCGGCGCCCGCGTGACGGTTGGCCACCTCGCGATGATCCACGCCTGCACCATCGGCGACGAATGCCTCATCGGTATGCACGCCACCATCCTCGACGGCGCCGTTATCGGTGCGCATTCAATCGTCGGCGCCAACTCGCTCGTCACCAAGGGCACGCAAGTGCCGCCCGGTTCACTCGTCATGGGCTCGCCGGCCAAGGTCGTGCGTGCGTTGACGGCCGAGGAGCAGGCAAAGCTGCCCGGTTGGGCGGAGAAGTACGTGAAGGTCGCCGCCCACCATCGTCGCTTCGATTGAGCGTCGTGCCCGCCAGTCAGGTCGTGCTTGGTCCTGCCGAATGGCGGGCCCGCCGCGCGGCGCATGAGGCTCGTGCGGACCGACTCGTCGAGGCCCGTCGGTCTCGGGCGCAGAAGGGCGAGCGCGATCCCGTCGAAGATTTTCTCTTCACCTATTATCCATTTCGCTTCGCGGCCGTCCGACGTTGGACGCCGGGCGCCGGTATCGCGTTGGCCGAGGCGGACGAGCTTGTCGCTGACTGCCGCTTCCTGCGAGGCGCTGATGGATTCGTGCGGGTGGCCTTGCCCGACGCAGCGCAGGCTGGCCGTTTGGATTTCAGCCTGAGGCTCTGCCGGGCAGTCGCGACCCGTGCGGCGTTCCACGGCTGCTTCGGCCTGCATGAATGGGCGATGGTCTATGGCCAGGCCGAACAACGTCGCCATGGCTCCTGGCCGCTGCGGCTCGGGGCAGAGGGTACGGATGCTGTCGTGCGCTCGATGCCCGTGCGTTGCACGCATTACGACGCCTTCCGCTTTTTCACGCCGGGCGCGAGGCCGTTGAACAAAATCGCGCCCACCCTCGAAGCGCGCGTCGACAACGAGCAACCCGGCTGCGTGCACGTCACCATGGATCTCTTCAAGTGGGCGATGAAGGCGCAGCCATGGGTCTCCGCGGAGCTCGCCGCGGACGCCTTCGAGCTCGCGCACGTCGCGCGGACGGTGGATATGCGCGCCAGCCCGTATGACTTTTCCGCTATCGGCTTGAAGCCCATCGCGATTGAGACCACCGAAGGCCGGAGCGAATACGAAACCGAGCAGCGTCGGCTTTCGGCTTTGGCCGAACCTGTCCGCGCACGGCTCATCGCTGAACTCGAAAGGGCGCTCGCCTAAATTGCGGGCGCAAAAAAGGCGGACCTTGTGGTCCGCCTTTTGATTTCATCGTCCGACTGCTCAGGGCAGGCGTTCGACGACGAGATCTTTGTAGTCGACCTTGCAGCCCGGGTCATGGGCCTGGATCGCGAAGGTTCCGTTGCCGAGCTTGCGGCCGGCCATGCCCTTCGGCGGGGTCCAGCCTTCCGGCTCGGTGAAGTCGACGGTCTGCTTCCCGTCGATCCAGATCTGGATGCGCTTACCTTCGACGCGGATGTGGTATTCGAACCAGACGTTGTCCGGGGCGGCTGGCGTGTTCAGCACGTCGCGAACGGCGTACAGGCCGCCGGTGCGCTTGATGTCCTTATGGCTGGCGTTGACCTGGCATTCATAGCCAGCGAAGGGCCAGCCCTTGTCCTCGTAGGCCGTGTGGAAGTAGAGGCCCGAGTTAGCGGTCGGGTAGGTCTTCACCTTCGCCTTGAAGTCGAAGTTCGTGAAGTTGGCTTTGCCGTCGGCACCGACGAAGAAGAGGTGACCCTGGCCGCCGCGGATCTGGAGGACGCCGTCCTCGACCTTGTAGGTGCCTTCGGGGGAGTTCTTCGAGGCCTTCCAGCCAGCGAGTGACTTGCCGTCGAACATCTGAATCGTTTCGCCGGCGAAGGCGGCGTACGAGCTCAGGAAGAGCGCGGCCGTGGCCAGCAGGGTGGTGCGGAGGGGTGAGGGGGTGCTCATGGGGAAGTGCCTAACCAAACCCATTCCCGGCTTCTGGCAAAGGTTAATTGGCGGGCTGCCGCCGGTTGGCGTAGATGACCGTATGCGCATTGGGGCAATCGCCGCGTTTCGTGCGCAAGGCGACATAGCCCAGTTCGCGTAGCGTCGCCTCCTCGGCGGGGTGGTTGTAGATCAGCACCACGTCCAGCTCGCGCAGCCGGGTCAGGAAGCGGCGCATCAGGCCGGCCCCGAAGGGGTTGTAGAGGTAGCAGAGTACGCGGCCTCCGAGCGGGGCGAAGTCGAACGTCTCGGCTCCCGCGGCGGAGAGGAGTCCAGGGTTTCCAAAAAGCTTCTCGTGGTTGCGGCGGGCGATCGCGACCAGCGGCGCGTGGTAGTCTAAGCCGTGCACGCGTTGGGCCGAGCCGGCGGCCGCGCGGAGCTCAGTCCAGCGTAGCACCGCCTTGCCCTTGCCGCAGCCGACGTCGACGAACGCGAACGCGTCGAAGTCCTCGCCCAGCAAGGTGCGTGTCTCGCGGAAGGCCCAGTCGATCTCGCTCGTCCATGACGCCATGTAGAAAGTCCCTTCGTCGAAGCCCGGTGGCTCGGCGCCGAAGTCTGCCTTCGGGATGCGGGCGTGCGTATCGGTGCCCCGTCGCAGGTCGAACACATGGGCCTCGCGGAAGTAGCGCCACGGTAGCCATGGCCGACCAGAGGTCAGCATGCGCCAGTAGTCACGCCAGCCGAAAGCGGGGGTTCGCATCCGGCCATTACTTCAACCGGCCGGCCGCCCCGAGGCAAAGGTTAAGTGAAGACCTTGATACCGGCCTCGCGCATCTCGAGCAGGCGCTTCTTCAGCGTCGAGCGGTTGATGCCGAGGATCATCGCGGAGCGGAGCTGGTTGCCGCGGGTCTCTTCCATGGCTCGGCGGATCATCTCCGTCTCGATGGCCGAGAGGATGGATTTTCCGTCGTTCACTCGGCACTGCTTGTAGATCGTATCATAGGCGGGGATCAGTCCAGCCACCGGGGCGGTAGCTTCTGGCACGGTGGCGACAGGAGCGGCCATCGCAGCGACGGGGGCCACGGCGATCTTGCGTGGGTTCAGGACGTCCTGAGGCAGGTCTTTCGGGAGAATCGTCTCGCCCTTGGCGAGCACATTGGCGCGCTGCACGACGTTCTCGAGCTCGCGGACGTTGCCCGGCCAGTCGTAGGCGAGTAGGGCGTCGAGCGCTTCGTTCGAAAGGCGCTTTGGCTTGATCTTCTTCGCGGCGGCCTGGCGCTGCAGCATGTAGTCCACGAGGAGCGGCACGTCGCCCTTGCGGTAGCGGAGCGCGGGCAGGCGGATGCGGAAGACGTTGAGGCGGTAGTAGAGGTCTTCGCGGAACTGGCGGGTGGCCACCATCGCTTCGAGGTCCTTGTTGGTCGCGGCGACGAGACGCACGCTGATCTTGACGGTGACCGTGCCGCCGACGCGCTGGATTTCCCCTTCCTGGATGGCGCGGAGGACCTTGGTCTGCGTGGGCAGGGACATGTCGCCGATCTCGTCGAGGAAGATTGTGCCGCCGTCGCAGAGCTCGAATTTGCCGAGCTTCTGGTTGGCTGCACCCGTGAAGGCGCCTTTCTCGTGGCCGAAGAGTTCGGACTCGATGAGGTTCTCAGGGATGGCCGCGCAGTTGACCGCGAGGAACGTGCCCTTGGCGCGGAGTGAATGCTGGTGGATGCAGCGCGCGACGAGTTCCTTGCCCGTACCGCTCTCGCCGGTGATGAGTACGGTAGCATCGCTCGCGGCGACCTGGCCGATCGACTTCAGGACTTCCTGCATCGGCTCGGAGCTGCCGACGATACCTTCCTTGTAGTCGGCCGGATTGACGAGCGTGCGCGTGGATTTCGTGGCGGCCGCGAGGTCGCGGCGCGCGGAGAGGGCCTTGTCGACGAGCGTGATGAGCTTCGCTTGGTCGAACGGCTTCATGACGTAGTCGTAGGCACCGAACTTCATCGCCTCGATTGCGGTCTGCGTGGTGCCAAAGGCAGTCATCAGGATCACCATCGCCTGCGGCTGTGCGCCGCGGAGCATCTGCAACGTTTCGATACCGGTCATGCCGCCCATGCGGTTATCGAGCAGGATCACGTCGGGCTGTTCGCGCTTGGCCGCGACGACGCCGGTTTCGCCACTGTCCGCTTCGATGACCGTATGACCGAGACCAGCCAGAGCTCGGCGGAGCGAGTAGCGGAGGTCCTTGTCATCGTCGATGACGAGGACTTTGGCGTTCGCTGCGGAAGGATTGGCGCTCATGTTGAGTAAAAGTAGGCAGAATCCGTGCCATTGGCGGACTCCCCCTCAAAATGACCTAATACAGACTTTCAGCAACCCGTATGTGTCGAAATTTAAGCAAATTTCTATGAATTGACCCCCTTGCCAACGAGAATTTGGGCGTAATTCTCGTTTCCATGTTTCGATGGCTCAAACGAGGGCTGGGTGCGTTCTTAGCTTTGCTGGTCCTTTTCTTCGTCGGATCGAACCTCTGGGTCTGGTCGGCCGGATGGGGCCGACTGGCGGACAAGCCTTCGGAAGTCCCCGTCGGCTCCGTGATGGTCATCTTAGGGACGGATGAATTCGTGGGCACGACGGGCGAACGCGCGGGTACCTATCGGCCTCGTATCGACGCTGCCCTTGAGCTCGCTGGCTCGGGTCGCGTGAAACTCATCGTGACCTCTGGCACCGCCGTCCATGCGCGGACGATGGCGGCTCAACTGCGCTCGGCCGGCGTGACGTGTCCGATCGTCGAGGACCCGTACGGTTGGCGCACGCTGGATTCGGTCATGCGGGCGAAGGCCTATTATCCCGACGATCACGTTGTCTTCGTCTCGCAAGGCTGGCATTGCGTGCGCGCGCTCTGGCAGGCGGATCATGCATCGCTGCGGGCGACGGCCTACCCTGCGGCGTTTGGCGACGGTTGGCGTCCCCTCATGGGTTCGCTTCGGGACTACTTCGCTAAGCCGAAGGCGGTGATTGATCGTTGCCTCGGGAATCCGCTCACGGCGCCGGTGCCGGCGAACGAAGGCAACGTCCCTCACCGCTAAGTCAGGCGCGTTCGTGGCGTCCGTCGGGCCGTCGGGTGAGCACACCGCGGATCTCCATCATCGTCAGGCTCACCGCGGCTTCGGCGACCGCGCAGTCCGCGAGCACGGATAGGCTTTCGGCGTCATGCGCCGTTCCGCCGGCGAAGTGAGGCAGCCAGCGAGCAAACTCGGGCGGGTCTTCGATCAACGCCAGCGCGGGGCTACCACGGCTTTCGCCCAGCTCCGTGAGGATGTCGTCCACGGAAGACACGAGCGTGGCGCCATCACGGATGAGGGCATGGCAGCCGCGGCTCGATGGGCTGTCGGCACGGCCGGGCACGGCGCAGAGTGTCTTGCCGAGGTCGCCCGCGAAGCGCGCGGTGATCATACTGCCGCCGTCGACGTCGGTTTCGACCACTACCATTACCCGCACCAATCCGGCGACAATCCGGTTGCGTTGCGGGAAGGTTTGGCGGTCCGCGGGCCGGCCCAGCGGAAATTCCGAAAGCACGCAGCCCTCGGTCTTCATGCGGGCACGCAGGCGGACGGCTTCTGGCGGAAAGGTGAGATCGAGTCCGTGGCCGACCACGGCCGCGGTGCGACCGTCGGCGTCGAGCGCCCCTTCGTGCGCGGCGGTGTCGATGCCTCGGGCCAGTCCGCTGACGATCCACCAGCCTTGCTTCGCCAGGTCGCGCGCGAAGCTGCGGGCGAGCGAGGCGCCATACGTCGTGCAATGGCGCGAACCGATGATGCCCACGGAGCGATCGCCCGGGAAATGCGCGCCTTCGGCGTAGAGCACCAGCGGCGGATCCCAAAGTTTGGCGAGAGACGTCGGCCAGGCTTCATCGTCCTCACTCAGCAGCCGGAAGCCTAAGTCGCGGACACGCCCCATCTCAGCGGCCCAGTCGAATTCCCGGGCGGCGATCGCCGCGGCGACCGGGCGGCTGATTCCTTGGACCTTGGCCAGCTGATCCGCCGGGGCACCGAGTGCAACCGAGAGATCGCCGCCGAATGCGTCGCGTAGTCGTCGCACCGTGATTGGTCCAACGCCTTTGAGTCCGTTAAGCAGGACGCGTTGCGCGAGCGGGTCGGTCGGGATGGGGAGCATCCCGCCAGCCAGCGGGACGTCTTCAGCCGCGCAAGACAGGGGACAGCCCAGCGAGGAGGTCGGTAGTTCTCACCGCTTCTTCCCCGTGAGTTTCCCTCAGCCAGTCGGCGGCGCGAGCGTGCCAGGTCGTTGCGAGCACCACGGCATCGAAGGGCGTGAGTCCGAGTTCGTGGCGTCGCGCGAGCACCGAGGCGACAATGCCGGCGAGCAGGTCGCCGGAACCGCCGCGCGCGAGCACGGGGCCACCGAAAGGAATATGGATCACACGGGTCCCATCGGTAACGCAAGTCAGTGGGCCTTTGAGCACGACGATCGTCTTCGTCTTGCGCGCATAGGCGCGGGCCGCCGGGACGGAGGCGTCGCGTCCGCTGAGACGTTTGAATTCGCCGGCGTGCGGCAACAGTACGCGGACCTTGGCTTGCCTCGATGCGGCGATGACAGACGGGCGGAGCGCGTCGGCATCGAGCACGAGATCGGCGGAGCAACGGGTGGCGACTGCGCCGATTAGCTTGGCAGATTTCTCGCCCATACCAGAGCCGATGAGCAGCACATCCTTGTCGGCGAGCAATGTCCGGATCTCCTTCAGGTTGGCGGAAGCGACGCGCCCGTCGCGTTCGGTGCGGAGTCCACGCCACATCGCTTCGGGATAGGCGACGGCTGCTTTTGCACGGACGGATTCAGGCAGGCAGGCCGTGACGAGCGCCACTCCGGCACGTAAGGCGGCGGCGGTATTCATCAGCACCGCGCCAGGCATCCGGTCCGAGCCGCCGACGACAAGCAGACGACCCTGGTGGCGTTTATCGCTGCGCGCGCGCCGAGGACGACGGAGCGGAGTCAGGCTGGTCGCGGTCACGCAGGCTTCTTCGGTCTCGCCGAGCGGCAGGCCGATATCGAGGACGCGCAGGCGACCCACGAAGCGGGCGGATTTCGGCGCAAGCAGCGGACGTTTCAGGCAGCCAATCGAGACCGTAAGGTCGGCGCGGAACGCCGGACCAGTGGCGTCGTCTCCGAGTCCGCTCGGAAGGTCGACCGCGATGCGCAGTCCGCGGAGCGACTCGGACGCACGGAGGAAGGTGCGGAGTTCGGCTGAAAGGGGCGAGTGGAAGCCTTGGCCGAGGATACCGTCGAAGATGAGGCAGAACTCGTGAGCCGCGAGGAGGCGGAGGTTCGCGGCGGCAACCACGCCGATGCGGACGCCAGGCTTACGGGCGGACCAGGCGCGCTGGGCTTGGGCACGGGCCGGACCGCCTTCGGCGAAGACGGCGACAATCTCCGTGCCGCGTCGGGCGCAATGCAGCGCCGCGAGGAAGGCGTCGGCGCCGTTATTACCTTTGCCGGCGAGGACCAGAATCCGTTTCGGTTTACGGCCGAGTAACGAGACCGCTTCGTCGGCGACCCCGCGCGCGGCGAGGTTCATCAGCTTCCAGGAAAGGGCTACATCGCCGGCGATGAACGCCGCTTCGGCGGCCGCGGCTTCCACGCAGGAAAGGACCGGCAGACGGGCGGAGTTGCTCATAGTCTCAGCGGACCAGCACCACGAAGGCTTGGGCCAGCGTATCGGTGTGGGTGAGTGAGAGCAGGAGACGAGTGGCACCACGGGCGGCGAGAAGAGCGCGGGCCTTTTCATCCAGCTCGGCGATGGGTTCACCTTCGGGGCCGTTGAGGACCCCGACGCTGGTGAGCGCGAGTTCCGCGCCGATGCCGGTACCGAAGGCCTTGCTCGCGGCCTCTTTGGCGGCGAAGCGGGCGGCCAGGGACGGATAAGGGTCGGCCTTCGCGAGGCAGAGCTTCTGTTCCGCTGGCGTGAAGACCTTGTCGAGGAAAGCGGCGCCATGCTTCACGTGCGCGGAGCGGATGCGATCGACCTCCGTGAGATCCACCCCGACACCGATTACGTTGCCGCCTTCAAGGTTCATGCCTTCAGGTGGTTCTTCATCTCGGCGACAGCGCCACGGATACCGGTGAAGAGCGCACGGGCGACAATCGAATGGCCGATATTCAGTTCATGCAGGTGCGGGAGCGTCAGAATCGCCCGGATGTTGTCGTAGTTGATGCCGTGGCCGGCGTTCACGATGAGACCGAGACCATGGGCCTGTTCGCAGGCTCCGCGGAGACGGGCGAGTTCGGCTTCGGCGGCAGGGGATTTCCACGCGTTGGCAAAAGCGCCGGTATGGAGTTCGATGACCGGTGCGCCGATGGCGACGGCGGCTTCGATCTGTGGCGCGTCGGGTCCGATGAAAAGCGAGACCTCGATACCCGCGGTCTTCAGCGCTTGGGTGGTCTCGCGGACGCGGGTGAGCTGGCCGGCGACGTCGAGCCCACCTTCGGTCGTGACCTCTTCGCGAGATTCCGGGACGAGGCAGACGGCGGCGGGGCGGAGCTTCAGGGCGAAGGCCGTCATCGCAGAGGTGCAGGCCATCTCGAGATTGAGGCGGATGCCTGGGATCGCGGCGATCGCATGGACGTCGGCGTCTTGAATATGACGGCGATCTTCGCGCAGGTGGAGCGTGATGCCGTCGGCGCCGCCAGCGAGGGCTTCGCGCGTGAAGGCCACGACGTCGGGCTCCGCATGCGGCGACATGTGCGCACCGCGGTAGCGAGCTTGGCGGAGCGTCGCGGCGTGGTCGATATTGACGCCGAGGAGGATGGGACGGGTGGACATCGGACTTCGGCTTGTAGCAATAGCCCTCAGCGGGTCTGGGTCAAAGGGAACCGCAGGGACCAGCGTGTTAAACCGCGGGCTTTTTTGATCAGTCCGCGTTCCAGTGTAAGGCGGAGCGAGGGGGCGGTCGGCGACTTCTTCTGCTTGGCGAGAGATTCGGGGTCGCCCGCGTGGACGAGTTCGCCGCCGGCGTTGCCGCCTTCGGGGCCGATCTCGAGAACCCAGTCCGCTTCGGCGATTACATCGGGATGATGCTCGATGACGACGACCGTGTGGCCTTGGTCGACGAGCGCATGGAGCAGCTCGATGAGGCGACGGCAGTCGGACTGGTGCAGGCCGATGGTCGGCTCTTCCAGGATGTAGAGGTTCGGACGGATCTCGCCGCGGGAGCGCTCGCGGAAGGTCGGGAGACCTTGGGCCAGTTCGCTGACGAGCTTGAGCCGCTGGGCTTCGCCGCCGGAAAGAGTCGGGCTGCTCTGGCCGAGCGTGAGGTAGCCCAGGCCGGTCTTCACCATCAGTCCGCAGAGGTCGCCCAGTTTGGCGTCGAAGGAAAGGAACGCCGCCGCTTCCTCGAAAGTCATCGCGAGGAGGTCCGCCGCAGACTTGCCGTTCCAACGGATAGCCTTGGCGGCCGAGCCGTAGCGCGTGCCCGCACATTCTTCGCACGGCACGTAAGTGTCGGGCAGGAAGCTCATCTCAAGCTTGATGCGGCCGGCGCCAGAGCAAGCTTCGCAGCGTCCGCCGGAGGTATTGAACGAGAAGAAGCCGGCGCCATGACCGCGGATGGCTGCTTCGGGGAGCGAGGCGAGGCGTTCGCGGATGAGGTCCCAGGCACCGATGTAGGTTGCCGGAGTCGAGCGGGGCGTCTTGCCGATCGGTTCTTGGTCGACGACCACCAGCTGGCGGAAGCCTTTGAGACCTGACAGACTAGTGAAGGCCGGCTTGCCCTGATAAGAGACGACAGCGAGGGCTTCCTTGCCCGTCAGGCCGTCCTTCTTCTTGCTGACGGCCGCGCGGATCGCCGGAGCGAGGAGGTCGGTAATGAGGGTGGATTTGCCGGCACCCGAGACGCCGCAGACGACGGTGAGTCGTCCGACGGGAATCTGGACATCGAAGCCCTTGAGGTTGCGGAGTGAGGCATTCTTCAGGCGGACCCATTCGGCGGGCGCTCCCTTACCTGCAATGGGGCGGCGCGCGCCACGAAGCGGATGGGGGATGGCTTCCTTGAGGAAGCGACCTGTGACGGAGTCGGCCCGTTTCTCGAGCGTGGCGGCGGTGCCTTGTGCGACGATTGTGCCGCCATGGACGCCGGCGCCCGGGCCGATGTCGACCACCAGGTCGGCGGCGCGCATGGTGTCTTCGTCGTGTTCGACAACGAGGACCGTGTTACCGCGATCGCGGAGATCTTTGAGCGAGCCGACGAGCCGATCATTGTCCCGCGGGTGCAGACCGATGCTCGGTTCGTCGAGCACGTAAAGCGCACCGGAAAGCGTCGAGCCCAGCTGCGCTGCGAGTCGGATACGCTGCGCTTCGCCGCCCGAGAGCGTGTCGGCGCCGCGGTCGAGTGCGAGGTAGCCAAGGCCGACGGAATCCAAGAAGCGGAGGCGGGCGCCGATTTCGGGTAGCAATGCGCCCACGATAGCTTTCTCGCGGGCCTCGAGCTTGAGGCCAGAAAGGAAGGCGAGGGACTCGTCGGGCTGCAGGCGGAGTAATCCGGGTAGCGAGAGCGAACGACCTTTCGGGCCGGCGAGTTTCACCGAGCGACCAATGGGGCCGAGGCGTTCGCCTTGGCAGGTCGGGCAGACTTCTTCGCCAACGCGATCCGCGATGGCGTTCTCGTTGATGGATTCCTCTTCGTCGGAGGAGAAGGTCGTGACTTCGAGTCCATGCCCACGGCAATCGGGACACCATCCGCGAGGGGAGTTCCAAGAGAGATGCTTCGGGTCGACTTCAGGGAACGATTCGCCCGTGGCGGGATCGCTCCGCGATGTCGACAGATAGGCGACTTGCTGGCCGTCGGCGCCGAGGAGGACGCACGCGTTCTTGCCCGCTGCCAGCACCTGGCGGACGAGCGTGCGGAGGGCTTTCTCGCCGGATTCTTGGGTCTCATCGGGCAGGCTGATCAGTCCGTCGGCGCGGATCTCGCCGAAGACTGCGTCGACGTCGTGTTCAGAGTAACGGTCGAGGCCTTCGAAGCCTTCGACCTTGAGCATCTTGCCATCGCAACGCAGGAGGCGGAGTCCTTTCGTCTCGGCCCATTCGGCCAGCGGGCGATGATGGCCCTTACGGGAGCGGACGAGCGGGGCCGCGATAAGGAGCGAGCCTTTCTTCAGCGACTTCGCCTTCTTGGCGACGAGGCGGACGACCGCATCTTCGGTCATCTCCTCGAGCGGTTCGCCGGTGGTTGGGCTATGCAATACGCCGGCGCGGGCGAAGAGTACGCGGAGGTACTGGGCGACTTCGGTGACCGTCGCGACGGTGGACTTCGCTGAGCCCCGCGTCACGCGTTGCTCGATGGCGACCGTGGGCGGCAGGCCCGTGAGCGAATCGATATCAGGTTTCGGCAACTGTTCGACGAACTGGCGGGCATAGGCCGAGACGCATTCTAGGAAGCGACGCTGGCCTTCAGCGAAAAGGATATCGAACGCCAAGGAAGATTTACCCGAGCCCGACACGCCGGTCATCACTGTGAGCGAGCCGTGCGGGATCTCGAGCGAGACGTCCTTCAGATTGTGTTCGCGGGCGCCGCGTAGGGAGATGGAGGTCGGACGTGGCTTGCTCGCCGTGGTCGCCGCGGAGGCGAAGGCGTCGTCACCATGAGCGAGGAAGCGACCCGTGACCGTGCCGGCCTTGGCGACTTCGGCGGGCGTACCTTCGGCGACGAGGTGGCCGCCAGCGGGACCGGCTTCGGGACCCATTTCCAGAATCCAGTCGCAGGACTTCAACACGTCGAGGTGGTGTTCCACGACGATGAGCGAGTGGCCAGCTTCCGTGAGGCGATGCAGCAATCCGATGAGGCGAGAGACATCTTCGCGGTGCAGACCGGTCGTCGGTTCGTCGAGGAGGAGGAGGGCACCGGGTTTCCGCGTATCAATCTTGGAAAGGTAGCGGACCAGCTTGAGGCGTTGGGCTTCACCGCCGGAAAGCGTCGTGAGCGGCTGGCCCATCGAGAGGTAGCCGAGGCCGACTTCTTCCAGGCAGGCTAGCTGGGCGGAGGCCGGCGTGCGTTCGCCCAGGAACTTGCGCGCCTCGGTCACTGACATCGCGAGCAGGTCGCCGACGGACTTACCGTCATAGTGGAAGCTCAGTACCTCGTCGCGGAAGCGTTTACCATTACAGGAGGGGCAGGGGAGGGCGACGTCGGAGACGAACTGCATCTCCACCGTCTCCCAGCCCGCGCCGCCGCAGCGTTCGCAGCGGCCTTCGCCGGCGTTAAAGGAGAAGTGCGAGGGCGTGAGGCCGGCGGCCTTCGCCTCGGCCGAGTTGCCGAGCAGCGTACGGATCGCGTCCCAGGCGCCGACGTAGAGCGCCGGGTTGGAGCGCGGCGTGCGGGTGGCGGGAGATTGGTCGACGAGCGCGACCTCGGCCGGCTCCTTATCGAACTTCACCCATTTCAGTTCCTTGGCTTCGTCGCCTGATTCCGGATCGCGTCGGCCGATGACCTGATGGAGGAGCGTCGACTTGCCAGAGCCCGAGACCCCGCAGAGGCCGACCAGACGGCCGAGTGGAATCGAGCAGGAGAAGTCGCTGAGATTGTTCACCGTTGCGCCGCTGACACGGAGGCGCGGGGTCGTATCGCCGATCGGGCGCGGGGTGTGCGGCTCGGAGACGCGTCGACCCGAGAGCCAGTTGCCCGTCGCAGAATTCTTGATCTTCAGGATGCCCTTCGGGACGCCTTGGTAGAGAAGATGACCGCCTTCGGCGCCGGGGCGTGGGCCGATCTCAATGAGCCAGTCGGCGGCGCGCATCACGGATTCGTCGTGCTCGACGACCACCACCGTGTTGCCTTGGTCGACGAGACTGCGGAGGATGCCGACCATGCGCGAAAGATCGCGGGCGTGCATGCCGACGCTCGGCTCGTCGAGCACGAAGACCGTGTCTGCGAGACAGGCGCCGAGGCAGGAGGTCAGGTTGACGCGCTGGACTTCGCCGCCGGAGAGTGTGCGCGAGAGTCGGTCGAGGGCGAGGTAGCCGAGTCCGACCGCCTCGAGGTAGCCGAGTCGGGCCAGGATAGCTTCGAGCGCGTGGTCGGCCGGATGACGCGAATCTTTTGGTGCGAGGGGCGCGAGTAGCGTGCGCAGGTCCGAGACCGGTGAAGCGTAGAGTTCGGGCAGGGACTTGCCCTGCCAGCGCCAGAAGAGCGACTCCTCGCGGAAGCGGCGCCCGTGGCATTTCGGGCAAGATTCGTAAGCGCGCCAGCGGGAAAGAAAGACGCGCACGTGCATCTTATAGGTCGTCCCTTCCAGCCACCGGAAGAAGCCACGGATGCCATACCACTTCGAATCGTACTCGCCCTGTACGTAGCCTGGTTCGCCGTTCTCGACGATTTTACGGTGCGCGGCGGAAAGCTTCTTCCACGGCACGTCGAGAGGGATGGCCGCCTTGCGGCAGGCGCGGACGAGGTCCTTCTGTGATTCGCCGTAGACGTTGCCTTGGAAGGGTGCGATCGCACCTTCGGCGAGCGTCAGCGCCGGGTTTGGGACGATCTTATTCCAGTCGAGGCCGATGACGCGGCCGAAGCCGCGGCACTCTGGGCACGCACCCACGGGTGAGTTGAAGGAGAACAGCGCGGGCGAGGCCGGGCGGAACTTACGTCCGTCGATCGGTGACTCGAGGGCTTCGCTGTAGCGGGAGAGC
>BGOI01000013.1 GCA_003569165.1 Opitutia bacterium
GCTCGCCGCCGCCGACCTCCGCCTGCCGGCGGTCTTCTCCGACATATGGTCCTCCAACGCGAGAAGCCCGTAGCGGTCTGGGCTGGGCGGACGCCGATGAAGAAGTGTCCGTCGAATTCGCCGGCCAGAAGAAGTCCGCCCAAGCGGACGCCACCGGCCGATGGTCGCTCCGCCTCGACCCGCTTGCGGCCAGCGCCGAAAGCCGCAAACTCATCGCCACGGGCAAGGATGGCCGCAAGGCGGAGGTCTCCGATGTGCTCGTCGGTGACGTCTGGCTCGGTTCCGGCCAATCGAACATGGCGATGACGGTCAACCGCGCGAAGGATTTCGAACAGGAGAAGACGGCCGCGACCTTCCCGCTCATCCGTCACTTCAAGGAAGAGTCTGCGGGAGCCGCCACGGCGCAGACCCAATCAAAGGGCAAGTGGCTCGCTTGTACGCCAGACAACGTCGGCGGTTTCAGCGCGGCCCTTTACTTCTTTGGACGCGAGATCCATCGGGAGGTCGGCGTCCCCGTCGGCCTGATCAACACCTCCGTCGGCGGCACGCCGATCGAGTCGTGGATCGCCCCGGAAATCCAGGAGACGAAGCCCGAGCTCAAGGCCGCCCTGGATGCCCAAAGCGCCGCCACCCCGAAGATCGACCCCGAAAAGGCGAAGGCCGACTACGATGTCGAACTCAAGAAATTCAAGGCCGCGAAAGCCAAGGCCGTGGCCGAAGGCACGAAGGCGCCCCGCCCGCCGCGTAACGCCGCCGAAGTCAGTGAACGCAAAGGCACTTACGGGCAGCTGTTCAACGGCAAGGTCGCCCCCGCTCGTGCCTTTCACGCTCAAAGGTATGCTGTGGTATCAGGGCGAAGCGAATTCATCCGACAGCCGTGCCCCACTCTACGTGCACCAACTCTCCGCACTGATCACAGATTGGCGCACCCGCTGGGGCGATGAAGCGCTTCCCTTCGCGTGGGTGCAGCTACCGAACTTCCGCCGCGCCGGCGGAGGCTGGCCCCTGATGCGGGAATCGATGTTGAAAAACACTGGCCCTACCCAACACCGGCATGGCCATCGCGATCGATGTCGGTGATGCCGGCAACATCCACCCAACCAACAAGCAGGAAGTCGGCCGCCGCCTCTCCCTCTGGGCCCTCGGCACGGTCTATGGCCCGCAAGGTCGCCGCCACGAGCGGCCCGCTGCCGGCCGGACACGAGATTAAGGGCGCCGAGGTCATCGTCACCCTCGCCCATGCCGACGGCCTCAAGACCCGTGATGGCGCTCCCGCGAAATCCTTCCAGCTCGCCGGCGCCGACAAGCAATGGAAACCTGCCGTCGCCAAGATCGACGGCGCCAAACTCATCGTGACCAGCGGGGAAGTCGCCGCGCCGATCGCCCTACGCTACGCCTGGCTCGATAACCCGGAAACGAAACCTCGTGAATTCCGCCGACCTGCCCGCCTCGCCCTTCCGCACCGACGATTGGGCCCCGCTTCCCGCGCCCGCTCCCGCCGCCAAGGGCAAAGGTAAGACCAATAATTCTCCTATGAAAAACCTCGCCCTGCTTCTCCTCGCCGGCCTCGCCTCCCTCGCGTCCCGCCGCCGACCGCAAGCCGAACTTCGTCTACGTCTTCACCGACGACCAGCGCTGGGACGCGCTCGGAGTCGTCCAGAAGGAACAGGGCGAGAAAGGTCGCTTCCCTTGGCTCAAGACGCCGCACCTCGACCGCCTCGCCGCCGAGGGGCTCCGTTTCCGCAACGCCTTCGTGGTGAATTCCCTGTGCGCCCCGTCGCGCGCTTCGCTTGTGACCGGCCAGTACGGCCACGTCAACGGGGTCACCAACAACCATACGCCTCATCCGGAAGGGAATATCTCCGTCGCCACCCTGCTCCGCCCGGCCGGCTACGTCTCGGGCTACTTCGGGAAGTGGCACCACGGCAACCAATCTGGCAAACGCCCGGGCTTCGATACGTCCGCGAGCTTCGTCGGCCAGGGCGTCTACTTCGATTGCCCGATCGAGGTCGATGGCGTCAAGACCCCGAGCAAGGGCTTCGTCGACGACGTGACCACCGAGTATGCGTCGAACTTCATCAAGGCCAATAAGGAGAAGCCTTTCCTGATGATCCTCGGCCTCAAGACCTGCCACGGTCCCTTCACTCCGCCTCCCCGCAACGCGAAGGATTATGAAGGCACTCTGGCTCGCTCGGTGCCTAACTACGGTATCCCCGCCATCTACTCCAAGGCCGGACCGAACGGCGCCAAGGGCAAGGCCACCGACGCTAAGGAGGTTCCGACTAACCTCGGTATGTTCCGAGGCATCAACTCGGTCGACGACAACGTGGGCAAGCTCCTCAAGCTCCTCGACGACCTCAAGCTGACCGAAGACACGGTCTTCGTCTTCTCGAGCGATAACGGCTTCTACCTCGGTGAACATAACCTTGGCGATAAACGCACGGCCTACGAAGAGTCCATGCGCATCCCGATGCTACTCCGCTTCCCACGCGCCGTGAAGGCCGGCCGGACCGACGACCGCATGGTCCTCAACGTCGACCCGGCCGCGACCTTCCTCGACCTCGCCGGCCTGCCGGTGCCCGCCGCGATCCACGGACGCAGCTGGAAGCCGCTCCTGGAAGAGAAGCATACCGACTGGCGCGACAGCTTCTTCTACTGCTACTTCTACGAAAAGGGTTTCGGCTCCCCGCTCACGACTGCCGTGCGCACCGCCGAGGCCAAGTTGATCAAGTACCCCGGACACGACGAGTGGACCGAGGTCTTCGACCTCAAGGCCGACCCCTACGAAATCAAGAACCTTGCCGCCGACCCCGCCTACGCCGACCTACGCAAGAAGCTGGAAGCGGAATACGACAAACAGGCCAAGGCTATCGACTTCAAGGTGCCCGACTACGCCGACAAGCCCGGTGCTGAAGGCGAAGAAAGCGCCAAGAAGAAAGCCGGCAAGAAGAAGGCAAAGTAAGCCAAGAAAACGGATGGTTTTCTCCGCAAGGGCTGTCATCGTGCAGCCCTTGCTTATGTCCGCCCTGCTCGACCTCACCCGCGCGCCCGCCACCGATCCGCTCGGCATCTACCGCTTCCGCGACGGGCTCTACGCCGTCGACCTGATCGCCGCCGCGATCACGGAGTTCGACCTCTTTACGAAGCTCGCCGCGAAGCCTTCAGACCTCGCCACGGTCTGCGCCGACCTCGGCACCCATCGCCGGCCTACCGACGTGATGCTGACGCTCTTCGCCGCCAACGGCTTCCTCTCGCTCAAGCACGGCGTCTACACGGTGACTCCGCTTGGCCAAGAACACCTCGTCAGCACCTCCCCGATCTTTCTGGGCGCCTACTACGCCTCGCTCAAGGACCGTCCGGTGGTGAAGGACTTCATCGTCATCCTGAAGACCGACAAGCCCGCCAACTGGGGCAGCTACAAGGACGAGAAACCCTGGAGCGAAGCCATGCTCACCGACGCCTTCGCCACGAGCTTCACCGCGGCCATGGATTCACGTGGTTTCACCCTTGGCCCCGCGATGGCCAAAGCCTCGCCGATCGGCGCCCGCACCCGCCTCCTCGACATCGCCGGTGGCTCGGGTATCTACGCCTGCGCCCTCGTCGCCAACCACGCCCAACTGACCGCTACGGTCTTCGAACGCGCCCCGGTCGACGGCATTACCCGCAAGATGATTGCCAAACGCGGCTTCCAGGACCGCGTCGACGTCAAGGCCGGCGATATGTTCACCGAGGCCCTACCCTCGGGCTATGACGTCCACCTGTTCTCCAACGTCCTCCACGACTGGGATACCGATAAGGTCCGCTTCCTGCTTGCCGCCTCCGCCAAAGCCTTGCCCAAGGGCGGACTGTTGATCGTGCACGACGCCCACCTCAATAACGACAAGACTGGACCGGCGCCGGTGGCCGCCTACTCCGCGCTCCTCATGAGCGTCACTGAAGGCCGCTGCTATGGCACTGGCGAGATGCGCGAGCTGCTGACCGAAGCTGGCTTTGCCGACATCCGCCACCAAGACACTGCGTGTGATCGCAGTATTGTCACTGCCGTAAGGCAGTAAAGATGACAGATGGCCGAGCGCACCGCTATCGTTCTTGGTTCCTTGTTCTTTGTTCTTAGGCCACTTTGAAATGCGCTTCCTGATTACAATGATTGCCGTGACGGCAACTCTCCTCGCTGCGCCGATGGACCAGGAGGAGCAGCGGCTCGACTTCGTCGCGCTTTCGGATGGCAAGTCCTTCGATGGATGGAAGCACCCCGGCAACTGGGCGATCCAGGACGGCGCCTTCGCCCGCGTCCGACCCTCCGGCCAGCTGACCTACGAAGCACGCACGCTGCCCGACGATTTTGAGCTACGCTTCGACTGGAAGGTCAGTAAGGGCTGCAACAGCGGCGTCTATTACCGTCCGGGACAGGTCGAGTATCAGGTGCTGGACGACATCGGCAGCCCCTACGGCGAAAACCCCCGCCAGGCAGCAGCTTCCCTCTTCTTCTGCATGGCCCCGAGCAAACGGGCCACCCGTCCGGTCGGCGAATGGAATACCGCCCGCATCCGCTGCCAAGGAACGGTCATCGAGCATTGGCTCAACGAGCAAAACGTCCTGTCCTTCGATTATGCCGACCCCAAGTGGGCTTCGGAAATCCGCCTGCTGACCATTCGCGGTGGCGACCTCAAGGGCCGCGGCGGCAAACTGCTCCTCCAAGACCACGGCCAGGACGTCGCCTTCCGGAATCTTCGCCTCCGGACGATTCCTGCCCACGAGATCATCAAAGCCGACCCGGCCTTCATGCCGATGCCGATTCCGCCGGCAGCCCTGGCCAAAGAAGAAGCCCGTGTCCGCTCGATGCTCGAGAAGAAAAAATAATCGTCACCGAACCTTTACCCATGAAACACCTCGCCGCCCTCTTCGCCGTCCTCCTCGCACTCACTGCGCCGGCCGCCGACCATCCTGAACTCGCCCGCGTAACCGCGGCCAACGACGCCCGCGTGGCCGCCATGCTGGCGCCGACCCGCGAGAAGCTCGAAGCCGTGCTCTCGCCGGACCTTCGCTACACCCACTCCAACGGACAGATCGATTCGAAGGCCACGCTGATCGACTCGCTGCTCGATGGCTCTGCCAAGTACATGAAGTACGATTTCCATGAGTGTACCTTCACCTTCCCTGCCCCCGGTATCGCCCTCATGGCCGGACGCTTCGATGTGAAGGCCGTCGTGAAAGGCAACGCCGCCGAAAGCACCATCAGCTTCCTCGCCGTCTGGCGCCTCGAAAAAGGCGAATGGAAGTTCCTCGCCTGGCAGTCTTGCAAGGTCCCGCCAGCGACACCGTCCAAGTAAGGTTTTCCTCGCAACCGCAGGGGGTTCTGACTGTCTCAATGGCAGCATGAACCCCCTGCTCGCTTCCGTCGTCGCCCTTACCCTCGGCGCCGCCTCCCTGCTCGCTGCCGACGCGCCGACCAAAGCTCCCGCCAAGGCCGCCGTACCGGCAAAAGTCATCGACCCGGAGTTCCGTAAATACCCACTGCCGCTCGAACCCGACGAGAATGTCTCCTACGGATCGCACCGGATGCAGCGGATCTACTTCTGGCGTGCGAAGTCCGATAAGCCTACGCCCTTACTCTTCTACATCCACGGCGGCGGTTGGACCGGCGGCGACCGATCGGTCGTACGCAGCATGCTCAAGCCCGCTCTCGACGCCGGCATCTCGGTGGTTTCGGTGGAATACCGCAATATCCGGGACTCGATGAACGACGGCCTCGTGCCACCCGTGAAAGGACCGATGGTCGATTGCGCCCGCGCCCTCCAGTTCACGCGCAGCAAGGCCAAGGAATGGAACCTCGATAAGACCAAGGTCGCCCTAGCGGGCGGCTCTGCCGGCGCCTGCACGAGCCTGTGGATCGCCTTCCACGATGACCTCGCCGATCCGAACAGCGCTGACCCGATCGCCCGCGAATCCACCCGCGTGACCTGCGCCGCGGTCTCCGGCGCCCAGACCACCCTCGACCCGAAGCAGATGCGCGATTGGACGCCCAATAGCAAATACGGTGCCCACGCCTTCGGCATCGTCTGGGACGCGAAGCAGAAACTTTCGTCCTTCGACATGTTCTACGCCGAGCGCGAAAGCATCCTTCCCTGGATCAAGCAATACTCGCCCTACGAGCTGGTCAGCCGAGACGACCCGCCCGTCGGCCTCTTCTACAGCACCCCGCCTAACCTCGGCAAAGACGAGAAAGACCCGACGCATACGGCCAATTTCGGCGTGAAGCTCAAAGAACACTGCGACGCGCTCAAGGCCCCGTGCGAACTCATCTATCCAGGCGCCCCAAACGTGGTCCACGCCACGGACAGCGATTACGTCAAGGCGCACCTCCTGCCCTCTTCCAAATGAAAACTTACGCTACCCTGCTTTCCTGCGTGACGCTCGTCGCGGCTGAACCCGCCAAACGACCCTCCGCCGACGAGATGAAGGCGTTAGCGCTCAAGATGGCGGTCGATGTCACCAGCACCAAGGACGGGACGCCACAGAAAGTCGTCTATACCCAACCTGACTCCGCGGCCAAGGATCTCGCCGGCCCGGCCGTGCCTTTACTGGTCTTCCTGCACAGTTGGAGCGGAAGCATCGAGCAAGCCCCATCGCTCGTCGGACTGGCCAAGCACCGCGGCTGGGTGATGATTGCCCCCGCATTCCGCGGTCCCAACAACCGACCCGAAGCCTGCGCTTCCGACCTCGCCTCACAGGACATCATCGACGCGGTGGAATACGCCAAGGCCCACGCCCGCATTGATACGGACCGTATCTACCTCGTGGGCGGCTCTGGCGGCGGACATATGTCGCTCGTCATGGCCTCACGCACGCCCGACCTTTGGGCCGCGGTCAGCGCCTGGGTACCGATCTCCGACCTCACCGCCTGGCATGCCGAGAGCACGACACGGAAGAATAACTACGCCAAGATGATCGAGCAGTGCTGCGGCGGAAAGCCTGGTCCCGCCACCGAAGCGGAATACCGCCATCGTTCGCCCCTCTTCCATCTCGCCGCAGCCAAAGGCGTGCCGCTCGATATCAATACGGGCATCCATGATGGCCACACGGGCTCCGTGCCGGTCAGCCACTCACTCCTCGCCTTCAACGTACTCGCCGCGCCCGATAAACAGGTCTCAGCCGCCGACATCGACTTCATGGTCCGCGAGCAGAAGATCCCCACCGCCCTCGCTGCCGAGACGCAAAACGACCCGGAACGCCAGAAGGCGACCCTCTTCCGCCGCGCGTCTGGCAACGCTCGCGTGACGGTCTTCGCAGGCGGCCATGACTCCGAACCCACGGCCGCCCTGGACTGGCTCTCCCGCCAACGTAAAGGCCAACCCGCCGATTGGTCTCTGGGCCAGAAGCCGGGCAAGGCTGGACCGGCCCTGGAGCTCTCTAAATAAACGAAACCCAGCCCGGAAGGGGCTTTGGCTTCGTTTTCCTCTGGTCGGGCTGGTGAGATTCGAACTCACGACCTCTTGCACCCCATGCAAGCGCGCTACCAGACTACGCTACAGCCCGAGAGAGGAAAGATTGGGTTAAGCCCCAGCCCGGAGGGGATGTCAATCCGACAAAGCCACCCCCGCGGTTTCTCGACATATCCAAGGCCTAACCCTATTAAATCCTCATGAGCCGCACCCCCCTACTTCTGCTATCCCTGTTCTGCGCCAGCCTCTGCGCGGAGTCTCGCCCAAACATCGTGTTCATCCTGGCCGATGACCTCGGCTACGGCGAAGTGGGCTACAACGGCCAGAAGATCATCCGCACGCCGAACGTCGACCGCCTCGCCCGCGAAGGCATGATCCTCACCCGCCACTACTGCGGCAGTCCGGTATGCGCGCCTTCACGCACGGTGCTGATGACCGGACGGAATCCCGGCCACGCCACGGCGCGCGACAACGGCGACGTCGGCGACCGCGAGCAATTCCCATTGCCGGCCAGCATCACGACGCTGCCCGCGACGCTCAAGTCAGCCGGCTATGCGACCGCGGCGTTCGGCAAATGGGGCATGGGCGGCTTCGACTCCACCGGCAGCCCGCTGAAACAAGGCTTCGACCGCTTCCTCGGCGTCACCAGCCAATGGGTCGCGCACAGCCACTACCCCCCTTTCATCCAAGATAATGGCGTCAAGATTCCGCTCGATAACGGACCCGACGGAGTGCCCGGCCACGGCGTCTTCCCAGCTGACGCCGACCCGCAGGACCCCAAGGCCTACGCACCGTTCATCGGCAAAGATTTTCTGAGCGAACGCACCATCAAAGGTGCGGAAGCCTTCATCGCCGCCAACAAGAGCAAACCGTTCTTCCTCTACTACGCCTCCCCCCTGCCGCACGTGGCCCTGCAGGTGCCCGCGGAAGAACTGAAGCAGTACGAAGGCGTGATCAAGGAAGACGCGCCCTACGCCCCGCAGAAAGGCGGCTACAGCCCCAACCGCACGCCCCGCACCACCTACGCTGCGATGATCTCACGCCTCGACAAGGAAGTCGGCCGCATCCTCGCCGCGCTCGAGCAGGCCGGGGTGGCCGACAACACGATCATCGTCTTCACCGGCGACAACGGCGCGACGCATGACGCCGGTGGTGCCGATACGAAGTACTTCAATTCCGCCGGTGGCCTTAAGGGCCTCAAGGGCTCGCTCCACGAAGGCGGTATCCGTGAGCCGACCGTGGTCCGCTGGCCCGCGGGCATCAAGGCCGGCACGCGCTCGAACCGCATCTCCGGTTTCGAGGATTGGCTGCTGACCTTCTCCGAACTCGCCGGCGTCAAGCTCGAGCGCACCGCCGATATCGCCAGCGAGAGCCTCGTCCCGACGTTCAAAGGCACGGATGCCCCGCGCGCCGCCCCGCTCTACCGCGAATTCCCGGGCTACGGTTCGCAACAAGCCATCTGGGACGGCAAGTGGAAGGCCATTCGCACCGACATGACCAAGAAGGTCCAAGCCAAGGCGCCCATCGTCACCCAGCTCTACGACCTCGACGCCGACCCGAACGAGACGACCGACCTCGCCGCGAAATATCCCGAGATCGTCAAGGAACTCGAAGCGAAGATGACCGCCGCGCGCGTCCCGAATCCGGATTTCCCGCTGATTGGCGTGGATCCGACTCCGGCCAACGCCGGCAAGGGCAAGAAGAAGGCCGCGGCGAAGAAGTGAGCCATGCGTAGGCTGGCCCGATCTCTGTCGCTGTTGCTCCTGCTGGGGTGCGTTGCGCTGGCCGCACCCTCGCGTACTTCCGGCCCCTTGATTGAGCGCGGGGGCGACCTCGGCGTCGGTCGGATGATCGCCGACCTGAGTTTCACCGATCTTGCGGGGAAATCGTATCGACTGGGCGAACTGACCCAGAAGCAGGGCCTCGTCATCGCGATGTCGAGCTCCACGTGCCCGATCAGCAAGCGATACCTACCTTCGCTCCGTATGTTGGAAAAAGAGCTAGCGGCCCAGGGGCTTTCGCTCCTGATCGTGAACGCGATGGCCGGCGAGAAACCGATGGAGATCCGGGAGCAGCTGAAGTCGGCCGGACTGACCTCGCCTTACTTGCATGATCAGGACGGCATGCTCGCCAAGGCCCTCGGGGCACGCACGACGGCCGAGGTCTTCCTGCTGGATGCGCTTCGCACCCTGCGTTACCGCGGTGCCCTGGACGATCAGTATGGTGTCGACTATAGCCGAGAGCAGCCGACCCGGCGCTACCTCGCCGCCGCCATCGGCGAGATGCTCGCGCATCGCCCGATCTCGATCGCCGCCACCAGCGCGCCCGGCTGCGAACTCGATCTAAAGCCGAACGCCGGCCCCGCCACGGCCGTCACTTATCACCGCGACGTCGCCCGCATCCTGCAGCAGAACTGCGTACGCTGCCACCACGACCAAGGCATCGCACCCTTCCCGCTCGACGACCTCGCCTCGGTCAAAGACCACGCCAAGACGATCAAGCGCGTGCTCGCCGAAGGCACTATGCCTCCCTGGTTCGCCGCTCCGCCCAAGGACGGAGGAACGAGCCCCTTCGCCAACGACTGCTCCCTCGCATCCAAGGACAAGTCCGACCTCCTCGCCTGGATCGACTCCAAGGAGCGCCCGCTGGGCGACCCCGCCGAAGCCCCGGCGCCGCTGAAGTTCGACGGCGAATGGAGCATCGGCAAGCCCGACGTGATTATCCCGCTCAGCAAGTCCTACACCGTGAAGGCCAGCGGCGTGATGCCCTACCAGACCGACGTCGTCACGACCGACTTCGCCGAAGACAAGTGGGTGAAGGCGTACGAGATCATCCCGACCGCCCGCGACGTCGTCCACCACGTCATCGTGATGGCACATGCGCCCGGCGCGAAGCTCGTCGGCGGCGGCGCCGAGAACTACTGGGCGATCTACGTACCCGGCAACAGCGCGCGCACCTTCGATGACGGCATCGCCCGCAAACTGCCCGCCGGTGCGCGCATCAGCTTCCAGATTCACTACACCCCGAGCGGCAAGCCGGTACAGGAACGCATGCGCCTCGGCCTCATCTTCGCCCAGGAGCCGCCGCGGATGGAGATCCGCACGGTCGGCGTAGCCCAGCATAAACTCCTGATCCCGCCGAACGAAGCGAACCATATCGAGACCAAGACCCAGGCGGTGCCGGTCGACCTCACCGTCACGAACCTCCTCCCCCACATGCACGTGCGCGGCAAGGCCTTCCGATACGAGCTCATCTATCCGGACAAGCACGTGGAAACCCTCTTGGACATCCCGCACTACGACTTCAACTGGCAGCTCCGCTACGACTTCAAGCAGCCCAAGGTCTTCCCCAAGGGCAGCGCGCTGCGCATCACCGCCGCCTTCGACAATAGCGCCGGCAATCGTGCTAACCCCGACCCTTCCAAGGTAGTCAAATGGGGCCAGCAGACTTACGACGAGATGATGATCGGCTACTTGGAATACATCGTACCGGTGAAGAAGTAAGCTGTCCCGTCCTTGTTCGCCGCAGGGCGAACCATGGTAGGGGCAAGGCTTCGCCTTGCACTCCTATCTATGAGGGCGCGGCAAAGCCACGCCCCTACCTTAAGCCGCCCTGCGGCGGCTCCTCAGAGCTCCTCAATCCCGGCCCTTAGCTCCGTCGCCTTCTTGCGCACGGCGGCCTGCTCGGCAGGCGGCATGTTCGCGGCCTGACGCACGGCCATGCCGATCCGCGGGTTGTTCAGGAAGCGATCCTGGTGACGCAGCCAGAAATCCCAATAGAGCGCATTCAGCGGACAGGCCAGCGGACCAGTACGATCCTTGGGGTCATACGGACAGCCGCCACAGTAGTTCGACATCTTGGAGACGTAACTCGCGGCGCAGCAATACGGCTTGCTGGCGAGGAAACCGCCGTCCGCATGCTGGCTCATGCCGATGACGTTCGGCAACTCGACCCACTGGAAGGCGTCGATGTAAACGCCGAGATACCAGCGCTCGACCTCCGCCGGATCCACGCCGGCGGTCAGGCAAAACGACCCGATGACCATCAGGCGCTGGATGTGATGCGCATAGGCCGTGTCGAGCGACTGGCCGACGGAATGGCGCATACAGTTCATCTTCACCTTGCCGGTCCAGAACCAGGACGGCAGCGAGAGCGTATGGCCGAGTCCGTTGGCTTCGGCGTAGCCCGGCATCTTGGCCCAATAGACCCCGCGGATGTATTCGCGCCAGCCGATGATCTGACGGACGAAGCCTTCCGTGGCCGCCAAAGGGTAACGCTTCGGATCGCGCTCATGCGCTTCGGCCGCGGCGGCGGCGACTTCCGCCGGGGTCAGCAGCTTTACGTTCAAGGCGAAGGACAACCGGGAATGGAATAGGCGATCCGAGGACGTGTGCATGGCGTCCTCGTAGTCACCGAAATCAGGCAGCCCTCGCTCGATGAAGGCATCCAACTGCTTGAGCGCCTCCTTACGGTCCTGCGGCCAAGGGAAGTCCTTCTCTGACGGCTTACCCATGGTCTTCACCCCGGCGGCCTCAATCTCGGCCCAGATGGCCGAGTGGTTATGGGAGACGTCCCAGGTCTTGGGCGGAGGCGGCGTGCCCTTCCATGGCTTCCGGTTCTCCTTATCGTAATTCCATTCTCCCCCGGCTGGCGTGCCGTCTGCCTCCATCAGCAGCCGAGTTCGGACGCGCATCTTGCGGTAATAAGACTCCATCAACCAGCGCTTGGCGTCCTTCTGGAAATGGGCCGCCACGCCGCCACGTCCGTCGAGGAAGTGCTCGGAGCTGACGCATGCCGTGACCAGACCGCAGCCGGCGGCGAAGGCCCGCAGATCCTGGTCGAGGCGGTATTCATCCGGCTCCTGGTATTCGAAGCGCGCGGCCTTCGTCTCAGTGAAGACCGTACGCAGGTTATCGGCGAAGGACTGGCGGTTGTCCTTATCGCTCAACCGGAAGTACCGGACTTTATGCCCATGCTTCGTCAGCAGTTCGGCCATGCGACGCATCCCCGCGAAGATCGCGATGACCTTCTGGGCGTGATGCACGACGTAATCCGTCTCGGAACGGACCTCCATGAAGACGTAAGTCACGGATGCGTCCTTCTTGGCGAACCAAGAATGCTCCGGGTTCAGCTGGTCGCCGAGGATGAGACGGACGGTAGAGGGCACGCCCGCAAGGGAAGGATTAGAAGCCGCTTGGCAAGCGTCCCATCTAATCCATTTGCCAAATCGGCTCTCGCCGCCTTCGTTAGGCCTATGGGGAAAATCGCCCGTATCCTAGCCGTTACCATCGGCCTAATCGCCTCGCTCTTCGGCCCAGCATGCGACCCTTGGGTGACGGAACACGGCGACAAACAAGCCAAAGGCGAAAGGGCCATGGCGCTGCTCGGGTCTCTTTTCCTCGGCACCCTGGTGATCATCGGGACTTGCGCTTACCATCAATGGGTCAACCCGCTCGGGAGCGGCCTGTTCGTCACCATGATCATGCTTTCGGTGCCCGTCAGCATCGTGCCCTACATCCTCTGGGACCGCGGCATCAGCCGCCGCGAACGCGAACGGGCCGAAGCCACCCCGCAGCCGACGCCGGAATCCTGAGGTCCGGTTTGCGCCGACCGATGCGCCCGCCTCATTACTGGGCATGCGCGGTGTCAAAAAAGAGAACCTTCCGGCCAAAGTCTGCCCGACCTGCCAGCGACCTTTCCTCTGGCGGAAGAAGTGGGCCCGCTGCTGGGATGAGCTCCGCTTCTGCAGCGATGCCTGCCGCAAGGGGACTCCGCGCGGTAAGGCACAAAAAAGCCCGGGGTCTCCGGGCTGATTGAAACCTCGGGCCCTCCGGCCCTCAGGTCCTCGTGTCCTCGATTACTTAGGTCCGCCTTGGCGACGGGTACCCGGACGACCGAAGGGGCGGTAGTTACCCTTGGAGGCGCGGAAGCCGCCGTGACGACCACCCTGGGGGCGGCCTTCGCGTTCGCTGTTGTGCGCGCCAGCGCGGGGATCCTGGTGACGCTGGAAATCTTCCGGGGTGCGGGGCGGAGCCTGCTGGGTGTAGTCGAAGCCCTGCAGCTTGCCGCAATGGAGGTGCTTGCCGACGATGCGTTCGAGACGGCGGAGTTCGCCGAGGTCTTCGCGGGTGACGAAGGTGATGGCGGTACCAGTCGCCAGCGCGCGGCCGGTGCGGCCGATGCGGTGGACGTAGTCCTCGAGCTGGTCAGGGAAGTCGAAGTTGAAGACGTGAGAGATGCCGTCGACGTCGATGCCGCGCGAGGCGATGTCGGTCGCGACAAGCACGCGAACCTCACCATTCTTGAAGGCCTGCAGGGCGCGCTGGCGCTGGCTCTGCGAACGGTTGGCGTGGATGGCGGCGCAGCTGATATCTTCACCCTGGAGCTTGCGGCAGACGCGATCGGCACCATGTTTGGTCCGCGCAAAGACGAGCACGCACTTAAGGGCTTCGTCCTTGAGGAGGTGGTGCAGCATGACCTGCTTGAGGGCGCCCGGGCACTCATAGAGTAGCTGGGTGACGGTCTCGGCCGGGGAAGTGCGGCGGCCGACCTCGATCATCTGCGGATCGCGCTGATACTGCTTCGTGAGGGTCTCAATCTCGCGGGAGAGCGTGGCGGAGAACATCAGGGTCTGGCGTTCCTTGGGCAGGGCGCGGACGATGGTGTTGATCGCAGGGAGGAAGCCCATGTCCAGCATGCGGTCGGCTTCGTCGAGAACGAGGTACTCTACGGCGGAGAAGTCACCATGGCCCTGGCCACCGAGGTCAAGGAGACGGCCCGGGGTGGCGATAAGGAAATCGCAGCCACGACGGAGGGCGGCGATCTGGGGACGTTCGGAGACGCCGCCGTAGCAGGTGGCGACGGTGGCACCGGAATAACGGGAATAGGCGGCGACATTCTCAGCAATCTGGACGACCAGTTCGCGGGTTGGGGCCAGGATTAGGCAACGGACGCGGCCCTGGTGGGCGCCGGACTTCGTGCGGACCAGGCGGGTGAGCAGAGGGAGGGTGAAAGCGGCGGTCTTGCCGGTGCCCGTCTGGGCTACGCCGATGACGTCCTTGCCCTCGATGATGACCGGAATGGAGGCCTTCTGGATCGGCGTCGGTTCGGTGTAGCCCTGGTCGGCTACGGCTTTGAGGATAGAGGCGTCGAGGCCTAAGGATGCAAACGGCATTAGCGCAAAGTGAGTAGAGGAATTGGAAAGGGCGAGAAGAATAGGGGGATAACGGGCATATGGTGGTAGCGGTTGGCGGTTAGCGGTTAGGCCACCAAACACCTGCCAAAAGGACTGGTAATCAGGTCGGGAATCAGGTTCGGACTCATCCAACCGCCAACCGCTAACCGCCACCACCTTCGCTGGGACTGCGTCCCAGCATTGCACTCTACCCTGCCCTGCATAGTAAACCCTCACCCACCAACAGCATGACGACCAAGCAACCTGACGGCTGGAGCTCTAAATTAGGCGTCATCATGGCCGTCGCCGGCAGTGCCGTCGGACTAGGCAACTTCCTCCGCTTCCCCGGCCTCGTCGCCGATAAGGAGACCGGGGGCGGCGCCTTCCTGATCGCCTACTTCATCTCGCTCCTGATCGTCGGCCTGCCGATTTGCTGGGTCGAGTGGACCCTCGGACGTTTCGGCGGCACGCAGGGGTATAACTCCTCCCCGGGCATCTTCCACGCCATCATCCGGAAGCCTTGGGGCAAATACGTCGGCCTCCTCGGCTTCATTATCCCCGTCGGCGTCTACTTCTATTACGTCGTCATCGAGTCGTGGTGCCTTGGCTACGCCTGGAGCAGCTTCACCGGTGGACTCGACCTCGGTAAAGACCCGAAGACCTACGCCGACGCCTTCGCCACGTTCACCGGCCTGAAGGCCGACGGCGCCGTCCTCGGACTCGGCACGCCATTCCTGTTCTTCATCGGAGTGTTCATCCTGAACTTCGTCATCATCTACCGCGGCCTCTCCAAGGGCATCGAGTTCATCTGCAACTGGGGCATGCCGCTCCTGATCGCCATCGCCCTCATCTTGTTGGTCCGCGTGCTGACGCTCGGCACGCCCGATCCGACGAAGCCCGAGCTCAGCGTCTGGAATGGCCTGGGCTACATGTGGAATCCGCACGACATCTCCAACGGCCTTTCCAATCCGGCCGTCTGGCTCAAGGCTGCCTCGCAGGTCTTCTTCACCCTCTCCGTCGGCTTCGGCGTCATCATCACCTACGCCAGCTACCTCAAGAAGAACGATGACGTCGTCCTGAGCGGCCTCACCGCCACCGCCGCCAACGAGTTCTGCGAAGTCGGCCTCGGCGGCATGATTACCGTCCCTGCCGCCTTCGCCTTCCTCGGCGCCTCGGCCGTCGCCGGCGGCACCTTCGCCCTCGGCTTCAACGTGCTGCCGCAGGTCTTCGCCGGCATGCCCTACGGACATCTCTTTGGCGGCCTCTTCTTCACCCTGCTCTTCATCGCGGCGATCACCTCGTCGCTTTCGATGCTCCAGCCTGGCATCGCCTTTCTCGAAGAAGGCCTCGGTCTGGACCGCCGCGGTTCCGTGGCACTGCTCGGCCTGATCACCGCGGTCGGCTGCACGCTCGTCGTCTACTTCAGCGAAGGCCTGAAAGCACTTTCGACGGTCGACTTTTGGATCGGCGACATCGGCATCTTCCTGCAAGGGACCATCCTGATCTATGTCTTCAACTTCGCCTTCGGCACCGAACGCGGTTGGACGGAGGCCCACCACGGCGCTGACATCCGTATCCCGCGGATCTTCAAATTCGTCATCCGCTGGATCTCTCCCGCCTTCCTCACCGCCATCTTCCTGATGTTCGCACTCAAGAACGTCGCGGGCTGGAATCTCTCGTTCAGTTCGCCGGTCTTCACCCCGACCGACCCCATCCTGGATCTTGTCGGCGGCCCCGGCCACCCGGCCAGCGGCGTCGCCCGCCTGACGGCCTTCTTCCTCCTGCTCTTCGCCGGCTTCTCAGCGCTCATGATCCATCGGGCCGGCAAACGCTGGGACGCCCGCTAATCCTAACACCTTACGACCATGACAACCGCCGGACTTCTCTTCATGCTCATCTCGGTGGGCGCGGTGACCATCCTCTTCGTCTGGTGCCTCATCAAGGTGCTCACGGGCAAGAAGAACCCCGAGCACCTCGCGCACGTCGAACCGGTCGAGACCAAGGATCTCGACCGTCGCTGAGCAGGCTTACTTCTTCGCCGGGACGGCCAATTCCTGTCGCGTCGCGATGGGAACGTAGCCGATTTCGAGCCCCTTGGGAGGAGTCAAGACCTGCGCGGGATCGAGTGCGGCCAGCTTACCGACCGTCGGAGGCGCGAGGTAGTCCCGATCCTTGGTCCAAGAGCGATGCAGCCTCTCTACCTTGACCTGCAGGGCTTCGCGTTCAGCGGACGTCAGGTCAGCATTGAGGATGGCGGGCTGATCGGCGAAGCGGTACCAATAATAAGTGACGACGCTACCGTCGCCGAGGAAGGCCTGGAACGGACCGGCTTTCGGACCGGGAATCTTCCAGCTCGTCTGCGCGCCGGCGGGAGTCTCCCGCGGATCCTGCGGCTTTTCCTTCGGGGGCTCGAAACTCATCTGCGCCAGCCCGGTCGCGGCCGGCACCTCGGCGGGCTTCACCGGCGTCCACTGCCCGTTCTTGCCGCCTGTGCCGAAGCGATAATACTGGGGCAGAGTCACCAGCCCGGGCGTCGTGCGCGAGACGACTTCGTCGTTCCACTTGTAGCCGTAGGTCATCGGGTCCGGGGAATGCGCCGTAGCGAACGACTTCCAAGCGAGACCAGGCTTAGCTTCCCGCTTGGTGCCCTGCTTGTAGATGCTCCACGTCGAGCCGCCGTTATTCTTGAAGTTCTGGATGAATGCGCCGGCAGGATTGACCGCGCCGCTCGCCACCGGGCCGCCGTCGAACCAAGCCTTCACGCCGTCGTACAGCGCCCGACGGTCATACGAGGTCAGGCGATGCAGCACGACGGTAGTGCCGTCGGCGCCCACGGGGAAAGACGTGGGCGCGACGCGCGCATAGGTTTCACCCTTATCGTCCGTGGCCTGCGCGGCGGGCACATACTGGGTCTCCATCTGGAAATGTTTGTTCGGATCGGAGCCACGGGAATCGAGCATCTGGCCGGCGACGGCCGGATTACGGAGGGCCGCGCGCGACCAGAAGTTCGGCGTGAAGAAACAGACCGGCCCCTTGAAATTCGACGAGTTCAGGAAGAGCGTCCAGCAGTTGTCGCCGGTGGGGACGTCCTTGCCTTCGGTCTTCGCCTTGGGCTGAGCGAAAGGCATCGGGAGGTAACCGTAGCCGAAGAGCTCGCCGTTGACGCCCTGCTTGAGGTTGAGGCCGTCAGGCGGGAAGAGCAGCCAAGGCGTGAGCTGCGCGACGCCGTAGAGACCGCGCGGATCCTCCCAGGTGCCGCGTCCGTAAGCGGGCCCGTTGGCGATGTCGTAGAAGTTCACGCCGACGCCACCCATGATAAACTTCGGCGTCGTCGTCGGGAAATGCGTGTCACGCCACCAGCCGAGACCGCCTTCGATATCATTATACAGATCCTTGGGTTTCGCGTCCTTCGGATACTGCGGATGCATCCAGGTGCCGAAGAGGCCCGTCTGGAAGCGATGGCCGGGGTATTGATTCAACAGCGGCCAGGCGGCGGCGTAGATCGAGAAGCCGGCGTCGTAGCTGTCGGGCACGCGCTCGGTCGGGACGAGAAGGTAACCGGCCATCTCGACCTTCTGAGGGACAGCAGGAAGCGTCGCTGCCAGCAGGCAGGCGACCAGGAGTGCGGGGGTGCGCATGGGTGGGAGATAAACCCTTTTCCCTAGCCCTGCACACCCGAATCGGTCGGCGGTTAGCGGTTGGCGGTTGGGTGTGCGCAGCCACCATGCCCTCATGCTCCGCCTATCTCTCTGCGAACGGCCGACCAAGGATGGTCTGCCCTACCCCTGCAAAGCCTAGCCCTAGCCCTGTCCCTATCCCTGTCCCTCCCAATTGGGCTTTGACTAGGGTTTTCCCCGTCCGTTAACCATACCCCTCGATTCCGTCCGTCCCGACCCCATGAAACGCACCCATACCTGCAACGCCCTCCGCCCCGCCGACGCCGGCCAGACCGTGACCCTCGTGGGTTGGGTCGACACCAAGCGCGACCTTGGCGGCGTGACCTTCGTCGACCTCCGCGACCGCGAAGGCATGACCCAGGTGGTCTTCAATCCGGGCGCCGACGGCATCCAGGAAATCGCCCAGCGCCTGAAGACGGAATCCGTCATCGAGATCACCGGCAAGGTCCGCGCCCGCTCGGCCGAGACCATCAACGCGAAGCTCGCCACGGGCAGCATCGAAATCGCCGCTGAGTCCCTGGTGGTTCATAACATCTGTGCCGACCTGCCGTTCCCGATGGACGACGATAAGGCCGACAAGGTGAACGAGGACCTCCGCCTCGAATACCGCTTCCTCGACCTCCGTCGCCCCCGTAACATCGGCCTCCTCAAGCTCCGCGCCAAGGCCGCTCGCGCTATCCGCGCCGAACTCGACGGACAGGACTTCCTCGAGATCGAGACCCCGACCCTCTTCAAGAGCACCCCGGAAGGAGCCCGCGAGTTCCTCGTGCCGAGCCGCACCAACCCCGGCGAATTCTACGCGCTCACGCAGTCGCCGCAGCAGTACAAGCAGATGCTCATGGTGGCCGGCGTCGAACGCTACTACCAGATGGCCCGTTGCTACCGCGACGAAGACCTGCGCGCCGACCGCCAGCCGGAGTTCACGCAGGTCGACTTGGAGATGTCCTTCATCGACCGCGAGGACATGTACAAGCTGATCGAAGGCATCCTTAAACGCACCTGGAAGGAGACCCTCGGCATCGACATCCCGACGCCCTTCCCGCGCATGGCCTACCAGGAAGCGATGGACCGCTTCGGCATCGACAAGCCGGACACCCGTTTCGGCATGGAGATCCAGGACCTGACGGCCCTGTTCAAGAACTCCTCCTTCAAGGTCTTCCACGGCGCCGCCAACACCCCGGGCTCCGTGGTCCGCGCGATCAACGCCAAGGGCCTCGCCGACATCACCCAGGGCGAGCTGACCAACTTCGAGAACATCGCCAAGAGCGCCGGCGCCAAGGGCCTCGCGTTCATCAAGTGCGAAGCGGGCGAATGGAAGTCCCCGATCGTGAAGTTCTTCTCCGACGAAGAGAAGGCCGCGCTGAAGAAGCAGCTGAACATCGAGGACGGCGACATCGTCTTCTTCGCCGCCGCCCCCTGGGAGCAGGCTCGACCATCCTCGGCCGTATCCGCCTCGAGTCCTCCTACCTCCTCAAGGCCCGCGGTCGCCTGACCCTCCCGGCCGACCAGTATAACTTCCTCTGGGTCATCGAATTCCCGCTGATGCTCTGGGACGAGGAAGAGAAGCGCTACCTCTCCGCCCACCACCCGTTCACCGCCCCGGTCGTCGAGGACGAGCCCCTGCTCGCCACCGACCCCGCCAAGGTCCGCGGCCAGCACTACGACATCGTCCTCAACGGCGTCGAACTCGGCGGCGGCTCGATCCGTATCCATAACCCGGCCGTCCAGAAGCGCGTCTTCGAGGATATCCTCAAGATCCCGCAGGACCTCGTGGACAGCCGCTTCGGCTACATGCTCAAGGCCTTCTCGTTCGGCGCCCCGCCCCACGGTGGCATCGCCCTCGGTTTCGACCGCGTGGTCGCCATGCTCGCCGGCCGCTCCTCGATCCGCGACATCCTCGCCTTCCCGAAGAACCAGAACGGCCGCGACCTGATGGCTGACTGTCCGAGCCCCGTCGCCCCGAAGCAGCTGCGCGATTTGCGCATCCGCCTAGTGGAAGACGACCCGAAGGCCTAAGGCCCTCCTGCAGAGTTCCCGACGAAAGGCACGCGCAAGCGTGCCTTTTTGTTGGACCGGGATTTAGCCTTCCCCCGCCCCATGGGTCAGCCTATTGCCTTCAGCCATGTCAGACGCTTCGCCTTCTCCCACCCCCGCCCCGCACGTCGTCGGCGAAGGTTACGAGTTTGACGAAGTGCGTGCGTTCCTCGGTGGCGACCCGAAGCCCCCGAACTTCGTCATCCACAAGGGCACTGAGGTGATCGGCGTCTGCCTAGGCCTCGGCTGGAATCCGCGTGCCGACAGCGAACCGTGTGAAGTCTGGGTCGGCCGTAAGGGCGACCAAGCCAAGTGGGGCATCCGTCTCGCCGAAACGCGCGGCCCGCTCCCCGTCTACGTCCGTCGCACCGAAGGCGGCAAATGGTTCTACAACGGGCTCTTCGAAGTGACGAGCCACACGACCGATCCGGCGATCATCCGCCCGCGTCTCCTGCCCCCGAAGATAGTGGCCATCGCTCAGCTGGTCTTCCTCAAGCGCTGCGCTGCCTGAACGCCATGCCCGACGAACGCCCTCCGCACCGCGATCCCCTGCACGGCGTGACCCTGCAGAAGCTCCTCGAGTCGATGGTCGCGAAATACGGCTGGCAGGAACTCGCCCATCGCATCCCGATCCGCTGCTTCATGTTCGACCCGACGATCAAGTCGTCGCTGACCTTCCTGCGCAAGACCCCCTGGGCCGCGAGAAGCTCGAGAACTGGTATGTCGGCGACGTCCGCAAGTCCCAAGGCTTCGGGCTGTAGGAGTGTTGATCGGTTGACCAGAAATTCTCGGACTCCGAAATCGGGGCCGGCTTCAAGACGAACTTCTCCCGCCTTAGGACGGAGAGGATAAGACCGCCCCGCGAGCGCTATGGACAGGGCGAATAAAAAGCCTATTTTACATCCATGGAATTCTCCCAGCTCCTGCAACAGGGCACCGGCCACGCTTGGCTCTACATCCCCGTCGCCATCCTCCTCGGCGCGCTGCACGGGCTCGAACCCGGCCATTCGAAGACCATGATGGCGGCCTTCATCATCGCCGTGCGTGGGACCGCCTGGCAGGCCGCCCTGCTCGGCTTCTGCGCCGCCCTCTCGCACACGCTCATCATCTGGATTCTCGCCGGCCTCGCCCTCCAGTACGGCTCGCACTGGAACGTCGAGCAGACCGAACCCTATTTCCTCCTCATCAGCGGCCTCATCGTCATCGGCATGGCCGTGTGGACGATCATGCGCCTACGCGAAGAACAAGGTCACAGTCACCACCATCATGGCGAAGGGCACCATAGCCATGAGCATCATCACGGCCATGAGGACGAAGATGCGCACGCGCGCGCGCACGCCGCCGACATTCAGAAGCGCTTTGCGAATCGGCAGGTCACCACCGGACAGATCGTGATCTTCGGCCTGACTGGCGGACTCATGCCCTGCCCCGCCGCGGTTTCGATTCTCATCGTCTGTCTGCAGCTCAAGGAATTCTCTCTTGGTTTTAGTATCGTCGCCGCGTTCAGCTTCGGCCTCGCGCTCACCATGATCTCCGTCGGCGTGCTCGCCTCGTGGGGCTTTCAAAAGCTCGCCGAGAAGTCCGGTTGGTTCAGCCGCGTCGCGCATCGCGCCCCTTACGTCTCTTCTTATCTCCTCATCGCCCTCGGAATGGCCTTCGCTTTGCGCGGATTGGCGACGATGAAGTGACGATAGCGACGGAATGGTAACGAAGGTGACAGCCGTGTCGTATTAATGTCGGCTTGATTACCGAATGACTACGCTTGTCACGGTCGCACTCCGCTTGTGTCGTTTGCGGCGGAAGTGACCTTTTGGTGTATGACGCTGCTGACACAAATCTGACGCCGTTCCGATGAGACGTAAAGGTAAAGTGTTCGACCCTACACATGCAAAACATCACACGCCTGTTCCTCGTCGCCGCGGCCACCACCGTCTCGCTCTCCGCGCAGAGCTTGATTCAGGGCCCGTCCAGCAGCCAGTCCTCCTACCTTACGCCCACCGCACCGGGCTGGTCCGCCACCTCCCTCCTGACGGTGGGCGACTCGATTGGCGGCTACCTGATGATCGGCATCCCCGACGGACTAGGCGCCTACAGCAACGGCGACGGCACGATGACGGTCCTCGCCAATCATGAGATCGGGAATGATTTCACGACGGGCGTCCTCAAGGGTACCGCCCGCGCCCACGGAGCCGCCGGCGGCGCCGTCTCCAAGTGGGTCATCAACACCTCGACCTGGCAGGTCGTCTCGGGCGGCGACTTCGTCACCTCGCGCCTCAACCAGATGATGTGGAACGGCACCACCTGGGCTGCTCCCGCCACCGCCTACGCCTACCTCCGCCCTTGCTCCGCAGACCTCCCCGCCCTGAGCGCCTTCTACGACGCCAGCACCAGCACCGGCTACAATGGCCGTATCTTCCTTAACGGCGAAGAAACCGGCGCCGAAGGCAAGGCTTTCGCCTTTGTCGCGACGGGTGATGTCAATGAAGTCGGCAAGGCCTACGAACTGCCGCACCTTGGCAAGTACTCCTGGGAAAACGCGGTTGCCCGTAGCAACTACGGAGCCATCCCTGGCGCTGCCAACCTTCTCCAGACCGTCGTCGTCGGCACGGATGACTCCACTCCCGGAGAAGTCTACGTCTACATCGGCACTAAGACCAATACCGGCAACGCCATCCAGAAGGCCGGCCTGACCAATGGCACCAAGTATGGCATCAAGGTGACCTCCGCCGCCGGCTACACCGGCGCCGTCGCGACCGAGAACGCCACCGGTATCAACGGTACCTTCCAGCTCGCCCAAATCTTCACCAACGGGACCATCGCCGGTAAGACTGGCGCTCAACTCCAGACCGAATCCACCGTCCTCGGAGTAACCCAGTTCGCCCGCCCCGAAGACTCCCAATGGCTCGACACCGACTCCCTGATCTTCGTCACCACCGGCGCGACGGTAAACAGCGTACTCGTCAGCTCCAAGATTTACCAGCTCGACTTCAACAGCGACGCGGCCAACGGTATCCTGACGACCGGCGGAAGCATCCGGGTCCTCGTCGATTCGAACAACATCACCGGTCTGGACGGCCAGAAGGCCCGCAGTTTCGATAACCTCACCGTCGGCGACGACGGCATGCTCTACATCCAGGAAGACCCGGGCAACAGTTCCTACGTCGCCAAGCACTGGATCGTCAACCCGACCCTCGGCACCCAGACGCTTCGCGAACAGAGCGCCGTCCAGATCTTCGAATCTGACCGCAGCCGCTTCACGACCGGCGCGACCCAGTTCCAGACCATCGACGAAGAATATTCCGGCATCATCGACATCACCTCGATCGTCAACGACGGCATCACTGGCAGCAAGTGGTTCCTCGTCGCCGCCCAGAACCACGCCGCCGCCACCGGCGCCAACGCCGCCACCCTCGTCGAAGGCGGCCAGTTCATCGCCCTCAACTACAAGGCTAACTCGGCGAGCGGTATCGTCAGCAACCTGATGACGCTCGACAACGGCGGCACGATTGTCGCTAGCGGCGCAGCCATCACGCACAACGTCGCCCTCACCGGCACGGGCGGCGTCTTCAATACCACGGCAGCCACCTCCGTCTCGGGCGCCATCGGTGGATCGGGCGGCCTCTGGAAGAACGGCACGGGCACGCTGACCCTCACTGGCGTCAACACCTACGCCGGTAACACCAACGTCGAAGTCGGTAAGCTCGTCGTCAACGGTTCGCTCGCCTCGTCGGTCCGCATCCTCAAGAACGGTACCCTCGGCGGAACCGTCACGATCGCCGGCAGCCTGACCAACCTCGGTATCCTCGCCCCGGTAACTCGCCGGGTACGGTCACCATCAACGGCAACTACATCGAAGCCGGCACGCTCGACATTGAAGTCGAAGGGCTGACCCCCGGTACGCAGCATGACCAAGTGATCGTCACGGGTACCGCGACCTTCCAGGCCGGCAGCAACCTCAAGGTCACCAAGACCGGCGTGGTTCCCTACGACCTGACCCGCACGCAGTCCGTCCTCGCGGTCAGCGCCGCCGCCTACTCCGGCGCGTTCAGCACGCTGGATCGCTCCACGCAGACCACCCAGGTGTTCTTCAACAACGCGACAGGTCGGATCCACGGCTCCGGGCTGACCGAAGCGCAGACGTTCGCCGACCTGACGACCGACACCAACCGCAAGGCGATCGCCAGCGTGCTCTACGCGAACGGCCTCACCGACGCCGCGGTCATCAAGAACGGAACCTCCGTCCTGTCTGCCGCTACCGGCACAAAGGCCTTCATCGCCTCGGGCGAGATGGGTGCCGCGACGGTCGCCTTCCTTGGCGCCGCCAACGTGGATACCGCCCTCGACGCGCTCTCCCCGGAAGTCTACGGCACATCGATGCTGATGGCCTCACGCAACTCGCTCTCCTTGGCCCGCTCCCTCGCCGGAGCCCAGGCCTTCGGTGACACGTGGAACGCCCAAGTAGGCTACGACCAGCAGCAGTCCACCTCCACGGCCTCGACGACGACCCTCAACGGTGCGTTCGACGTGAACTCGACCTACGCCCTGCTCAGCCGCAAGGTCGGCACCGCCTCGGTCTTCTCCGTGCTGTTCGCCAACAATAACGGCAAGTCCTCCGCGTCGGGCTTCGCTTCGGAATCCTCGGGTGAGTCCTACGGCCTCGGCTTCGGTACTGAGTTCGACCTCGGTCGCCTGGACTTCGGTCTCGTCACCGGCGAGCTCACGTCCAGCGGTTCCCGCGCCGGCCAGACGTTCAGCAACCAGAAGATCAACGCCACCACGCTGTCGGCCCGCATGAGCTTCACCAAGCTCGGCACCCTCGTGCCGTACGTCGCCCTCAGCCGCAATATCGCCGAGAGCGACGCCTTCACCGAAGTCGGTACGGGCGCCAACCTCAACGTGGCTGCGGCCAAGCAGTCTGACGTCACCGCCGAAGTCGGCATGGGCTACGGCATCAAGGTCGGCGAAAACCTCACGGTCTCGCTGAACGTTGCCTATGAGCACGCCCTCGCCACCGACGGTGGTACCCTCAACGCGAGCTTCGCAGACGCCACCACTCCGACGACCTTCACGGTCCGCACCTTCGGTGCTGGCCAGGACATCCTGCGCGGCGGCATTGGCTTCAACCTCGGTCTCGGCGAAGGTCGCTCCGCTGCCCTGAGCTACGACTACCACACCGGCGCCGACGTCGAGTCCGCCCACCAGATCAAGGCCAGCTACTCCTTCCGCTTCTAAGCGGTAGGCAAAGCTGGTCCGAAGGCCGCCCACCCGGGCGGCCTTCTTGTTTTACCAGGGCGTGAAGCGGAGGCCGAAGAGCGCAAAGACGGCCGCAGCGAGCAGGCTGAGCGCCGGCAGAAAGAACGGATCGTAATAATCGGCGGCCCGCGGCTTCTTCTCGAGGACGACGACCTTCTTCATCTCGTCGATGCGCTTGAAGACAGCGTTCAGGGCGTCTGGGTGACAGCGTTGAAGGCCTCACCACCGGACGAGCGGGCGATGCCGATGAGAGCGGGGTCCACAGGGATATCCGTCATGAGCACGGCGAAGACAATGACGCCCTTCTCCTTGAGGTCGGCGATGATGGGCACGTCCTTCGGCGATTTGATATCAGGACTCTCGCCGTCGGTGATGAGAATGACCATCCGATCGCCGACGGGTCGCTCGGCGAGGTGGGCCGAGGCCCCGTAAAGGGCGTTACCGATGAAGGTGCCGCCCCAGAGCTCGTCGGGCAGCACATTGGGCGTGATGAACGGACGCGAGAGCATGATGGTCTCGGTATCCAACGTCAGGGGTACCCAGTGGATAAAGTTGCGCGAGAAGATCGTCAGGCCGAAGGCATCGCCCTTGCGATGGCGCAGGAACTTCTCGAGCGACTCCATGGCGGAGTCAAAACGGCTATGCTTGCTCTTGCTCTGGTCGCCATGCGTACCCCGCATGCTGCCCGAGGTATCAAGCACGACCTGGATGTTGGTCAGCTGACGCTCGACCTCCGGGGGCTGGAAGGTGATGGGGTGAGCCAGGAAAAGGACCGCGATGGCGAGCAGGCCGGCCGGCAAGCAGTTGGCAATGAGCACGAGGCAACGCAGGAACCATCCGCGACGGCCCTTGCCGCCGTCATAGGGCATCGCCAGGGGCTGACCAGGGCGCACCCACTCCCAGAAGGCCAGGATGACCGGAAGGGCCAGCAGCGCCAGCCATTGGGGATGCAGGAAAGTCATGAGCGAACGGCCTCGGGGGCCGGCAGGTGCTGGCGGATGATCGTGGCGATCTCGGCATCGGCGACGCCGGAGCCGGGGCGGTGGAGCCAGCGCTGCAGATGGCCCAAGGCCTCGCCGGTGCGCTCCCCGCGGGCGATGGCGGCCAAGACGTCGGCCATGGGGGCATCGGCCGGGACGAGCCCTTCGCGCCAGCAACGCAGCAGAAGCATCTCGAGTCGGGCCTTCTGCTCAGCGGAGAGTCCCCCTTCTTCAAGTTCGCCCAGGAGCAGGCGGAGCTGTTCGGCCAAACTGAGCGGGGGCTTCACGGGGACTGGGACGGGCTTCTTGGGCCGGCGCCAGAAGATGAGTGCGAACAGCCAGAGGATCCAAAAGACGGCGAGCGCCACGAGCGTCGCTTGATAATGCCCGCGCACCTCGATGCCGATGTCCTCGGTCTCCTTGACGCGGGCTTCGAGCTCCTTCGATAGCTTGGGGTCGCCTTGCACCTTGAATGAGGGGAGCCCAGTCAACACGGCTCCGTTATCGGACATGAGGTACGTGATGAGGTCGTGCTCGCCCTCGCGATTCACGAGGTAGCGGACGTCATAGACCTTGGCCCCGGCTTGCTCGGTCACCTGCGCGATGCGCACGTTCACGGCCACACCGTAACGGAACGGCTTCACGATGAGTCCGGGTCCGCTGTAAGTGATAATGGCAGCCTGCTCGACTCCGAGCGGCACCTTAAGATTATCCTCCTGCCGCAGGAACCACCAGGCGCCGAGGATAACGACCAGCACGGCCAGCCCCCGGAGGAGCCAAACGCGGAGCGGTTTCTTCGACAGAGCCATGGTCAGCGGGCGGTCCGACTGGCGAAGCCGCGGTTCTTCAGGAAATAGGTCAGCTTACCCAGAATCGGTTCGTCGGTGCGTAGGTTCAGGTAATCGATACCGAAGCGGCTGAGCTCAGCCTTCCAGCCGGATGAGTCGACCTGGCGACGGCCGCCGAAGCCGACGAAGCTGCGACCGGATTCGGCCTCGACGCCACGGATGATACCCGCGCCACGGAGGCCGTGCTCAGCGGGGTCTTCGAAATGCAGCACGATACAATCGTTCCGCTGGGAGAGTACCTGCAGCGCCGCAATGGCATCCGAATCGTGCAGATCGCTCAGGACAATAACGGTGGTGCGCTTGGCAAGGGAAGGCGCAAGCTCGCGGGCACGCGTCGACAGAGAGGTGACTTCGGTGAAATCGTGCTGACGGAGCTGATGGGCCCACTCCATGACGATGTTACGCGAGAGCGTCGGCCGGATATGCAGTTCGCGGGCACCACAACCGAGCAAGCCGACGGGCGTGACCGACGATTGGGCAGCCAAGCCGATGCCGGTGGCCACGCGCACCGCCCAGGCATACTTGCTCAGGGCTGCGAGGACACGCACATGGAAGCCGAGGTATCGAGCAGGAGATACAGTGGGATCTGCTTAGTCTCCTTGAACTCCTTGACGTACAGCTTGCCGAGACGCGCCGAGATCTTCCAGTCGATGAACTTGACCGCATCGCCGGCGACATACGGACGGGACTGGACGTACTCCAAGCCGGCACCGTGGAACACGGAATCACGCTGGCCAAAGTCCAGGCTGTTCGCGAGGCGCCGGACGGCGACTTCGAACTGCCGGCTGTCGACCGGATCGTGAGGCAAGGTTCGCGGACGAAGCATCGGCTCAGCCTAATCCGGAGAGGATTGATGCCAGCACCTTGGCGCTCGTCTGCCCCGCCGCCGCGGCCTCGTAGCTCACGCGGACACGGTGCAGGACGACGTCCTCGGCGAGATCGAAGAGGTCTTCAGGGGTGACGTAATCGCGGCCACGAATGACCGCGCGGGCGCGGGCGGCGTTGACGAGGGCCAAGCCGGCGCGAGGACTGCAACCGAAGTCGAGGTCCTTAGATTCACGGGTCCGGCGCACGAGCTCGACGGAATGGCGAAGGAAGACCTCGCTCACGTGGACGCCTTGGACGGCTTCCATCGCGGCGACGAGGTCGGCTTTCGTGCCAACGGGAGAATCCTCAATCATGTCGAAGGCTGTCTTCGGTACCGCCCCGCCCTCTTCCTTGCGCAGGCCCATGCCGAGCTGGCGCTGGAGGATGTCCTGCTCCTCGTCCCGACCGGGATAACCCAGGCGGTGAAGGAGCATGAAACGGTCAAGCTGCGCTTCCGGCAGTTCAAAGGTGCCGGATTGCTCAACGGGATTCTGCGTCGCGATGACGAGGAACGGCGTCGGCAGGCGCATCGTCTGGCCACCGAGGGTGACCTTGCGCTCCTGCATGGCTTCGAGCATCGCGCCCTGCACCTTCGGCGCGGCGCGGTTGATTTCGTCGGCGAGGAGTAAGTTCGTGAAGACTGGGCCACGATGAATCCGGAAGTCGCCCGACTTCTGGTCGACGACTTCGGAGCCGACAATATCGGACGGCAGCATGTCGACCGTGAACTGGATGCGACGGAAATCCAAGGCGATGGCCTTCGCGACCGTGTTCACGAGGAGCGTCTTCGCTAGGCCGGGCATCCCTTGCAGGAGCAGGTGGCCGCCGGTGAGGAGCGCGATCATGACGCGCTCGACGACGACGTCCTGGCCGACGACGACCTTACCGACGCGCGTGCGGACGTCGGCGACGAACTGGTGGGCGGCCTGCACGGCCGCGGGATTGGGAGGGTTGTTCATTTTTTAAGGGGTTGGGTTAGGGATAGGGGTAGGAACATCAGGCAAGGTTCAGCGGAGTTGGCGGAGCCATTTTTCCGCGACGGTCTTCAGGTCGGCGGGCGATAGTGTGGCCGTGCCGCCGAAGCAGCCCGTCTGCACGCGCTCGATGTCCTGCTGCAGATCAGCCTTCTGCACGGGGGTGAATTTCACCAGCGGGCTGGCTCCCAGTTTGCGCAGTAAGGCGACGACAGCGAAACCGTCGATCGTGGCCGGCAACTTGAAGACATCGCGGGCGCGAGGAGGACGCGGCCCAGTGTCACGCTTACGGAGGGTAAGCCAGACGACGAACGCCGTCACGGCGGCGAGGCCGACGTAGAGGTATGCGGAATAGTCTTCGGCGACCGGAGGAACGTAGCCAGCACCTTGGGCGACCTTGACGCGATCGAGCAGGACAGAGGCTTTGGAGAGCACGACCGGATCGATGTCCTGGTAGGTACGCCAGACGGTAGTCGTGTTTGCGGCCTTGACTGTCGGGAACGGCACGTCGGTCGCCTTGTCCGCCGCGCGGATGGCGTCACCATCGACAGTGATCGACCAGCGGCGCTCGGTGCGCGGGGCCACCTTCTCTCCCCACGTGTTGAGTTCCTTCACCATCAGCGGGTCAATGGACGTCACTTGCCGGACTTTCGCGACAGCGGCGAGCGGGGAGAGGTCAAGCAGGTCTTCGAGTTCGGGTACGAGGCCGGAGGCGGTCGCAGCGACTTCTAGGCTCAGCGAGCCATTGATTGCGAACTGGCGCGTGTCGAGGGTCTGCGTGACCTCGACCTTGTCGGCAGGCCGTGGCGACGGTTTACCCGCGGCGACCTTGAGCAGCGTCTCGGCGGAAGTGGCGGGAATCGTCACCGGCCCGCTGAGGTCGATGAAGCGAAGCTCCATCTGCACCGGCGGGATCTTGTCGACGCTGGCGTCCTTCGCGCGGACGAGCACGTAGGCGAGCGGAGTCTCCTCCCAGCCCGGTCGGGCGGTCGGACGCGACTTCACGTCGGGCGCGGCGAAGGTGATCGAACGGATATCGAAGAACGGCGAGAGGCCTTCGGTGAGCTTCTTCTCGAATTCATCGCGCGGACCCTGTGGCTCCGGCCCCTTGGCCACCTGCGGGCCACGGCGCTTCGAGGCGGCCGTGATGGCGATGGCATCGTTGCTGAGATACTGGCCGAAGCGGGCCACGCGGCCCATGGCTTCGGTGTGCACGACGCTCAAGATGAGGCCGAACTCCTGTCCAACGCCCACCGTGTTAGGGCCGTCGACCTGCGTCTGGACGCGGATCTCACTCAGGAGCTCGTCGAGGTAGTCGGAGCGCTTCTTCAGGCCGAGGGAAAACGGGTCGTCCTTGGTCACGACGAGCGTGCTCGCGAGGTAGCGATACTTCAGGTCCTCATGCAAAGGATTGTTGGTATCGTTGAGGCGGCTGTTGAGCGACTTCGCCAGCTGACCCATGTGAGTGGGCGCCATCTTGCCTGGCAGCGCGAGGATGGCGGTGCGGATATGGCCGAGGGCCGCGCGATTCATCGGACGGCCGAGATTGACCTGGCCGGTACTGCCGATGCCAAGGACAGCGTTGAACCAACTCAGGTAAGGGTCGATGGTCAGCTCGTTGCCCTGCAGGCGGACGACTTGGCGGCCGTAGGCCACGGCGGCGCGCTGGAAGTAGTCCTGCGACTGGAGCGTCTTTTCCTTCGCCGCGACGAGGCGCTTGGCTGGCTCGAGCGGAGCCAGATCCTGGAAGCTTTCGAAATCGGACCAGTCGTTGAGCACGACTGCGCCAAGGAGAATCGCCTTATAGGCGTCGGGCCGTCCCGCCTGCCACTCGTCGATCATCTTGAGCAGTGAAGCGTACCCAGCTTCGGCCATCAAATAGGTCTGTGCCTCGTTGCGACGGGTCAGGCTGCCGCGCTGGATGTCCGCCCGGCGCCAGCGGTCGCCGAGATTCGTGTGCATCTTCTGGGCGAGCAGGAAGAACACCCGCTCATCCATCTTAGCGGTCGGACCGAAGACGCGCTCGATGTGCGAATCGCGGTAGGCCTCAGCGTTGCTGTAGGCTAGATCGAAGGCATTCACGACCTTGCTCTCGTCGCGCGGAGCGACGCCAGCCTTACGGAAGACCTCCATCATGCGGGCAAGGGAGTCGATATTACGCTCCATCATCACTGGGGTGATTGGGATACGGGCGTCCTCGGGCAGGCCATAGCGGGCGCGGAGCTCCGACGGGAGCTGCGGATTATGCGCCTGCCCCCAAGCGAGGAGGAAGTCTTCGGCGAGAGCCACGCCGGCGGCCGGATGGCGGCGCGCGAGCTCGACGATGCGGTCGGCAGCCATCTCGAAATTAGCGCTCACGATGATGGCGCGGGCGAGGCTGGCGTCGAAACGGTCGCGGAGGTCGGACGGTAAGGCCGCGTGCCACTTGCCCGCGGGGGCGAGCAGCAGCATCTCTTCCGGATCGATCTCGTTGGAGCCGTTGCGGCTGACGCCGCCTCGGCGCGGCACGCCGGACTGGCGGCTGAAGGAGTTCTCCACCTCGGTCATCCAGGATTCGGCCATGAGCGTGAGAATCTGACTCCAGGGCTCGGAGCCGGCGTCGGGATTCTCCGCGATGAGATTGGCGAGGACGGTCTGCGCGCGAAGATTGTCGATACGCTGCGCGGCGGCGGCCTGCGACTCGTTCTGGATCTTGCGCGAAAGCCCGCCGACAATCTTGAGGGCGGCTTCGGGCTGGGACTGCATCAGGTCGGCGAAGGTGCCGCTCAGCACGGCGGGCGAGACCTGGGTAAGCACGCGGAGCATTTCACCGGCGGCTTTGCTCTTCTCCCAGTCGTTAACCTTCTTCTCGGAACGGAGGATAGCCACGTTATCATTCCAGATGCGCGAGATCTGGTCGCGCTGGGCGAGCTCGGTCGCCTGTTCGGCGGCAAGAAAGGCGGCGATCTCCTGACGGAGGCCTTCGTCGGCGACCTTGTCCAACTCGGTCCCATCAGGGAGGTAAGCCTTAGCGAGATCTCGGAAGCCTCCGGCGAGTAGCACGCGGCCCGCGGCGAGGCGACGAGCCGGATCCTTACCGCCCAGTTTCTCGGTGCCACGGGTCATCCGCTCGGCGATCCAGAAACTTTCGTTGGGTGAGACGACTTGGCCGAGCATCTGGCCGATTTTGCGGAGCTCGAGGTCACTGAGTTCCCCTGGCGCAGCGTCCGCGAGGGCGAAGATGTCCTCAATGCGGACGCCGTTCTTCGGACGCTCGGCGAGGTCGGAGAGAATCTTGTCGTAGATACCTCGGCCGAGTTCGGGCGGCAGCGAGGCAAGTTCGGAGCGCACCTGTGCCCAGTCGCCAAGGCGGAAGGCGGAGAGGAAGCGGGTGTCGGCGGTCGCACGGGCGTCGGCCTTGGCCGACTTCTCCATCGCGGCGAAGACTTCGGTCAGGTCGCGAGTATAGCGATGGCGGAGCAGACGCTCATACTGCTGCTGGGTCTTGGAGTCGAGCGGTGCAGCCTGCTGGGCGGGTAAGGTCGCCGCGAGCACGAGGGCGGCGCAGAGGAACGGACGGAGGAGTCTCATGGTATGTTATGTTTAGAAAATGCGGGGGATCAGGAACCGTTGTCGGGGATCTTCTTGATCTCCTCGAAGAGTTTGCGGTCGTCTTGTTTGGTGGGCTTACCCTTCGGCTCGGGTCCGCCGAGCAGCGCGGCGGCGGCCTTGGCGTTCTTCGGCTCGGGCTTACCGGCGGGTTGGACCTGGAGGGCGGCTTCGAGATTCTCCTGCTTGCCGGCGCCGATGCCCGTGACGCCTTCGACGGGCTTGATGCCGCCGGCGGCGGGCTTCACGCCTTCGGGCGGTTTCACGCCCTTGACGCCGGCGAGTCCCTCGGCGGGAGGTGGTGGCGTAGCCTTCGTGCCCGCGCCTTTAACGGCTTCCGGCGGTTTCATGCCTTTAACGCCTTCAACGCCCTTCGGGGCAGGCGGAGGCGGCGTCCCCTTGGTACCGGCACCCTTGACGCCTTCAGGGGCTTCACGCCCTCGGCACCGACCAGGCCCTTGGACGGAGGCGGAGGAGGGGTAGCCTTCGTGCCCGCGCCTTTGACGGCTTCCGGAGGCTTCACGCCTTTAACGCCCTCGACGCCCTTCGGGGCGGGCGGAGGCGGTGTGGCTTTCGTGCCGGCGCCCGCGACAGGCTTCGCACCTTCGGTGACAGAAGTCGGCGGCGGCGTTTGTTTCACGGCCTTGGCCCCACCGGGCGCCTTGACGCCGTCAACCTTGTCGACGCCCTGCACGGTGGTGGGGGCGACATTCTTCGCGGCGGGATCAATCTCCTTCACCTTGCCGGAGCCTTCTTGGCGGACGCCGCGTACGCCTTCGACGGCGGACGGAGCGGGCGCTTCCTGGGCGAAGGCAAAGGCGCCGAGGGCGCAAAGGAGAAGGTGGGTCTTCATAAGTTATTCTGGCGGACGGAGCGGGCGAATTCCGCTTCGACGCGCTTCTCGTAGTCGGCAAGGGCCGCGGGGTCCTGATGTTCGGCGAGGTAGCGGAACACCTGACGGGTGCGTTCAGCGTAAGGGCGCCATTCGTCCTCGGTGGCCCCGTTGGCCTTGAGCAAGGCGGTCGCGTAGAAGTAGGCCTTGCCGAGCGTCTCGCGAATCGCGCGCGTCGTCGAGCCGTCCTCGCCGTCGACTGCCGCCGACTCCTTGAGCAACTGGGCCAAGTCGGCGATCGCGCCGGCGACGTCGAGCATCTCGATCTTCGCCTTGGCCTTCGCGAGGCGGATCTGATGGCGGACGGACGGTCGTTCGTCCTGGGGCAGTTCGCCGGCGAGCTTATCGTATTCCTCGACGACCGTCGCCCAATCCGGCTCTTTCGCGCGCTCGAGTTCGCGAATCGCGACCAGATGATCACGGGCTTTCTCGCGAGCCATCTGAGCCTGGCCTTCGTTGAAATGATAATACACCACCCCGACGGGGAAGAGCAGCCAAAGTAGCGTGAAGAATTTCCTCATCGGGCGGCGCCCTCCCCGGCTTCGGTTTCAAGGCGGACGACGCGCCAGCGGGAGCCGGCATATTGCAAGGCCACGGGTAGCAGCGCGAGCAGCGCGGCACCCAGGGCCATGGCCAGCACCGCCCACTGGGCGAGATCGAGGCCCGACTTCGCCAATGGCGTGCGCACGACCAGGTCGCCCAAGGCGGCGGTCGGCAGATGCTTCTCGTTCACGTCGAAATAGGAACCGCGCAGGGAGCGAGCGACCGTCGCAAGCACTTCGGCATCCTGCCGGGACTGATGGCCCGCGATGAAGGTGCCCTTGCGCGGATTACCGACGCCGAGCACGAGCACGTCCTTGACGGATTTCGGGCGCGGCAGAATCGGCTGGAGCGGAATCGTGTCGCCGTCGGTGAAGACGACCAGCCGCACCGTCTGCGCCGGCAGGCCATCGACGACCTTGACCGCGGCATTGATAGCGGTACCGAGATCGGTCGAGCCAGCCTTCATCACATATTGAAGAGGTAAGCCGTTGAAGACATTGCGGACGAGTTCCGGATCCCGGGCGTCCATCACCACGGAATGCGCCTCGGTGTAGAAACCGATGACGCCGTAACGCAGATCTCCGCCCACCCGCATGAGCACGGTTTCGACTTCTTCGCGCATGCGCTCCTGCCGGGTTTGCTTCCCTTCCGGCCCCGCGTCCTTGAGGTACATGCTGGGTGAAAGATCGGCCACGAAGACCAGGCGGACCGGCTCCTTGGTGTCGGCAGGTTTGCCGTCCTTGGCCGCTTGATGCAGCTGCCACATCACCGCCAAGCCCCAGGCGAACGCCGTGATTGCCAGGCATCGCAGCAAAGGGGCCAGCATGGTCCAACCACGGGAGGCGCCCTCCGGGCCGAAGGCCAACCGGGCGGCGACCCGCACTCGACGGGCATGCAGGCCCTCCGCCAAAGCGGAAAGTAGCAGCACCAGGAGGGCGGCGGTCAGGGGGGGCATGGGGTGCCGACACGGGGAGTGCCGGAAGCCCGATAAATTGGGTCGGTTCTGGCAGGGTGCAAATACCCTTTATCACAGCCGTCCGGCCCTGTGGGCGGCTGTGAATAACTTACCTCCCTTCAGTTTGTCCAAGAAATGTCGTGCGGGCACCCCAATACCCCTTCCGCTTAGAGCCGGACGCGCAGGCGCGGGGAGATGGGCGTACCGGCGTCGCGGCGCGGGCGCTTTGGGCCTTTACCAGGCGACTCGTCGTCGGCGATCAGAGCTTCCTCGAATTCCTTCGGCATCGGCGACGAGGCCTTGAAGTCGACCTTCGCACCCTGCCAGTCGAAAGACAACTGCGTCGACTCGGCGTGCAGGAAGAGACGCTTAAAGCCGCGGGCGGTGCCGACGGCCTTGTTGAATTCGAAGTCTCCGTAAGTGCGATCGCCAAGGATGGGATGACCGTGCGCGGAGCTCTGGACGCGCAACTGATGCGTGCGACCGGTGCGCGGGTCGAGCTGGATGAGCGAAAGGGGGAGCGAGCCGCCAGCCGAGCGTTGCCAGGCGTAGACCGTCACCGCGGGGGCGCCGGCGCCCGTCTCGGATCGCACGCCGCCGCCGGGACCTTTGGTCTTGGCCATCTGATCCTGCCAGGTGCCGCGGGGGGTGCGCAGGCCGCGACCACGGATGAGGGCGACATAGCGCTTCATGACCTGCGAGCGGGCGAACATCTTGCGGACCAAGTCGGCGACGCCCTCGTCAAGCGAAAGGAGCAACGTCCCGCTGGTCGGGGAGTCGAGACGGTTGAGCAGATAGACGCGCCGAATACCGCCCTTGCCGTCGCGGACATGGAAGGCCTCCTCGTCGAGAGAGTAGTTGCCCGTGATCAGGATGGTGCCCTTCTCGGCGACTTCACCCGGATTCGGATGGGACAGGATGCCATCAGGCTTCTCGACCGCGATAAGCCCGCATTCGTGTGACGCCACGACGCGTACGCCGCGTCCAAACGGGATCCAATCAGTAGCCAGAGTCATCAGTGGTAAATAAAGTTGATCGTGACCGTGTCGCTCTCGCCGAACATGGCGACCATATCCGCACGCCAGATATCGTAAGGTGCCGGCGCCATCACGGCATCCTTGCAGGCCAGGGTCATCACGCGGGTGACCTCGGTGCTGAGGACCCTGGCGTCCGTGACCGTGCCGTCGCGATGCAGCCGGAAGCGCACGATCACATTGCCGCGGGAGACGCTTTCGAACCGCGACCGCTCGATGATGCTCCACCAGCTGGACTGGATCGCCTCCAGCATGCGCTGGGTGTAGTCGCCATAGTTGCTGAAGCGGGCGTCGACGGCGATGGAACCGGCTCGGTTGACGCCGACGGGCCGACGCAGCAGCAGACCATACGTGCCGGAAGGCACGGAGGCGCGCGGACGGTCGGGATTGGCCGCGACGGGGACGGGAGCCGGCGAGGGCTGGGCGGCGGACTTGCCCGGGCCGGGCGGCGGCGCGGCCTTGACCGGCGCAGCCATCGAGACTGACGCCTGAGCGGCAGGCTGGGACTCAGATTGATCGATGGAGCGTGGCTTGCCCTGTGCAATCCGAAGCTGTTCGGACGTACCCTCGGATTTCGGGAGAGGCGAGTTGGTGGGCATCTTCTCCGGGACTGGCTGCGCGGCGGTCTGATTACGGGAGGAAGTAAACGGCGTGGTCTTGGGCACGGCCTGGTTGGCGAGCGGATTCGTTTCAATGAAACGCAGCTTCGGCGGCAGACGGGCTTCATCGATCTTGACCGGAGCCGTCAGGACTTCAATCGGACGGACGAACGCCACGACCTTCTGAAAGCTGTCCGGCAAGACCCAGAGAAGGAGCAGGTGCAGGCCGAGCGACACCGCGACCGCAATAGCCGCAGACCGGAATTCGGTGGTTCGTTCTGACTGCACGACGTGAAGTTAGGCCGCCGTCGTCCGACTTCAAGCGTAGGCGGGAGCGATTATCGGCCGGCGAACTCCCGGGTCAGGGCCGCCAAGGTCCGGCGGCAGTCCTCGCGCGTGCCGAGCACGACGAAAAGCTGGTAGCCATAGTCGCCGGGCTTGATGCCGGCCGGCGAACGAAGCCGGAAGACGCAGTTCCACTTCATGACCTTATCATGGTCGAACTTGAAACGGCCGTAGCCGACGGCGGGCTGGCCCGCGGGCGGGCGTGTCGGCGTGAAGACGCCCATCGCATGGGAACCCGAGGGCGTCGAGAGCACGACCGGGTCACGCTGCTCGCCGTCTTGCCTCGGCAAGGGTACGAGCGTCGACGTCTTCGCATCGAAACGAAGCTCTTCACTGAAGGACCATGGCATATAACCCGTGAGGGCCTCGACCTGCAGATATGTGTGCGAGCGATCGGCCGGCACCGTGAACGTCACCCGGTAATCGAGCACGTGGTCCATCTGCGGCCGGCCGATGCGCACCTGCTTGGTGAGGACGTGGTCGGAAAGAAGTCGGTCGTTCAACGCGACGTGCCCACCGGACTTCATGCCCGGAGCGAGCCAGTAGGCCATGCGGGTGCGGGTCGTCAGCACGCCGTCACTGACGGAGAGCCCCTCGAGGCGGCTCGTCGACTTCGGCCCGAGCGCATCCACGACCGATCCGGCCTCGGTCGGGTTGTAGCATTCGACGTGATAGACCCCGCCGACATCGGCGTTGATCGCGGACTGCAACTGGCGGCCATGGTCATGCGAATCGATGAACTCGACGCCATCCCACTTCACGGAGTCGATCGCCCCAGCGAGGCGACTGGTCGTACGGATCACGAGAGGCTTACCGCCAATCGTGCCAGAGATCTCGGCATCGCCACTGACGGCGGGAGCCTGCGCAAGTGCCACGGTCGGCAGGAGGAGCAACCAGGCCTTCATGCGGTGATCCTTTCCAGGACGCCGAGCGAGGCGAGGCGGGCTTTGACGAATTCGACCGGCAAGCCCATGATCGTCGAGATGGGCTGCTGGAAATCGGCGATGATGATCTCCTTGCCCTGTTGGATACCGTAGGCGCCAGCCTTATCCAAGGTGTCCACCAAGGACTGATAGCGTGTGATATCGTCTTCGGCGAGGTCGCGGAAGCGAACCCAGGCCGTGACGTCGTGCGACTCGTCGATACCCAGCGCCGGACAAAGCAGGCAGACGCCGGTGTGGACCGTATGCTCGCGACCGGAAAGACTGCGGAGCATCGCGCGGGACTCGGCGAGGTCGGCTGGCTTGTTCAAGGCGCGATCGCCGAGGGCCACCGTGGTATCAGAGCCGAGGACCAACGCATCGGGATACAGACGGGAGACCGCGGCGGCCTTCAGGCGGGCGTTATGCAGAACCATCTGCGCGGGGTCGGTCGAGGGATCTTCGTGCTCGGTCACCGCGGCCACCAGGACGCGATGGGGGATACCCGCTTCGCGGAGCAACTCCGTGCGCCGCGGCGAAGCGGAGGCGAGGATGAGGACGAGCGGCGACGACACCCCCTGACAGGAGCGGAATAATCGGAATAAGACAACCGCAACAGCCGCCATGCTTTCCTTCATTTACTCCTTCGGCCCTACCCCTAATCCTACGCCTGTCCCTGCTCCTATCCCTGTCCCTGTAATTCCATGCGCCCCGCCCTGCTCTTCCTTGCGTGCCTCGCCCTCAGTCCTTTGCTCTCCGCGGATGAAAGCGCCCGTCGCTACCTGAACAAGCCAGATAGCTGGTTCGCCTCCACCGAGGCAAAACAGGTCGCCGCCATCATCCTGAGTTTTCAGTGCGACGCCGGCGGCTGGCCGAAGAACACCGACACCATTAGCAAGGCCTACGACGGCGATCGCGCGAAATTGCAGCCAACCTTCGATAATAAGGCTACCGTCGATGAGCTGCGCTTCATGGCGCGCATGGTCAACGCGACCCAGGACGCGACCTACCGCAAGTCTTTCGACCGCGGACTGGCGTACGTGCTCTCCGCGCAATACGCGAACGGTGGCTGGCCGCAGTTCTTCCCGCTGCGCAAAGGCTACTACGACCGCATCACCTTCAACGACGGCGCGATGGTGCGTATCCTGCAGTTCGTCCGCGAAGTCGCCACGGAAAAGACCTACACGTTCCTCGAACCCAAAACGCGCGCGGCCTGCCTAAAGGCGTTCGACCTCGGCATCGCCTGCATCCTGAAATGCCAGATCATCGTCGGCGGTAAGCCCACCGTCTGGTGTGCCCAGCACGACGAGAAGACCTTCGCGCCAGCCAAGGCGCGCAGCTACGAACTTCCTTCCTTCAGCGGCAGCGAGTCGGTCGGCATCGTTCGCCTCCTTATGAGTCTCGAGAAGCCCACGCCTGAGATCCGTTCCGCCATCGAAGGCGCCGTCGCTTGGTTTGAAGCGCACAAGGTGAGCGGCCAACGACTAGAGACCAAGAAGAGCCTTCTGGGCACTCCAGACCTCGTCATGGTCCCGGATGCCAAGGCCCCCGCCCTCTGGGCCCGCTTCTACGACCTCAAGACCGGCGTGCCCTACGTCTGCGACCGGGATGGTATCCCGAAGCCCCAGCTGGCCGACATCGGCCACGAGCGTCGCAACGGCTACAGCTGGTTCGGCGAATACGCCCGGGACTTGCTGGCTAAGGACTACCCCTCATGGAAGAAGGCGGGGCACTGAGGAACATTGGACGGAAGTTGCCCTCTGATTAATAAGGGCCTTATTTAGCCCTACCCCATGCCCGCGACCTCCGCCCTCCTGCGCCGACTGACCCTTGCGACCCTCGTCGTCTGGGGCGCCTCAGTTCAGGCCGCCGGCGACGATCAGGCCGAGAAGGCCGTCGCCCTCCTGGACTCTCGTTGCTTCAAGTGCCACAGCCACTCCGCCGGCAAGAACAAGGGTGGCTTGGTCATGGACAGCCTCGCCGGCCTGACCACCGGTGGTGACGGCGGCGCAGCCCTCATCCCGGGTGACCCCGCCAAGAGCCTCTTTCTTCAGAACATCCTCTCCACGGATCCCGAAGTCATGATGCCGCCGAAAGGCGATCGGTTGACCAAAGAAGAAGTCACTCTCCTCCAGGACTGGGTTAAGTCCGGGGCAACCTGGCCGAAGAGCCGGACCAAGGCGCCCGTTGCCGGTCGCTACCTTCCTGGCACCATCGGCGAGAAGGAAAAAGGCTGGTGGGCGTATCAACCCGTCAAGCTCCCCGAACTTCCCGCTGGTAAGTCTGCCCACCCGATCGATCGTTTCATCGACGCCCGACTCGCCAAAGATGGCCTGACGCCTTCCGGCGAAGCCGAGCGCGGAGTCCTCATCCGCCGCGTCACCTTCGACGCCACCGGACTCCCCCCGACGCCTGAAGACGTCGCCGCCTTCGTCCAGTCCACCGATCCGCTCGCCTACGAGAAACTCGTCGACCGACTCCTGGCCACGCCCGCCTACGGTCAACGCATGGGCCGAGCTTGGCTCGACCTCGTGCGCTATGCCGACAGCGACGGCTTCCGCATCGACGACTTCCGCCCGACTGCCTGGCGCTACCGCGATTACGTCATCCAGGCCTACAACGAGAACAAACCGTACGACCGCTTCATCCAGGAACAGATCGCGGGCGACGAACTTTTCCCCGGCGACCCCCAGGCGCTCACCGCCCTTGGATACCTTCGCCACTGGATCTACGAATACAACAACCGCGACGCCCGCAGCCAGTGGGACAACATCCTCAACGACATCACCGACACCACCGGCGACGTCTTCCTCGGTGCCGGCATGCAGTGCGCCCGCTGCCACGACCATAAGTTCGACCCGATTCTCCAGCGCGATTACTACGCCCTCCGGAGCTTCTTCAACAACACCGTTCCCGTCGAAGATCGGGTCGCCTGGACGACGAAGGAAGCCGGCGAACATGCGCGCAAGCTGGCCGCGTGGGAAAAGGAAACGAAGTCGATCCGCGACGAGATTACTGAGCTCGAGAAGAAATACCGCGAGACCGCGACCCGGAAGGCCATCGAGATCTTTCCGGACGACGTCCAAGAGATGCTCAACAAGCCCCTAGCCCAGCGCACGCCCTACGAGCAGCAGGTCGCCGCCCTCGCCTGGCGACAGGTCGACTACGAATACAACCGCCTCGACCGCTCCATCAAGGGCGCGGATAGCGTCAAGCACGCCGACCTGAAGCGTAAGCTCGCCGAACACGATAAGCAGAAGCCGGAAGAACCGCCTTTCGTCCTCACCATTCGCGAGACCGGCGCGCAGGGCTTAGACGCCGTCATCCCCAAGAAGAATACCGTCGTCCCGCCCGCCTTCCTCACCGTCCTCAGCGCGAACTACCCCGCCGAACCCGCCGCCATCACGCCGGCCGCCGACGGTACCACGACCGGGCGCCGCACCGTGCTCGCGCGCTGGCTGACGGAAAAATCGAATCCCTTCACCGCACGCTTGGCGATGAACCGCCTCTGGCAGCTCAACTTCCGCCGTGGTCTGGCGCCTTACGCGAGCGACTTCGGCCGCCTCGGCGAGCCGCCCTCCCACCCCGAGCTACTCGATTGGCTCTCCGCTGAATTCATGGCGAAAGACTGGGATCAGAAAGCGATGCATCGCCTCATCCTGACGAGCGCCGCCTATCGCCGCTCCTCGCTGCACCCTGATCCCAAGGACGGCCAGCTTAAGGATCCGCAGAACGCCCTGCTCTGGCGCTTCCAACCCCAGCGCCTGGAGTCCGAGCAAATCCGCGATGCCATCTTCACGGCCTGTGGTGACCTCAAGACCGACAAGCAGGCCGGACCAAGCGTGGTCTACGGTGAACCCGTGCGCAGCATCTTCACGCGCATCATGCGCAATAACCGCGACCCGCTCGCCGACGTCTTCGACGCACCGCAGTGGTTCAGCAGCGCCTCCTCGCGCGACGTGACCACGACGCCGATCCAATCCCTCCTTCTCCTCAACAGCCCCTTCATGCTGAAACGCGGTGAAGCCCTCGCGGCCCGCGTGGTCAAGGAAGTCCCGGGCGACGAAGCCGCCCAGGTCCGCCGTCTTTATCAAATCCTTTTCGCCCGCCTGCCCTCCACGGAAGAAGCCCGACGGGCGGCATCCTTCCTCAAGGAAGTCCAAGCGCAGAAGCCCACGGTGGCCGTCACCGCCGCCTTGGCTAATGATTTCCAACCGGAGAAAGTCCCCTTCCGCGATGGCCAAGGCGCCCACCTTGACGCCGCTCATCGCAAGCCGTTCCTCGCCCCCGGTGCGACCGAGGCCGACTTTGCCAAGGGCTTTACCATCGAGGGAGTGATCGTGCCCCGCACCGTGAGTGACACCGGCTCGGTCCGCGTCATCGCCGCCCAAGTCGGCAAGGGCAAGGCTGACGGCTACTGGCAGTTCGGCGTCACCGGACTGAAGTCCCGCCGAGCCCCGCGCGTGCTCGTGCTCCAGGCCCACGGCCCTCTCCTCGGCGGCACCGTCGGTGAAGCCGTGCAGTTCTCGAACCTGCGGATCGAGATGAACAAACCCTATTACGCCTCCGCGGCCGTGCGTTACGCTGACCAGAATGGGCCGGGCGAAGTGAGCTTCACCCTCAAGGACCTCGCCAACGACGACGAGCCCCTGCTCCATGACCGCGTCACCACGAGCCTCACGGGCTTACGCACCGCGACCCAGCCGATCCAGCTCGGTGGCAAGGGCGCTGACCGCGAAAGCTCCTTCCACGGCGTCATCGACGACCTCCGCCTGAGCGCCGGTGCGCTGGCCGACCCAGCCTTGCTCTATTCGAACGAAGACCTGCGTCCCGATACGCTCGGCTTCTGGCGCTTCGAGAACAAGACCGGCACCCTCCGCGACTCTTCCTCTAAAGGACGCGACCCTCGCCGTCGGCGCCGTCAAGGCCGCTGATACCAAGAGCGGCGCCACGCCGCTGGCCGCGCTCTGCCACGCCCTCCTCAACTCCTCCGAATTCCTCTACGTCGAATGAACGACCCACGCTGCCATCGCGTCGAAGCGACCACCTCGCGTCGCGACTTCCTCTTCAGTGCCGGCCTCGGCCTGGGCGCCATGGCTTTCAGCGACCTGCTCGCCAAGGAGATTGTCGTCCCCGCCGCCGGCACCCCACTCCAACCCGGAGTCGGCCACATCAAGCCGCGCGCCAAGAGCGTGATCTTCCTCTTCATGGAAGGCGGCCCGTCGCAGATGGACCTCTACGATCCGAAGCCGCTGCTCAACAAGCTGGCCGGACAGCGCCTGCCTGACAGCTTCGGCTCCGTCATCACCGCGATGGGCGAATCGAAGTCCCCCCTGCTCGCCTCGAAGCGCGAATGGAAGCAGCACGGCCAGTCGGGCAATGGTTCTCGGACTGGAATCCCGCACATCGCGTCCTGTTCCGACGACCTCGCGGTCATCCGCTCCTGCAAGGCGGACGGCATCAACCACTCCGCCGGCGTCTGCCAGATGAACACCGGCTCCATCCTCGCAGGCAAGCCGTCGCTGGGCTCTTGGATCAACTACGGCATCGGCTCCGAGAACAGCAACCTACCTTCGTTCATCGTGATGCAGGATAACCAGAACACGGTCATCAACGGCCCGCGCAACTGGGGAGCCGGCTTCATGCCAGCGGTCTATCAGGGTGTGCGCATCTCGGGCGGCTCCGAGCCGATTCCGAACCTCAACACCCCCGAGGCCGTCAGCGCCGACCTGCAGAAGTCGAAGCTCCAGCTGATTAACAGCGTGAACAAGGATTTCGCCGCCCGCTACCCTGACCGCTCCGAGCTCGGCGCCCGCCTGGCCAGCTATGAGATGGCCGCCCGCATGCAGGCCGAAGCCCCTGGCGTCGTCGACCTGACCGGCGAGACCGAAGCCACCCGCAAACTCTACGGACTCGACGACAAGACCACCGAAGGCATGGGCCGTCTTTGCCTGCTCTCGCGCCGCATGGTCGAACAAGGCGTCCGCTTCGTGCAAATCTATCATGGCGCCGGCTCCAAGTGGGATGCGCACGCCAAGAATCGAAAGCAACCACGCCGGTCTCTGCGCCTCGATGGACAAGCCCGTGGCCGGCCTGCTCAAGGACCTCAAGGCTCGCGGCATGCTCGAAGACACGCTTGTCGTCTGGGGTGGCGAATTCGGCCGCACCCCGATGTCCGAAAGGGCGACGGTCGCGACCACAACCCCACCGGCTTCACGATGTGGATGGCCGGCGGCGGCGTCAAAGGCGGCCAGACGATCGGCAGCACCGATGACCTCGGCCTCCGCGCGGTCGAGAATCCGCTTCACGTCCACGACCTGCATGCG
>BGOI01000014.1 GCA_003569165.1 Opitutia bacterium
GGTCTCACCACCCATGCGACCGCCGGCGCTCCGGTGATTTCCAACGGAACTGGGTCCTCTGGTGTCACCGTCAACATCGCCTCGGGTACGGACACCTTCGGCGGTTCATCCAGGGCAACCTCTATCTCATCAAGGCCGGCGCGGGTACGTTGCGCCTCACGGGCGCGAATACGAACAGCAGCACCGGTGTCAGTGAAGGGATCCTGGAAATCGGGCAGGGCGGTTCCATGCTCAATGTCGATGTCGGCGGCGGCGTCCTTTCCTTCAACCGTCCGGACAGCTTCACGCGTTCCTCCGATACTTCTGGCTCGGGCTCGGTGACCATCCTCGGCGGCGGTAACATGACGCTGACGGGTACCTTCAATCACAATGGTGGCACGAACGTCGCCTCTGGCCAGATTCTCACCCTCGGTAACGGTGGTTCCATCGGTGGTGCCGGCGTCCTCACGGTCGACGGTTCCCTCAAGGTCAACAACACCGGCTCGGCTTCGATCGGCGCCACCATCGGCGGCTCGGCAGCCTCTCCGTCGATGCGGGTATCCTCGTCCTCACGGGCTCCAATGTCTATCAGGGGACGACCACGGTCGCTTCCGGGGCCACCCTGCAGGTCGGCAACGCCGGCACCGTCGGCGCCCTGCCTCCGTCCGCAGTCGTCATCAACAACGGCACCCTCGTCATCAGCCGCTCGGGCAGCCTGACCTTCGCCAACCGCGTCAACGGCTCCGGCGACTTCGTCAGCCGCATGGCCGCCGGCGGCACGCTCACCCTCTCGGGCAGCAATGGCTACTCCGGCGCCACGCGCGTCGAGAACGGCACCCTTGTCATCGGCTCCGCCGCCGCCTGGGCCAGCTCCAATTCCGTCGTCCTCGGCAGCGCCGGCAACTCCGCTACACTCGAGCTCAACGGCCTCAGCAAGTCCTTCGCCAGCCTCACGACCGCCGGCACGGCGGGCAATCAGACCGTGCGCAACAGCGCGGTCGGCACCGCCACGCTTACCTTCTCCAGCGCGGGTACCGTCTCCTTCGGCGGCTCGTTCGTCGAGAACTTTGCCAACACCAAGATCGCCATCGGCTACTCCGGCGGCGGCACGCTGGCCTTCGGCAGCACCAATACCTACACCGGCGGCACCGTCATCTCGAACGGCACCGCGCAGCTCGGCGCCAACGACGCTTTCTCGGTCGGCGCGCTCACCCTTGGCGGCAGTGGAACCGTCGGCATCCTCGACCTCGGCGGCTTCAACCAGACCGTGTCCGCCCTCACCGTCGGCGTCGGCGCCACGGCCGCCAGCCAGCTCATCGGTAACAGCAGCACCTCGGCCGATTCCATCCTGACCTACGCCGGCGGCACCACGTCGCTCGGCCTGACGATCCAGGACGCCCTCGGCTCCGGCACGCGCAAGACCAGCCTCGCCTTCCCCTCCGCCGGCATCGTGACGATCCTCGGCGCCAACACCTACACCGGTGCCACCACCATCAGCGCCTCGACGACCGTCCAGGTCGGTAGCTACGGCACCGTCGGCGCCATCGGCCGCGGTCCGATCGCCAACGCGGGCTCCCTCGTCTTCGCCCGCACCGACACCTACGTCATGCCGCGGGCAACATCGTGACCGGCAACGGCGCGGTCACCCTCGGTAGCACCGGCGCGGTCACCGTCTCCGCCCCAGGTCAGTTCAACACGAACGGCGTGCTCAATTTCGGCGACGTCGCGGGTTCGACCGTCGTCTCGACGCTCGACCTCGCCAACGGCGGCGCAATCTTCGGCAGCCTCGTCGTCCGTAACCGCAATGCGGGCGCCGACAACGTCATCACCATCGGCGCGGGCCAGACCTTCCGCGTCAACGGCGCCGTCACCATCGGCTACAACTCCGGCGCCACGACCGTCACGCGCGTCGTCATGAACGGCGGCGGTAATTTCCTGATCGGCAGCGTCGGCAACTCCGCGCTCATCAATGTCCAGTTGGGCGGCAACATCACGAGTGGTGTCACCAACCGCGCGGTCCTAGACCTGACCGGCCTCAGTTCCTTCTACGCCGGCCTCGCGGGCGGCTCCTTCCGCGTCGGCGACTTGACCAACTCCGGCGGCGGCGCTGGCGGCGGCGCGGGTTCCGTGCTCCTCCTCGCCCCGACGAGCACCATTGTCGCGGCCAACTTCCTGATGGACGCACCGGTCAGCGGCGTCGTTCAGACGGCCCTCCTCGGTACGGGCGTCAACACCTTTAACGTCAACACCCTCAGTGTTGCCGAGGATCGCTCCAGCGGCCTCTTCAGCTTCAACCACGCCACTCTCGGCACCCTTGTGCTCCGCAATCGCGCCGGCACGGGCCGTGCTGCCATCACCGTCGGATACATGAGTGGGTATACGGGCTCCACCCCGACGGCCACCATGGACCTGTCCGGCCACACCGTCGACATCCTTGCCAGCACCCTCCGCATCGGCGGCCGCACCGGCGTCGGCGGGTCGAATAATACCGCCTCGTTCACGATGAGCGCGGGTACCCTGGACGTGACCTCCGTGCTCGTCGGCGACCGCCGCAATACCGGTACCGACTCCGCGACCTATTCGATCACCGGCACCACCACCGGCACGCTGACGATTACGGGCGGCGTCGCGAATATCGGCACGACCGGCCTGAACATCGCGCAGAGCCTCTCGACCAACGTCAGCAACACCTCGGTCGGTACCGTCGCCATCTCCGGCGGCAACGTGACTATCCTCGGTCCCGTCACCCTCGGCAGCTCGACCAACGTCAACGGCACAGCTAACGCCTCGTTGCTCATCACCGGCGGTACGGTCGATGTCCGCAACTCGATCACCAAGGGCGCGGGCAACGGTTTCGCCTCGGTCACCTCGACCCTGCGCCTCGCGAATGGCTCGCTGGATCTCAACGGCTTCTCGATCGGCACGTCCGCCCGTCCGATCAACAACATCCAACTCGAGTCGGGCACGCTTCGCAACGTCGCTGAAATCAACGGCGGCGGCGCTCTCTCCAAGACCACGACGGGCACCTTGATCCTCGAGGGAACCCACGGTTTCACGGGGGCCTTCACCATCGCGGACGGCACGCTCCAAGTCGGCACGGGCTTGGACTCCGGCACGCTCGGCCTGGGCGCGGTCGTCAATAACACGGTGCTTATCTTCAATCGCGCTGGCACCTACGCCGCCGCGAATGCCATCTCCGGCCCGGGCACCCTCACGCTCAACGGCACCGGGACCATCGTGCTCACGGGCGCGAGCAGTTATACCGGCCTCACGACGGTCTCCTCCGGCCTCCTAGCTGTCGGCCACTCGACCGCCCTCGGCAATACGACCGGCGGCACCCTCGTCGCGAACGGCGCGGCCCTCGAGCTGCGCGGCGGTATCGCCGTCGCCGATGAAGCCCTCGCCGTCACCGGCACGGGTATCGGTTCCACCGGTGCGCTCCGCAACCTCAGCGGCGTCAATTCCTTCGGCGGTACGGTCACCCTTGGTGGGGCTACGCTGTTCCAGTCCGACGCCGGCACGCTCACCTTGGGCGGTACGCTCGCAGCGGATACGCACGTCGTCACCTTCGACGGTGCGGGCAACCTCGTCGTCAGCGGGGCCCTCACCGGCACCTCGGCCAGCCTGGTCAAGAACGGCGCGGGCAAGCTCACGCTCTCGGGCGCGAACACCTTTGACGGTGCCATCGCCGTCAACGTCGGCACGCTCCGCGTCTCGAACGCAGGCGCGCTCGGCACCGCAGCCGGTGCCACGACCGTCGCCTCGGGCGCGGCCCTCGAACTCTTCGGCCTCGCGTCCATCGCTGCCGAGGACTGTCGGTCACTGGCACGGGCGTCGGTGGCACCGGCGCGCTGCGTAATCTCAGCGGTAACAACTCCTTCAATGGTCTCATCACCCTCGCAGGATCGACGTTGATCCAGTCCGACGCCGGCACGCTGTTCCTCGCTGGTACGACCGCGATTGTCGCCGGGGCGAACGCCCTCACGGTGGGCGGCGCGAGCAACGTCCTGATTTCCGGTACCATCGATGGCGTCGGTGCGAGCCTGACCAAGGTCGGGGCTGGTACGCTCTTCCTCTCGGGCGTCAATACTTACGATAGCGGCACCACCGTCACCGCGGGCACCTTGTCGCTCGGTGCGAGCGGCGTCCTCAACGACACCTCTCTCCTCACTGTCAATGGCGGCACGTTCAACGTGACGACCTTCGATGAGACCGTGGACCGCGTCGTTCTCACGTCCGGCACGATCTCCGGAACTTCCGGTAAGCTGACCTCGACCCAGCCCTTCGACCTCCAGGCGGGCACGGTCTCGGCCATCCTCGCGGGCGTCAATGTCGTCAAGTCCACCTCGGGCCTCGTTACGCTCTCGGGCGCCAATAGCTTCACCGGCCAACTCCAGGTCAATGCCGGCACCGTGGCCATCAGCGCGGGCGCCAACCTCGGCGCAGGCTCCGTCGTCGTCGACGGCGGCACGCTCTCCTATGTCTCCGTCGGTACCCAAGCGGTTCCGGTCAGCACCTCGGCGGCGCAGAACATCAGCGTCGGCGCCACCGGCGCGACCGTCAACGTCGCCAACCGCTTCGCGACCCTGAATCTCGCTGGCACCGTCGGCTCGACGGGCGCGGCTAACCTGACCAAGACCGGCCTCGGCAAGATTGCCATCGCCGGACCGGTCAACCTCAACGGTGGCGTCGTCACCGTCTCGCAGGGCACCCTCGGCGCTGGCTTCACAACGGGCGGGGTCTCCGCGCTCAACGTCGCCAGCGGCGCGACGCTCAACCTCTTCGACGGCACGGTGGCTCCGCTCGGCTCGACGATCCTCAGCCTGACCACCGGCTCCGCCCTCGGCTTCGACCTCGGCCTCGTCGCCGGTTCCAACGACTCCATCGTCGTCGACGCCGCCTCCGTGATCGGCGGCTCGGTCAAGCTCAACCTCAACGGGCTCGGTGCCGTCAGCGCCGGTTCGTACACGCTCCTGAGCGCCGCCGGCGGCCTCAATCTCACGAATTGGATTCTCGGCAGCGCTCCGGCTGGGTTGAACTACAAGTTCGACACCACGTCCTCCGGCGGCACCGCGTTGATGCTCAACGCGAGCCCGATCACCAACCGTTACTTCAACGGCGTCACCGGCGCCTCCTGGAATACCGCGGGTTCCTGGTCCACCGACCTCGCCGGCACCACGCCCGCGACTTCCGTCCCGTCGCTCACCGACACCCTCATCTTCAGCACCGCCAACGCGGTCGGTCCGACCGTCGCGACCACCCTCAACGCGGCCCTGACGGTGGACAGTCTCATCTTCACGTCGACGCCGAGCGGTGTCACTGCCTTCACCGTCGCTCCAGGTATCGGTGGCGCGCTCTCCGTCTATCCGGGCAGCTCCAACAACGGCATTGAAGTCCAGTCCAACGCCGGCGTCATCACGATCTCCGCTCCGCTCACCACCCTCGGCGTCCAGGCTTGGACGGTCGACGGCACGGGCCTCAACGGCTCCTCGCTGACCCTCTCGGGTGGCGTGACTTACACCGCCCCGGTCACCAAAGCCGGCGCTGGCACGCTCACGCTTTCGGGCGCGGGCACGGGCGCGGGCGGACTCAACATCGAGCTCGGCACCGTCAACATCGGCTCCGCCTCGGCCTTCGGTACCGGACCGCTCTTCTTCGGCTCTGGCATCACCCTCAACAACACCTCGGGCGTGGCCCTGGCCAACACGGGCGCCAACACCCTCGAGTGGAATGCCGGTTTCACCTTCACCGGCTCGAATTCCTATGACCTTGGCGCGGGTGCCGTGGCCCTCAAGGATTTCCCTGCTCTGACCGTCTCCGCCAACACCTTGACTGTCGGTGGCGCCATCGGCGACGCCGCTCAGGGCTTCGTGCTCACCAAGTTGGGCGCAGGTAACCTCGTCCTCAACGGCGTGAATTCCTTCGGGGGCGCGGGTCGCACCGTCGACGTCCAAGGCGGCCTGCTGACCATCAACTCCGACGCGGCCCTGGGCCATGCCGGCAACTCCGTCACCCTTGCTGTCAATGGCGGCGGGGCCACCACTGGCCTCAATGTCACCGGAACCTTCTCCACCAGTCGCGTCATCAACCTCAACGCCGCCGCGAACGGATTGGGCGTGCAGTTGGGCCAGACGCTCACCCTCGCGACCCCCTTCATCTTCTCGGCGCTGACGAATAACCTGACCAAGAACGGCTCCGGTAAACTCATCCTCTCCTCGGCCAACCCCGGTTGGACGGGCGGTCTGACCATCAACTCCGGCGTCGTCCGCCTCAATAACGCCCTCTCCGCGGGCACCGGCCCGATTTCGATCTCGCCGACCACGAACGCCATCGGCACGGCCCTCCAGCTCGCTGGCGGCTTCGAGCTCACCAACGCCATCACCCTCCAGGGTAACGCGGGCCAGCTCCAGGGTGGCGTCAACTTCGGCGGCCAGCTCCAGAGCGTCACCGGCGTAAACACCGTCTCCGGCCTTCTGACGTTGCCCTTCGACGCGGTCATCGGCGCCGATGCGGGTTCGACCCTCCGGATCTTCGGCGGCATCCTGAACGCCGGTCCCGCCAACAACGTGCTTCGACTCGTTGCCTCCGGTGACATCATCCTCGGTCAACTCGAGATGTCCGTCCCCGAGTCGTCCGCCATCCGATTCGGTCGGGTGGAGAAATTCGGCGCGGGCACCTTCCGGATCGCCGGCGCGAACGGCACTGAGGTCATCGACCAGGCCGGCACTGGGCTCGAGATCCGCCAGGGCACCGTGTTGGCCGATGGCAACGGCTCCTGGCGCTCCCGGGTTTTCCTGGACGTGGGCTCGACCCTTCGCCTCGACAACACGTCCGTCAACCTGGCCAACGGCCGTTTCAGCAATTCCCAGCAGAATAACTACAAGAACATCTCGTTCCGTGGCGGCAACCTGGACCTGATCGGTACCATCAACATCGCCGGTAATTCCACCGAGAATTTCGCCGACACCACGTTCCTCAAGGGCCTTTCCGTCGTCAGCCTCAAGGCGCAATCCAACTTGGCCGGCGCGGTCATCCTGACTTTCCGTGGCGCCGCCTGGGGAAATAACGCACCGGTGCAGACCGCCGCCGCTCCCGGCACCTCGATGCTCTTCCGCGGAGTCGGCATCGCGCCCGGCCCGGGTCGGGCCTCGATCAATTTCATCAACATTCCGACGCTTTCGGGCGAGAACGGCAACGCGCTAGCCTTGAACCGCGGTATCCTGCCGTGGGCCGTCGTCGACCTGAATTACTCGGGCGCCCATAACGCGAACCTTTCGTTCGCGACCCCTGGCGTCAACTCCGGCGTCAATTACCTCCGCTCGTTGGACATCGAGCGGGAGTATGAGATCAATCCGAGCCTCTTTGGCGGCACTGCCCAAGGCGTGACGACGAATTCGAACGTGCTGCTCACCGCGGCGAGCCCGGGTAACCTGGCTGTCGCGCTCAACACCCAACGCAACTCGCTCACCATCGAGGGCGGGGCCGGTCTGGCCATCGCCGATGGGGTGCAATTCAGCCTTCGCTCCGGCGGCATTCTCGTCCGCCCGGGCAGTATCTCCACCATCACCGGTGGCGTCATCAATCAGGTTGCCGCCAGCACCGCCGCCCTCCACGTCTGGGCTTTTGGTGACCTGACGATTTCCTCCGCCCTTGCCGGCGGCAACGGCGTCGGCAGCGGCAGCCCGTCGCTCATCAAGGCGGGGTCGGGCACGCTCACGATCAATCCTCCGACGTCGGCGGTCAACGGGCTCAACGGTCTGGGTGTGAACACCCTGAGCGGTCTCTTCATGCTCAACCAGGGCACCGTCAAGCTTGGCAGCCTCAACGCCATTCAGGCGAACAACTACTTCGCTGCCATCGGCGGCACCCTGGACCTCAACGGCAACTCCCAGCTCTTCTTCGGCAGCTTTACCGAGTCGACGATTACCAACCAGGGCACCACGATCACCAGCACCAGCGGGCCCGGTCACCTGCTCATCAACGCCGACAACAGCGGACGCCAGTTCGCGGCCCGCCTGACCGGCAACGTCAGCCTGACCCGTTCCGGTCCGAACACCCTCAACCTCTGGGGTGTCAACAGCCACACCGGTTCCACGACCATCAACGGCGGCTTGACCGTGATGTATGGCGACGCCGCCTTCACCGCCACCAGCGCGTTGAATATCAATTCCGCCAACCTCTACCTCGAGAATGCCAACAGCCTGACGGATAACCCGGATCGCATCAATGACGCGGCCGTGGTCAACCTGCGGGGCGGCCTGCTCGAGTTGCGCGGACGCCAGCAGTCGGCCAGCTCGGAGACCCTCGGTACCGTCAACCTCGTGGCCGGTGGTTCGCAGTTCATCGTCACCGCGGGCGATGGCTTCCAGGCCAGCTCGGTGCTCGCCATCAACAACCTCGTCCGCACCCCGGGCAGCGTCGTCAACTTCACCGCGGAATTGACCAACCGCATCACGCTCGGTGCCATCAATGGCGTCTCGACCACCGCTCCGGCCACGTTGACCAACGGCATCCTCGGCGGCTGGGCCGTCATGGGCACGCCTAACACGGGCACGCATCACTTCGCCTCCTACTCGCCCGTCTACGGCGTCGGTTCGATGGGCACCACGGGCTTCCCGGCTTACTCCAACGCCACGACCGACGCAGGCACCCTGCTGGCGGCGACGGCGACCTCGAACATCAGCCTCGACTCGGCCACTGCCTTCACGCACCCGGTCGCCAACGACCTCACGCTCAACTCGCTGCGTTTCGCCAATCAGGCCACTCAGACCATCGCTCTCGCGGCTGGCAAGACCCTCACTGTGGGTACCGGTGGCCTGATGTTCTTTAGCACCGCGCAACAGGTCCTCGGCGACGCCATCAATCAAGGTAGCCTCACTTCCGGCGGCGCCGAGCTCTTCGCCTACGCCCAAGGCGGAGCCTGGCACATCATCCGTACCAATATCGTCAACCCCTCCGCTGGCGTCGACATGGCCCTCGTCAAGAGCGGCCCCGGCACTTTCTGGATGGAAAACGCCAACACCTATACCGGCGGTACCTTCATCAACAACGGCACCCTCGTGGTGACCCCAAATGGCGGTGGCGGCGTCATCCCGTTGGCGACGGATGTCACCAAGGGCTTGGTCGTCAACGGCTCATGGGCGAATGCTGGTCAGCTTCTGACTTATCGTAGCGGTGCCATCAATCCGGGTAACGAGGTCACCATTAATGACAACGGGTCCGTCATCCTCTCCGGTGATAACACCCTCCGCAAGGTGACGTTCAACAACCGCGGTTCCAACGGTACCGGTTACATCCGCACCTTCGCCAATAACCAAGTCAGCGGCGCCGGCTCCCGCGGCGTCCTGACGATCGGTGTCGGCGGACTTTTCGCCACGTCGGCTAACGTCACCACCACCTCCTTCATCGAAGGTCGTGTCGACTTCGGCGCCTCCCCCAACTTCATCGATGTCGCCCCGGTCTCCGGCGGTGGATTCGCCAACGTCGACCCCTTCCGCCCAGCGTTCGCCCTCCAAGGTGTTGTCGGCTCGACCGGCGGCATCACCAAGACGGGCAACGGCGTGCTCGATTTCCGCGCCCAGAACGTCTTCACCAGCGAGTTCCTCGTCGCCGCCGGCGGTATCCGCACGGGCGTCGCCAACGCCGGCTCCCGTTTCTCGACGCTGAACCTCGGCGGCGGCACGCGCCTCGACCTCAACAACCTCGCCACCACCTGGGGCGGGCTGACCGGCTCCGGCGACATCTTCAGCTCGTTCGGCACCCCGACCCTCAATGTGGGCTTCAACAACGCGGACACGACCTTCGCCGGTCGCTTCATGCGCTTCAACGACGCCGCCTTCGGCCAGATCAACAAGATCGGCACAGGCAAACTGACGTTGTCCTCGGTGCAGCCGACCACGGGCTCCTTCGGCGCCATCTCGGTCAGCGGCGGCACGCTCGCCTACGCTGGCGCTGGTCGGGCCTTCGTGTCCTCCGCCACGGCAAACTCGATCTTCAACGTCAATACCGGCGGCCTCCTCCAGCTCGACAACTCGGTCACCAATCTCAGCAACCGCCTCGGCACCGCCGCCGGCGGCACGGTCAACATGCAGGGCGGTCGCCTCCTCATCGGCGGTTCCGCCGCGGGTGCGACCACCGAAGGCATCGCGAACCTCTCCGCCCTCAACGGCGGCGGGCGCATCGAGCTCTCGGCCAACGCCGCGCAGGGTATGTCGCTCAATGTCACCACGCTGACCTACGCGAACGCCTCGCTCAGCGCCTCGACGACTCTCAACTCGACGAGGGTGACTGTCCCGAGCACCGTGGGCCTCATCCCGGGCATGCTCGTCACGGGTGCCGGTATCAATGCCAACACGACGATTGCCAGCATCCTCGACGGTACGACGATCTTCCTGAGCGCCAACGCCACCGTCACCGGCGTGGCCACGCTCAATGCGGTTCAGACCAACGGCTCCCTCGTCATCGCTGGCCTCAGTGAGCTCACAGGCAACGGCCTGGCCAACCTCGCCATCACGAACGCTGGCTTCTCGGCGGGGCAGGGCGTCGGCGCCAATGCCAGCTTCACTAAGGCCGTCCGCGGCGATATCCTCGCCGATGCCTCCGCCACGGGCGTGGGCACGGGGTTCCTGACCATCGACAGCGTCACGGGCAACGGGCGGGCCCTCGACGCCACCACCGAGACGCGCATCCTGGCCAACACGCTGGGCGGCACGTTCAATGCCCGGCTTACCGGCGCGACCACCCTCACCGCGCCGACGACCGTCAATACCCTGACTACCAGCGGCACGGCCTCGGTCGTCTCGGGTCTCGCGTCGAGTGTCTTCGGCAAATACGGCCCCTCGGGCGAGCTGCTCTCGCTGACCCTCGCCAATGCCGCGGGCCTCCTCGTCAAGGATGGCACGACGACCTTCAACATGGGTACGCTCGTCGGTCCTGCGACCGGCTCAGCCTACTTCCACGTCCTGCCGGGCGCCACGCTCGCCGTGAACGCCTCGCTGCTTCCGGCTGCGACGGGCGGTTTCGTCCTGGATAACGGTGGCACCATGGTGCTCGGTGAACGCACCGGGTTCTTCACCGGCACGGTCGCCATCAACAACGGGACGCTGCGCCTGAATTCTGGGCTGGATAACACGTTGGCCATCTCGGCCACGGCTGGCCCGATGGGCTTACCCTTCGTCACGCTCAACGGGACGGGCGCCGTCCTCGATCTTGGCGCGAAGAACCAGACGGTCCGCGGCCTCTCCAGCTCGAACCCGCTGCCCGGCATGGGCGGCACGGTCACTGGCCTGACCGGCGCGGTCTTCACCACGACCGACAACAGCACCTTCGGGGGCAGACTCACCGGCGGCCTCAGCTTCGTGCGCTCGGGCAACACCACGACCACGCTGACCTCGGCCAGCGATTACACCGGTGCGACCGTGGTCCGCGGCGGCACGCTCGAACTCCGTGACTCTGGTTCGCTCGCCAGCACGGCTGGCCTGCGTCTCGCGCAGGGTACGCTCCTCCTCAATAACTTCGGTCTCAACCCGGTTGACAGCCCGGTCCGGATCGCGGCGGCCAACGCCGTCACGCTTGCCGGCGGCACCTTGACCTTCATCGGGGGTGGCTCGGTCGACAATCTGCTGACCATTGATCGCATCAACATCGAGAGCGGGAGTGTCCAAATCAACTCCAACCCCTACATCAGCATGGGGGCGACCAACCAGATTAACATCGGCAACCTCGTTGTCGCCTCGGCGGGCGTGCGTCCGATGGTGAACTTCAATGGCTGGACCACGCTGAATAACGGCGGGATCAACACCCTTGGCGGCCAGGGCCTCACCCAGAACTCCAACATCCTCCTCACGCAGCTCAACAGCGCTCCGTTTGGCACCGCCAGCCTTGTCAATGGGCTCATCGGTGGCTGGGCAGTCGCGGATGGTTCGACCTTCGCCACTTACAGCGCCACCTTCGGAGTCGTCGCCATGGGCCAGCAGTACGCCTTGGGCAACGGCTACCCCGCCACCAATTTCACCGGTTACGACATCAACGCGACCGTCGTCACGGGTAATTACAATGATGGTGCGACGGTTCGCACCATCACGGGCCCCCATTCGGCCAACAGCTGGCGTCTTTCCGCCGGCGCCAACCAGGATTTCACGTTCGTCAACGCCCCGATCACCCTCGGCGTGGGTATCATCACGAACAACGGCAGCACGATCACCCTGCAGGGCGACACCTCAGTCAGCTCGCTCACCGCGGCGGGTTCGGACCTGTATGTCTACACGAACCAGGGCACGATGAACCTCAACATGACGCTCACCGGCGCCATGAACTTCGTGAAGTCTGGCGGCGGCACGCTGGCCCTCCGTACTCCCTCCAGCCCGGTCTCCAACGACTTCCTGGGCACGACTTTCGTCAATCAGGGCACTCTGAATCTCAACGCGCCTCCCGGCGGCTACGTTCTGATCCCTGGGGACATCGTCGTGTCCGGCTGGGGCAGCGGCACCAACACCACGGTGGCCATGTTGAACAACCAGAGTCAGATCGCCGCGACCTCCAGCATCTCTCTGCTGGGCGGCGCCAACCTGAATCTCGTCGGGACCAACACCTTGAATGCCGTACTCTTCGACAACGAAGGGGGCATGTCCAACCCGACCCTGGCGACCGCCGTCAAGCTGACGCTGACCGCCGCCAACGCCGTCACAGCGACCAATCAGTCGCCCGTCTCCGTCCCAGTCATCTCCGGGACTTCCCTCGAATTCAGCGCCACCCACCCCGTGCTCACCGTCCATGCCGGCTTGGCGGCCACGGGTCTCGTCATCAGCGCCCCAATTCTGCAGAGCGCTGGTATGCAGTCCTTGACCAAGCAGGGCACGGGCGTGCTGGCTATGAGTGGGGCGAGCACCTTCAATTCGTTCTTCAATCTCAACGCCGGCGCGTTGATGCTCGGCACTGATACCGTCCTCCTCCTCGGGGCCATCACCAGTGGCCCGGTCGGTCGCGGCGACCTGCGGGTCGGCGCGGGCACCTCGTTGCTCAGCGACGGCACGGTCCGTACGATCGCCAACCCGGTCACGGTGAACGGCGACTTCGCCTTCGGTGGCTCGGGCGCGGGTGCGGGCGTCATCCTGGCCGGCAAGGTCAGTCTTGGGGCGGCCATGCGCACCATCGGGGTCACGAACTACGGCGTCACGGCCACGCTCAACGGCGGACTGCTGACCGACCTCCTCGATCGCTCCACGGCCTTGACCAAGACCGGCAATGGGGTCCTCCTGCTGGGCGTTCCCTCGACGCAGGCCGACCTCAAGGGGGCGGGCGTCACGGTGTCCGGCGGCGTCATCCGCTGGGCGAACAACGACAGCCTTCCTCCGGACACGTTCCTCACGGCCGGCGTCGCCTCGGGCTTCGACCTGGCGGGCTTCAACCAGATCACCCACCGGATCTTGGGCACGGGCTTCTTCACTAACTCCTCGACCCTCACCCCGAGCACCTTGACGGTCGGCGGCGACAACGCGTCATTCACCTTCAGCGGGGCCCTCACGGACAACCTCGCCGGCGGTGGGCAGGCCCTCAACCTGACCAAGACGGGCTCGGGTGTTCTGGCCTTCGGCGCGGTGAATAATTACGCCGGTCTCACCGACATCCGGGCCGGTCGTCTCGACATCACCAACATCGGTTCCTTCGGCCTCGGTCCGGTGAACATCGAGACTGGTGCAGAGCTCCGTATGGATCGCACGGGCACCCTGAATTTCCCGAATGAATTGAGCGGGTCGGGCTTCGTGCGCTCCGTCGGCTCCGGCATCACCATCCTCACCGCCGCCAACTCTGGCTTCACGGGTCGTTTCCTCGTCGACAATGGTATCCTGCAGGTCGGCGATGGCACCCTAGCCGGTGACACCGGCGATCTCGGTAGCGCCAACAAGGTCGTTGTGACCACTCCCGGACAGTTGCGCTTTAACTACACCGTCGACTATCAGCTGTTCCGTCCCATCGAGGGCACGGGCGATGTCGTCCAGCAAAGCCGGATGACCTTGGACCTGGCGACCGCTAGCAGCGCCTTCAGCGGCAGGGCCGTTGTCAACAACGGCATCATGACGGCCTCGGCTGTCTCGGCGCTGGCCGCCTCGACGGGTATCGTGGTCAACCTCGGCACATATTATGATACCATCAGCAGCACTTATCTCCCGGGCAGCTTCTTCAAGGTCATCGGCAATGATTCAGTGGGCACCGTTTCCTACGGCGTCCCGCTCACGCTCAATGGCGGTACCGCCGACGCGTTGACTCAGACCGCTTACCTCGGAGCGATCACGCTCAACGGCGGCGAGTTGACCAGCGACTTGGTGTCCCCGGCCGTCTCTGGTTCCTGGGTCTTCCTGGGTAATGTCACCGCGTCGGCTGATTCCACAATCTCCGCGGAGAACATCAACGTGGGTCTCACCAGCGCCTCGCGCGACTTCAACGTCGCCACGGGTAAGGTGCTGACCTTCTCGGGTTCCTACGCCGACGCGGTTCCGGTTACGGGTACCTCGAGCCTCTCGAAGTCTGGCGCGGGCACGCTCGTCCTGAGCGGCTCCGCCAAGACCTACACGGGCACGAACACGGTGACGGGTGGCTTCCTGAAGTTCGCCGACGCGGCCCAGCTGGGCGCCTCGTCCGCCTCGGTCCACGCGAATCTTATCTTCAACGGCGGCGCAATCGAGTTCACCGGCGGCGGCTTCGGCCGTAAGTTCCTCGTCAAGGACGGCGGTGCGGGCTTCCACGCCACCAGCGCTGTGAACCCGCTGCTCGTCAACGGTGCCGACCAGATCGACTTCGATGACACCGTGCCGGCCACGGCGACCAGTCGTCCGCTGACGCTCTCGGGTACGAGCATCTTGGATAATACCTTCAGCGCTGGCCTCTTGCAGGGTGGCGATGCGGCCCAGGCCTTCTCCTCCATCGTGAAGAACGGCGTCGGCCAGTGGATCATCGACGGCTTGGGCAGCACGCTCGCCCCGAATGCCGAAGTGAACGTCAACGGAGGCCTCCTCGGCTTCTACTTGAACGCTCTCGGCGGACCCAGCAGCACGGGCAACGTCAACCTGGCCAACAGCTCGACTCTTCGCTGGGAAGTGACCAATAACCAGGACCTCGGCTCTCGCCTCAAGGTCGCTGACGGTGCGACGGCGACGATCAAGTTCGATAACACCACGAGCGCGACGACCTTCACCGGCGGCATGTCTTCGGCACCGGCGCTCTCGTCAAGTCCGGCGCGGGCGACCTCATCCTCGCGGCCGCCAATACCTTCTCGGGCGGCCTCACGGTCGCGCAGGGCAAGGTCACCGTGAACGACACCGGCGCCCTCGGCACCGGGCCGCCACGGTCGGCAATGCTGGCACGATGGTCATCAACCAGTCCGTCGCGAATAACATCAACGTCAACGGTAACGGCACCATCGGCGGCACGCTCGTGGCGCCGGTCGCGCTCGGTAACGTCTCCGTGGGCGACCACGGCACGGTCGCGCGCGGCGTCTCGATCGGCAACTTCTCGGCGAGCAGCCTGACCCTCGCGGGCGGCGCCCGTCTCGAGTTCAAGATCTGGGACATCACCAAGGCGGCCGGCACCGGCTACGACCAGTATGTCTTCAACAACCTCGACCTCAGCGGCGCCTCGGCGTCCAACAAGGTCGTGATCAAGCTGGTCTCCCTCACCGACGGCACGAACCTCGGCGCGGCTGGTGACCTCTCGCTGATTTGGGGTGCGGCCGGTATCCAGAAGTTCTCGTTCGGTTCGTTCAATACGGCCGGCCTTAACCTCGGCACTAGCAACCAGGGCGTAAATATCACCGACCTGTTCACCTTCGATACCAGCCAGTTCACCTACACCGGTGGCACGGCCTCTCATGCGAGCCTCTGGTCAATCGACTTCAACACCGCCAACGGCGCCATCACGCTGACCGCAGTTCCGGAGCCCTCGACCTACGGTATCGGTCTCGGTGCGCTGGCCCTTGCGGCTGCCGCCATCCGCCGTCGCAAGCGACTGCAGCAAAAGAAGGCCTGAGCGATCAGGTGACACGGCAGGGAAGGGCGGCTCCGGCCGCCCTTTTTTGTGCCAGTATTCGAACTAGGTATTAGCGGTTAGCGGTAAGCGGTTGGGTGAGACATTTTCAGGTCCCAGGTCTCGGCCATCAGGTGCCTGGTTCGGGTAATCGGGTTCAGGTACGGGTGGCGGGAAATCTGTCCTCCGTCATCGACTCAGTCATCCGTCATCGATTCAGCGATCAATTCAGCCCTCCATTCATTCCCATCCATTGACTCCCCCCTCTGTCTGCCTCACAAACTCCCCATGCGCTCACCCCTACCGCTTATCCTTTCCCTGTTGCTGCTCGGATTCGCCCCATGCGCACAGGCGGCCCGTGACCTGACCTTTTACCTCATCTCGGACGTGCACGTGGGGATGGATTACCGCAAGACTGCCCCGCCGTTTGGCGCGGACGCTTTCAATGCCCACGTCGCGCAGACGCTCGAGGTGCTCGCCAAAGTCCCCGGCACGCCGTGGCCCACCGAGGGCCCGGTCGCTGAGGCGATGAAAGGGAAGGGCCCCGTCCCTCGTCCCCTCGGCATGATCGTCGCGGGCGACCTTACCGAGGTCGGTAATGCGAAGCAGTGGCAGGATTTCGACCGGATGCTGCCTTGGCAGGGTTCGACGCCCGCAAAGTATCCGACCTTCGCCCTGGCGGGTAATCATGACGGCGGTACCACCAGCCCGGTCCGCTTAGGCCTGCGCGAACGTAATCGCGGCATGCTCGCCGCCGGTCTCGTCACGAAGCTTTCCGCCGATGCGCTCCACGCCGCCTGGACCTGGCAGGGCGTGCACTTCATCAACGTCAACCTGTATCCCGGCGACGGCGTCAAGGCAGGCGCCAAGGCGGGCTCGATGTGGGATCCGGAGAGCAGCCTGAGCTTCCTGAAGGCGCGGCTGGCCGAGATCGGCGCGACCGAACCGGTCGTGATCGCGATGCACCTCGACTTTAGCGCCCGCAGCACCTGGTGGGACCAGCCCAAGCGCAAGGCGTTCTACGAAGCCATCCGCGGGCATAACATCATCGCCCTCCTGCACGGCCATACGCACGACATCACCCGACTCACTTTCCCCGAAGATAAGGATTACGCCGACTTCGGCGGCCAAGGACCCCGCTTCGATTGCTTCTCGGCCGGCGCCTTCAAGCCCGACGCCAAGGAAGGTAAGCCGTATCCCGGCCCGCGCTATCCCTGTGAGTGCTATGTGTTCCGTATCGTCGACGATGTTCTCGTCGCCGCCCATTACACCGCCGAACCCGGTGGCTGGAATACCAGTAAGCACGCCCCGCAGCTGACGTTTGTGAAGAAGATTAAGTGAAGTGAGGAAGAGGGCAGATGACGGATGGCAGAGGACAAGGGCGCCAATGGAAAAGTCCCGCCACCTGCCACCTGGGGCTGCCACCTGCCACCCGAAACGAACCCCCCAGCCAATCATCTGGCCTCCCTTCGAGTGCTGTCGCGCCTGCATCGGGTAGGGCTGGCCATCCTTGGCCGGCCGCGGCCGAGCAGGGATGCTCGGCACTACCTAAATGCGAAACAACTTAGGACAGCACGTGGTGCTGTCCCTACCTAGATGCAGGCTATGTCGTGACGCGGGCCCGACCCTACCCGCGGCAAACTAGGGCAGCACGCGGTGCTGCCCCTACCCAAGGCAGGCACTCCCCCGATACTCGATACTCTCAGCATCCGGCCCTCGTGCCCTCGTTAACCTACTTCACTTCCCGCTCCGCCACACTTTCTTGTCCGGCGTGACGAGCATGACGTCGAGCTTCTCGCGCTGGGCGATGCGCTTGGCTTCTTCGAACCCGACGGCCATCAGGGAGGTCGACCAACCGTCAGCCTGGAAGCAGCTCTCGTGAGTCACGACGACCATCTCGAGCGTAGGTTCGACGGGCCGTCCGGTCTTGGGCGAGAGGATGTGCGAGACGGGCTTGCCGGCAGCGAGTCGTTTGGCGCGGTAAAGGCCGGAGGTGCTCAGCGCCCGGTCGGTCAGCAGCACGGTCTGCAGCATGACCCGGGGATTGAAAGGGTCTTCGATGCCCACGCGCCACGAGCCCGCGGCGAGGATCTCGCCGCCGACCTCGATGAGGAACTCGTGTTGACCCTGCGCACGCAGGATCTTGGCGGCGCGGTCGGCCGCCAGGCCTTGCAGCACGGACCCGAGGTCGAGGTGCAGGCCTTCATGGCTCTTGGAGAGGGTAAGGTTCTCCTTGTCGAGTTTGAGCTTCGACCAGCCCACCTTCGCAAGCGCGGCCTGGAGTTGCGCCGGCGTGGGATCGGGCAGTTTGCCCGCCGGGCCGTAGCCCCAGAGACTCGTCAGCGGCGCGATGGTGATGTCGTACATCCCGCCGGAGGCGGCGCTCAACTTCAGCGCGAACTCGACGGTATCGGCGAGCTCCTGGGTGATGCCAAAGGCTTGGGTGGACTCAAGGCGGTTGAAGTCGGTCGTCGCGGAGGATTCGCGCCAATGCGAGAGCGAGAACTCGACGCGATTGATCTCGGCCTCGAGCTCACGCTTGAGGATCTGGGCGTCGACGTCACTGCCGCGCACCTTGACGGTCCAAGTCGTGCCAAACGCGGCGCCGTGCAGTTCGGTGACGGCTTGCCGCGCCGAGGCCTCGGGGGTTTCTTCCGCGGCGAAGTCCGCGCGGGGGAAGAAGGCCACCACGGAGCCCAGCGCCAAGACGACGGCCGCCCACGTGTCGCGACGTCCCCAGGTCTCGGCTTGGTTGGCGGAGCGCACGAACTTGAAGAGGGCGCCGGTCGGGCAGCCATATTTGCAATAAGCCTGCGGCACGACGACCGAGGCGAGCAGGCCGACCACGGCTAAGGTCAGGGGAATCGCGACCCCGATCCCGAGAATCCAGGCGTCGAAGGGCTCGACATGTCCGATATTCCAGCGGGGCCAAACCAGGGCGGCCAAAAAGGCCCCGGCGAGGGCGATGGCAGGCAGTTTGCTCAGCCAAGCATGCCAACGGGCGGGGACGGCCAGATGGAGGCGCTTAAGGCCTCCTAGGAGCTCCTGGGCTGCCCCGTGAGGGCAGATCTGATGGCAATAAGCCTGGCGGCGAGACCCCCAAGGGACGAGGAGGGCGATGCCTCCGAGGATCAGCAGGGCGGGGGCTTGGGACCACGGGATACCATGGCGGGCCCAGCCAGCGAAGAGGGAGAGCGAAAGCAGTTGGCCGAGCCAGAGGCCGAGGCCACCAACGAGGAGAATCTGCCAGACTGTCCTCACCACGGGTCGGCCGTGCAGGGGCGTGAAGGTCATCAGGAGCGCACCGACAAGGAAGCACCAAAGCGCCGCGGTGCGGAGGCGTTGCTGGGCGTCCTGCTTGGAGCGATGGCCGCCGTGCGCGTCATCGGCGAAGCGCGTCTGTAATCCCTTGGCGATCCCGTAACTCGTGAGCGTCGCGCCGGAGACCGTGTCGAGCTCGCCTTTCCGGAAGTCGAACTCCGCCCACTCGCGGGTAGTCCACTTCGTCAGGTCCTTGAAGAAGGTGCGCCCCTGCGGGTCGGGTTCCTGCTCCTGGATGCGGCTGACGTATTCCGCGGTGTCGTAGGTCGTGCGCAGTTTGACTTGGCGCAGGCGGAGGCCGTCGACTTCGATGGCGATCAGCGTCTCGCTCGGGCCAGCGTAGCCGACGACTTCGTCGGCGGAAGGCGAGGAACGCACGACGTAGCCGAGGTGGGCGCGGTTGGGCCCGCGCACGAGGTTCCAGCCTAGGCGCGGGATGTTCGGCTCGAAGCTGGTCGCATCGGGGAAGCCGGAGCCTTGGATTTCCTTGAGTGAGAGCGCGGTCGGAAAACGCAGCGAGACGTAATTGCCGGAGAGACGTTTTTGGATGGATTCGGTAATCGCGTAGGCGGTGAGCGTGGAGCCGGCGTAGGCCTCGAGCTTCGGGGTGGGTTGCGTCGTGGGGCGCCAGTCCTTGAAGGCTTTCTCGAACGCGGCATTGCCACGCAAGGTATCCACGTGCTCTGGCGTGTCTTCGCTCGAGAGGATACGGGTGCCGACGATCTTCTCCTGGTTGTCGAGCGCCACGAGCACGTTGCTCGGGCCGGCGTAGCCCAGGATGCTGTCGGCGTCGGGCGAGGTCGTGACCAGGCGCCCGAGGCGGTTACCAGACTCGTCTTGGACGAGGAGTGTCTGATTAGGGCCGGACTTCAGCCGCTTGGCACCGGGGAAGAACGCCTTGGCGTCATCGAGCCCCAGACGCGTCAGCGCGGACTCCGTGAGGGGAGTCGTGCGCTGCAAGAGCAGGGCGGCGAGGAGCAAAGCCGCGAGACGCCAGCCTTTGACCAGCCAGGCGCTGACGCGGGGTGACGGCATCCGTTAGTCGGCGAGCATCAGCTGGAAGGCGTCGGCGTGGACGTTGCCCTTGGCGCCGTCGGCCGAGAGAACGATCGTGTGCGTGCCAGCGGCGAATTGGAACTTTCCAAGTTTGTTGGCCTGCTCGATTTCGCCGACCTTCTGATTGAGGCGTAAGGTGACGGGCTTTTCGCCGTTACGATTAATCGTTAGCAAGGAGTTGCCCGAGCGGTTCTCGTGCCCTTGCCAGTAGCCACGGAGCTCATACTTGCCGGCGTCCTTGACCTCGAAGGTGTAGGTCGCCCGATTGCCGTTGCCGGAGGCGTAGTGATAGCCGGCGCCGAGGTGCGCGATTCCGTGTCCTTGGGTCCACTTGCCTTCGAGCTTCGCCTGAGCGTCGTCGACGACGATGCCGCCGAGCTTGGCCAGTTCCTGGAGGTCGTCAGGGGAGAGTTTGGTGGGCGTGCCTTTGGTGAGGTCGAGGTTCATCCGGCCGGTGGGCAGTTCCTTGAAGTCCGCAATCGACGTATCGAGGAAGAGGTCTGCGCGCAGGTCGCTGCGGCGCATCCGGCCGGGCTGTTCCATGAGCTTGATGAGGTCGGGCAGATGCTTCTGGTAGACGCCGCGTGGGTCGGTGTTTTCGCGGACAGCGAGGTAGGCGGCCTTGCCGACGACTTCGCCCATCATGCCGATGGTGCGCATGACGCGGACGGTACCGAGGGCTTCGTGGGTGACCGAGATATGGCGGCCGGCGAAGAACAGGTTGTTGATGTTCTTCGAGTAGAAAAGGCGGTAGGGCAGCGGGTAGCCGTTGCGGCGATCGACGGCGTGGACCTGCTTGCCGCTGGCGTCGGTGTAGCCGAACGCGGCGCGAGAGATGAACGGATTGTCGGGGAACTTCTTGGCGTACTGTTCCTTGGCGTAGTGGAGGTCGATGTCCCAGGTGGTGGGCACGCAGCCGTCATCGAAGTCGCGGCGGGTGATGATGTCTTCCTTGTTCAGGATGATGTCGCCGTCAAAGAGGCGGGATTCGCGGGGGCCGCCGACGTGCGAGGCCCACTTGAGGTCGGAGTGGGCGTACTTAGCCTTGTCGGGGCCGTTCTTGAGGGCGGAGAAGGCGCCATACATCGCGCGGAAGTTCCAGTCGCGGATATATTCGAGGTCCTTGATTGGATCCTTGTCGAAGCCGGATTCCCAGAACCACTCGGCCTTCATGAAGGGCTTGTCGTCGATCTTGGCCTTGGATTTTTGGAGGAGAGGGAAGTCGCCCATCTCGAGCGGCAGCGCCCACGGGGTGGCGGGCCAGCTTGAGGCTTGGTCGGCGTCTTGGTAGAACCACATGTTGGACATCCCCATGCGTTTGTCGGGCTCGGTGCGGAAGGTCGCGCCGGCGTAGGCGCCCACCCAGCCGTGGCCGGTGGTGTCGGCCACGAACTTGGCGCGGAAGACCTTCTCGCGGCCGGTCTTGACGTCGATGGCCTTCACGGCGGCGATACGGTTGCCATCCATGATCACTCCGGTGGCGAAGTGCCCCAGGAAGAGGGCGATATTCTTTTCGTTGCGTACGACCTTTTCCTTGAGGTCATCGCCAAAGCTGTCGACGCGGCCGGGGCTGTCGGGTGAGCGGTCACCGATTTCTTCGATCATCTCGCCGAGGTGCGGGAACTTGCCGCGGGTGGTGCCACCCATGGCCCAGACGCCGATTTCGGAGCTGCCGTTACCGCCGAGGACGAAGCGGTCCTGAATGAAGGCGACCTTGAGCGACTGACGAGAGGCGGAGAGCGCCGCGCCGAGGCCACCGTAACCGCCGCCGACGACGACGAGGTCGAACTCACCTTGGTCTTCCGAGCCCTTGGGGCTGTTCCACTTCGAGCGGGCGGCGACGAGCGCTTCGCCTTCGGGCGGGGTGAAAGAAGCGTCCTTGCTGAAGAGGATGGCGTCGGCGCGACCGGCGAAACCGGTGAGGTCATGGAGGGCAATCTTCACGTCGCCCGCGGGCAGGGCGACCTTGCCGCCAGCTTGCCAATGCCACTCGGCGCCCTTCGTGCCGAACTCAGCGGCGACGGGCTGTCCGTTGACGATCAACTGGAAGCGGCCGGGGGTGCCGGGGGCGTTCCAGTGGGCGACCCAATCCTTGGTGCGCACCCAGACTCGGTATTCGCCCGCGGAGGCGATACGGACCGAGCCCGTGGCATCAGCGACCGGCTTACCGAGACCGTGGGCCAGGAGGTAAGGCGAGCCGACGATGTTCGTGAAAGAGGTGTCGAGCTTCCAGCCGCCTTGAGACGCGAGGGATTCGGCTTCGACGAAGACCGTATCGGTGGACTGGGCGCGGCCGACGACGGCAGCCAGCAGGGACAGTCCAAGGAAGGGGAGGACGCGAGGGGACATGGACATATTAGATGGCAGTAGGATGAAAGAGTTCCAGCGGAAAAGGGGGTGGTGGAAAGGGTTAGGGGTGGGTGGGGGTCTTAAAAGAGGACTGAGTCGATGACGGATGACAGAGGACTGAATTGAGGACTGCGTGGAGGGCTGAATGGAGGACTGAGTGGAAGGCTGAATGGATAATTCCTGCCACCCGCCACCTGAAACGAACCCCCAGCACACGATCCGGTCTCCGGTCTCCCTTTGAGTGGATGCCTCGAGGTAGGGGCGCCACTGCGTGGCGTCCGTGGGCGGACGGACGCTGGAAGGGTCAAAGAGTCTGCCCGTGGTCATCACGTGCCTCTGCGAACGGACGCGACGCAGTCGCGCCCCTACCTTCGGCTCCCCCTTAGTTCTTCCCATGGCCGAGAACCTTGGCTTCATACGATGCATCATGAAGTTCAGCCTACTCCTCTCATTATCTTTGATCAGCCTCGCCGCCGTCGAAATTCCGTCCACCGGCTTAATGGTCGATCTCGACGCATCGAAGGGAGTCACGGTGGATGCCCAAGGACGAGTCACCGCGTGGCAGAGCCAGTCCGGTCCAATCGCGGCCCGTGATTTCATCGGCCAGCCGAAGGGGCGCGCTGACGCTACCTCCGGCCTGCCAACGCCCGTGAAGGGTTCGCCCGCGGCGCTGTCTTTCCGTCAGCAGGAACTGGTCTGTCATGATGAGGCGGCTTTCGACGGACTGATCCGCGGCGACGGTTGCACCTGGGTCACGGTGTTGAAGGTCTATCCGCAACGCGTCGGTCTAAAAGACGTCAACTCATTCTTCGGTAACCTGCGCAACGGCCAGAAGTACGAAGGCCTCTGGGGCTGCCTCGACGACGACAACACCGTCTGGTGGGGCGCACGTAATGGGCTCACCTTCGGGCGCTTCGACGTGAATAATCCCAAGCTCGTCGGACCGAAGCTGGAGGAAGGACGTTTCCATTTCCTCGCCGGTCGCCTCGGCGCAGGGCCGGGCGAGGTGCTCGCCGAATTCTTCGTCAATGATCTCAAGGCCTGCGTGTCCGCGCGCTTTCCGATTAACCCTCAGGCCGATGCGTCTAAACTCGCCATCGGACAGGAACGCGACGCGATCCAGCACCCCGGTAAAGAATCTTTCGATGGCGAAGTCGCGCGCTTCCTCCTTTGGAACCGTCCGCTGACTGATGCCGAGTTGAAGACGGTGTTTGAGAAGGTCAGGTAACTCAGAGGACTGAATTGAGGTCTGAGTTGAGGACTGCGTTGAGGACTGGATGGATTTAATCTCGAGGGCTCGGAATGGCGCTTCTGTCATCGATGTAGTCCTCTGCCATCGACTCAGTCATCCCCCTTTTCAATTCAGCCCTCCATTCAGCCCTCGATTCAGTCCTCCTCTTTTACTGCGGCCTCACTTCTTCTTCCCGCCCTGCTGGAACTGCTGGCGGCGCTGCTTCATTCGCTCCTCGACAGCGTCCAGGACCTTATCGGCGAGGTCGTTGGTGATATCGGCGTCGGCCGCCATCATCGCGGCCTTAGTGGCCGTGCGGATATCGAGCTGAATCTCCTCGAACTGCTTGCCCATGTCCTTCTTGTCTTCGTCCGAGGCATATTGGGCTTCCTTAATGAGCTCGCCTTGCTTGGCGCGCGCGGCCCTCACGTCTTCATCCTGCATGGATTTCATCATCGCGACCTTGCACTTATCGAGCTGTTCCGGCGTGACGCCGTCGATCTCCTCGGGGAGGAAGCCACCGGTCTTGCCGCCGAACTTCGAGTTGCCAGGCTGGCGCGGGGCTTCGGTTGCGGGAGCATCAGCGCTCGGGCGGGTGGACTTACCGGCGAACTTGCTCGCCGACTTCGGTGCTACGTTCTTCTCGGCGCCGCTGGGCGCGTTCGCGGCGGACTGCCTGGCGTCCATGGTGAAGTAAGTCGCGGCAGAACCGATGGCTACGCCGAAAAGGATGGGGAAGAGTTTGTTCATAGGGGGAGGGGTTAGGGTAGGGGTAGGGGTGGGTTACAAATTTAACTCCGGGACTGGGGGAAAGTTGAGGGCAGAATCGATGACAGGGTCGATGACAGAGGACTGAATCGATGACAGATGACAGAGGGTAGAGGGCAGAGTCCCCGCCACCCGCTACCCGGGGCCGCCACCCGCCACCCGAAATTGAAGGGACAGGGACACGGACGGGTTGCGATGCCTAGGGGCAGCCCTAGACGCAGGGCCAGAGCAACCTGTAACTGTCCCTGAGACTTACTCTAGGTCTAGAACCTGTCCCTGCCCCTAACCCTATTCCTCGCGGCGCGCTCGGCGCCGCGCTTCACTTCTTCTCCCCGAACGGGAAAGGCTTGAGTGGGGTCTTGGTCGCCTTGGAGCCCTTCTTGGCGGCGGCGGCCTTGGCGCGACCTTCAACCGCTTCCATAATCTTCTCGAGGGTTTCTTTGGAGAGGGAAGGGGCGGCCTTGCTCACGGCGGCGAGGGTGGCTTTACGTAAATCAGCGATCAGGACTTCGAAGTCGTTACGCATGTTCTTCTTCTCATCCGGGGAGGCGAATTCGGCCTCCTTGCGCATTTCATTCTGCTTGGCCTTCAGTCCCTTCACCGTCGGATCCTTCTGGGCGACGAGCGCGGCGATACGGAATTTCTTCATGTCTTCGGCGGAGACGCCTTCGACGTCGGCGAGCAATTGGGCCGGAGTCATCGGCTTTTCTTCCACCTTGGCTTCGGTCGTCTCGGGCTTCGCCTCCGGGGCATCCTTCTGGGCGAGCTTGGCGTCGGCCACCTCTTTTTCGCGCGCCCGTTGCGTCGCTTCCTGACCACGCTTCTTGGTGGCTTCCTCGATGGCGTTGAGCGTGAACACCAGGGAGTCCTTATTGATCGAGGGGTCGAGCTTTAGCACGGAATCCATCGTCGCCTTGACCATCGCATCGCGGGCCTTTTCGAAATCGAGACGAAGGTCTTCGGCTTCATTGCGACCTTTCGTGAAGCGGGTGCGCTCCTTGAGTTCGTTCAGGCGATTGCGGGCGACCGAGATGGTCTCGTTGCCGTAAGACATCAGCAGCGCCCGGCGGATCTTGGCGTATTCCTCGGCGGGCACGCCCTCGACGGATTCCGGGAGGACGTTTTGACCTTTGGTCTGCCGGGCAGGCTTTTGGGCCGCCGGGGCGTCAGCCGGAGCGTCGGCGGCGAAGCCAGCGAGTGCAAGCAGAGCGGCGAAAAGGAAGAGGACGGAGCGCATGGGGTCTGCCTCTATAACAGCAGACTCTGCCAAAAGTTGCATGTTTTATGGGTAGGGACGTGATTGCCATCACGTCCGTGGGTGGACGGAGTTTGAATGGTCTAAATACTTTGCCCCGCTCTCTGCACGTGCCGCTGCGAACGGCGGCCATGGCAATGGCCGCCCTACCTTTTCCTCCCTCTTACTTCTTCTTACCTTTCATCCCGTCTTTCGACTTCTGATGCGAGGCCTCGAGGTAGGTGCGGACGAGTTCGGGCTTAAGTGAAGGGTCGGCCTTGATCATTGCCTTGGCGAGGGCTTCGTCGGCCGTTCCACGGGGGTTGCCTTTCTTCTTTTTATCGTCCTCGCCCTTCGGCTTCTCCTCGCCTGCCTTGAGGGAGGGGTCTTCCTGCACTTTTACCCAGGCGGCTTGGAGCTTCACGCCGTCGCTGATGGAGACGCCCTCGGGAATCTCTGGGATACCCATGCCCTTTTCTTTTTCGCGGCGGGCTTGGGTTCGGCCTTTTCGGCCGGCTTGGCGGCAGGCGTATCGGTCTTCGGAGCGTCGGCGGCCTTCGGCTCATCGGCGGCAAAGAGCACGGACGTAGCGAAGAGGGTCAGGAGCAGGGCAGGGAGACGCATGCTTAGGAAACACCGGGAGCAGGAAAAGGTTTAGGCGGTTATTGAAGATCAATCCGCTCAAGGGGGAACCGGAGACCGGATGATTGGCTTGGGGTCATTTAATATTCCCAGCTAATATCCCGGTTCCCGGTCTCCCTTTGTGTTTGGGCCTCCTCGTAAAACAAAAGACCCCGGCGAACCGGGGTCTTGTTCTAGCCTGTAATCCGAAGATTACTTGGCTTCCGGCTTCTTGCCACCCTTGTCGCCCTTGCCCTTGCCCTTGGCGCGAGCTTCGTCGAGAGCCTTGAAGACGGACTCGAGAGAGGCGTCGGCCTTGAGGATGGCGGCCTTGGTGGCTTCCATCACAGCCTTGCCGGCTTCCTTCTTTTCTTCGTCGGTCTTGGCGTCGGCGGCCTTGGCCTTGGCGGCGATCACAGCTTCGTCTTTCTGAGCGGCCTTCTGGGCTTCGCCGAACTTCTTCCAGGTGGCTTCGTCGACGGACTCAGGCTTCTGGGGGGCCTGCTTCTTGCCGCCCTTGTCGCCCTTGCCCTTTTCGGCCTTCTTGCCAGGTTCGTCACCCTTAGGGGCGTCCGGCTTAGGCGCGTCGGCAGCGATGAGACCGGCCGAGGAGATCAGGGCCAGGAGGAATGCGAGTTTGAGTTTCATGTATGTATGTTGGATTGGGGTTCGCCTTTAAAACCCCAGATTCCCGTCACAGTTGCAAGATTTGAAATCTTGTTATGACACTCTTCATCAATGATTTAAGTCTTAATCTCTCCTTAATCTGGGCACACTGCTAGGCATGACCCCTGTTTTGCTGCATCTTCCGCATGATTCGACCGTGATTCCGCCCGCAGACCGTGCGGATTACCTGATTTCGGCCGCTGACCTTAGCCTGGAACAACTCCGGCTGACCGACTGGCACACGGCGGCGCTTTACGCCGAAGGGGTGCCCGCCGATGAGATCGTGCGCGCGGAAGTCTCGCGCCTGGTGGTCGATGTCGAGCGCTTTGCCGACGATCGGCTCGAGCGTTGCGCGGCCTTCGGGATGGGCGCGACGTATGTGCAGACCTGTGACGGTAGGCCACTGCGTACCCTCACGCCGGAACGTCGCGCTGAGCTGCTCGACCTCTATTACTGGCCGCACCATCGTCGGCTCAACGAATCCGCGGCGGAGCGACTCACCCGCTTTGGCCAGTGCGTAATCCTGGACGCGCATTCTTTCCCGACCGGACAGTTGCCGACGCAGGTCGGTTTCTCGGCGCCGCTGGAGATCGGCATCGGCACGCAGCCAGGTCACACCTCGCCCGAGCTCCAGGCGTTGGCCGAGGATTTCTTCCGCGCGCAGGGCTTCGTCGTGGGTGTCGATATCCCGTTCAGTGGAGCGATGGTGCCGAACCGCTTCTTCGGGAAGGAGCCGCGCGTGCAGTCGCTGATGATCGAAGTGCGCCGCGATCTTTATATGGATGAGTCCACCGGGGAGCGGCACGGCGGCTTTGCGCGCATCCAAGCGGTGCTGGCGGGATTCCGCGCGGAGCTCGCGCGCTTTGCGGCTACTTGACGCCGGCGTTGGCTTCGCGGGCGGACTTCTCAACTTCCTCGCGGAGCAGGCCGAGCGCTTCCTTCCACATCGCTTCCATCTGCGGCACCACGGCGACCTTGGCTTCGTCGTCCTGCGTCTTCCATGCGGCTTCGGCCGCCTGCCATTGGGCGATGATTTCCTTCACGCGGGGCTGCGCGTTCCAGCGCTTGGCCGCGTCGTCAAAGACCGCCAGGTTCATCTGCTTCATTTCCTGCAATTCGCCGATGCCCGTGCGGACGATGCTTTCGCGCCGGGCGTTCGGGGGTCGTGCGTCGGCCGAAATATCCTGTTTATCGTCCACTGTCAGCCCTTGGAGGCTGCGGGGCGCGCTGGCGGCAGGACGAGTGCCAGTTGAAGCCATATTGGTGCCGCTAGCAGTGGGGCCACGACCGGATGTTTTGCCTTCGGCCGTGTCGGAGGCGAGCCAGGTGAACCCCGCCCACACCAGCCCGAACAGCAACAAGCCGATAAGCAAGGGGCGCCGGGCGAGAAAAGTGATCACGAGGAGAGGACGGCGGTCAGGCCGTCGTCGACCTTACTGGAAGACGATGGGAGGCGCCGGGGCTGGCACTGGAGCAGCGTCGGGGGCGGCGCCGTTGCCGGGGTTCACGACGCCTCCGCCGGTGATCGTGACGGTCGGTGCGGCTGTGGAGGGCGCGCCCGCGGCGGCCTGTTTGAGCATGCCGAGCCCGCGGGAGCGAACCGAGCCGAGTTCGTCCATGATGGATTGTTTCTGGTCGTCGGTCGCCGAACGATATTGGGATTCGAGTTCGCGCATGCGCTGGTAGTTGGCTCGGAATTCATCGTTCGCCATGGCCACACGGAAGGCGTTGTTGATCTTATCGCGGTCGCCGCCAAACATGTCCTCCACGGCCTTGCGACCGTCGTCGCGCCAGGTGGCGAACTTCGCGTCGAGTTCGGCCACGGGCTTGGACTGCTTCGCGAGATCCTTTTCTTCCACTTCTGTCCCGACGTCATCCTTGCGGCTGAGGTGCAGGTTCTTGGCGCTGCGCACGGTACCTTTCTCCATGGTGAGCTTGCTGACCGGGGAGCCCGTCTTCTTGGAGGTGCTCCTGACGACAGAGACGTCCTCAGGCTGCACCCACTGGTAGAGGGCGTAGCCGGCGCCAGCCAGGATGATGACGCTGAAGGTCGCGAAGAGGCGGTTCGAGTTCATAGGGACTTTGTATGGAATATAACCCTGCGACCAAGGCGAAGTTTCCGCCCGCGGCCTGCCAGTGGCTATTTAGGGGTCTTCGGCCCTGCCTCGGCGCGGGTTTTGACGTGTTCTAGCACCCGGCGCTGGACCATGTGGACGATTTCCTCGGTCCAAAGGTTCCAGTAAGCGGCCGGGGCGATGTTCAGGAGGTAATGGCTTTCGCCGACCAGTCGGGTGCGGCCATCGGGCAGGGTCTCCAGTTTGAAGCCGCCTTCGAGGCTCGCGTAGGCGCTATGCAGATGATGGGCGTCGATCGTCTGGCCAAAGAAGCCCAGCTCACGCATGGAGGGCGGGGTCGAGAGCACCTTGAAGCGCAGCTCCTGGCCGGGCTTCCAGACCGTAACGATCTCGGGCATATCGCCGGTGCTCAGCTTGCAGAGCCGCGCGGCACCGACGCCTTGGCCGTCGGTCACCGTGCCCGTCGGATGGGCGATGCCGAATTGGAAGAGCAGGTTCTCGGTTTTAGGTAGGTCGCGGATGTCGTGCAGCTCTGCCCAGACGCGTGCAGCGGGAGCGTTGATTACGACTTCGCTCGAAGTGGTGGCTTCCAGCGGTGTGGGCGGATTCCATCCTTCCACTGCGACCATGACGACGATGCTTAGCCAGGCGGCGGACTGCAGGGTGCCATCAGCGGCCTTGGTACGCGCGAGGAAGTAGCCAGCGACCACACCGAAGAAGGCCACGGCCGCGCCGATAGGTGCGGCCATGACGACGCAGATGATGCCTTCCATGGCCATCGAGCAAAGGATGAGGATGATCGTGCCGATGAGGCTCATCGACGCGGCGATGGCCTGACTGAAGGTGCCGCCCGCCCGGCGGAGGATCACGCCGCTGCTGACGCCGGTGGCGAAAGGCAGGCCGGCGAAGATCGCCATGCCGAAGTAGCCGCCAGTCTGCTTCAGTCCCAACGGGAGCTTCCCGAGTTCTATCAGATACTGGCATCCCCAGGTCAGCGCCCAGCAGGCGATGGCTCCGAGGATGAAGGGTACGACGAGCCGTCCAGCGACGGCCAGCGGAGCGGCGGAATTCTTTTCCTCCTGATCTCCGGTGGCGGCGAGCCAGAGAGCGATACCGGCGCCGAGGAAAGGAACGTGGATGAGCAGAGCGATGACCGGAGGCAGGCTCCAGCCGAGGGCCGCAGCGCGGCGGGCGGCGACGTAAGAGGCGAGTAAGGCGAAGCCGCCAGCGAGAACCAAAAGTAAAACGAAGGGCAAAATCTGATTCGTCACCAGCGCGGTGCCATTCGGATTCAGCGGGAGGACCCGGAAGATGAGCACCGAGTGGGCGAAGGCCCAGGTCGGGAGCATCAGGAGGAGGGTCTGGAGGCGGCTAGGTTTCGAGAACATGGGTTCGAGGAGACCGTCGTTGGCCCGGTCTTATTAGGATATGAATACTGTCCTGGCTTTTGTCGGTCGGAAGGAAGAACTTCCCAGCCAGAGCGACATTAGGCCTAGCCTAGGGGTACCTGTAGCCGTCCTGCTCAGGGAAACAGCAGCCTTAGCCACGTTTTCGAATAGGGCAGGGCCATGTGGTCCAGGCGCGCGGCCAAGAAGGCCGCGTCAAGCTCCTCGTCAGGGTGTCCGTCGAGTAGCTTCGCTCCGTCCAATTCTCGGCGTCCGCGCCGCGCGGCGTCTTGAACGTGGGTGTGCTTAAGCAGGTGAATGATGGCGATGGCGCCGGCGACGAGGGCGAAGCCAATCAGCGCCCAAGGGCGACCCTTGCTGACGAAGACGGTGAGGGGCAACAAAATCGGCCACGCGTTGCCCCAGAAGATCATGAACGAATCCCAGGAGGCGAGTCCGCCGAGTTTGCGGTCGCGGTGCTGCAGGGCGTGGCCGGCGAGACGGGCCGCGCGCGCGACGTCGAAGAGCCGCTTGCCGGAATAGACGCCACTGGAGAGTTTGATCGCCGGTTCGAAGGCCGAATAGAAATCGGTAATCGCGATGTCGCTCTCGTCGACGTCGACCTGCGAAACCTCGCCGCGCAGAGGACGATGCGGGCGGCCTGCGCACCAGTCACGCCGCGCACGAGGAGGATTCGGCCATACTTCTTCTCGAGGCTCCGCACGCGTCGCCAAGCCAACCAGGGCAGTCCCAAGGCGAAGATGCCGGCCAAGCAGAAAAGGACGAGAAGCTTGAATTCCGGGTTCATGGCTTGGTCTGACCCTGCCGATTTGCGGCCCCCCATCAAGGTCTACCTAGTAGTTCCCGCATAAGGGGGATAAGCGGTGGTGGATTCTTGCCGGGGTGGTCGAGGCTTCGTTGACCAGTCCCGTTGGCTCAGATTGAGTGTCGTCACCATGAACCCCGACCTCGTCAGAAATTACCTGACCAGCCTGCAGGATCGCCTCTGCGCGACTTTCGAGGAAGTGGACGGCAAAGCCAAGTTCATCACCGATGAGTGGAAGCGTGCCGAGGGTGGCGGCGGCCGTACCCGTGTCATCGCTGGCGGGTCGGTGATCGAAAAGGGCGGGGTGGCCTTCTCGGATGTCCGCGGCCACGCGCTGCCTCCGTCCGCCACGATTGCCCGCCCGGAACTCGCTGGCAAAGGCTTCCGCGCGATGGGCGTCTCAGTCGTCCAGCATCCGCTCAATCCTTATTGCCCAACGTCGCACATGAACGTGCGCTTCTTCTGCACCGATGGGACCCTGATCCGGTTTGTGGTTCGGCGGCGGCTTCGACCTGACGCCATATTACGGCTTCGATGAGGATGCGGTCTCCGGCACCGTGCCGGCGAGAAAGCGACGGGCTCCATTTCCCGAAGTTCAAGAGCTGGTGCGACGACTACTTCCTGCTGAAGCACCGCCAAGAGCAGCGCGGTATCGGCGGCGTGTTCTTCGACGACTTCACCGAAGGCGGTTTCGAATCGGCCTTTGCGATGATGCAGAAGGTAGGCGACGCTTTTGGTCCGGCCTATGCCGAAATCCTGCGCCGCCGTAAGGATACCCCTTATGGCGAGCGCGAGCGTAATTGGCAGGAAGTCCGCCGCGGACGTTACGTTGAATTCAACCTCGTCTTCGACCGCGGGACGATTTTCGGGCTCCAGTCCGGCGGCCGGACCGAGTCTATCCTGATGTCCCTCCCGCCCCGTGTGCAGTGGCACTATGGCCACCAGCCCGCCGCCGGTACCCCCGGAAGAACGTCTGCTCTCGCATTATCTAAAACCGCAGGATTGGCTGAAGGGGTCCTGATGAACTCCCGCGACCGCTTCCTCGCCGCCCTCCGCCGACAGCCCATGACCGGGCTCCCGTCTGGATCATGCGCCAGGCCGGTCGTTACCTGCCCGAATACCGCGCCCTCAAGGCGAAGTCCGATTTCGTCACGATGGTTCGCACGCCTGAACTCGCGGTCGAGGTCACGCTGCAGCCGCTTCGTCGCTTTCCGCAGCTCGACGCCGCGATCCTGTTCTCGGACATCCTGGTGATCCCCGAAGCCCTGGGCGTCGGCTACCGTTCTCCGCGACGAAGGGGGTATCGCCATGGAGCGCGCGCTGGCTTCCCCGGCGGACGTCGCCACGTTGAAACTCGCAGGCGCCGCTGACCGTCTGCAATATGTCTACGACGCCCTCGCCATCCTGCGCAAGGAGCTCGGACTGAACAAGACCTTGCTCGGTTTCGCCGGTTCACCTTGGACGCTC
>BGOI01000015.1 GCA_003569165.1 Opitutia bacterium
CTACGGTCGCGACATCGTGGACGGTCCGGTCGATCACGGCTTTGACACCTTCTTCGGCATCAGCGCCTCGCTGGACATGCCGCCGTTCGTCTGGATCAAGGATCGCCGTGTGACGGAGATCCCGAGCGCCACCAAGACCTGGCTGCGCACCGGCCCGGCTGGCCCGAAGTTCGAGGCCGTCGATGTACTGCCTTCCGTTATCGACCACTCCATCGCCTTCATCGAGGCGCAAAAGAAGGCCGATCCGACCAAGCCATTCTTCATTTATATCCCGCTGAACGCACCGCACACGCCCATCGTCCCGACCAAGGAATTCCAAGGCACGAGCGGCATCAGCCCGTACGCTGACTTCGTGAAGCAGGTCGACCATGACGTCGGCCGCCTACTGGCATCATTGGAGAAGCAGGGTCTGACGGAGAACACCCTTGTTGTCTTCACGGCCGACAACGGTTGCTCGCCCGCGGCGAATATTACCGAGCTGCAGAAGGCCGGTCATGAGCCGAGCTACATTTACCGCGGCAACAAGGCCGACCTCTACGAAGGCGGTCACCGCGTGCCTTTCCTCGTGCGTTGGCCCGCCAAGGTGAAGCCGGCCGTGTCCGCGGCGCTCATCGGCCAGTTCGACTTCCTCGCCACCTTCGCCGACATCACCGGGGCGCCGGTGCCGCCTGGCATGGGCGAAGACAGCGTGAGTTTCCTGCCGGTCTTGCTTGGGGCCAAAGAGACCGTCCGCCAGGGCATCGTGAGCCAGTCGATCAACGGGAGCTTCGCGATTCGCGAGGGTAATTGGAAACTGCTCCTGAGCGCCGGGTCTGCCGGTTGGAGTTCGCCTAAGCCCGGTCCCGAAGAAGCGGGCCTGCCTCCGGTGCAGCTCTACGACCTTTCGAAAGACCCCGGAGAAAGAATAACCTCCAGGCTGAGTTCCCTGAACGCGTCGCGTCGATGAAGGCCGAGCTGGAGAAGCTCATCGCCCGTGGTCGCAGCACGCCGGGCCCGGACCTCGCGAACGACGTCCCTGTGCAGCTCATCAAGAAGAGCCCGCCGGTAAGGCCAAGGCCAAGAAGAAATGAGGGCCTTGCTCGCCATCGTTCTGCTCACGGCTTCGGCCTATGGGGCTAGCACCAAGGTCCCGGAGGGGGTTAAGGTGCTGCGTGATCTCGAATACGCGCAGGTCAAGGGGGTCAGCCTCAAGTTGGATCTCTACCGTCCGTCGGCCATGCCCTCGGCGCCCATGCCCTTGGTCATCTGGGTGCATGGCGGAGGCTGGAGCAACGGTACCAAAACGAATTGTCCTGCCGTTTGGTTGGCGACTAAAGGGTACGCCGTCGCCAGTCTGGATTTCCGGCTATTGCCCGAGCATCCTTGGCCGGCACAAATCGAGGATCCGATCGCGGCGCTCCGCTGGTTGCGCCAAGAGTCCGGAAAATACGGCTATGATGCCGAACGTTCTGCCGCGATGGGTGGTTCCTCGGGCGGTCATGTGGTGGCCCTTTGGGGCACCCTGCCTATACCCGCGGAAGACAAGGTGAAGGCCGTGGTGGACTTGTATGGTCCGACCGACCTCCTGACAATGCCCCCGAACGTGCTCTCGGAAAAGCGCACGCGCGCCGATCTCGCCAAAGCCAATGGCGCGTTATTGCTTGGGGGCATCGTCATGGACCAGCCCGAGAAGGCGAAGGCCGTCAGCGCCTTGCATCAGGTGACCAAGGATGATGTCCCTTTCTTGATCATGCATGGTATGGACGATACCGGCGTGCCCGTCGATCAGAGCGAGCGCCTGCATGCGGCGCTCAAGGCCGCCGGCGTCGAATCGACTTTGAAGCTGATTCCCGGCGCAGGGCACGGCGGCAAGGAGTTCGACTCACCGGAGTCGAGGGCGCTGATCCAGGGATTCCTGGACAAGCACCTCCGACGTTAGGCCGCCGGATCAGTCGGCTAGCTGCGCAAGTAGCTTGAGCGTCTCGACTGGCGACTTATGCGTCGAAGCGGCGTTGTGCAAGCCGAGGGGGAGCATCTCGATCGCGATGGACTTCAGTTCGTCCAGGCGGGCGCAGAGCTTGTTGAGGCTAGCATCGGCTTCCTTTTCGTCGGCCCACACGTCGTAGATGGTCACCATCTCACCGGGTTTATCGCCGTCGATCTCGCCTTCGCCGACCTCGTAGTCGCAGTCGAGCAGCTCGTCCCAGAAGTTGGCGTCGAGGTCGAGGGCGTCCTCGAGTTCATAGAGACGGATGCCGCTCATCCACTCGTTGAGGAGCGTGAAGGCCTCGCGATGAGCGGGCAGCACTTCGGTGAACGTGTCACGGATGCCGACCGCGATGAGCGTCAGGCCGTCGACGGTATCGCCCAGCTGGGGGCCATCGAAGGGAGGAGTCGGTTCGGAGGACATGCGCAAAAGGGATGCGTTACGGGGCCGGGAGAGCCAGCCAAATCAGGCTGTGATCTCGGTCAGGAGCTTTTCGAGGCCCTTGCCGTAGCGGATGTAGGAGTCGAAGCGTTCCTGGGGTGAGGCTTTGGTGCCTTCTCCAAGGTGGACGATGCTGGCGACGTGCGGCTCGATGGACACGCCGGCTTTGTAGCCGTTGCGGATGAGGTCGGTGAGGATTTCGCGGACGAGTGCGTCGCCTTCGCCAGCGTAAGTGAACGCGCTGCTCTTGCCTCCGGCCGGGTTGCGACGGCAATCCTTGATATGGACGTATTCGACATACGGCAGAATCTCGCGGTAGAACGGCATCGTCTCCTGGCCGTAGGACACCGTGTTACCGATGTCGAAGAGGTAGCGGACGTTCGGATGGTCGACGCTTTCGATGAAGCGACGGGCGTGCGTGCCGGACAGGCCGCCCCAGCCTTCGCAGTTCTCGTGGAGCAACATGATCCCACCGTCGGCGGCGAGCTTCGCCATCTCCTTGTAGCGACGGACACCTTCATCGCGCCAGACGTCTTCCGAGACTTCGCCGCGGACCCAGCTCATGGTGCGCACGAACTTGGTGCCGGTGCGCTGCATGCGCGGGATGAGTACTTTGAGGTCGGCGAGGTCGGTGGCGAAGTCTCCGGTGATGGGTCGGCTCCAGTTGCCGATAGCGGAGGCGTAGCTGCTGACGCGCATGCCGGCGGATTCGGTCTTCTCGATAGACTGCTTGAACTCATCGTCGCTCACGGCCGGGCCAGAGAACTGCTTGCCGTTAAGGAGGCGGAGCTCGAGGGCCTTCCAGCCGAGGGCCTGATGCGCGGCAATCTGTCCGTCGATGTCGTCAGCGGCTTCATCGGCGAGGCCGGAGAGGGGGAAGGGGGACATGGCGGAAGAAAGGAGGACTGAATTGATGGCTGAAAGGAGGGCTGAATCGAGGACTGAATTGAAAGGGTAATTCAGGCAGGTTGGAGGGATGGGCTTGCGGGGGAGCGGAGATGGGCGGATAAATTCCTTATGAGATTCGCCCCGATCTTGCTCTGCTGGTCCCTCTTGTGCGTCGCTGCAGAACCAGCCCGTAAGCTCAAGGTCTTCATCCTGGCCGGGCAGTCCAATATGGAAGGCCAGTCGGTCGTCGACCTGACCGGACGCGATTACAACGAAGGGAAGGGCACCTTGGTCGAGGTGATGGCCCGCCCGGGCAACGCCGAGCGCTATGCCCACCTCCGCGATAAGGACGGCAAATGGGTCGTACGTCAGGATGTCTGGGTGCGCTATCAGCGTGAAAAGCAACCTCTCCTAGTCGGCGGATTGTCGGTCGGCTACGCCGTGTACGGCGGCAAGCATCACTTCGGGCCTGAGTTCCAGTTTGGCCATGTCGTCGGAGAGGCCTACCGCGATCAGGTCCTGCTCATCAAGACCGCTTGGGGAGGTAAGAGCCTCTACCGCGATTTCCGCCCGCCCAGCGCGGGCGGCGTGGTCGGTCCGTATTACACGAAGATGGTCGCCGAGGTCCGTGCGGCTCTGGCGAACTTGAAGAAAGATTTTCCGGCCTACGACGGCTCCCCGGTCGAGCTGGCTGGCTTCGTCTGGTATCAGGGATGGAACGACGGCGTGAATCCGAAGACCGCCGTCCCGGAATACGAGCAAAACCTCGCGCACTTGATCCGCGATGTCCGCAAGGAGTTCGGGGAGCCGAAGCTCCCCGTGATCGTCGGCGAGCTGACCGGTGCCTGGGTCGACGCGCCGAAGGAGTGGACGGCTTTGCGTAAGGCGCAGGCGAACGTGGCGGAATATCCTGAGTTTAAGAACAACGTCGTGTTTGTGCCGACTCGTGACTTCGTCCGCAAGGCGGAGGACTCGCCTAATCCTAGCCACGGGCATCATGAGTTTGGCAACGCCGAGACCTATTTCCTTGTCGGTGACGCCTTGGGTAAGGCCGCGGTACAGATGGCCGGACGCGATCGCCAGGTGCGCGATATCCGCGGATGGACCCTGCGCATCGACGAGCGACTGATTGCCCGAGACCCGGCGATGGTCGAGAAGGCCGTCGGGTTGCTGGATAAGCACCTCGAGACGATTGTGCGCCTGGTGCCCGCAAAGGCCGTCGCGGAACTGAAGAAGACGACGTTGAATTTTACGCTCCCTTATCCCGGTGTCCGCCCAACGGCCGAGTATCACGGGGGATTGGAGTGGGTGAAGCAGTCTGGGCGCGAGATCGCCTTGGCGAAGTCAGTCGAATTCACGATGATCGACCGCCTAGAGGCGGAGACCAAGCGAATGCCCGTTGTGGTGCTGCATGAGTTGGCGCACGCGTTTCACGACAAGGTCGTGCCGGGCGGATATCAGAATCGCGATATCCTCGGCGCCTATCAAAAGGCCAAGGCATCTGGAACCTATGACGCCGTAAAGCGTTGGACTGGCGAGAAGCTCGTGGACAAGCCAGCCAAGGCCTACGCAATGAACAACCAGATGGAGTATTTCGCCGAGAGCACGGAATCGTACTTCGATCGCAATGACTTCGAGCCGTTCAATCGGGCCGAACTGCTGGCGAAGGACCCCGCCATGCTCAAGGTCGTCGAGAAAATCTGGGGGATTGCCGAAAAGTGAGGTCAGTTCACCGATTCTTAAGGTTAGATTAAGGGGTCTGGGATTGAAAGCCGCAGGCGGATGCAGGCTAATTGATGGGATTTGCCATGAACACGTTCATCCGTCTCGTTCTCGTCCTGCTTGCCGTCTCCTCTTTCGCGGCGGAGACCGTCCAGCGGTTGTCTACCGGTTGGGAATATTATCAAGGCACCCTGGGGAGTACCTGGGAGGTCTGGCGTGGCGATGCCGCCAGCGATAACGTCACATGGTCCCCCGTTGCCTTGCCGCATTGCTTCAATGGTCGCGACTCGGTCGACCCGGACGTCCGCTACTATCAGGGTCAGGGCTGGTATCGCACCAAGCGTAAGATCGCTAACCCCTATCCGAACGGCCGCACACTGCTGAAGTTCGACGGTGCCGGACAGAGGTCCGAGGTCTTCGTTTACACGACCAAAGTCGGCGCCCATGTCGGCGGTTACGACGAGTGGACGGTGGATATCACCGATGAAGCAGCCAAGGCGGCCGCCCGTCCGGACTTCAAGGGTGAGGTGCCCGTCGCGGTGCTTTGCGATAATTCGCGTGATGCCGAGAGCATTCCCTCCGACCTCAGTGACTTCAATCGCTACGGTGGCATTTATCGCCATGTTAGCCTAATCTACGTGCCCGCTATCTCGGTCGCCCGCGTCGGCGTATCCGCTACTGTCAAAGGTTCCTCGGGCGAGGTCGCCATTCAGGTCCGGCTGTCTAATCCGCAGGCACTGGCCGACGACGTCACCTGCGAAGTCGTGGTGACCGATCCGGCGGGCAAGGTCGCCTATCGCTCCGAGAATGCGGCGGTCTCCGCCTCCCTCGGAGGCATCACCGCTAAGATCGCCCTGGAGAATCCGGCGCTTTGGTCCCCGAAATCTCCGCAGCTCTACCGTGCGACGGTGACCCTCCGTTCTAAGCATGGCGAACAGGTCGTCGCCGAGCCCTTTGGTTTCCGCAGCGTCGAATGGGTCGAGCACGGCCCTTTTAAACTTAACGGCGAACGCCTGCTGCTTAAGGGCACGCATTACCACGAGGATCATGCCGGCGTGGCCGCCGCCGTACCGGACGAGGTTGTTCGTCAGACCCTTGTAGCCATCAAGGACATGGGCGCGAATTTCGTGCGCCTCGGCCATTATCAGCAGGCTCCGCTGGTCCTGAAACTCTGCGATGAGCTTGGCCTCTTGGTTTGGGAAGAGATTCCGTGGTGTCGTGGCGGCATCGGCGGCGACCAATACAAGCAGCAGTGCCGCGACATGCTCAAGGCCCTCATCGAGCAGCATGGTAACCATCCGTCCGTCATCATGTGGGGCCTCGGCAATGAGAACGATTGGCCTGGCGACTTCGAAAAGCAGGACAAGGAGGGTATCCGCGCCTTCATGAAGGAGCTGAATGACCTCTCGCATAAGCTTGATCCGTCGCGTCCTACGACGATTCGCCGCTGCGATTTCTGTAAGGATATCGTCGACGTCTATTCCCCAAGTATCTGGGCTGGCTGGTATTCGGGCCGTTACACCGAATATGCCGCTTCCGCCGAGAAGGCCCTGAAGGACACCCAGCATTTCTTCCACGCCGAGTGGGGTGGCGATAGCCACGCCCGCCGTTTCTCCGAAGAGCCCGAGAAGCTGATCGAAAAGGTCGCCGTGGGCGAAGGCACCGCCGAGAAGGGGAAGGCCTACAAGAAGACTGGCGGCAAGGTTCGTATGTCCAAAGACGGCGATTGGTCCGAGAGCTACATGATCAATCTCTTCGACTGGCATCTCAAGGAGCAGGAGAAGATGCCGTGGCTGACGGGCAGCGCCCAGTGGATCTTCAAGGACTTCGCTACTCCGCTGCGTCCGGAGAATCCCGTGCCCCGTGTGAATCAGAAGGGCGTCGTCGAACGCGATGGGACCCCGAAGGAAAGCTATTACGTCTTCCAGAGCTATTGGGCGGAGAAGCCCATGGTGCGACTCCTCGGCCATGAGTGGCCGGTACGCTGGGGTAAGCCTGGTGAAGCCAAGGAGATCCGAGTCTATTCTAACTGCACCGAAGTCGAGCTCTTCGCCGATGGTAAGAGCCTCGGCGTCAAGAAGCGCGACAGCCAGGATTTCCCCGCCGCCGGCCTGCGTTGGAACGTCGTTCTCAAGGACGGTCCGAACAAGCTGCGCGCGGTCGCCAAGTCTGTCGCTGGTGATCTCGTCGATGAGATGACCCTTGGTTACCAATCCAAGCCGTGGGGTAAGCCGGCCAGACTCACCCTGACTGAGTTAGCTCAGAAGGATGGCGTCGTCACGATCGAAGCCCGGATGGCTGATGCCGAGGGCGTGCCTTGTCTCGACTGCTCTAATATCGTTCGTTTCGGCATGGTTGGGGATGGTCAACTCCTCGATAATCTCGGCACATCGACCGGCTCTCGTGTCGTGCAGATGTACAACGGTCGGGCGCAGATCAGCGCCAAGGTCACGGGACACAAGGCCGTGTTCAGCGCTTCCTCCGAGGGCCGCCGCACCCAGTTCCTGAACGTCGAAAACAAGTCGGTGACTGTGTCCGCTCCGAAGGCTGATGGCGCCAAGCCCAAGGCCGAGAAGCCCGACGCTAAGTCGAAGTCGAAGTCGAAGGCCAAGGCTGAGGCCGCTCCGGCCGCCGCCGCCGGTGCCGGTGCGCCTGTCCTCCCTAAGGTCAGCGTCGACGTCGCTACCATCGATCGTGAGCGTATTTTTAAGGCTGCCGAGAAGGCTCTGACGCAGGCACCGGTCAGCCTCACTGCTTTCCCGGCCAAGCTCAGCGAGGGCGGAGTCAATGACTTCTATTCCAATGGCGACTACTGGTGGCCGGATTCCACGAAGCCGAATGGCCTCCCGTATATCCGCCGTGACGGCCAGACCAATCCGGAGAATTTCAGCCAGCATCGCCTGGTCGTGAAGACCCTGCGCGATTCCGTCTCGGCGCTCGCCGCTGCCTATCAGGTCACCGGCGACGACAAGTATGTCGTCAAGGCCGCCGAATTACTGCGCGTGTTCTTCCTGGATGCCAAGCTGCGCATGAATCCGAATCTTGATTTCGCGCAGGCCGTCCCGGGTGTCTCGCCGGGCCGCGGCATCGGCATCATTGACGCATTGCATCTGATCGAAGTGCCTGCCGCCGTTAAGGCCCTCGAGCGGTCGCCGGCTTTCCCGGCCGGTATGGCCAAGGATCTCCGCGGCTGGTTCCGCAAACTGGCCGAGTGGATGGTCACCAGCAAGAACGGCAAGGAAGAGGCCGCTGCGAAAAATAACCACGCCGTGGCCTTTTATCTGCAGCTCGCCGTCTACGCTGATTTCATCGGCGACCAAGAGAAGCTCGCCGCCTGCCGTAAGCAGTACAAGGAAGTCTTCGTGGGTAAGCAGATGGCCGTCGATGGTGGGTTCCCGCTGGAGCTGGCTCGCACCAAGCCTTACGGCTACTCGATCTTCCAGTTAGATAACATGGTGCTCCTTTGCCAGGTGCTCTCGACCAAGGAAGACAACCTGTGGGAGTTTACGCTGCCGGACGGTCGCGGTATCCGTAAGGCCGTGGCTTTCCTCTATCCGTTCCTCGCCGATAAATCCAAGTGGACCCTCAAGCCCGATGTCCAAGCGTGGGAGGGTTGGCCGGCCCGTCAGCCCAGCCTTCTTTTGGCTGGTCGCCAGTTCGGGGAGACGGACTATCTCGATCTTTGGAAGAAATTACCGTCCGATCCGACCGACCCCGAAGTGCAGCGCAACATCGGCGTGACCCAGCCGGTCCTCTGGTAAGACGGGGTTGTCATCCATCGATTCACCGGAATGCTGGCCACCATGAGATTCGCCCCGATGTCATGGCTGGCCGCCTTCCTGATGCTCGCCACGGCCGCCTTCGCCGAGGACCCGCAGCGCATCCTTTTCATCGGCAACAGCTATACTGGCGTCAACAAGCTCCCTGATGTATTTCTGGAGGTCGTGAAGAGCGCCGGCCGCAGGGAGCCGGTGGTCAAGTCGGCCACGCCCGGAGGCCAGACCTTAAGCCAGCAGCTCAGCCAGCCCCCCAGCCAAGCGCTCATTGAAGAGGGTGGTTGGGATGTCGTCGTCCTGCAGGGGCAGAGCATGGAACCCGCCTTGGCGGAGAAGGATCTCACGACTCGCGAACACTTCGTCAAGAGCGCGGCCGAGCTCTGCAAGCGCATCCGCGCCAAGAGTCCGAAGGCACGTATCTACTTCTATGAAACGTGGGCTCGGCACGCAGATTTCTGGAAAGAAAAAGCCATGGTGAAAGAGGCTGGCGCCATCGGTGCCAATCCGAAGGAGATGCAGAATCGCCTGCGCAAGTGGTATAACTTCGTGGCCAAGGACAATAAGGCCACCGTCGTCCCGTGCGGCGATGCATGGGAATTGAATTACGCTTCGGCGGCGCCGGTGCGCCTGCATACCAAAGACAACTCCCATCCCGAGTTCGTCGGCACCTATCTCAACGCGCTCGTCTTCTTCGGTAAGATTTACGACGTGAAGGCTCCGGCGCCGAAGTGGACTGGCAAGCTAGACGAAGTCGAGGCCAAGCTCATGCAGGGCTTCGCCGCTCAGGTCTTGAAGTAACGAGACGGATAGGCTCAGCGACCTAGCCAAACTGCGGCCGCAGTCTTGGCGTCGGTGCCGTCAAGGTGAGGCGTGGCGGAAGGGAAGAGCGTGGCGTCTTTCTCTCCGGCGACCCAGAGGGCTTGGGTCGAGGCGACGCAGAGCAGGCCGGGGACGTCCAGATACTTCGCGCCGCCGGGCAGGAACATCGGGTCGCGGTAATCCAAGAGCTGTCCGAAGCGGAAGCCGGCGGTATCGATCGCGGCATTGGCGATGGCTCCGCCAGTGGAGGCACGTGCGGCGGCCGCGATAGCGCCCATCTTACCGAAGCCGGCGAGGGAGACCTTCTTCACGGCCGGCTGGGAGGCGTCGCGGTTCGAGAGTAGGTAACTCGTGATGGTCATCACGTCATGCACGCGCTGGGCGAAGAGGGTGTGGTTGTAGCCGAAGGTGTAGGCCGGGACCTCGCGGGGGCCGGCCACGACGCGGGTCTGTTTCAAGGACTTGTCGTCCTGCAGGAAGAGATCGGCGGTAAGTACACCGACGCCACGGTCGATGAGTTCTTGTAGCTCAGGACGGATGCTGCCATCCGCGAGGCGGGCAGAGCCTTTGCCGGCATCATCGAGCCAGATCACCACTTCGCCGGTCGGGTTGATGGGTTGGAGCCAGTCGATCGCGACTTCTTCGCCGTAGGTCGCATTGAGCAGTTTGCCTTGCGTGCGGAAGTGTGAGTCGCGCCACTGCGTGCTGGCCTCAGGGAAAGAGATCTTGCTTGCTTGAGCGAAGGGGCGGCCGATGAGGGCCTCGATGGCCGGGCGGAGGACGTGCTCGCGACCTTCGGCGGTCTTGGCAGCGGCGAGGAGCTGCTGTTCCGCGTCGGACTTCAGCCACTTGAGCAGCCCTCGTTCGAATTCGGGGTCGCCGGATTTTGGAGCCGGATGGGCGTCATCCCAGACCGTCAGCTGTTCCTTGAGTAGGGGTACATAATCCTTTTCGACGATAGGTGATTGCTGGCCCAGTTTGAAGTGGCGGTTCAGCACCTCGTAGAAACCCATGCGCGTGACCGCATTATAGTTATGGGGGAAATGCTCGCCGCGTTGGAGCGTCACAAAGTCCTTTTTACCGTAGAGTGCATAAAGCTTCTGCAGGTCAGGAAAGCCTTTCGTCGCCATCTCCTTTGTCCAATCGTTGGCGGTGTTCATGCCTTGGGGTTTGGGGGCGAAGAGGGCGGCGATCTCGACGTTGCCGGAGTTCACGCGAAGCAGCGTAGCGTTCTCGCAGGAACAGCCGCCTTGCATCGCGGTGCTGACCATCACGACGGGGTAGGAAAGCGCGAGACGAGGGTCGGTGGCCGCCAGGAGCATCGTCTGCGTCCCGCCACCGCTGGAGCCCGTGACGGCGAGGCGGGCGGGGTCGACTTCGGGAAGGGTGAGGAGGAAGTCGATGCTGCGGATTGAATTGAGCGTCTGCAGGCCCATGACGCTCTGCAGGTTGGCTTCGGCCTGGGGGCTGTAGAGTCCCCATCCTTCGGTACGGTTCATCTCCGGGCGCTGCTTAGCGAACTTGTGGATGATCTCGGGTGTAAACTGCTTCGAGTCGGAATCGCTGAGGGCGTCGATCTGCCAAGCGATGCAGCCCATGCGTGCCAGCTGGACGCACATCGACTGGAAGCGCGAGCGGCCGCCTTGCTCGAAGCGCTCCTGTCCGGTGGCAATCTCTTCGCGGACGAATTTGTCGGACTGGTTGACGAAACGCGCGTCGGCCCAGTGTCCGTGCGGGAAGACGACGGCTGGTACCTTGCCCGAAATATTCTTAGGCCGGTAAAGATTGCCCGTCACGAAGAAGCCTGGAGCGCTTTCGAAGTAGACCTTCTCGACCGTGTAGTCCCCTTGGTCGATTTTACCGTGGATCACCGCGTTGAGCGGCGTCTTCGTCGGCATCGGCCAGAGGCCTTGCGAGATGACTAGCTGGCGTTGGAAAAAGTCGCGGCGCGGCTCCCATTCCTGAACGGACTTCGGAGCGGGGAAGGGGAAGGTCCCGTTGAGGTCCTTGAGCGGACCGAGGCGCGCGTCTTCGGCGTGGGCAAGGTTTAGCAGGCCGAGGGTTACGAGGGCGAGCGTGGGGAGGCGCATGGGTGCAATATGAGCCTCGCGGTCAGTGGTGGGAAATAAAAAGGCCGACCAATCGGTCGGCCTTCGATAGGGATGATAACGTGCTTATTCGGGCTGCTTCCGGCCGCGCTGCGCTTCACCTGCTTTGTGCATCTTCTCAAAGAGAGGGGTCAGCGAAGGGTCGGCCTTGCGGGCGGCGTCTTCGGCGATCTCCATCGCTTTGCGCTGGGCGGCTGCGGCGGCCTCGCGGGCTTCGCGGACGGCCGGTTCGGCGTTGGCCTTCGCCATCGCCTCGCGGACGCGGCGTTGTTCGTCAGGAGAGAGGCCTGGGAGCTGGGCGCTGCGGTTGGTCGGCTCCTCGCGACTGCCTTCGCGCTGGCGCGGGGCTTCACCGCGGGGCTTGGCTTCTGGTTGAGGGTTGCCTTCGCGCGAGCGTCCCGGCTCGGCGTTGGGTTGGCGGTTGCCGCCTTCGCGTTGACGAGGTGCTTCGCTGGCTGGCTTGGCTTCCGGTTGGCGGCCAGGCTGGCCGGGCTGACGCTGTTCCATGGCCTTTCGAATCTTTTCGAGAATCGGGGCGACGGAGGGGTCGGCTTTACGGGCGGCTTCATCGGTGGCCTCGCGGGCTTTCTTCTGGGCCTCGGCGGCGGCCTGCTGGGCCTTGGCGGCCTGCTCATTCGCTTCCTTTACGGAAGGGTCTTGATTGGCTTTCTCCATGGCTTCGCGGAGGCGCTTCTGTTCGTCAGGGGAGAGCGGGACCGGGAGACGTGGGTTGGAGCGACCTTCGGGGGTCGGTCCTTCGGGGCGGACGTTCGGGCGCGGGGCGTCTTCGGCTGCGAAACCGAGGGCGGCGAGGAGGAGCAGGGGTAGGTGCTTCATGATATGGATATAACAGCGCCCCGCCCGAGGAGTTTCAACCGTCTTCCGGGGACAGGCTTGCCATCTTCCACCGGCAAGGTCTGCTGGACCCATGCTACCCCGCCTCGCCACCCTCGTGCTTTGCTGCTCCGCGCTCGTGTCCGCCGGAGAACTGAAGCTAATCACCCTTTTCTCCGATCATGCCGTGCTGCAGGCCGGTGACGCCGCCGTCTTCGGCAAGGCTCACCCAGGCTCGAAGGTCAGCGTGAAGCTCGGTTCGACCGAAGCCACCGCCACCGCCGGCAACGATGGCAAGTGGACCGCCACCCTCGCCGGCCTCAAGGCTACCGAACAGGGCAAGGACCTGGTCGTCAGCTCCGGCGAAGAAACCTTCACCGCTCGCGACGTGATCGTCGGCGAGGTCTGGATCGGTTCCGGCCAGTCGAACATGGATTGGGTCGTCAAGAACACCACCGCCGCCGCGGACGCCAAGTCCCGCCCGGCTGATGCTGGTCTCCGCGTCTTCACCGTCGCCCGTACGCCTAAAGCCGAGCCCGTCGACGACGTGCAGGGTTCCTGGAAGCTCGCCTCTCCGGAGACCGTTGAAGGTCTGACCGCCACGGGTCTTTTCTTCGCCCGCGAACTTCGCGCTAACATCAAGCAGCCGGTCGGCGTCATTCATACCTCCATCGGTGGCACCCGCGCCGAGGCCTGGGGTCCGAAGGGTATGTATGCCGACGTCGCTGACGCCAAGGATTTCGACGCCACTGAGACCGCCGGCATCAAGTCTCGCGCTGTCGCCCTCGAGAAGCTCAACGCCAAGATCGCCGTCGAGAAGGACAAGGCTGCGTTGGCCAAACTGCGTCAGGATGCGGGCAGGTTCGCCCCGGTTTGGGCCAATGGACCCCACATGAATTGGAACGGCATGGTCGCTCCGCTCGTCGGTTATTCCGTGCGCGGCGCAATCTGGTATCAGGGTGAGTCCAACGCCGGCCAGCCTGAGGCCTACAAGTGGGTTCTCGGTTCCATGATCAAGTCCTGGCATAAGGCCTGGGGCCAGGAATTCCCCTTCATCATCGTCCAGCTCCCTCGCTTCATGGCCCGCAAGCCCGAGCTCGCTGTGGAAGACACCAGCTGGCCCCGGATTCGTGAATCCATGGAATGGATCGCTGACAACGTCCCCGGTGCGATGCAGTCTGTGAACATCGATCTCGGCGAAGAAAAGGACATTCACCCTAAGGACAAGCTCCCCGTCGGCGAGCGTCTCGCCTACGTCGCGCTGCAGCGCGTTTACAAGACCCGCAACGACGGTGAAGCTCCGCGCGTGAAGAAAGCGGAACGTCAGGGCGATGCCTTCGTGCTGACTTATGACCGTCCGGTGGTACTCAAGAACGACGGCAAGGGCTTCGGTCTGCTCGGAGCCGACGACAAATGGGTCTTCGGTCAGGCCAAGGCCGATGGCGCGACCGTGACCGTCACAGGCGTCAAGGCGCCTAAGGAAGTGCGTTACGCTTGGGCTAACTTCCCCGAGGTTAGCGTCTACTCGGCTGGCAAGGATGGACTCCCCGCTGGCCCTTATCGCTCCAGCAAGTAAGGCGACTTACTTCAGCGGGATGTAGCAGACATTGCTGGTCAGCATCATCATCACGAATAGTGGACACGTGATGAGCGGGCCCAGCCAGGTCTGGCCGCTGAGGTCGAAGAAGATCCGGTGCAGCCACGGCAAGAGGAACATCATTGGGATCACGCCGAAGAGCAGGTTCACATAGAGCCATCCGTCCGTCCAGAAAGGCTGTTCCGTGGCGCCGAGGTGTAGGTATTGGAGTGAGAGGACGAGGATGAGTCCCAGCGTATTACCGAAAGCGTTGAACAGGCCAGACCGCCAGGCCGAGGCGCCTTCGTGGCGCGAGCCTCCGTTCACGCGGAGGGAATTGGCGAAGTAGAAAACGAAGAACAAAGGGATGTATTCCAGCGCCACGATGAGCATTTTGGGCGGGAAGGCCGTCGAGGCGGCGACGAAGAGGCAGCGGAAGTCTGCATGGAAAAGCGTATAGCAGGCGAAGAGCAGAACGTAGAACAGCCCGACGACGATAAAGGCGAGCAAGGCGGTGAGGCTAGCGGCCTTGGCGTTGAGTTTCAGGCCCCACATGGAGGGCATGACGCCATGATGACGGCCATGGAATCGGTATGCGCCCCAGAACAGCGTCAGGGCAATCGTGCCGTTGGCGAGGGCCCAGAGCAGCAGCGCGTTGTTGATCCGTTGCGGGAACCACCAGGTCTGCTTCACCGAGCTCGCCTCGGGGAAGACCGTGAACGTAGCCATCGAGAGCGGCATGAAGAGTACGGCGGCCACCAGGGCCCCAAAGAAGAACAAGCACCACGTGAGCTTACGGCCGGAAGGGGACGGGGCGGGGAGGGCTGGTGGCGTCGGCTGACGGACGGCGGCGAAGAAGGGCAGGCGCAGGAGCAGCCCAGCGCAAGGGAGCACGAAGAGCAATCCGCCGACGAGGCTTATGGTGGTGGCGGCTTCGCGGAATTTCCAGCGCTGGTCTTCAGGCGGTAGCGGCGACGGGGCTTGCAGGGTGCGATCGAAGAAATCCAGGACGTTCGCGACGAAACGGTCGTCGTAAGGAAGCAGCGGGTGGATACCGGACGTATTATGGACGATGCGGTACGTGCGTTGGGCGGTTTCGCCGTAAGCGCGACCGATCTCAATCGCCTTCAGTTTATCGTCGGCTGGCCGGGCGGAATTGACGAGTGCTAGCGACTCCGCTGCCGTACGCATATCGGCACTACCGGCGACATTACGGAAAGCGCCTTCATCCGAACGCGCGTAATCCATGCCCACGTTGGCGTCAATCGGAGCGAAGAGCTCTTCGTTCATCGTGAGGACGTAACCGCCGACGAAGATGGTCGTGAGCAGGTTCTCCCGGCGGGCCGAAGCGGTCTCTTGTTCCGTCACCGTGCGTCCCTTCTCGGAGTCGAGGCGCGTCGCGCGGCGCAGGGCCGTAGCCTGGCGGGCGCCGAACTGGGAGGCCGTCTGCATGACGGCATTACCGCCAGCCGAGTAGCCGAAGGCACCGACGCGGGAACGGTCGATGAAATCGGGGCCGGTCTTGCCATGGACGTATTCCGCCATCGCGACGAGCCCGTAACCTTCCTTCGTCGCCGAACGCCGCTCCATCGTCGAGCTGGAGGCACCTTGGTTATAAGGGTCGATTGTGATTACCACGAAACCGCGGCGGGCCAGCTCCATCGAGAAGGATGCCATCGTCTCCTTGCTGCGTTCGAAGCCCGGGCAGATGAGTACCGCCGGGGCGGGCTGTTGACGGGTGGCGGTGGCCGGACGAAAGAGGTCGGCCGTGACCCACTGACCGTTGACCGTATCAAGCCGGAAGTCCGTAACTTCGACGCGACCTCCATCGCTTTGAAGCAGATGGCAGGCCAGACCCCCGCCGAAGATCATCAGGAGGGACAGTAGCAATAGGCGCCAGAGGGAGGGGGTCGGGGTCACGGGGGTCACATCCTGCAGATGAGCAGTTCGCGTTCGTAGATGAGTTCCTTGGGCAGGCGGTCGTGGAGGTCGAGGAAAAGTTCCACGTGGGCCATGACTTCGGCTCGCCTGGCCTGCCGGTCGAAGGCGTTGACGAGCAGGCTCGACGAGGTGAGATTCCCTTCATGCGCAGCCTCTTGCTCGTCCTTGTCCTGCTGGTTTTCTCACCCGTCCACGCCAAAGAAGATGTGGCGTCGCCGAGGGGGCTTAAGGTGCTGACCGCTGGCCATAGCTTCCATGTATGGATGCCGCCGCTCGTCGCCGAGATGGCCAAGGCCGCGGGTATTCAGGGGCATGAGCAGTTGGCGATTTCTTCCATCGGCGGCTCCAAGGTCATCCAGCACTGGGATCTGCCTGAGGAGAAGAACAAGGCCAAGCCGGTCCTCGAGGCGGGTAAGGCCGACCTGTTTACCATGGCGCCGACGTTCCTGCCGGATCCGGGTATCGAGAATTTCACCAAGCTCGGACTGGAGCATAACCCCAAGCTTCGTCTGACGCTCCAGCAGAACTGGGTACCCTTCGAAGATCCGGTAATCTGGCTCTCCAAGAGCAAGCCGAAGTCCATCGATCGCGATGGGGTCACCCTGGCGCAGTTGCGCGCGAAGCATGATCCTTATTTCAAGATAATCGAAGACCATGTAAAGGAACTCAACGCCCGTATCCCTGAGGCGAAGATCGCCATCGTGCCGAGCGGTGAGGCCGTCATGGCGCTGCGTGACAAGGTCATCAAAGGCGAAGCCCCCGGCATCAAGACGCAGAACGAACTCTTCACGGACGCCCTGGGGCATCCCGGCGCACAGATCCGCGTCCTCTCGGCCTACTGTCATTACTCGGTTATCTACCGACGCAGTCCGGTCGGTTTGCCTTTGGTTAGCCAACTTACCAAACTGCCGGAAGCCGAGAAGCTCAACCGTCTGCTTCAGGAGATTGCCTGGAAGGCTGTCACCGGCCATCCGATGAGCGGAGTCGTCCAGTAAGGAAGGGCGGTAGTGACGGCTTGAAGGTTTTGAGTTAGCTGGTTGCATTGGCATACCCTGCCATGAAGCACCTGCTTACCTTGCTCAGTCTCGCCCTCGTCTTGGTCGCTGCCGAGCCGCCGAAGGGCGAGCCGACGAACGCCAAGGAAGCGGCTGCGCAGGCGGCGGCGAAGAAGGCCGCTCAGGATAAGGTTATCGACGAGAGGTATCAGGCCTGGTTCGCCAAGCTTTCGCCGGCTGAACAGGCCTGGGAGAAGGTGCTCCAGCAGCAACTCGGCAGTTTCTATCTGCCCCTACACAAGCGCGGAAAAATCGCCGGCCAGTCGAGCGCGTGGGACTTCGTGAAGGACGACCCGAAGCTACCGCGCATCCTGCTCATCGGCGATTCCGTTTCGCGTGGGTACACTCAGCCGACGCGCAAGGCCCTTGCGGGTAAGGCGAACGTCCATCGCGCCCCCGCTAATTGCGGTCCCACCGCTTCGGGCCTGAAGAACCTCGATGTGTGGCTCGGCGAAGGGAAGTGGGACGTTATCCATTTCAATTTCGGCATCCATGACCGGGGTACGCCGCCGGCCGACTACGTGAAGCGCCTCGAAGAGATTGTGGTGCGACTGGAGAAGACCGGGGCCAAGCTCATTTGGGCCAACACCACGCCTATCCCGGATAATCCCGCGCAGAAGCAGACCGCCGCGTCGATCGTCGAGAAGAACGCCCTTGCGGCCGAAGTCATGAAGAAGCACGGCATCCCGACGGACGATCTCTTCGGTGCGATGACTCCTCGCCTAAAGGAATTCCAGCCCCCGCTGGACGTGCACTACACCGGCGCCGGTTATGACTTCCTCGGCGCCACCGTCGGCGAAGCCATCCTCGGCCGCTTGAAGTAGAGCCTCAGTTGTGCTTAGGCGGGGCCTTGGGCGAGAGGGCGAGGCGGAACTGGTTCAGGCAACGCTGATCGGGCGTGGTATCCACGATCGCAAAGGTCACTCGGCGGAAAGCTCCCTTGAAGGGGCCGTCGAGAGCCTGACGGAAGAGGTCGGCGATCAATCCGGGATCGTTGGCGAAGTTGCCGCAGCCCCAGGCGCCGAGTACGAGGGTGTCATGGCCATTGGCTTGGGCGATTGCGAGGACCTTGACGATACGGGCGCTCATGGCTCCGGGGATCTTCGCTTGGTCGAGCGGGGCGACATCACGGGCGTCGCAGGCGGCGGCTGAAACGAAGGCGACCTTGAAGGGCGTCTCGAGCATGCGATGCTCATCGTCCCGGAAGACGGGTACGTCCGGGGAATAGATCATCGCATCGGTGCGGAGTGCGTTGCCCTGCTGCAGGTGGAAGGCATACATCGGTCCACCGAGCAGACAGGCGAAGAGGGCCGTCGAGCGACAGTGGTATTCCTCTTGGGCGCGTTCGCCGGCCAGAAAGCCGCCGCCGGCGACGATCGGTGAGGCGAAGTTAAGCACCAGCGTCCGCAGTCCGGCCGCATGGTAACGGGCGGCGGCGGAGAGGGATGTCTCTTCCGTCACTTCGATGGCCGTCGCGTGCGATCCCGTACGAGGGGAGGTGTGCCGATGGTCGGGCGGCAGGTGGGTTGTCCGCGCCACCGCGTCGGCGATGTCTGCGGCGATATCGACCTGTTGGCTGGTCGGCGAGGCGTAGAGGCCTAGCTCGATGACCTTCATCGCCTCGCGCCCCAGTTTATTAGCGAGTTCTCGTGGAATCTTGGGGTCGAAGGGCATGGTCGGCGACGCCTTGAACATGGCGAAGCATCGGCCCGAAGCCAACCGCAACCTATGACAGGGGGTGGATTTGACGGGGCGGCTGGTTGTGGGCATAACATCGTCATGTCGCAGCCGCCGCTCACCGTCTTTTATAGCCCCACCTACGTGGTCGAAGGGAAGACCGAGACCGTCACTAAGTCCAAGCTGGTCGCTGAGATGATCGAAGCTGGCAAGGCGGGTGAGGTCTGGCTCGAGGCGCCCAAGCTCGCGACGCGCAAGGAGCTCGAGTTGATCCATACGCCCGAGCACGTGCGTAGTACCTTCGAGGACAAAGGCAGTTTCCTGGAGGTCGGCCCTTGGTCGCAGCCCTTGCTGGACAGTATCCTCGCCTCGACCGGTGGTATGCGTGATGCCGTCAAGGAGGCGTTGAAGAACGGCCGCTCCGGCAGCCTTTCTAGCGGACTGCACCATGCGCGCAAAAATTCAGGGAACGGCTTCTGCCAGTTCAATGGACTGGCCCTCGCCGCGCTTGAGGCCCTCAAGAAGGTCAAGACCGTCGGCATCCTGGACCTTGATGCGCACGCGGGCGGAGGTACTTTCGATATCCTCGGCGACCATCAGCAGGTCTATCTAGCTGATGTCACCGTAAACTCGTTCGACTCCTGGGAGCCGTCCGATCCGGCCCGGCACTTCTATGTCGAAGTCGATAGCCCGAAGGGCTACCTCGGACACGTCGAGGATGCGCTGCACTCCTTGGAGCGCGTGGATTTCCTCATCTATAACGCGGGCATGGACACCTATGAGAAGGCCGGCGGCATGAAGGGCATCACCAAGGACATCATCCGTAAGCGCGAGAAGCTCGTCGTCCAGTGGGCGCGGGCCAGGAAGATCCCGCACATCTTCGCCTTGGCTGGCGGTTATAAGTGGGGAGGCCTGACCTTAGAGCAGGTGGCCGAGTTGCACCTTGAGACCGTCAAGGTCTTCGCCGCCTGATTATTCCGGCTTCGGGATGTTTAATTCCTGAAGTCTGAAGGCGCCGCTTTCCGTCGGCAGCACCACGAACAGTTTGCAGGCGCGGCTCTGGGCCAGCGCGACCATCACGTGCCATTGCGCCTGCGGGACGCTGGCGACGACGAACATCGGCATCGCGCCTGGTTCGGTGCCGGAGGGTTCCTCGATCGCCACGCCCTTGTGGTCGACGTCGAAGTTGTGGGCCAGCCATTTGCCCAGTTCCTTGGCGAGTCCGCGCATATCGGACGTGCCGGCCTCCACTTTGGATTGGTCGACGAGAGCCCAGAGCGGGATTGCGAAGCTATGTTCCAGATCGGCCATCGGCGCGGCGTCGGAAGGGTGTTAGGCCTGTTTGATCAGTTCAGCCGTCGCGGGGACGTCGGAGATGATCTGGTCAGGGTCCGGACCGACGCCGATGTAGCGGAGGTTCGGGAGGAAGGGGAGGGAACCGCCGCGGGAAGCCAGGCGGACGATCTCGGCCATCGTGAAAGCCACGTAGCGACGTGCTTCGGCAGGCAGCTGGGCGTAGGAGCGGACCTTGGTGATATCGGCCGTCCAGCCGGGCAGAGTGGCGTAAATGGGCTGCAACGTGCGGCGGACGGCATCGTTGCGGGGGACGCCGGAAACGATCTTGCCGGCGGCGTCGCGGTAGCCCGTGCAGACGAGCAGATCGCCACCCTTCCATTCGCCGTGGGGCGAGAGGGCATCGAGCTTATTGAGGACGATGTCGTCGTAGCCACCGTAGCGAAGGGCGTCGGCCTTCTCGACCAGATCGGACCAACCCACCATACGTTGGCGGCCGGTGCTGGTGCCGAACTCGAGTTTCGCGAGGGCGCGTTGGAGCGGGTGTTCTTCCGGCATCTTCGTCAGGAAGACGTGCGTGCCGACCTTCGTGTCGTAGGCCTTGCAGCAGCCGACCGTGTGAATCGCTTGGACCGGGATGCCGGCGGACTGGAAGAACTCTGGCGTGTAAGTGTGAGAGGCCGTGACGTTCGGGGCAAAGCCCGCACGCTTGTCGAGCCAGTAGGCTTGACCGAACTCACCGATGATGCGGCGATCGGCAGCGAGGTCGCCGAGGATGCGTTCGCGGACATCGCCGATGGTGTGGGCGAGAGCGGCACCGGCCTTCCAGTAGCATTCGAGGACGGCGGCGTGGTCGAACGTGAACGGTTCCTTGCCGGCGAAGCGGGTGAAATCGAATTCCGCCGCCGTGAACACGCCGGAGTCAATGGCACCCTTGTTGGCGCGCAGTTCGGCATCGGTGAGCTTGGCGAAGAGTCCGGCCCATTTGTCGGCCGAGAGCTTGCAGACGTCGCGCACGATCGAGGCGGCGCGGTTCAGGCGGGCCGAAAGGCGCGTCGCGTAGTCGGCTTTGGCACCCAGGAATTCAGAATAGTGAATCTGGAACTGGCCGACTTCGTCCGCGTAGGCCGGCGTGATACCGCGACCGGTGGAGCCGCGTGCTTCGTGGCCGAGGACGTTGATACGGTAGTCTTCCCAGGCCAGGTCGAGGATGCGGTGGGAGACGTCGCTGATCATGCAACGTTCGTCGATGTGCAGGCGAGAGAGGACCGGGATACCGATCTTCTCGAGTGGCAGTGCTTCCCAGAGGGCCTTGCGTGGGTCGGCGACGACACCGGAGCCGAGGGCGAGGCAAGCGACATCATGTTCGGCTACGCCGCCCGGGAGCAGGTTGAGTTTCAGGCCGGCGACCGTGTGACCGGAGTTGGCGCCGCCGTTGACCTTGAGGACCGTGCCGACCACGTCGCGACGTCCCGTGAGGGCTTGGAGTTCGCGGACGATCTCGGGGATGAGGCGGCCCTTGCCTTCGTCTCCCATGCTGATGCCGACATCGGCGATGAGGTTGCTCTTAAAGGGGGTGAGTGCCATGGGCAGGAGAGGGGAGGCGGGCGGGTGAAGCCGTCCGCAAGAGGGTGAAGGCGTCGGTGAGGCTTAGGCCGTTGCGCCCTTCTGGCGTTCGTAGAAGTCGTTGATCTTCTTGGCGACGTCGCGGTAACCCGAGTCGGCCATGTAGATGATCTTGTATTCGTCGACGGCTTCCTTGTCCTTGCCCATCTTCTCGAAGGTGTCGCCGAGGGAGTAGATGATATCCTTTTTCAGGTCGTTCATCATTTGGACTTCGCTCTTGGCGGCGGTCAGCTGCTCGATGGCGAGGTCGTACTTGCCGCCCTGCGAGAAGGCGCGGCCGATAGCGAGGAGGGCTGGCTGGCGGAACTTCGGGTTACGTTGAGCGTACTGGAGCTGCTGGACGGCGTCTTCGAGGCGATTGGCGGCAAGGAGGAGGGTGCCGAGCTCGAAGCGGTAGCCGAAATCGTTCGGGTAGCGTTCGACCAGCGCGATAGAGGTCTTCAGGCGGAAGTCGTTGAGCTCGATTTCGTTCTTGGCGAGGGCGTCCTTGCTGGCGGCGTCGGCCGGGTTGGCGGTGATAGCCTCGCGGAGCTGCTTGGAGTTGCGCTCGTACCGGCGGATGACGAGGTCGCTTTCCTGACGTTCAAGGGAGGTATCGGCTTTACCGAGGGTCGTCAGGCGGCCGCGCTGTAGCCAGGCGATCGAGCTGTCGAGGTCTTCGGCGATGAGGAACATGCGGACGATCTCGCGGTAAAGGTCGAGGCTGTCCGGGGAAGCCTGGATTTTCTGGGCGAGTTCGGCGGCCTGAGCGAGGGCGGTGGCCGAGTCGGTGACCGTACGGGCGGACTGGTCGAGGCGGAGGGCTTCGTCCTTGTCTTTGAGCTTGGACTGGAAGTCGCCTTTGTCTTCCCAATTGCCCTTCTTCATCGTCTTGTTGACCGAGGCCTTGCGAACGGCTTCTTGGAGGTCGCCGTTGCCGGGGAAGAGTTTCAGGCCCTTGTCGGCAGCGTTCAGGGCGTTGTCGTTTTCGCCGGCGGCGATCCAGACGTTGGCGAGGTCGACGAAGTGCTGGATCTGCGTAGGCTCGTTGGTGCAGAGTTCTTCGTAGGCGAAGGCGGCGAGCTCGTGGAATTCCAACTTAATGGCGGCGAGGGCGATGGTCTTGTTCGCGTTGGCGTCGATCGGCTTCTTGGCGAGGACTTCTTCGGCGGCGGCGATGGCGGCGAGCGGGTCGGACTCCACGGACTTGGCAATCTTGCCAGAGGTCAGGGCGCCGGTGATGCCGTCAAAGAGACCTTTCTTGGTTCCGTGGAGGGCTTTCTGGGCCTTACGGAGGGTGCGACGCACTTCGATGCAGCCCGGATTACGGACAAGGATGCCCGTGAGGACTTCGACGGCGTACTGGGGGTTTGCCTTCAGCTGCTGGTCTGCGGCGGTGATCTGTTTCTGGAGCCGGGGATCGAGCTCGGTAAGGGCGACTTTTTTCATGGAGAAATGGGCTGATTGACCTGCGAAAACTGACCTTCCAGATGCGGGTGGTCAATCCCTTGGACGTGAAAAACGCAGGTGGCGGCGGAGGGCTGGTCGGAGGGGGTCAGCGATAATCCGACCGACACAGTCCGTGGCCCCGCAGGCACACGGGTGAAAGAGGCTTTCAGCCAATGAAAACCCATAGTCGAAGGTGATTTCCTCGGCGGCGTCGATCGGGCGCAGGGCGGTCAGCCAAGCCATGGATTCCTCTTCGTCCCAGATGAGTTCGGCGTTCGGTTGGCAGGCATGGTTGGCGTGCCGCGAGGGGTTGTCGGCCGAAGAGCCGTCCAACCACCGCCCCGGGGTGATTTCCAAGGTGTAGACCTTGCCGCCAGGGGAGGCTTCCAAGGGAGGTTCCGAGGTCGTCGGGCCGGAGTAGGGCGCGATACGTTCGCCGGGTGCAAACTCCCGCTTCGCGAAGAGGCCGAGGCCGGCGATAGGTGAGGGGCGCGACTCGACGTCCGCGTTGCTCATGCCTCCGAACGGAGGTCGCGGGTCATCAGCGCGACCACGCCCGCGCGGGGATCAAGTCCCTTGTAGAGGATCGCGTGCAGGCAGAAAAGAATGGGAGCTTCGAGACCTCGGCTGGTCGCCAGCTGAGAAAGGGCTTCGGCAGCGCGGTGGCCTTCGACGGCTTCCTTGCGGGAGGCGAGTGCGGCGAGCGTGCCTTGCGGATCCTTCGCCAGCTGTTCTCCGAGGGAACGGTTGCGGCTCCAAGAGCCGTGGGCAGTCGCCATCAGATCGCCGACGCCTCCCAATCCGAGGAAGGTTTCTGGGCGAGCGCCCAGGGCCTCACCAAGACGGGCCATTTCCTGTAACGAGCGCGTGAGCATCGCGGCTTTGGCGTTGGAGCCGAGGCCGAGGCCATCGCACAGGCCCGCGCCCAGCGCATAGACGTTCTTGAGCGTGCCGCCGATCTCGACACCGATGAGGTCGGTCGAGGTGTAGGCGCGGAGCGTCGGTCCGCTGACGACTGCTTGGACATCCTTAAGGAGCGCGTCGTCCGTAATCGCGGCGAGCACGAGCGCGGTCGGGAGCCCACGAGCAACTTCGTCGGCGTTGCTCGGTCCGCTCAGCGTGCCGACTGGGATTGGGCCGAAGGCGTCGGCCATCATCTCGGACGGGCGACGCAGCGTGGTGAGATCAAGGCCTTTGCAGAGCGAGATGGCCATCTTGGTCGACGAGCCGCGGACGGCTGGGCCGATGGACTTGAGTAATTCCGGCAGGCCTTTGGAGGGGCAGGCGAGGAAGACCAAGTCGGCGTCCATTAGTGCCGGGAGAGGTTCGAGTCCGATCTGAATCGAATCATCGAGGCGGTGTCCGGGTAGGTATTCCTTGTTCTCGCGCGTTGTGGCGAGGGCGAGGGCTTGTTCGGCCCGGCGTGGGACGAGCGTGACGGTCTGGCCTTGGCGGGCGAGGTGGATGGCCATGGCCGTTCCCCATCCGCCGGCTCCGAAGATGACGCAGTTCATTTGGATTTCTTGGCGCGCACCTTGGTGGCCCAGCGGCGGACGGCCGCGACCGCGTCACGGTGCAGGTTAGCTTCTGGTCGCGCGAAGGGCGGCGGTTCGGGGGTGAGGCCGAGCAAGTCGTGGATGACGAGGATCTGGCCGTCGCAGCCTCGACCGGAGCCGATGCCGATGGTCGGGATAGACACCGCCTCGGTGATCTTCGGCATGAATTTCTCGTCGACGCATTCGACCACAATAGCGAAGGCGCCGGCCGCGGCCACGGCTTGGGCGTCGATCAGGATTTGTTTCTGATCTTCCGGCGTGAGTCCGCGGCGGCGATAGCCGGCGGAGTGGACGCGCTGCGGGAGCATGCCGACGTGGCCCATGACGGGGATGCCGGCATCGACGAGGCGCACGATGGCTGGGGCAAGCGAGGCACCGCCTTCGATCTTCACCGCTTTGACGCCGCCTTCTTGCAGGAATCGGCGGCAATAGCTGAGGAGCTTGGGAAAGCTATCGTGGGCCAGGCCGAAGGGGAGGTCACCCACCACTAGGGCTTCCGTCTTGGCGCGGGCGACGGCGGCGGAGTGGTGGAGCATCATGTCCAAGGTGACGCCGACCGTGTCAGGGAGCCCGAGGACGGTATTGCCCAAGGAGTCGCCGACAAGGATGAGGTCGGCGCCGCCGGCGTCCGCGATACGGGCCGTGCTCACATCGTAGGCGGTCAGGCAGACGATGGGCCGGACGCCTTTGAGGGCGCGGAGGGACCGGGTGGTGGACTTCACGCCTTTGGACTTACCCAGAGACGCTCCGCTTGTAAAGCGTGGGTAAAGGGTGTATGCAGGAGATGTGTTGAGTCGCATCGCCAAGCTGTTCCGCAAGCCCGATTACCGGGTGAACGCTTACGCCCATAAGGATCTTTCGGGCGCGACCAAGCTAGCCTGGCATGCGCGCCTTAAGTTGCTCCTGAGTACGCGTCGCGGATTGGATCATGCGGCAGACACGCCGGAAATCTGGGCCCGTCATCGTAAATGGGTCCTGCTCCTGCTGGCCTTGGTGGTGGCGTGGGTGCTGGCCGAGAGCGCCATCGCCTGGAATTTCTTCGAGGGTTGAGCGGCTTACTTGCGGGCCTTCCAGCCAAAGTCACGGTACTTCCATGACCACGTCCCGTCGCGTCGGCAGGTGACCGTGCCGAAGCCCTCGGGCTTGCCGAAGACGGGACCTTTCCACCACATGCCGCAGACGGCGCCGCCTTGTAGGTAGGTGACCTTACCAATCTCGATGCGTTCGACGACGTGACCATGGCCGCTGAGTACGAGTTGAATATTATAGGCGTCGAATAATTTCCGGAACGTGTGCAGGTTGCGGACGATGGCCTTGCCGTCGAGGTGAAGGTCCGGTCCCCCCATCACCTGATGCCAGGTGGTATAGAATGGGATGTGCGTGACCATCACGATGGGCTTCGTGCGCCCAGTGGCGGCAAGATCCTTCTTTAACCAGTCGAGCTGCGCTTCATCGATCCAGCCTTCGTAATCGAGCGTCTCCTTGTTCTGGCCAATCGAATCTAAGATAATGAAGTGCCAGCCCTTGTGGTCGAAACTGCGGTACGTGCGCGCGAGGCCGAAGCGTTCGGCGAAGAGTTTCTTGCCGTAATCCTGGTCGGTCGGCTTCACGGGCGACTTCGTCGACCAACCCACGACGTCATGGTTACCAATCGTATGATGGACGGGTAGGGCGAGTTCCTTGCTGCATTCGTCGAACACCTTCCACTGCTCGCGGATGCGATCCATGCCCACGTCGAGCGCGTCAAAGATTAGGTCGCCGCCTGTGAGGACGAAATCCGCCGGCGTGCCGAGGGCGTTGACGGCCCGCAGGCATTGGCGAAAGCCTTCGGGGCGCCGAGCTCGGGTTGGACGTGGATGTCCGTTAAGAAGGCGAAGTCGAAGGAGTCTTCTTCTTTCGTGGCGCCAAAGGCCTGCGTCGCGAGGCCGGCCAGCAGACTCGTACCGAGGAAGTGGCGGCGATGCATCATCAGCTTAAGCGGGGCCGAAGCCGAAGAGGTCGATGCCGAGCTGCTTGGCGCGGGCGATGACTGCCGGCTTGTCGATGAGGATGACCGCATCCGCTTCGAGCGCGGCTTTCGTCACACCGCCTTCGGCCATGCTCTCGAGGGTCTTAATCCCGAAGCAGGGGACATCGAAGCGCCAGTCTTGGGCGTGCTTCGCGGTCTTGATGAGGAGCATTTCTTTGCCGCCGGTCTGCGTGCAGCGGCGGAGCATGTTGTCGGTGCCTTCGAAGGCTTCGACGGCGATCACCGTGCCCTTGGCGGTGACGACGGATTGACCGACGTCGAGCCGGGCCATCTCGCGGGCCATGCGCGTTCCGAATTCGAGTTGGTCGTCGCCGATGCCGCAGGCCCAGCCGGTCATGCAGCCTGGCGTGGTGAGGTGGTCCTCGAGAAAGATGCGCGCATCGAGCATGCGGACGCCGACTTTCTCGATCTCGACGGAGATGGCGCCGAAGATCGTCTCGGCGTTGCGTTCCTTGAGGGAGGCCATCAGCGCGATGAGCTTCAGATCCGGAACCATGCCCGTGAACAGTTTGCGAGGGGTGACTTGGCCGGCCATCACGGCGCCGGCGGCACCGAGTTCTTGGAGGGCGTCGAGCATCTGGCCGAGCTTGCCGACGGGAATGGCGCGATGGTCGGCGGGGGCGAAGGTGGCGATGAGGGCCGGGTCGGTCTCTTCTTCGAAGGAGATCAACTTTACCTTGGCGCCGCGACCGCGGGCGCATTCGACGAGGAGGGCGGGGTAGCGGCCTTTGCCGGCGATGACCGCCACGGTCTGCGTGGGGTCGAAGCCCGGGGGAGGAATCGCGAGGCTGACGCCATGGGGGCAGTGTTTCGGCGGAAGGGCTCGGGCTCAAGCCTGCTTTGGGTTGCCACCGGCGGCTGGCTGGAGCGTAATGCGCCATGCCTGCTGCCATCGGCATCCTAGGTGGGACTTTCGATCCTCCGCATGCGGGTCATGTGGCGGCAGCCGTGGCTGCGCATAAGCAGCTCGGTTTGGACGAGGTCCGCATCATTCCGGCGGGACAGGCGCCCATGCGTTCGGGTGCGCCCGTGGCCTCCGCATCCGACCGTGCGATGATGTGTCGCCTCGCCTTTGCGGATTGCTCGTGGGCCGTGATCGATGAGCGAGAAATTCATCGCAATGGTACGAGTTGGTCCGTCGAGACCGCCCGCGAATTAGCCAAAGAGTTTCCCGAGGCCATGCGGGTCTGGGTCCTCGGGGCCGATCAGTTGGCCAGGCTGGACCGGTGGAAGGAGGTCGCCGAGCTGTGCAGTCTGGTAGAATTTGCCGTGCTGTCACGTGATGGTATCTCGACCGTACCCCCTCCGGCCATCGCGGCGCTCATTCGCCTGACCGTGTTGAAGGCTCCGGCGGTGCAGGTTTCCTCCACCGCCCTGCGCGAGGCCCTGCGCCGCGGTGATTCGCCCCGAAACGGCTTGCCCCTAGGGGTTGCCCGCCACATCGATGAGCGCTCCCTTTACCAAGCCTGACCATGTCCGCCCTTAAAAAGAAGACCAAGAAGACCTCCGCCAAGCCTGCCGCCAAGGGTCGTCCTGCTGGCAAGTCCGCCAAGCCTGCCGCCCGTTCGGTCCGTCCGGCGCGACGCGTCATCCCGGCCATTCCCGCTTTGAAGGCCAAGAGCCGTGGCGAGAAGACCGCCTCCAAGCCGATGGTGGTCATGCCGAAGATTCCGGCTCACCTGATTGCTGCCGTGCGCGCTTTGGACGACAAGAAGGCCGTCGAAATTCGGGTTCTCGAGATGGGGCAGATTTCTTCCATCGCCGACTTCCTCGTGATCGCCACCGGTACGTCTGAGCCTCACCTGCGTGCCCTGCGTATCGCCCTCGAGCATGCGCTGGACGACGTGGGCGTAACTTCCCGCTCCGAATCCCAGCGCGATAGTGGCTGGACGGTCGTGGATGCCTTTGACGTCCTCTTCCACGTGTTCCGCGATGACATCCGTAAGAGCTACGCCCTGGAAGCCCTCTGGAAGGACGGATTGGATATCCCCGTCTCGGCCATCCTGAAGGCCTGAACGGAAAGGAAGCACCCGGTGGTGGTAGTGGGCAGGATCGAACTGCCGACCTAGGGCTTATGAGTCCCTCGCTCTAACCAACTGAGCTACACTACCGAAAACCGAGTTCGGTCAGTCCAGCCGTCCCCCCTTAGTTCGTCAAGCCGATTGAGGCTTAGAGGCGGACGGGCAGCAGGACAAAGAAGCAGAGCATCCAGAGGGCCAGGCTCAGGAAACCGAGGACGATCACGAGATTTCCCTGGGTTTGGCGGATGTCGGACAGGCCTTCCTGCTCGAGGGTCTGACCGAGTTTCCGGACGAACATGATTGGTAGGAGCGCGGCCGGCGTGGTCGTGAAGCTGAGCAGGATGAGCAGCATCGTCCGCGAAATCTGGCGGTCGCTGTCCAAGATATAGATCACGTAGATCAGCAGCGCGAAGAGAGGCGGCAGGAGGAAGGTCGAGCCGCACCAGAGGTAGCCTTCACGCACGGTGCGTTCGAGTGATTCTCCGGCTTCGTTGCGGGCGGCGTCCGGTGTGAGCGCTTGACCCAGCGGCAGTTCCGCCCCGGGCGGAGGCGGCGGAGCGTCGGGGTCGAGGCCGGAAGTGTCCGTGGACGAAACCGAGGGGGTGCGGCTGAGGCCGATGGCGCGGAAATAGTCGCGCACCGTCATCCATGATCCGTCGACTTCGATGTTATGGAGCAGGCTGATTTCGCCGGCGCGGAGCATCTCGCTCACGCGCACGAGCGGGAAGGGGCCGGTGACGGCGCCTTTCCAGCGGAGACGAAATGCAGTGGGTCGTGACATCTTTCAGAGATCTCGTCCTTGGAGGAGGGTTTCCCAGCCACCTTCGGGGGTAATGAGGCCTTTGGGGATCACGGCGGCCTGCGCGGCTTCGGCGACCGTGCCCGGATAGCGAAGGAGTGGCGTGAGGGGCGCGGCTTCGGCGACACGCTTTACCTCGCCGTCGTCGCCGACGCGGAAGAGCACCGTGGCCTTGCCTTCGTTATCGAGGCCGTAGATGGCGCTACCCTTAATCGTCTCGCGCAGCTCAGGCTTGCCGTCGCGGCCGACCCAGCCGGCGAAAATAAGCTTACGATTACGCAAGTTGGCGAAGGTCGCGCGCCAGAAGCGGGCCTCTTCGGTGTAGCCAGCGCCACCGGGGGGAGTCAGGAAGGCGCGTAACTCTAGCTGGAGATCGGCCCACTTCTCCTTGAAGAGAAAATCGTAGGGGCGGAGTGCGTTCTGCGTGATACGGCGCAACTGTTCGGCATCGCGCTGGGCGGACGGAGAGAAGAGCAAGCCCCAGACTTCTGGACGGGTGGTCGCGAGCTTGTAAAGTTCCTGGAGCTGGTAAGCACGCAGCTCGGGGTAGCGCGAGTCGCTCCGGCGGACGCGGTCCATTGTGCGGATGAGCGGCTCGAGTAGTTTGCCCGTCTTGGCGTCCTGGAAACGGCTGACCTGACGGATGAAATCCAGTTCGTTGATTGCCGTCGGGATGGCAATCTCTTCGCCGGCCCGCACTCCGTTATTGAATTCACGGCGACTCCAGGTCGTCTCGACGACGGCGCCTTCGCGGGTGAGCTCCTTGGCTTTCTGGCTAATCTCGACACCATCGGTGATGTTCCGCTTGGTTTCGACAATATCGCCGGTCACGTAGACGGTCCGGCCCGCCGTGATTCCGCGGATGGAATAAAGATTGAGCGTATACCGGCGGAGGGAATCAGCCAAGGAGGTGTCGGAGAGCGTGCGTAGGCCGCGTTGTTCGACGTCGGTCAGCGTGGCCGGATTAAAGATGCCAGCTGGGTCGGCCGTGGCGGCGGCATCCCACATCGCGCCGACGCGCGGGGCGAGGGCCGAGCGGGGGAGGGCCTGCAGGGTGGGCGCACGGGAGAAGACGAAGGAGGCGCGGGAGCTCAGGTCAGATTTTTCGCCGGCGGTATTTGCGGCGGTGTCGGCGAGGGCGGCAAGATAGCCCGCTAGGTCGGCGGCCTTACCGAGGCTCTTGAGCGCGGCAATCGTCTTGCGTTCGCCGGAGAGACGCAATTCAGCGCGGTCGGCGGTGGCCTCGCCGAAATCGAGGTCCTTGTCCTTCGCATCGTTCAAGGTCTTGAGCAGGAGTCGGAGACGTTCGAGGGCTTCGGCCGCTTTGGTGAGATCGGTGACGTTGTCGTCGCCCATCGCTTTGTTGAGTACGGCGATCTGAGTGGCGACATCATTGCGGGTGCGGTCCAGCATCTGCCGGCAGGCGGAGAGCAGCCCTTCGGGCTCGGGGAGGATAGCCTTGAGCTTGGTCTGCAGGGTGCCTCCCATCTGGTTGAACTCTTGAAGGTATTTGTTGGCACGGCTTTCGGTCTCCGCGACGTTGCCCAAGGTCAGCCCTTGCTTACGACGATCGGCTAGGGCCAGCGCTTCGAGCCGTAGGCGCTGCTCATCGGCGTTTTGCGTGGCCAAGCGCTGACGAAGCGGAACCGTCTGCGCCTTGCGGGCAGCTTGGTCGGCGGCGGAGATGCCGCCGCGTTCGAATTCATCCAGCGCCACGAGCGCCGCGGGGTGATCGTAGAGTTCGATGAGGCGGGAAGCTTCAGAGAAGCGGTCGCGGGATTCTTCTTCCTGTGTCTTCAGGATGTTCCAGTAGACCACCCCTGCGATGATTAGCAGTAGGCCGGCGACCCAAGAGGTCGTCATCACCATGTAGCGTCGGTTTAGGCGGGCCCGGGTGTTCTGGCGGAGTGCACGGCCTTCGCGTAGGATTCCCTCCGGAAGGCGATCAGCCTGCGGGGTCGCGCGTTCGAGCCAGGAGCTGAGGCGGACGATGAGGATGGCGGGAGAGGAGCCGCGGGCGGCTTCCTGCTGAAGGGTGGCCCATTCGTCGTTCAGTCCTTCGATCGTGGCGCGCAGGGTCGCTTCGGCTTCGTCGATGGCGGCCAGTTCGCCGGCCCAGGCTTCGAGTTTGACGACCTCGGCGGAGACTTCCGCGGAAAGCGTGAGCTGGTGGTCGCGTTCGAGCGAGCGGACGCGGCCCAGCGAGGCGGCGCAGGCTTCCCAGTGTCCGCCGGCGCGTGCTTCGGAGGCGTCGGCGACGAGGGTCGTGACCTGTTGGGCGGCCTTGGAGCGGAGCCAAGCCACCCGGCGGGCCAGGGCATCATCCCAACGAGGCTCGTCGGCGAGGTCGTTCGCACCGAAGCGCTCCATGCGGTTCATCAGCTCGACGGCTTCCTCTTCGCGGCCTTGCTCGAAGAAGTTTGCGACCTTGCCGAGTGATTCCCGAAGGAACTTGGCGGAGAGTCGGGCGAGTTCGGAGCGAGCGTTCGGGTCGTTCGGATTGATGCGGACAATTGAACGGAGAACGGAGAGCGCGCGGTCTTCTTCGCGGCGGCGGATGGCGTTGCGGTAGTCGCCGTAGAGCGGGTGACTTTCACCAATCTCGCGACCGTAGAGGCCTTCGACGGCGAGGACATGCTGGCCGTCGAGCGGGAAGCCGGCGGGCAGGCCGCGCTCCCGGCAGAGGGCGTGCCAACGGTCGGACTCCGCGAAGCTTAGCACGGCACAGAGGCCGAGCAGGTCGGGGTCGGACTCCGCGGCCTGGAAGGCGGCGTGTTCGTTGCCGCTGCGCACGAGCGTCGCGCATTGTTCGAGGCGTTCGCGGGCCCGTTGGCAGAGCGCGGAGTATTCGCCGGCGAGGGAACGCGCCTCGAGGTCGGGGGTGCCGAGTTCGAGCTGACCGCGGATGCGGGCGATGAGGCGTTCGACCTGCATGGATCAGCGGAACTCTAGCAATCGAGGACCGGCGGCACCGTTGGCATCGATGGCTTGGATTGACCACGGAGCACCGGCCTCCATGAGCTTACCTTCCTTGAAGAGTTTCCGGCGTTGGGCGACGATTTCGTAGGGCGGCGTGCCGGGCCCTTGCTTGCTTTCGAGTCGGATGATGTCGGTCTCGAGGACGGAGCGCGTGGCGCGAATCGAGGGAAGGTCGCGGTCGGGGAATTCGTGGCCATCCGGATAAAGTCCAATCGAACCTTTGGTCCAGATGAAGGCGTTGACCGCGCTTTCGGCCCAGGGAGCGGGTCGGATGACTCCCGTTTCGGCGTCGAGCAGTAGAGCATCAGGACCGAGGTTCAGTGGCTGGAGCGTCTTGAGGTCTCCGATGAGCGCGAAGCACTGGCGATCGCCTTTCGGGAGAATCACTTCGATGAGGCGATTCGCGCCGGCGCGAGCGCCTTCGCCGGTGGGGAAGTTGAGCGACACTTCGTTACGACGGTTGCTCAGCCCGATGCCGATGGCCGGAAGTTTGCCGGGCTCGGGAGTTGATTCAATCCACGTGGACTGCGGCGTGCGGCGAATCTCGCCGTTGAGGTATTTCGACTGGTCGTCGCGCAGGTGCGGGGAGGTGAAGGCGAGGAGGCGGAGGCGAATCTGGACGGATTCGCGCAGGGTCGCGCCGGAAGCCTCGACGAACTTGGCCACGGCGTCGGCGGCGGAGGGGGAGAGCGTGAAGTCGGCCTGCGACGGGGAGTTGGGTCCAGTTTCGCCAGTCCGCCATTCGCCTGGGATGATCATCGTCGGCCGCACTTCGATGCTCGTCAGGGATTGCGCCCGCTCGAGGCAGGCCTGCAGGCGCTTCCACGACTCGTTCTGCGGTACCTTGATCTCGGTGCCGAGGCGGAGGGCTTCCTTGGCTTCGGCGATCGCTTCCTGGATGGACTTGGCGTCGTTCAGTACGCCTGGACGATCCAGGCGGTTCAGTAGTTGCTTGGTTACGCTGGCGGAGAAGTTGCTGAGGATGCGGGGCAAGATTTGCTCGCGGTAGTTGCGGACAAAGGTGGGCGAAAGGGTGCTGGTCTCGGCCCATAGTTTGGCGGCGCCCATGAAGTCGTCGGAGTCCATCAGGCCTTGGATCTCGGTGAGTGCGCGGTTGGTTTTGAGAATCTCGTCGGCCTTGGCGATATCGTCCGGGGAAGGCGCCGATTTGACTTCGACGACGATGGGGGGAGGGGTGGGTTCAGCCTGACGGTTCACCAGAAACAGCGTCGCGGCACCGGCGGCGAGGATGATGACGCCGCCGATGACCCAAGCGGTGGCGTTGTTTCCTGAGGAAGTGGCGGGAGCGGACCCGGAGCGGCGCTGAGGCTGTCCCGAACTGGCTTTGGTGGAAGTCAGTCCGGCGGCGGCCTGACGGGCGATATCGCCAGAAGGGGCGGGCAATGATTTCGCGGTCGTGAAGTCGATCGTTGCGGCGGCGGAGGTCGAGTTAACGGCCCACAGGAAGCCGTCGGACCCAGTGGTGGTGGCGTCGGTGGTGAAGGTCGCGGCCCAGGCGGACTTGCCAAGGAGCGCCGAGGCCTCGGCGAGGAGGCGTAGGAGGCGCAGGGTTTCTGGGGGGTTGAGTAGGCCGACCGCGGCGGGGCCAGAAGCGTTGATGAGCCAAGCGGCCTTGGCGCCGGTACCGGTTTCTTCGCGCCACGTTACCGCGGGCGTGAGCGGCGTCTGCGTTTCCAGTTGGAGTGGGCGATCTTCGCCTTCGAGCCAGGTAGGGGCTCCGGTCCATTCATCGCGCCAGCCTTTCCAGCGACCTGCGATCGCGGCGGGTGGAGGAAGGATGGCGGCTTCTTCGAGGGAGAAGATTCAGGTGATGGGCGAGGCGGTTGTCGCGCTGTGTGTAGTCGAGGCCGCGGGCGACGAAGCGTGAGAGCACGCACCAGTTCTTGTCGCCGGCTTCGAGCAGGCGGAACGTGAACGTCTCTCCTTGGGGGCATTCGTGTGGCGTGCCGACGGACTCAAGTAACTGAGCTAGGCGTTCGGGGATGGCGCGGTGGCGGGCGACGGTACAATAGCCGCTGCGACCGGGAGTGAGTCCCTGCGACGCCGACGTGAAGATAAGTTGGAGGGGCATTAGCGGACGGAGGTTTCGGACGAGGGAACATCGCCGGCGAGGCGAGGTGCATCAGCCAATAGAGGGGCTCTTCGACATGGGCCGGCGCGAGGCGCTGCGGGTCGGGGGCGATGCGGCCCTTGTTCAAGCCAGCTTGGATCATCACGGGGAATGTCCGAACGAGGTAGCCGCGAAGTAACTGATCTGTTCCGCGAGCGATTCCGCCGAGGCGACGAGGCCGGGGCAGAGTGCGACGAGCACCTCGCGCACGCGGGCGGAATTGCGCGCGATGGCGGCAAGGTCGAGGGTGCCGGATTTGACTACTGGTTCGAGTGGGGAACTCAGGAGCTTCTCCCAGGTGTCGCACTTGCCGACGACGAAGGCGAGTGGGGTCTTGATGCGCTCGTCCTGCGCGAGTCCGAGGACGCGTTCATGCGGGTCTCCATCTCGGACAGGATGCTATCCTGCTGGTCAACGCGTCCCTTGAGGGTGAGTTGTGGATCTTCGACGCCGACGAGCTTCGACTTGAAGCGCACGTTAGCGGTGGGGTCGAAGAGGAAGATGAGTCCGCTCGAGGTCGCGACGTGCATCGCGCCAGGCGAGTCATGGATATCGATGCCCGGCTCAAAGTGTTCGCCAGCGTTATCGTAGAGGATGACCGAAGTCTCGTTGCGCTGTTGGCCGGGGCGGCTGATCGAGTAGATAAACGGACGGGGCAGGAGACCATCCGGCCGAGGCGGGGAAGTTTCTCATAGGTCGCGCCTTCGAGGGCCGTCTTACCGAGCAGCGCGTCTTCCGGCGTGGCTGCGGAGAAGAGCGTATTGCGCATCTGGTTGAGCAGCATGTTTCCGCTGGGATCGCCATCCTTGAAGGCCAGGTTGAAGTCCTCCGGCAGGCGGTCCTGCAGCGTGCGCGTGAG
>BGOI01000016.1 GCA_003569165.1 Opitutia bacterium
CAGCTTGGCGGTCAACGTCGTCTTGGCTGCTGCCAAACTCAGTGTGGGGCATTGTCGCGTCGTCGCAGGCGCTCGTCCGCCGACGGCATCCACTCGCTCGTCGATATCGCCAGTGACATCGCGGCGATCATCGGGACTGAAGTTCGCCCACCTGCCGAAGGACGACGACCATCCCTACGGCCACCACCGTTTTCTCGACCTTGGCGGACGATGCTCATTTCGGGGCTGGTGCTACTCTTCTGTCTTGGACTGGCCTGGCAGTCCGCTTACCGCCGCTCGTCAGTGGGTAACCGACGTCACCCAACCTGGTCTCCGCTGCCGCCTGGGTTTGCCGGCGGCGCGTTGCTGATCAAGGAAGGTTTTCTACCAATACGCTCGCCGTCAGGCCGAACGTCCTCGGCTCTCGCCTGCTCATGGCTAACGCGACGGACCACCGTGCCGACGCCATCGCCTCGCTCCTCGCGCTGGTCGCGGTCCGTTGTGGCCAATGTTTAATCCCGAATGGAAGGCTCTGGATAAGGTTGTCGGCCCTCGTGCTCGCCGGCTGGCTGGGTTTCCGAGGGCATCAAGTTTGTTCAAGGGCGCCTGCGAGGATCTCCTCGATAACCGCTTCCGGCTGCCCACGTATTGCACGATCTCAGTGAGCAACATCCTCGCCGCCCCGGGTGCCAAAGGTTTCCACGCCTTCCGTGCCCGTCGTCTGGGCGACCGCTTTGAAATAGATTTCCACCTGCAGGTCGCCGAAGGCGCCACCGTCGCCGAAGGGCATGCCATCGCTTGGCCGGATTAAGTCGGATATCCTTCGTTCGCATCCCGAGGTGATTTCGGTGTTGGTGCATGTCGAGCCGGATGCCCCGGAGCATCGCAAAACAGGACGGACATCACGGTTTCAACGCCTGAACGCGGATTTGCCTTCCGCTGGCGGGTGGTTTGGATGAGGCCATGAGCTTGCCCCGTCCTCCTGTCCGCGCTTCTGGCCGTGACCGTCTCCCTGTCCGCCGCGGCGGCAAACTAACGTCGTCTTCATCTTCGCCGATGACCAGCGCGCCGACACCATCGCGGCCCTAGGTAATCCGGTCATCAAGACCCCGAACCTCGATCGGCTCGTGAAGCGCGGCGTCGCGTTTCACCCGGGCCTACATGCAGGGCGGGCAATCAGGGCGCGACCTGCGTCCCGTCGCGCGCGATGCTGCTTTCCGGCCGTTTCGCTCGCGCAGATCGATGAGAAAACTGCTGAAGCATGAGACCTGGCCGCACGCCTTCGGCACGGCCGGCTATGCGACCTTCGCCGCGGGCAAAGTGGCATAACGGTTCCCGCCCCTCGGTTCTCGAAGTCCTTCCAGCAGGCCAAGGCGCTCTTCGTGGGTGGCCATGGTGAAACCCGCTCAAGGCACCGACCAGCGACATGCTCCCGACCGGCAAGCTTTACGCCAGGCAAGGTCGGTCCGAAGCACCTCTGCGAAGAGGCGACCGATGAGAACCCTGGCGTTCCTCAAGTCGCAGGACGGCAAGAAGCCGTTCTTCTCCTATCTGGCCCTTTGATGGCCCGCACGACCCGCACATCGTCCCAGAAGGGTTTCCCATTGATTATGCGCCGGCCTCGATTCCGCTGCCGCCGAACTTCCTGCCGCAACACCCGTTCGACAACGGCGAGATGGTGGTCCGTGACGAACAGCTGATGAAGTGGCCGCGGCCCGAGGCTGACGTGAAGACCATGCTGGCCGAGTATTATCGTTTACGTAAGTTTCCTGGACGTCCAGGTCGGCCGCGTGCTCGATGCCGTGGAGGCATCGCCGTTCGCTGCCAATACGATCATCGTCTACGCCGCGGATTCTGGTGTGGGCCCGCGGTTTCGCACGGCCTCATCGGCAAGCAGAACCTCTACGAGCACTCCATGCGCGTTGCCGCTGATCGTCGCAGGCCCTGGCATCGCCGCCGACAAGCGCAGTGACGCGATGTGCTACCTGTTCGACGTTATGCCGACGCTGGGTAAGCTCTGTGGCGTCACGGCGCCGAAGGATTCCCAAGGCAGCGAGTTCTCGGCTGTCCTCAAGGATCCGACCAAGCCCGCCCGTCCGTTCCTGATGTTCGGTTACAAGTCATTCCAGAAGGCGCTCAACGACGGACGCTGGAAACTCATCCGTTACCCGCACGTTGACCGTACCCAGCTCTTCGACCTCCAAGCAGATCCTGATGAGACCAAGGATCTCGCCGCACAGCCAGAGCATGCGGAGCGCATCAAGACCATGCTTGCGAAGCTCGGTACCGAGATGAAGGCCGACGGCGACAATGACCCTCTCACCGCCGCGAAGATCGTCCCCGCCGAGTGGAAGGCTCCGACCAAGGTGCCCAAGCCCGGTCAGAAGGGATTCTAGACGAGGGCCGGAGGGCTCGAGTGCACGAGGACGCGATGGTGATCACATCCCTACTCTGGGCAGCATGTCTCCATGGCTGCGCCCAACCGCCTACCGCTAACCGCCAACCGCTTAAACCTATTACGCGGGCAACAGGTAAGGCTTGCGACCGAACTTCTTGGCCAGCCATTCCTTGAGGTCCAGGAAGTCCTTGGGCGGCTCGACAGTGATTGTGAGCGGCTTGCCGGTCTGCGGGTGCGTCAGGGTGAGCTTATGGGCGTGGAGCATCACGCGGGGCATCGGCCAGCCGGTGTAGCTGGGGACGTCGAACTTGCCGTAGGTGCGGTCGCCGAGGATCGGGTGCGTGATGTGCGCAAGGTGGACTCGAATCTGGTGCGTGCGGCCGGTGTGCGGGAAGGCGCGGACGAGCGCGGCTTCGATGCCGTATTTTTCTTCGACGCGCCAGTCGGTGATGGCTTCGCGGCCGTCTTCCCGGACAGCCATGCGCACGCGGACGGTACGGTGGCGGTCAATGTTGGCGTTGATGACGCCGGAGAGGAGGCGTGGGGCCTTGTCGACGAGCGCGAGGTATTCCTTCTTGGCGGTGCGGGCGGCGAACTGCGCGACGAGCGCGTGGTAGGCCTTGTCCGTCTTCGCGAGCACGATGACGCCGGAGGTTTCGCGGTCGAGGCGATGCACGACGCCGGGGCGGGGCGCGCCGCCGGCCGGGGCGAGCTTGCCCTTGGTGTAATGGAGCAGGCCGTGGACGATCGAGACCTCGTCGGAGCCCTGGACGGGGTGCGTGAGGAGACCAGCGGGCTTGTTGACGGCGATGAGGTGCGCGTCCTCGAAGAGGACTTCGATGGACATCTTGACCGGCCGGGCGGTGGGTTCACCTGGAGAGGGCAGGGCGACTTCGATGGCGTCGCCGGGGTTGAGTACCGTGCGGCAATCGGCCGTCTGGCCGTTGACCTTCACCAGTCCGAGCTCGAGGGCCTTCTGCACGCGGGAGCGGCTGACTCCGTCGAGGAGCATGGCGATGATCTTGTCGGCGCGGGCGGGTTCGAATTCGCTCGGGATGCGCGTCTTGACGATTTCATCGGGACGAAGCTCCTCGATCGGGGCCTTGGCGGGACGGGCCGCGTAGGGCACGTGCGGAGCAGGCTTGTTCTTACGCTTCAGCGCCTTGGCCGTGCGGGCCTGCGGGCGCGATCCGAGGCGCTTAGGCTGGGCCTTCTTGGGTTTCTTGGGTTGGGCCATATTATTTGGCCTTACCGAGGAGGTATGCGGGATTCAATTTTTGGAGGGGCTTGGGAAGGAAAAGGCCGTCTTTGCGGATCACCTGGCCATCGAAACGGATTTCGCCGCCGCCGTATTCGGGGCGCTGGATGCAGACCATGTCCCAGTGGATGGACGAATGGTTGCCGTTGTCGGTGGTCTCGTAGCACTTGCCGGGCGTGAAGTGGAAGGAGCCCGCGATCTTCTCGTCGAACAGGATATCCTGCATCGGGTTGAGGATGTGCGGATTGAAGGCGATCGCGAACTCGCCGATGAAGCGGGCGCCGCCGTCGGTATCGAGGATCTCGTTCAGGCGCTTGGTGTTGTTCGAAGTGGCCTCGACGATCTTGCCCTTGCGGAAGACGAGGCGGATGTTCTCGAACGAGACGCCTTGGTAGATGGTCGCGCAGTTGTACTGCAGCACGCCGTTGACGGAATCCTTGATGGGCGCGGTGAAGACCTCGCCGTCGGGGATGTTGTATTCGCCGCCGCAAGGGATGGCGTTCATGCCCTTGATATTGAACTTCAGGTCGGTGCCCTGGCCGACGATGTGGACCTCGTCGGTTTTCATCATGGCCTGCTTAAGGGCTTCCATGCCCGGGACCATGCGCGAGTAGTCGAGCGTGCAGACGCGGAAGTAGAAGTCGGCGAAGGCTTCGGTGCTCATCTTGGCCTGCTGGGCCATGGACGAGGTCGGCCAGCGAAGCACGACCCACTTGGTCTTGTTGACGCGGTGGTCGAGGACGGGGCGCATCAGTTCGCCGTTGAGCTTGGCCTGGGCGGCCGGGATGTCGCTGCCTTCGAAGATATTGTCGGAACCGCGCACGGCGATGTAGGCCTGCATCTTCTTCATGCGGGCGAGCTCGTGGTCGGCGGCCAGCTTGAACTGTTCTTTGGTGCCGCCCTTGACCATCTCGCGTCCGACGCGGGCCTTGTGGAGGTTCACCATCGGGGTGGCACCGCGTTCGCGGGCGGCCCGGATGAGGGCGATGACGAAGTCTTCCGGCACGTCGTGGGCGTCAATGAGCACGCTCTCCCCCTTCTTGAGGCGGGTTGAGAAACCGCAGAGCACGTCGGCGAGCTTTCCGTAGCGAGGATCCATGATGCGGGTAAGTTGCGACCCCCTCGGTCCCTTTCCAAGCGTGAAAGGAGCGCTTGCGATGCCACGAGCGCCACGCACGGTGTCCGCATGTCCGATTCTTCGCCCTCAGCGCGCGCCCTAGCCTTGGCGGATGAGGCTGCTTTCGATTTCGCCATGGGCGATGAGGCGGCGGCGTTGACTAAGCTGCAGGCAGCGGTGTCTGCCGATCCGGCCTGCTTCGAGGCTTGGCTGGCCAAGGCCGAAGTCCACTTCGCTGCCGGTCAGTATGACGAGGCTCTGGCCGCTGGCGAACAGGCCCTCGCGCTTCGCCCAAAGGACATCCATATCCACACCTCGATGTCCCGCATCTGGATGGAGCGCGGCGACAAGACCAAGGCTGAGCACCACGGCGCCCAGGCCCGTATTCTCGGTTGGGGCGATCAGTTGAAGGAACCAGAAGGCAAGCAGCCGGGGGAGCTTTGATTCCGAGGACACGAGGACACGAGGATCAGAGGACTGGAGGACAACAGGAGAACCAGAGGGCCTGAGGACAGGAGGGTAGGAGGAAAGGAGGCAGCAGGGTGGGGTGTTGGTTTCAGGGGGTGAGCCTCAGCGGCAGACTGTCGACTGGAGACCTTATCAGCGCAGCTTTTCCTGATGAGTTCAGGCGAAGATCAGAGGCGATTGCCGCAGGTGTCGACCTTTCGCGATCTGCTGGCTTAGCAGGCCGCCAAGCTGCTGGCGCTGGAGGTGCTGAGGGCGTGCGAAAGGCCTGAAATGAAACGTTATTATGGTCTTTGCGATCAACTGCGGCGGGCGGCGATTTCCGTGCCATCGAACATCGCCGAAGGCAATGAGCGCGGCACGAACTTGGATGCACTGCGCTTCCTGCAGATTGCCCGTGGCTCATTGGCGGAACTGGAGACGCAGCTGGAACTCTCCCGTGATTTCGGATCTCTGCCCGCAACGGATTATGACCGGATGTCGCCCCAGGTTGTGAGGGTGGGGCGACTCTTGGGTGGTCTCATCAAGGTACGCCAAGCCAGGCAAACGAAGTAACCTTCCAGCCAATCCTCCAGTCCTCCGGCCCTCGAGCCCTCTCTGTTAGCCATCGTGTCCTCGTGCCCTCGTGACCTCGAGTCCTCGGTATTGCCCCTCGTGCCCTCCGGTCCTCGAACACCCCTGTCTCAGGGGTGTGACACCCTGACCCGAGTAAAAGACGGAACAATGGCTCATTTGGGGGGTCTTGGGGAGTCGCAACCCGATAAAAACCCCTAAATCGTTTGCTTAACCTCAGCAAAACGGCTTTGGCATCTGTTCTGCAAAGTCGCAGACGTCCCCAACGACCACCCTCTACCCAAATACCCACCATGGCCAAAAACACCAAACCCAGCGTCAAGCCTCTCGGCGACCGCGTCCTCCTCCAGCGCATCGAAGAGGCTGAAGAAATCAAGGGCGGCATCATCATCCCTGACTCCGCCAAGGAGAAGCCGCAGGAAGCCAAGGTTATCGCCCTCGGCACCGGCGCCCTCGACAAGGAAGGCAAGAAGGTCGCCTTCAACGTTAAGGTCGGCGACAAGGTCCTCGTCGGCAAGTACGCCGGCACGGAAGTGAAGCTCGACGAAGTGATCTACCTCCTCCTTCGCGAAGAAGAAATCCTCGCCGTCATCGAATAATCTCACCCCTAACTCTCAAACCACACCACTATGTCCAAGAAGCAGATTCTGTTCGACGAAGCCGCCCGCCGCAAGGTGCTCAATGGCGTCTCCATCCTCGCCCGTGCCGTCAAAGTCACCCTCGGTCCTAAGGGCCGCAATGTGATGATCGACAAGAAGTTCGGCGCCCCGAAGGTCACCAAGGACGGCGTCACCGTCGCCAAGGAGATCGAACTCGACGATCCTTACGAAAACATGGGCGCCCAGATGGTGCGCGAAGTCGCCTCGAAGACCGCCGACAAGGCGGGTGACGGCACGACCACCGCGACCGTCCTGGCTGAAGCCATCTACAAAGAAGGCCTCCGCTTCGTCGCCGCCGGTGCCAACCCGATCTTCGTCAAGCGTGGCGTCGACAAGGCCACCGAAGCCATCGTCAAGGAACTCGCCGTGATCTCCAAGAAGGTCAAGGACCGCAAGGAGATCAAGCAGGTCGCCACCGTCTCCGCCAACTGGGACGAATCCATCGGCGACATCATCGCCGAAGCCATGGATCGCGTGGGTAAGGACGGCACCATCACCGTCGAAGAAGCTAAGACCATCGAGACCACCCTCGACGTCGTCGAAGGCATGCAGTTCGACAAGGGTTACCTCTCCCCGTACTTCGCGACCAACGCCGAGACGCTCGAGGCCATCCTCGAAGACGCCTACATCCTCCTCTACGAGAAGAAGGTCAGCGCCATGAAGGACCTGCTGCCTCTCCTCCAGGAAGTCGCCAAGACCGGCAAGCCGCTCCTGATCATCGCTGAGGAAATCGAAGGCGAAGCCCTCGCTACCCTCGTCGTTAACCGCCTCCGCGGTACGATCAACGTCTGCGCCGTCAAGGCCCCTGGCTTCGGCGACCGCCGCAAGGCCATGATGGAAGACATCGCTGTCCTCACCGGTGGCCGCTTCGTCACCGATGACCTCGGTATCAAACTCGAATCCGTCAAGGTGGCCGACCTCGGTCGCGCCAAGCGCATCGTCGCTGATAAGGAGAACACCACGATCATCCAGGGTGCCGGCAAGTCCGCTGACATCCAGGGCCGCGTGAAGCTCATCCGTCGCCAGATCGACGAGACCACCTCCGACTACGATAAGGAAAAGCTCCAGGAACGCCTCGCCAAGCTGGCCGGCGGTGTCGCCGTCATCCACGTGGGTGCCGCGACCGAGACCGAGCTCAAGGAGAAGAAGGACCGCGTCGACGACGCTCTGCACGCCACCCGTGCGGCCGTTGAAGAAGGCATCGTCCCCGGTGGTGGTGTCGCTCTCCTGCGCACCGTCAAGGCCATCGACTCCGTCATCAACTCCCTCGTCGGCGACGAAAAGATCGGCGCCCAGATCGTCCGTAAGGCAATCGAAGAGCCGCTCCGCACGCTGTGCTTCAACGCCGGCGTCGAAGGCTCCCTCATCGTCCAAGAAGTGATGCTCAAGCACAAGGGTGCCGAGGGTTACAACGTGGCGACCGGCGCTTACGAGGACCTCATCAAGGCTGGCGTCGTCGACCCGACCAAGGTCACCCGCACCGCGATCATCAACGCCGCCTCCGTGGCTGGCCTGCTGCTCACGACCGAGTGTCTCATCACCGACATGCCGGAGGACAACAAGCCTTCGGCTGGCGGCGACCACCACGACCACTGAGGTCGCTGACAGTCGTCCGAACAACGGCGCCCATGTGGGCGCCGTTTTTTTGTGCCCACCTAGGCCTCGGGGCGGGACTTTGATTTTTACGACAATCCGCCCGCCGGGATGGTCCTAAACACTACATTTCTTATCTTCGTCGTATTGCCATGTCCCGGGGGAAGGTTTGTCTTTCCTTATACCCCTATGCGTCCTCTCGTCGCTTTTCTTTCGGTCTGCCTTTCCGTCCTGGCCTCCGCGGCCCCTTCCGATGGCCCGGTCCGCGTCTTGTATTTGGATGCCAGCAGCGAGGAGCAGGCCGCGGTCGGTCCGCTTCATGCGCTGATGGCCGAGCTTGGCCGCGATGCCATCTGGTTCGACTACACCGCAGGCCTCACACCCGACTCTGCGACGCTCGAGCGCTACGACGCCCTGGCGGTGAAGCCGAAAGCCGACGGTTCGCCGGCCCTGAATAATGTCATCAAACTTCCTAACGGCGCGCTGGTGCCGGTGCTCGTCGTCAAAGCCGACACGGATTCCGCTAAGTTCCGCACCCAGCTCGAGGCCGCGCTGCCGGCCGCCCGCAAGTCTGGTTGGCAGAAGTTCCTCGCACAGCGTGAACCTGAAGTCCGCGAGAAGAATATCAACGTGGCCAATTATGAGAAGCGCCCCGAGCCGCTGACCTTCCAGAAGCCTTTCTCGGTCAAAGGCAGCATGGAGCGCACGCAGGTCCCTGCGGACATGAAGTTGGTGCTCTTCGCCTCTGAGCCTGACATCACGAAGCCGATTGCGTTCGCCTGGGATGCTCGGGGCCGTCTTTGGGTCTGTGAGACCTCCGACTACCCGCACGGCGTGAAGGAAGACCAGCAGCAGGGCAACGACCGCATCAAGATCTGCGAAGATACCGACGGCGACGGTAAGGCCGACAAGTTCACGGTCTTCGCGGACAAGCTCAACATTCCGACCAGCCTGGTCTTCGCCAACGCCGGCGTGATCGTGTCGCAGGCACCGAACTTCGTCTTCCTCCAGGATACCGATGGCGATGACAAGGCCGACGTCCGCAAGGTAATCCTGACCGGCTGGGGCATCCGCGATACCCACGCCCAGACGAGCAGCCTTTCCTATGGCTATGACAACTGGCTACGCGGCGCGGTCGGCTACAGCGGCTTCGCCGGCGAGATCGGCGGAGAAAAGAAGAACTTCGCCATGGGTAGCTACCGCTTCACCGCGGACGGGGCCCAACTCGAGTTCCTCCACCAGTTCTCGAACAACACCTGGGGTTACGGCGCCAACGCGGCCGGCGACTCCTTCGGTGGCACCGCCAACAACGCGCCGATCTTCTTCGGTGGCATCCCGGCTACCGCTTGGGCCAAGGGTTCCCGCGGCATGTCGGCCAAGAAGATCAACGTTGTCGACAAGGCGCACACGATCACCCCGAACTTCCGACAGGTCGACGTGATGGGCGGCTGGACTGCCGCGGCGGGCTCCACGTTCATCTATTCCGCTCAGCTCCCGCCCCGCCTGCAGGGCATGGCGATGGTCTGCGAGCCGACGATGAAGCTAATCGGCCTCATGGACGTGCAGCCGGACGGAGCCGGCTATGTAGCCAAGGACGCCTACAGCCTCGTGGCTAGCTCCGATGAATGGATGTCGCCCGTCTTTGCCGAAGTCGGCCCGGATGGCGCCATCTGGTTCGCCGACTGGCAGAACTTCATCATCCAGCACAACCCGACCCCTAGCGTCGGCCGCGGCGGCTACGACGCCAAGACCGGCGTCGGTGGTGCGCACGAAAACGACCTGCGCGACCACTCACGCGGACGCATTTACCGCATCGTCTGGGATAAGGCCGGCGCGGTCGCTAAGGCCGCGCAGGGCGATTCCGCCGCAGACCTTATCGCTGGCCTTTCTGGCAGCACGCAATACGGCCGCCTCCGCGCCCAGCGCCTCATCGTCGAAAGCAAGAAGAAGGACCTCACTCCGGCCCTTCGCGAACTGGCGTCCAAGGCTTCCGACATCGGCGCCATCCATGCCCTCTGGTCCCTGCAGGGTCTCGGTGAACTTGATGCCGCCACGCATCAGGCCGCGTTGTATTCGACCGTGGCTCCGTTGCGCCGCAACGCCATTCGCGCCCTTGGCTCCGATGAGTCTGCTCAGAAGCTCTTCTTCGGTTCCGGCGTCGTGGCCGACAAGGATCCGGCCGCCCGTCTCGCCGCCTTCGTGAAGCTCGCCGATTTCCCGACCTCGCCCGAAGTGCAGACGCTCGTTCGTCAGCTTTCGGCGGATGCCGCCGTGAAGTCCGACGAATGGCTCAACGAGGCTTCACGCCTCCTCGCCAAGAAGCACAAGACAGCGACCTACGTCCAAGGTCCGAACCTGCTGCCTAACCCTGGCTTCGAAGAGGTCGCCGACGACAAGAAGACCCCGGTCGGCTGGAAGCGTCGCGACTACGGTACTCGTCCTGGCAATAAGGATGCGCAGTGGGGTATCGTCATCGACCCGAAGAACGTCCGCTCCGGCAAGCATGCGATGCGCGCCATCACTCGTGCCGACGCCGACACGAGCTTCTTCGCCGACGTCGAATTGAAGCCGAATACCGAATATCGCCTCAGCGCCTGGATCAAGACCCACGCGATGCGCGGCAAGGCCAGCCTCAACGATCACATCGGCCGTGCTGAAACGGAAAAGGTGACCGCCCGCGAGTCGGACTGGACTGAGGTCGAGGTCGTCTTCAACAGCGGCAAGCGTCCCAAGGCTAGCATTAACCTCCTGCACGTCGCGGTCGGCGATTCGTTTTATGACGACGTGAAGCTCTGCGAGCTCTCCCTCGTTGGCGAAGCCCCGATCACCGCTGGGGTGCCCGCCCGCGGTGAGCAAATCTTCTGGAAGCACCCCGTCGCCGCCTGCGCGATCTGTCACATGGTGGGCGGTAAGGGGAGCGCCATCGGTCCGGCCCTCGATGGCCTGGCTACCCGCGCGACGCCGACCTATATCCACGAATCCCTGACCGAGCCGAATAAGGTCCTCGCAAAGGGCTTTGAGAAACTGGGTGTCTCTCCGATGCCTCCGATGGGCTTGATTCTCAAGCCGCAGGAGCTCGAGGACGTGAAGGCCTACTTGCAGACGCTGAAGTAAGCCGACGCCCACCGCTCCAATCTGGTTGATTCGGGGCTGGGGTCACCTATGCCTATCGCCCATGTGCTCCGTCGAACTCAAGAAGCCGATGTCTCCGGTGGTCGTCCTGCTGTCCTTAGCCGCCGTCAGCGTCATCTCCTTCGCCATCCTTTACTTCGGGATTCCCGGCACGGGTTTCCGGGGGGTGCAGACAGGCATTTTCTTTCCGTTCGAAGTCGAGTTCGCTGACGCTCGCTTCATGGACCACACCATCAAGTGTGATTCCAAGGAAGTGACGGCCGAGGTCCGCAAGGCGTTGCAGAAGGTGAAGCCCGACTACCCGGTCGCGAAGGCTTACGTCACGCTGACCAACTACCCGTCCGGTTATAAGTTTCACGTCACCTACGCCACCTACTATGGCCAGCGCTTTTCTTTCAGCGGCGACAAGTGGTTCCGACGTGGTGTGCAGGTTGGCGAGCCGACGATTGACGCGGAACTGAAGTCCAAGGACGACGAGCTGGAGAAGGCTATCCGCGACGCCATCGAGGCCTACTTCAAGTCCAAGGGCGCCCACGGCTGAGCCAAGGGCTAGGGCTAGGGACAGGGCTAGGGCTAGGCAGGCCGGGAGCTAAATGAGAAGAGCCCCGGATTGCTCCGGGGCTCCTGCAAAGTGGGGTGATTGAGGGGACTTGAACCCCCGACCCCTGGTACCACAAACCAGTGCTCTAACCAACTGAGCTACAACCACCGTGCGTTCCTTCTTTAGCAGAAGGAAGCCCTATGCAGGGAATCCCGAGGGGATTGTCAAACCCGGACCCGAAAGCGCTGAAAAGCACCGTCCTGCCTGAGGTTTGCCATCTCGGCCGAGTTTTCCTCCCTTTATCCTTTCCCTTTGCCCCTGCGTATCGCTTTCTAACTCAACTTTATGTCTACGTTTTCCGACCTCGGTCTGCCCGAGCCAGTCCTGCGCTCCTTAGCCGAACACGGCTACGTGACCCCGACCCCTATTCAGGAGCAGGCCATCCCGGTCATCATGGCCCGCAAGGATCTCATCGGCGCCGCTCAGACCGGAACCGGTAAGACCGCCGCCTTCGCGCTCCCGACGCTATCGCTGCTCGGCCCTGCCGCCGGCAAGCCGCGCTGCCTCGTCCTCGTCCCGACGCGCGAGCTCGCCGTTCAGGTCGATGAGAATTTCCAGAAGTACGGTAAGCACTTCGGCACCCGCACCGCGCTCCTCTACGGCGGCGTGGGCTACGGTGCCCAGGTCAAGGCGCTCGAAGAGGGCGTCGACGTCGTCATCGCGACCCCAGGCCGTCTGCTCGACCTGCATGAGCAGAAGATCCTAGATCTGAAGTCCATCCAGATGCTCATCATGGACGAAGTCGACCGCATGCTCGACATGGGTTTCATCGAAGACGTCACCCGCATCGTCAACTATTGCCCGAAGGAGCGCCAGACCCTGCTCTTCTCTGCCACGATTTCCGACGCCATCGGCCGCATCGCCGGTTGGGCCCTCCGCGATCCGGTCACGGTCGACGTCCGCACTGGCCTCGGCGCCGCCGACACGGTCGAACACGCGATCTACCCGGTCGATATCTTCCAGAAGTACGACCTGCTGCTATCCCTGCTCAACAAGAGCGGCTACAAGTCCGTCATCGTTTTCACCCGCACCAAGCGCGACGCTGACCGTATCGCGGAGTGGATCGAAGGCCACGGCACGCCCGTCGCCACGATGCACGCCGACCGTTCGCAGTCCGAACGCGCGGCCGCCCTCGCGGGCTTTAAGTCAGGTAAGTTCACCATCATGGTGGCGACCGACATCGCTTCGCGCGGCCTCGATATCCGCGGCGTCACGCACGTCATCAATTACAACGTGCCGGAGCACGCCGAGGACTACGTCCACCGTATCGGCCGTACCGGCCGCGCTTCCGCCGAAGGCGAAGCCTTCACGCTCTTCTCTCCGGACGAGATGCATCATCTCCAGCAGATCGAAGTTCTCCTCGGCCGCACCATCGAGCGCCGTAAGCTCGAAGGTTTCCGTTACTATTCCGAACCGCAGCTTACCCCGGGCAGCGCCAAAGCGGCGACTGCTTCGCGTAAGCGCAATCGTTGATCGTGTCCGTGCCTGCGTCCGAGCCTCCGATGCGGCGAGCCCTCGAGCTCGCCCGTCAGGCTTGGGGACGCACGCACCCGAACCCGATGGTCGGGGCGGTGATCACGGAAGGCGGTAAGGTCGTCGCTGAAGGCTTTCACGCCAAAGCCGGCGACCCGCATGCCGAGGTGATGGCTCTGCGTGCGTTAGGCCGTAAGCCCGCCGCGGACGCCATCTTGCACGTCACGCTGGAGCCTTGCTGCACGCATGGCCTTACGCCGCCTTGCGTCGATGCGATCCTTGCTTCCGGTATCCGCACCGTCGTCGTGGGCGCTCGTGACCCCAATCCGGCCCACGCCGGTCATGGCCTCGATCTGCTGCGCGCCCAGGGTGTCGCGGTCGTCGAAGGCGTGCTGGGGGAAGAATGTGCCGAGCTGAATCTTATCTTTAATCATTGGATTGTCCGTGGCTCGCCGTTGATCGCGCTCAAGGTCGCCTCGACGCTCGAAGGTAAACTCACCTTGCCCGCGGGGCAGGGCAGGGCGATCACTGGTCCGGAGTCGCAAGCCTACGTCCATCACCTGCGTCGTCTCTATCCCGCCATCGCCGTCAGCGCCGACACCGCCATCGCCGATAATCCTCGCCTGACCGCCCGCGGTGACGCTGGCGAGACCTGCCCGGTGCGCTTCGTGTTGGATCGTCATTTTAAGACCGCCGGTCGGACGGGCCTGAATCTCTTCCAGGACGCCCACCGCACCCGCACCATCGTCGTCGGGCTGGGCTCCGCCGCCAAGAAGTCCGACCTCGCCTGGTACGAGGCCGAGGGCGTCAAGGTCTGGTCTCTGGTCGGTAACGAGGATTCCTTCCTTAAGGTCTGGGCCGAACGCTGCGCCCAAGAGAAGATCAGCGGCGTCCTCGTCGAAGCCGGTCCGCGTCTGGCGTCGGCCATGCTGACGGCTGGGTCGCCCGATTATCTTTACGCCTTCGTCGCCCCTCGCACGGGCGATTCCGAAGCCCCTAGCTGGCATGATGGGGTCGCCTTGCCGGTGGGGGGCCTGCGGACCTCTCTGGTGGGTTCTGACGCCCTTTATCAGGGTCATCTGGGGTAAGTCCTGTTATTTTTAATAAAAGGCTCCTAGGAAGAATTAGGGGTTATTCCCGCGTCTAAAGCAGGCGAGGGGGTGTCTTTTTGTCCCAAACGGGTCGCTTTGCCTGTTTTGGCTCGACTTTTCAAGAAAAACTTACATCACAGCGAGTCCGCCTCCCTGTCCAAAGCAGAATGGCCCTAACCTTCTAAATCCTAACTACTTATGACAGAGAAAATCTTGGACCACAAGCGTAAGGAGAAGCCCTCCTTCACGTCTCTCATCGAGAAGAAGCGGGATGGAGGCGAGTTCACCGCCGACGAGATCCGCCAGATCGTCGACTCGGTCATGGATGCCGAAATGCCAGAGGCCCAGCAGGCCGCTTTGGCCATGGCGATTTACTTCAAGCAGATGTCTGCGCAGGAAACCGCGCTCCTGGCCGAAGAGCTCCGCCTCTCCGGTGACGTCATCGACCTCGACCGTCTCACCCAGCCTAAGATCGCCAAGGTCTCGACGGGTGGCGTGGGCGATAAGACTTCCATGGTGCTCGGCCCCCTCGGGGCCGCCGCCGGCGTCATCATGCCTGGCATGAACGGCAAGGACGAAGAGTTCTGCATCTCGACCGTCGAGAAGCTCAGCTCGATCCCGGGCTTCAAGGGCAAGGCCACGATGGACCAGTTCCGTCAGCAGCTCGAGCGCGTAGGTTGCGCCGTCACCGAGCAGTGCAGCGAAATCGCTCCGGCAGATGATATCCTCTACAAGCTCCGCCAGAAGACGGGCACGATTCCTTCCCTCCCGCTCATCACGGGCAGCATCCTCTCCAAGAAGCTCGCTGAAGGCTGCGAAGGCCTGGTGATCGACGTGAAGTGGGGCAACGGTTCCTTTATCCGCGACCTCGAGCAGGCCAAGCAGCTCGCCCGTATTGTCACCCGCGTTGCCCGCTCGCTTAACCGCAAGTGCGTGGCCCTCGTGACCGATATCAACCAGCCTCTCGGCGACTCCGTCGGCACGGGCCTCGAAGTCCTCGAAGCCGTCCGCCTCCTGAAGGGCGAAGGCCCCGAAGACCTGCAGGACCTCGTCCTCAAGCTGGGTATGGAAGTCGTGCGCCTCGCCGGTGTCGCCGGTTCGACCCTTTCCGCCAAGCAGACCGTCGAGAAGCACCTCAAGGACGGTTCCGCCCTCGAGAAGTTCAAGGCGATGGTCCGCGCCCAGGGTGGTAAGACCGACTGGATCGACGATCCTTCGAAGTTTCCCAAGGCGAAGTTCATCCGCAAGCTGCCTGCCCCGAAGCGTGGCTATGTCCACACCATCGATGCCGGCAAGATCGCCCAGGGCGTCCGTCTCCTCGCCACCCTCAAGGATGGCACGCTCGACCCGTCGGTCGGCGTCACCGAGATCCGCAAGGTCGGCACGCAGGTCAAGCAGGGTGAGCCGCTGATCATGATCCATTACAACGACGAGGCCAAGGTCGACGCCGCGCTCCCGTACTTCCGCGACGCCTACCGCCTCGCCCCCAAGCGCCCGAACATGCCCCCGCTCGTCGTCGAGCGTGTGGCCTAATCCGGCCTGCCAGGAGAGAATCGAGCCGCGGAGCGATCCGCGGCTCTTTCGTTTTCAGCCCTCGCCGGCAGGGGTGCCGTCGGAGGTCAGGATGAGGATAAGCTTCTCGCCGTCCTTGCCGGTGAGCTCGATATCCACTTGCAGGGCGCTCGGTAGCTTACGTACGCCGATCGGGCCGGAGATCTGGGCGCAGCCGTGGGCCTTGAGGAAGTCGGCCGCCTCGGCGCCGTTCTCCAGCAGGACGAGTCGTCCCAGCAGGGCTTTGCCGTCAGCCTGGCCGACGGTGAGCTTCACCGTCTGGTCGCGGAAATGATCGTCCAACTGCGCCCAAGTCACCACGTCGCCGGCGCTGAATGATTTCTCGCCCGTGCTCCGAATCGCGTTCAGTTCTGCCGGCGTTCCGCGCAGCGTCACGGCCGCCGGCCCGCAGCCGATGAGCGTTAGCAGAATCAGAAGTAAGTAGAGAGGAGGTCGCATGATCAGCCGACTAGGGTGGGCCGATTATCGGGTAAGGAACGCCGGCAGCAGGGCGGGCGGAAGATTCTTCAGCATCGTGCCCATACCCTTATGGTGGGCGGTCACGACGGCCACGAGGTCAGCCTCGGGGAACATGAAGATGAACTGGCCGCCGGCACCGCGACCTTCCACGGCGTGGTAGGACTTGTCGCCGATCTTGAAATCATCGGTCCACCAGAAGAAGCCGTAACCGTTGGTGGCGGAATTCTCGTTGAGGCGCGAAGTGGCCTTGGCCACGTAGTCGGCGGGAATGAGCTGTTCGCCATGCCACTTGCCTTTATCGAGGACGAGCAGACCCCATTTGACCATGTCGCGGGAAAGGACGCCCGCGCCAGCTGCCGACTTGGGCAGGCCGCTGACGGTATCGGTCTCCCAGTTGTAATTGGAGATACCGAGCTTACCGAAGAGTTCCTTGCGGATGAATTCCTCGGCGGAGCCCGGTACGCTGGCCTGCACGACCTGCATGGCCATGCAGGGGTCGGAGGATTGGTATTTGAAGGTGCGCGGGGCGGCCGGGATCGGCGCGCTATGCTGGAAGTAAGCTTGGATCTGGCCTTGGCCTTTCAGCGCGGCGGGATTCTTGACGAGTTCGCTGATCTTCGCGTCGTCGACGCGCACGCCTGACTTCATGTTCATCGCCTGCGCCAAGGTGACGTCCTTCGCGCCGTCGACGAACTTCGTAGGCTGCAGCTCCTTGAGGAAGGTCCAAACCGGACGATCGAGGTCCGACATCTTGAGGTGACCGAGCTGGATCGCGCGTCCGACAGCCATGGCCGTGTAGGACTTGGTGATTGACATCTGATAGTGCGGATAATTTTGGCGGCCGCGACGGTAGTAGGATTCGAAGAGTAGCTGGCCGTGGTGCGCCACGAGGAGGCTATCGATTTCGCCGTGCTTACCGTCTGCGATTTCGTGGGCAAACTTCAGGACGGCGTCTTTCTGCGCGCCTTGGAGTTCGCCTACCGTGAGACCATCCTTGAGCTCCTGCGGCTTGGTGCTGAGGAAGGGCTTCTCGAGGTCAGGCAGTTTTGCTTCCAGGGCGTAGGAGACCGCGGCGGCGTTCAGACCGGGTACCTCGGGGGCGAGGCCGTTGCTGGGTTCGGCCGCCAAGGCGGAGGCCGAGAGGAAAAGGAGCAGAAGTTGGATTTTCATTTTATGGGCAGAGGGTTTTCGACGACTTGGTTTCCCTGGCGTCGTTGGCGGAGCAGCCACGCGTAGAGCTCGGGGTTACTTAGGTTACCGCCGATGCCGTGGCCCTGGCCTGCCAGTATCGTCAGACGGACCTGCTTGGCACCGGCGGACTTGAGCAGGGTGTGCATGCGCTCGGAGCGTTCGGGCGGCACGACGTTATCCCGGTCGCCGTGGAAGATCCAAATCGGCAACGGCGCGAGGCGCTTGGCCCACCCGGTGAGATCGGGCGACACGGCCCGGGGGCCGCCGGAGCCTAGGCCGCCAGCGTGAGGGGCAAGGCCGGCGAAGCGTTCGGGGTGAGCGGAGCCCCAGAGCCAGGTGCCATAGCCACCCATGCTATTGCCGATGAGATAGACGCGCGACTTGTCGAACGGCTGGTCCTTCTCGAGCTGTTTGAAGAGTACTTCTAGGTCCGCGGCCTGCCATTCGTCTTTCTTGCCCGCCTTGTCTGGGGCGCACTGCGGTACGACGATGAGGAAGGGCTGTTCGGTCTGCTGGCTGAAGTGCCGGATGGGCGGCACCGACTTCAGTTGGGTCAGGTCGGTACCTCGTTCACCGGCGCCGTGGAGGAAGATCAGCAGTGGCGTCTTGTCGGTCGCCTGGGCGGCGGCCGGGGAGGCGACCACGTATTCGGGATTGAGGAACGTAGTCGTAGCCGCCGCTGACTCGGGAAGGCGCCTCACCTCGATTTTCATCGGCTCGGCCATGGAAAGCGCACCGAAGGAGCTCGTGATCGCGATGAAGGCGGGCAGGAGGGCTTTCATGCCTGCGAAACTAGGCAGGCCGGCCGACGGCGCAAGCGCCTACCAACTTAGGCTAAGCCGCGCTTGGTCGATGCCGCGAAGTCCACGAAGGCCTTCACGACGCGGCCGGAGGCCTCGGGCAGCGCCCGGGCCTTCTCTATCGCCTGCGTGGTGTTGAGCCCGTCGCGGTAGAAGAGGCGGTGCATCAGTTTGGCCGTGGCAATCTCGTCGTCGGTGAAGCCCGAACGCTTCAGGCCGACGGCGTTGATCATCTTGGTCTCGCACGGATTGCCGTCGGCGATGACGAAAGGAGGGACGTCCTGGACACACTTCGAGCAGGCGGCGACCATCGCGTGGTCGCCGATACGGCAGAACTGGTGGATGCCCGCGTTCCAGCCGATGTTCACGTGGTCGCCGACGTGCACGTGGCCGGCGACGGCGGAGTGGCTGGAGATGACGAGGTGGTTGCCGATCGCGCAATCATGCGCGACGTGCGAATAGGCGAGCAGGACGTTGTCGTCGCCGAGGATGGTCCATTCGCCTTCTTGGGTGCCGAGGTGGACGCTGACGTATTCGCGGAAGGTATTACGGGCGCCGACCTTGAGGCCGGGCTTGCCGGGGCGGGCCTTCAGGTCCTGCGTGCGGCCGCCGATGAAGGCGTAAGGGAAGACCTCGCACTGCGGGCCGAGCTGCGTGTAGCCCTCGACCGTCGCGTGGTGGTGCAGGACGCAGCCGTCGCCCAGGGTGACGTCGCCGCCCACGTAGGCGTAGGCGCCGATGACGACGTCCTGGCCGAGCTTGGCGTCGGCTTCGACGATCGCGGTGGGGTGGACTTGCGTGGCCATCCGGTTCAGCCGTTGGGCGAGTCGGCGATGGTGAAGAGCAGTTCGGCGGACGAGACGCACTCACCGTTGACGAGGCATTCGCACTCGGCGGCGGCGATGCGGCCGCGGACCTTCGTAAGCTTGGCGCGGATTTCGAGGGTATCGCCTGGCGTGACCGCCTTGCGGAACTTCACCTTGTCGGCGCTCATGAAGAACACGACCTTCGGGGCTTCGTCGGCGGCGCCGCGGCGCAGCATGATGAGGCCGGCGGCCTGGGCCATCGCCTCGACCTGCAGGACGCCCGGCATGACCGGCTGGCCGGGGAAGTGACCTTGGAAGTAAGGTTCGTTGAACGTGACGTTCTTGATCGCGACCAGGGAGTCTTCGTTGAGCTCGACGACGCGATCGACCATCACGAACGGGTAGCGATGGGGCAGAGCGTTGAGGATCTGGCGGATGTCCAGGGCCGAGCCGGCGGGGGCCGTCGGGGCTTCGACCTTCGGGCCGGCGGGAGCGGTCTTGGCCTTGGGGGCCTTGGATTCCTGCCACTGCTTGCGGACGGCCGCGGCCAGGCGGGCGTTGAGCGCGTGGCCCGGGCGGACAGCGATGATGTGGGCCTTGAGACGGATACCGGCGAGGACGATGTCACCGACGATATCGAGGATCTTGTGGCGGACGAGCTCGTCCTTGAAGCGTAGGGGCTCCTTGCTGACGATCTTGTCTCCCTTGAGGATAATCGCGGAGTCGAGCGTGCCGCCCTTGATGAGACCCTTCTCGATGAGGCCTTCGATGTCCTCGTAGATCGTAAACGTGCGGGCCGGAGCGATCTGCGCTTCGTAGGTCTCGGAGTCGATGTCGATCGTCAGGTGCTGCGTGTGGATGCCGCGGTCATCGGCCGAGGTGCACGTGATGCGCAGGCCGTCGAAGGGCAGGGCGATAATGGAGCGGCTACCTTCATTGATCGTGATCGGGTGCGTAAGCGTAAACGTCTCGCGCTGGACGTCCTGTTCGACGACGCCGCACTGGTGGATCAGCGTGGTGAACGGCCGGGCCGAGCCGTCGACGATCGGCGGTTCGGAGGCGTCGAGCTCGATGACGGCGTTGTCCACGGCCATGCCGCTGAGCGCGGAGAGCACGTGCTCGATGGTGTGCAGCTTCACCGTGTCGGAGGAGACGGTCGTCTTACGCTCCAGTTCGGTGATCATCTCGGACACCGGGCGGACCTCAGGCTTGCCGAAAAGGTCGATGCGACGGAAGACCAGGCCGGTGTCGGGGGCGCCCGGTTTCAGGGTCAGGGTGACATCCTGACCGGTGTGGAGGGCCTTGCCCTTTACGGAGGCCTCTTTGCCAAGGGTGCGCTGTTTCATGCCGTTCACACAGTTATTCACACCCCCCTCCCTCTGTAAAGGCCTACTTTCGAGGGGTTTGGGGTGGGATTCACGGTGGAGGGCAAGGCGGAGGGATAGGGGCGGGGGTAGGCCGAAATAGGGCTAGGGCCGGGGCTTGGGCTTGGCCGGGAGGGGGCGATGCCGATGAGGGCAGCAGAGTGCCGCCGCAGATGAAGGACGAAGGATGGATGGATGAAGGAAGATGGGTCGCAGATGAGCGCTAAGGTTGAGGTCTGTGGTTGTGAACAATGTATCTTCCAGTCCTAGCTCTGGCCCTGTCCCTAGCCCTCGCAGCGAACAAACTTCGCTGCGTTCACTTGTTCACACGGAGCCGCGGTTCCTTGACACTTCGCAGTGCCGGGCAAATCGTCCGCACGTGCTGCTGGTCATCGATAACTACGATTCGTTCACCTACAACCTGGTCCAATACTTCGGGCAGTTGGGCGTGGAGCAGAAGGTGTACCGCAATGACCAAATCACGGTCGAGGAAGCGCTGGCGCTGAATCCTGACCGCGTGATGATTTCGCCCGGTCCGTGCTCGCCCGCCGAAGCGGGTGTCTCGTGCGCGATGATCAAGGCCTTCGCTGGTAAGAAGCCGATTCTCGGCGTGTGCCTTGGCCACCAGGCCATCGGTCATGCCTTCGGTGGTAACGTCATCCGCGCCCCGCACCTGATGCATGGTAAGACCTCGCCGGTGTTCCACAATAACACCGATGTCTTTAAGGGCCTTCCTTCGCCTTTCGCCGCGACCCGCTACCATTCGCTCGTCGTCGAGCGTGCCACTTTTCCCGCCGCCCTCGAGGTGACGGCCTGGACTGAAGACGGTCTCGTGATGGGCCTGCGCCATCGCGAGCTCCCAATCTGGGGCGTCCAGTTCCATCCGGAGTCCTTCGCCACCGAGCATGGCCTCCAGCTCCTGGGGAATTTCCTCAAACTCTGAGCGATGTTCTGCCCCCGCTGTAATCACGAGGATACGAAGGTCCTAGAGACCCGCCTCGGGAAGGGTAATCATTCCATCCGCCGTCGCCGCGAGTGCCTGGCGTGCGATCACCGATTCAGCACCATCGAGGAAATCGTCCGCGAAGGCATGGTCGTCGTGAAGCGTAACGGTGCCCGCGAGGAGTTCGACATCGGTAAGATCGCCTCCGGCGTCCGCAAGGCCACCGATAAGCGTCCGATCGAGCTCGAACGCATCAACCTGATGATCTCCGAGATCGTCGAGAACCTGCAGGTGAAGTTCGGCGACGAAGTCCCCTCCAGTGCCATCGGTGAGGAGATCATGAACCTCCTCCAGTCGGTCGACCAGATTGCTTACGTCCGCTTTGCTAGCGTCTATCGCGAGTTCCGTGACATCGATGAGCTCGCCAAGGCCATCGATCAGCTCCGCAAGGGAGGGAAGATCAAGTGACCGCCGCGCTGCCGAAGTCGATTCGCCTCCGCACGCTGAACGCGCTGCTGGCCTCGATGGTCGGCACGGCTCCTCAGCTACGCAGCGATGTCGACGCCGTGCTGCGCGTCTTCGAGGCCGACGACGAGACCGACCCGCGTCTCAACGCCACCGACCTCGCCGCGGCGGCCGCTCAGATTTTCCGCCTACTTTCGCCGGACCGTCCCGTGCCGACCGTCGCGGTGCTCGATCATCGTGCGGAGCCGTTCGACGCGCTCTGGGCCCATGAACGCGTTGAAGCCGCCCTCGCCACGACGGGTGAAGCCGCCGACGTGCTCTTCTGGGTCGTTGGCCTACAGGATCAGTATCTTGCCGGCACCCGTGCCCGTTCGACCCGCTGGCGTGCCGTCTACGACGAAGCCGTTGATACCGTCCAAGGCCTCGTCGCCCGCCAAGCCGGTCGACGTCGCGTGACGGTCGTCGTCCTCTGATTTCCCATGAGCGCACCGAAGACGCTGTTCCAGAAGATCGCCGACAAGGAGATCCCTGCGAAGCTCATCCATGAGGACGCTGTCTGCGTGGCTTTCCATGACATCTCCCCGCAGGCCCCGACTCACGTTCTGATCGTGCCCCGTAAGCCCATCCCGCGCGTCGCTGAGGCGACCGTGGAAGACCAGGCCACCCTCGGGCATCTGCTGCTCGTTGCCGGTCAGCTCTCCCGTCAGCTCGGTCTCGCCGAGGGTTTCCGCGTCGTGATCAACAACGGCCCCGACGGTGGTGAAACCGTCCCGCACCTCCACGTGCATCTGCTGGGTGGACGCGCCCTCGATTGGCCACCAGGCTGAGGCCATGAGCGCGCCCGAACCCTGCCTCGTCCTCGACGGCTCCGCCCGCGCTGGTGTCCGGGTGGGAGTTCTCTCGGGCGGCCGCTGGGTAGGTCAGGGCCTTTCGCCTGATGGCGCTTTGGAAGGCCTCTTCGGCTGCGTCGAAGTCGCCTTGGCTGAAGCCAAGCTGAAGCTCAGTGATATCCGTTCCTTCGCCCTGTGCGTCGGTCCTGGCTCTGTGCTTGGTATCCGCATCGCCGCCCTCGCGGTTCGCTCTTGGTCGGCCCTTGAGCCGCGCCCGATTTTCGTCTGGGAATCTCTCGCGGGCATTGCGCGCTCCGCGCTTACCGCTGGAGAGAAAGGCCCGTTCCTCGTCGCTGTAGAATCCCGCCTGAAGCGCTGGCATGCGCTCGAGGTTTCTACCGATGGTTCCTTGGGCGTGCCATTCGAAGCCGAGGCCGCTCAACTGAATTCCTCTGGCCATCGCGTACTGGCTTCGAGCGAAGCCGCTGCAAGTGTGCTAACCTCGCACGTCGCTGTTTCGCATCCGTGGTCGGCTTTGCCGACCTTCTTCGCTCAGTCTGGTTTCCTTCGCGAGGAACTCCGCCCCGACGCGTTGAACGTTGCCAACGATTTCGCCACCTGGTCTGGGGAGCGCCACCGCTGATGAGCGCTTCGTCGAATGCTTCTGCCGCGCGCGCTTGGGTCGAGATCGACCTGCCGGCGATTGATCGTAATGTCGGTCGCATTAAGCAGGCCCTGCCGCCCCACGTGCGCTATGTCGCGGTGGTGAAGGCCAACGCCTATGGGCACGGCATGCCCGAGGTCGCCACGCGCCTGCTGCAGGCCGGCGTGGATTGCTTCGCGGTGGCGAACGTCGCCGAAGCCGCGAACCTGCGCGAGATCGGCCATGACGCCGATATCCTCCTGCTCAGCCCGACCCTGCCGAGCGAACTCCCTCGCGCGTTGGCCCTCGGACTCGATGTCACCTTAAACTCGCTCGATGAAGCGCAGGCTCTCGCCGCCGCGGTCGCGAAGTCGGGGCTTAAGGCCAAGGTGCACGTCAAGGTCGACACCGGCATGGGTCGCGCCGGCGTCTGGCATGAGCAAGCCGCCGAGCTATTTGCGTTCGTGCAGGCCGCCGGCTTTGAATGGCGTGGCGTCTTCACGCACTTCTCCGACGCCGATAGCGATGCGGCCTACACCGCCAATCAACGTGCGATCTTCCTCAAGCTTTTGGAACGGATTCCTGCCGCCGTCCGCTCTGGCCTGATGATCCACGCCGATAACAGCGCCGGCCTCGAGAGCTTCTCGGCGTCCGCCCCCTTCAACGCCGTGCGCGTCGGACTCATGCAATACGGCCTACCGCCGTCTTCCGGCTCCTTCCTGGCCAGCCTCCGGCCGGAGCCCGTACTTTCTTTCCATGCCCGGGTCGTCCTCGTCAAGGACCTGCCCGCCGGCACCGCCGTCAGTTACAATCGCACCAAGACCCTTTCCGTCCAACGCGCGTGGCCATCGTCGCGGTCGGTTATGGCGATGGCGTCCCGACGGCTGCCAGCAACCGTGGTTTCTTCCTCGTGCGCGGCCAACGCTGTCCGATTCTCGGTCGCGTCACCATGGACCAGACCATCGTGGATATCACCGATGTCCCCTCCGTCGCCGTCGGCGATATCGCCACGATCTTGGGTGCACAGGGCGCCGACCGTATCACCGTGGCCGAGTTCTGTGCCTGGGCTGACTGTATCCCATGGGAAGCCCTTTGCAACCCTGACTCAGCGGGTCCAGCGCGTCTACCGCACCGACCGCACCTAATATGAAAGCGATTCTCAGCCTCACGTTGCTCTGCGTTCTTGTGGTCGGGTCGCGTGCAGCGGACGACGTCGTTGTCGCAGCAGTCGCCCATGCCAAGGCCCATCCGCAGGGCGACGTCCCCTCTAGTTTCGTCGCGGTGGATTACCGCGGAGACCTGCGCGATCTCCCGATCGGCGTCTTCGATTCCGGCGTCGGTGGCCTGACGGTCCTCGAGGCCATTAAAGCACATGACCGTCACCATAACCTGACCGGTACGGCTGGCGCGGACGGCGTGCCTGATTTCGCGGGCGAACGGTTTGTTTATTTCGGCGACCAAGCCAACATGCC
>BGOI01000017.1 GCA_003569165.1 Opitutia bacterium
GGGTAGCGACGTTCTTCCAAGAAGACGTAACCCTTCGTATCGGAGTAGCGGGCGACGTCGAGCCAGTGGCGGGCCCAGCGTTCGCCGAAGGCTGGGGCAGCGAGGAGCCGATCGACCAGTTCTCGATTGCCTGCGGGTCCTTGTCGTTGACGTAGGCGGCGATCTCCTCGGCGGAAGGATTGAAGCCCCAGAGGGCGAGCGTCAGGCGACGGATGACGACTTCGCGAGGCGCCTCTGGATTGAAGTCGAGGCCGGCGGACTTCAGTTTCGCCAGCACGAAGCGATCAAGCGGTTGGCGGACCTTGGCTTCATCGGACGGAGTGATGGCCGGCGAAGCAGGAGCCTTGACGGTCTTGAAAGCCCAGTGCTTGCTCGGGTCATGCGCGACGGGCGAAGACTCGGTCGGCCACGGCAAGCCTTGGCTCACCCATTCGGTCAGCGCGGCGATCGCCTTGGCGGAAGCTTTTCATCTTCGCCCGGCATGGCGTAGACATCTTTTCCTTTGGCGTGGTTGATGGAAAGAATGAGACGGCTGAGATCGGGTTTGCCGGGCACAACGACCGGCCCGAGTTCGCCGCCCTTAAGGATCAGTTCGCGGGAATCCAGACGGAGGCTAGACTTCTGTTTCTTGGGTCCGTGGCACTTATAGCAATTATCGGCGAGGACCGGGCGGACCTCTTTTTCGAAAAACTCCAGCTGGGCGGCCGTAGGCGGGGCGGCCTGCTCGCAGCGGTGGCCGAGAGGGCGATAATAAGGGGGCCAAAGAGAGACCGGAAAGACATCGGAAAGGGATAGGACAGGGCGGGGTGCCCTTGGTTCCTAAAAGGTGTTGGCTGTCATCGGGATGTAAAGCCGTCGATGCGGTATTAAGCGGTTTGGTGCTTAGGCGGCATGCTTAGGGTTTGAACCGTCGGCCGATGTGGGTGTCTATGAGTCACCCCTCGCCCCATATGACCACCGTATTTCGTAAGGTTAATGCGTCTGTGCTAGCCCTTCTGGGACTGGCCGCCCTGGCTTCTGCCGCGGCCCCTAAACCGGTGGTCGAGTCGGCCATCTTATTCGCAAAGGATAAGCAGCGCTTGGTCGAGCTGTCAGCCGAGCTCAATGGCTCGAAGCAACTCTTCCTGGTGGTCGCCGAAATGGACGGCAACGCCTGTGACTGGTCAAACTGGATTGAGCCGGAAGTCGTCCTGATGGATGGAACGGTGGTCGACCTGACGAAACTCAAGTGGAAGGAAGTCGAGTCGCTTGGTACCACCCGGGTCGGCAAGAACTACGACGGCAAGCCGCTCAAGATTGCTGGCAAGGAATACACCCGCGGCATCGGCACGCACGCCAGTTCCTTTATTGCCTTTGATCTGCCTGGTCCGGCTAAATCTTTCCGGGCCAAGGTTGGCATCGACGACGGTGGCGCCATCCGTGGCGGCAAGGCCAGCTCAGCCGACGTCAAGTTCGCGGTCTTCACGACCCGTCCGGAGAAATATAAGCCGGTCGATTACGATGCTGGGCCGACGCTCGTGCCAGCTGAACTCTTCACGGTGCCCGAAGGTTTCGAGGTGACGATCTGGGCGACTTCCCCGCAAATCTCCAATCCGACCAACATCGATTTCGACGAACGTGGTCGGATGTATGTCGCCGAAGGCGTCAACTATCGCGGCAAGAAGGGACGCCGTCCGGAAGGCGACCGCATCGTGGTGCTCGAAGATACGACCGGCGCCGGCAAGGCCGACAAGGTTACGGTCTTCACGCAGGATGAAAACCTCGTCTCCCCGCTGGGCGTGGCCCATATCGATGGTAAGATCGTCGTCTCCCAGCCGCCAGATCTCCTTGTCTACACCGATGCCAATGGCGACGGCGTCTTTGATCCCAAGGTCGACAAGCGCGAGGTACTGCTGACCGGCTTCAACGGTCGTAATCATGACCACTCCCTGCACAGCGCGACCTTCGGTCCGGATGGCCAGTGGAACTTCAATCAGGGTAACACCTGCGGACAGTTCACCGACAAGTCGGGCAAGACCTTCCGCATCGGCAGCCCTTATAACCATGGCGAGTTCACCAAGCAGGCTGTCGACGCCCAGAAGGTGGCCGGCATGCGCAGCGACGATGGTAACGTCTGGGTCGGCGGTTTCTCTGTACGCATGAACAGCGACGGCACGAACGCCCGCATCGTCGGTCACAACTACCGCAACAGCTACGAGCAGTCTATCAACTCGTTTGGCGACATGTACCAGAGCGATAATGACGATCCGCCCGCCTGCCGTGTCTCCCTGATCATGGAAGGCGGCAACGCCGGCTTCGCTTCGGCCGACGGCCAGCGTTCCTGGGGTGCCGATAAGCGTCCCGGACAAGAGACCCCTGTCGCCGAATGGCGCCAGGACGACCCCGGCACCATGCCTGCCGGCGATGTCTACGGCGGAGGCTCGCCGACTGGCGTGGCCTTCTATGAGAATGGCGCGCTTGATTCGAAGTGGAACGGCCTGCTCCTCGCCTGTGAAGCGGGCAAGAATGTCGTCTTCGGTTACCTACCCAAGCCTGATGGCGCCGGCATGAAACTCGAGCGCTTCGATTTCCTCACCTCGAACAAGGAGAAGGAGTGGGCTGGTTCCGACTTCCTCGGCGGCAAGGCCACCGGTGTCCTGAAGACCAAGTTCCGTCCCTCCGATGTCTGCGTCGGTCCGGATGGTGCCATCTACGTCGCCGATTGGTTCGACCCCGGTGTGGGCGGCCACGGCACCCGCGACAACAGCCTGTCTGGCACAATCTATCGGATTGCTCCGAAGGGCTTCAAGTCGGTCATACCGAAGATCGATCTCTCCACCACCGCTGGCCAGATCGCTGCTTTGCGAAATCCTTCGCCTAACGTCCGCGCCGGCGGCTTCAATCGCCTCAAGGCTGCGGGTGACAAGGTCGTCGACGATGTTGCGGCGCTCCTCGCTGATGCCAATCCGTTCGTCGCTTCCCGCGCCGTCTGGCTGCTCGCGCAGCTCGGCGATAAAGGCGTCGCGCTCGCTCGCAAGGAGCTCGCTTCTACGGATGATACCCGCCGCCTCGTGGCCTTCCGCGCTCTCCGCGCCGCCGGCCGCGATGTCTTCCCGCTCTGTGAGTCCATGGCCAAGGATAAGTCCGCCGCCGTGCGCCGCGAGGTCGCCATCGCCTTGCGCGACTTCAAAACCCCTGCCGCCATCGCCACGCTCGTGACGATTGCCCAGCAGTTTGACGGCCAGGATCGCGCCTACCTCGAGGCCATCGGCCTTGCTTCCACGGACCGTGAGGCTGTCGTTCATGTCGCTATCGCCAAGGCCATGGCCAAGCCGGCTCTCGAATGGACCCCGGCCTACGCGTGGCTCACCTGGCGCCTGCACCCGGCTTCCGCTGTCCGCGACGTCCGCGCCCGCCTGCTCTCCGGCAAGTTGAACGATGTCGAACTCAAGCGCGATCTCACTACGCTCGCCTTCACGCGCAGCGCCGAAGCCGCCGGCACGATGGTCGAGCTGTCTCTGGACAAGAAGTTCGCCCAGGCCGACCTCGCCAATTGGTGGGTTGGTAATCGCAAGGCCAGCCTCTGGAAAGCCTTCGACGTTGATGCCATCGTCAAGGCGCGCGGGGGCAACGCCGCCACGGCTAAGCTGGTGGCCAGCGACCTGCCACCGGAGATGCCGGGCGCGAAGGTGCTCGCCTCGGTTGAGGTCATCGCCGCGCTCAAGGGAGATGCCGCCAACGGTAAGGCCGCGGCCGCCGTGTGCTACGCCTGTCATAAGTTCGACGGTAAGGGTATCGACTTTGGTCCGGACCTTACGACCTACGCAAAGCAGCAGTCGCTCGAGTCGCTGATCCTTAATATCGCGCAGCCCACGAATAACATTTCGCACGGCTTCGAAGGCACGCGCGTGGTACTCGACGACGGCATGGTCATCACCGGCATGGTGCTGTCTTCCGGCGACCCCCTGATGATCAAGTCCATGGGCGGCCTCGTGCAGTCGATTCCCCGCAATCGCATCAAGGAAGAGAAGCACCTCGACCGCTCGCTCATGTTCACGCCAGCCCAGATGGGTCTGACAGAGCAGGGCGTCGCCGATATCGCCGCCTATCTGCGGAGTCTCTGATAACAGGGCCCAGGCTAGGGCTAGTCGAAAAAGGGTCGGGGTCTACGGACTTCGGCCCTTTTTGTTGGTAAAATAACTAGCCCAAGCCCTAGCCCTGGCTCTATGTATTCTCCATGCGCTCGCCCCTCGTCGCCCTGTTCCTCTCCGTTGGTCTGCTTTTCGGTCAGGCCAAGAAGCCGGCCAAGAAAGCCACCGTCGCCGCTCCGGTCGCAGAAGCGACTGGCCAGTGGATTCTTGGCACCGTCGGCGTGGGCAAGCAGAAGGATGGCTCCATTGATTCGACCGGACTCAAGGGCTTAGCCATTCGAATCGGTGACGACGGCAAGAAGGGCATCGCCTTCGACTTGGATCTTTGTCGTCCGATTGGCGCCTGGTCCGGCAAGTTCACGACGGAGATGAATCTGATGTCTCGAGGAGATTACCCGACGGCGATGGGTGAAACGATATTCGTCACAGGTGACTTCGCTGGTTATATGCTGGGCGCAGACGCTACAGCGCTGTCTCCCCGTAAGGGCTTCGGCCCTTTGCCCGTCGATCAGGTTCACTTCAAGGGATTCCATAACGCCGGCCGCTCGGTCGTCGTTCGCTGGGAACTCGCTGGAGTTGCCATCGACGAGACCGCGGAAGTCGTGACCGCCAACGAGGTGCAGTTTGTCGTGCGCACCCTGGAGATCGCGCCTTCCGCCAAGGGGTCACCGTTATGCTCGGTAAGTCAGCCGACGCCGCCCGTATCGTCACGTTGGGCGCCAGCAAGGTCGACCAGCTCGATGGTCATGCCGTCGCCCGTATCGATGGCTCCAAGGATGTCACGACGGTCCGTATCGCTTATCTGCCGCTGGGCGTGCCTCTCCCGCAGGCTTTCGACACCGACCTGCCGTCCAAGCTGCTCAAGGTCACCAAGACCCTCTGGCCGGAGACCGTCGAGACTGTCGGCAAGCTCTCGGACAAAGCCGGTGAGCCTTACGTCGTCGACGACGTCGGCCTACCTGTGATCAACCCGTGGAAGGCGCCGATGTTCACGTCGGCCTTCGACTTCCTCCCGGATGGGCGCGCGGTGATCGCCACCTTCCATGGCGACGTCTTCATCGCTTCCGGTATCGATGATAAACTCGAGAAGGTGACTTGGCGCCGTTTCGCCGCTGGACTCTATCATCCGCTCGGCCTCATGGTTGTGAATGGCGAGGTGCTTGTCACCTGCCGCGACGGTCTCTGGAAACTCCGCGACACGGACGGCGACGGCGAGTGCGACACCTATGAGGCTTTTAACTTTGACCTCATGGTCACCAAGAGTTTCCACGAGTTTACCTTCGACCTGCAGACGGATCTCGCCGGCAACTTCTACGTCATCAAGGCGGGCCCGGTCCGCAAGGGCGGACGTGGCTTCGACGAGATCTGCGACCATCACGGAGCGCTCCTCAAGATTTCGCCTGATGGCAAAAAGAGCGAACTCTTCGCTTCCGGTTTCCGGGCGCCCAACGGCATCGGCATCAGCCCGACCGGCCAGCTCACCACCGGCGACAACGAAGGTACCTGGACGCCCGTCTGTCGACTTAACTGGGTCAAGCAGGGTGGTTTCTACGGTGTGCCTCCGCTCGCGCATCGTGAGACCGAGCCGACCGACTATGATCGTCCGCTCTGTTGGTTCCCTAAGGATGTCGACAACTCCAGCGGGGGCCAGGTCTGGGTGACCTCCGATAAGTTCGGCCCCTGGAAGGATCGTCTGCTCCACCTCAGCTACGGAACCTGTTCCTTATTCGGTGTACTTCCGCAGGAAGTGACCTTCAACGGCCAGCCCCAGATGCAGGGCGGGGTGGCGCGATTCAATGTCGACTTCGGTAGCGGCGCCATGCGTGCCCGTTTCAATCCCAAAGATGGTCAGCTTTATGTCACCGGCCTGCGTGGTTGGCAGACTACCGCCACGCAGAACGGCTGCTTCCAGCGCGTCCGCTATACCGGTGCCGCGACCCGCATGCCCATCGCCCTCGCCGCCACCAAGAAGGGCATCAAGCTCGACTTCGCCTGCGAGCTCGATGCCAAGGCCGCGGCCGACGCCGGCAATTGGAACATCGAAGTCTGGAACTACGTCTGGTCCGCGGCCTACGGTTCGCCGGATGTCTCTACGCTTGAGACCAAGGTCGCCGCCACCGAGCTCGGCAACGACGGCAAACTCCAGTTCAGCAAATCCCAGATGTCCGAGCGCAAACACGACCCGCTGACGGTGAAATCCGCCACCGTCTCCGCTGACCGCCGATCCGTCTTCCTGGAGATTCCCGACCTGCGTCCGGCTATGCAGATGCAGCTCAAGTATGAGATTAAAGCGGCCGACGGCGTCGAGCTACGCGGTCAGGTGATCAACACCATCCACGCCTTGGCGGAGTAATCCGAGGGTTCAGCTGCGAAAGCGCATGATCCGGCGGTATTCAGCCGGGGTCATGTTTTCGGTGCGGCGGAAGGCGGCGAAGAAGGAGTTCAGGTTCGGATAGCCGCAGCGATGGGAGATGGACTCGATCTTTTCGGTGGAGCCAGCGAGCAGGCGTTTGGCGGAATCGATACGGACCGTGCGCAGGCGGTCGCCCGGCGTGCAGCCGACGTGCTTCACGAACGCCTGGCGAAGGCCGCGTTCGGACATGTGGGCGATGGTGGCGAGTTGCTTCACGCCCAGCGATTCAGCGAAGTGGTCGGTGATATGATGTAGCGCGCGGATGACGCCTTCGTGGCCGGTGGCCAGGATGTCGCTGCTCATGCGGGTGATCACGCTGGCCGGCTGGATGCGGATCGGTTCAATCGGGGGTTTTTCGCCGCGCATGAGCCGGTCGAGTAGTTCGGCGCCGCGATAACCTTGCTCCTCAAGGTTCGTGTCGACGCCCGAGACATATTTCTTGATAGCCCCGACTGAGAGCAGGTAGTCGTCGATGCCGACGATCGCCACCTGGGTGGGCACATGCAGGCCGGCTTCCTCGCAGAGTTCGCGAAGCTCGACCGCCAGGGTGCCGTTGGCGGCGAAGATCGCTAGCGGTTTGGGTGCATCCTTGAGGCGGGTCATCAGCCAGTTGCGGCGGCGCTGCCACTCATCTTGGGCGGCGCCTCGTTTGCCGGCGGGCTGCCAGCGGAGATGATTGCAGGCCAGTCCGCGGCGTCGGAGGGCTTCCGTGAAGGCTTCGCCTCTTTCTACCTGTGACCAGTTCTCGGTGTCGCTGAAGAAGCAGAAGCGGGTCATGCCACGCTCAATGAAATGTTCGGCGACCAGTTCGCCGGTCTTCGCGTGATCCTGCACCACGTGGGCGAAAGGTGTGTCCCGGCGGCGCAGGGAGAAGTCGACCGTCGGCTTGTCGGCCTTGCGCACGAAGTCGGCCAGGTCGTCGCCCGCGCCCAGCCAGGCCAGGATGCCATCGCCATCCCAGCCCCACGGAATCACTTTCTCGTGGATGATGCTATGCGAGGCCAAGTGCCAGCGGTGCTCGGAGGCATAGGTGGCGATGCCTTGGAGCAGGCGATGGTCATACCAACCGAGCGCGAGCAGGACATTACGAGGGCTTTTCATGTGGGGACAGGAAAGGGTCAGCTTACGGAGCTAGGCAGAGTGACAAAAAACGGCACAGACAGGCTGCTTGGTAGGTCTGTCGGAACATGAGGTGTCGTGGTGGAAATTAGCCCTTATTTATTGGGTTAATATGGAGTATCATGAGTGTCAGGCAGCTTGGGGCAATCGCCGTTAACTGCATGTTATATCCTAATATCGGCACAAAAGACCGTTTGGACGGCAATCTGCCCCAGACAACCGCGCAACGACCTGGGGCTTAGGCGTCCTTGCGGGCGTCGAGGTCCATCCAGCGAGCCAGGGCTTCGGAGTGCTCGGCTTCGGCGGCGTGGAGGCGCTTCTGCAATGCCGCGGCCTTGGTGCCACCATCCTTATAAATCTCCGGGTCGCCCAGCTGCACGGTGATCTGCGCCTGCTCGGCTTCGAGTTGCTCGATTTTTCCGGGTAGAGTCTCGAGCTCCTTGCGCTCCTTGTTGTTGAGTTTGGCGCCAGGTTGGGCCGAGGCGGTTGATTTAGCGACGGCAGTCTTGGCGATAGTGCCGATGGCGGCGGTGCGCTTGGCCACGGCGACGCGGGCGAGTTCGTTACGCCAGTCGGTGTAACCGCCGGCGTGCTCGGTCACTACGCCGTTACCCTCGAAGACCAGCGTGCTCGTGACGACGTTGTCGAGGAAGGCACGGTCGTGGGAGACCATGATCAGCGTGCCGGCATAATCGACGAGGATGTCCTCAAGGACGTCGAGGGTCTCGGCGTCGAGGTCGTTCGTCGGTTCGTCGAGCACGAGTACGTTGGCCGGCTTGGTAAACAGGCGGGCGAGGAGGAGTCGGTTGCGTTCGCCGCCCGAGAGTACCTTGGCCTTGGAGCGAGCGCGCGTGGGGTCGAAGAGGAAATCCTGGAGGTAACTGATGACGTGACGCGAGCGGCCCTGCACCGTGACCGTATCGCTATCACCCGCGAGGTTCTCGGCGACGGTCTTATCGTCGTCGATCTGCTCGCGCATCTGGTCGAAGTAAATCACTTCCATCTTCGTGCCGAACTTCAGGACGCCAGAGGTCGGGGCCAGCTGGCCGAGGAGCATCTTGACGAGGGTGGTCTTGCCAGCGCCGTTGGGGCCGATGAGGCCGACCTTGTCGCCGCGGTTGAGGACGAGGCTGAATTCGCGGATGAGAGGCGTGCCCCCTGGGTAGGCGAAGGCAATTTCTTCGGCTTCGACCACGCGGACGCCGGAGCGTTCGGCTTCGCTGATTTCCATCTTGGCCGAGCCAGCGACCGAGCGTAACGCACCGCGCTGAGCGCGCATCTTCACGAGGGCTTCCATGCGGGCGTTGGATTTCGTGCGGCGGGCACCGGGGCTGCGGCGAGACCAGGCTTCTTCCTGGCCGAGTTTCTTATCGAAAGCCGCGCGCTGACGTTCTTCCGCTACAAAGAGTTCTTCTTTGCGGACGAGATAGGTGTCGTAGTCACAGGACCAGCTCGCGAGCTTGCCGCGATCGAGTTCGATGATGCGGTTCGCCATGCGGCGCAGGAAGGCGCGGTCGTGCGTGACGAAGAGCAGGGGGATCTTCTGTTCGAGCAGGAACTCTTCCATCCACAGGATCGAATCGAGGTCCATGTGATTGGTTGGCTCGTCGAGCAGGAGAAGGCCCGGCTTGGCGGCCAAGGCCTTGGCAAGGAGGCAGCGACGCTTCAGGCCGCCGGAGAGGTCGTTGAACTCGCGGTCTTCGGGGAGCCCCAGGCGGGCGATCAGGTCGTCGACCCGGAGGTCTTTTTCCCAATCTTCAGAATGGTCGTCGGTGCGGAGACCGGAGGTCACGATATCGCGCACGTTACCCGGCAGGCTCTCGGGAATCTCCTGGGTCAGGCGGGCGATGCAGACCCCGTCGGGGATGGTCACCGTGCCCGTGTCGGGGGCGGACTCGCCGGCGGCGATACGCATCAGGGTGGTCTTACCGGCGCCGTTTCGTCCGAGTAGACAGACCCGTTCGCCTTCCTCGATCTGGAGGTTCAGGTGGTCCAGGACGGGAGGGCCGCCGAAGCTGACATAGACGTCGAGGAGACTGAGTAGGGCCATTGCCCGGAGATGTGAGGAAGGGGAAGGGCGGAGGCGAGGAAAATGGCCAACACGACCCATTCGTGTCGTTATCTGGCTAGAAGGAACACTTGTCGGTCTGGTGGGTCGTAGTGTAGACCATTGGCACCCCCGGAAAGGCCTGCCCAAGGTCCTTTCCCCATTCATTTTCCATGCGCTCCTTCCTGCTCCTTTCCCTTTTTGCCGCCGCGGTTCTGGCCGATGGCCCGAAGGATAATATCCCGGCCGCCGTCCGGCCGATCCCGCCGACCGATAAGGCCGTGGCTTTACCTGAGGCCGACAAGGTGACGCTGACCAAGGAGCTCGCCGAACTGCGAACGGCCATCGACGCCGCCGCGAAGGCTCAGGCGAAGAACCCACGCCTCGAGGAGTTTCTGGCTGATATCGAAATCTTCCACAAGGCGGTCGATTGGGCCGGCAAGTACAACGAGTATTTCAACAAGGGCGAATTCAAGACCGCCCATGAGCTCGTCGCCGAAGGCAAAGCCCGCGCGGCTTCCTTCTTGAAGGGCGAGACGCCTTGGATTCGTCAGACGGGCCTGGTCGTCCGTGGCTACAAGTCGAAGATCGACGGCTCGGTGCAGCCTTACGGCATGGTGATTCCCGACAACTACTCCGGCTCACTCATGCGCCTCGACTTCTGGTGCCATGGCCGTGGTGAGACCTTGAGCGAACTCGCGTTCCTCGGCGACCGCCGGAAGAACGTCGGCCAGCTCCCGGCCAACAACCGTCTGGTACTCCATCTTTACGGCCGTTACTGCTGCGCCAACAAGATGGCCGGCGAGGTCGACCTCTGGGAGGCCTACGCGCACGCCCGTAAGAGCTACAACATCGACGACGACCGCCTGTTCATCCGCGGCTTCTCCATGGGTGGCGCGGCTGTCTGGCAGTTCGGTGCCCATTACACCGATCGCTGGTGCGGTATCAATCCTGGCGCCGGCTTCTCCGAGACTCCGGAGTTTCTGAACGTCTTCCAGAACGAAGACGTCTCCAAGATTCCGTCTTGGCAGAAGACTCTCTGGGCTTGGTATAACGCCACCGACACCGCCATCAACTTCCGCAATGCTCCGACGGTCGCCTACAGCGGCGAGCTCGACAAGCAGAAGCAGGCCGCCGACGTGATGGCCCGCGAGATGGGTAAGCTCGGCATGGAACTCACCCACATCATCGGGCCGCAGACCGCCCATAAGATCCACCCTGACTCCATGGTCGAGATCGAGCGCCGCCTCGCCGCCATCGCTGCCAATGGCCGCGTCCGTACGCCGAAGGAAGTCTCCTTCGCCACCTACTTCCTGCGTTATGACCGCATGCATTGGGTCCGGGTCGACCGCATGGTCGAGCACTGGCAGAAGGCCCAGGTCGACGCCAAGCTGGTCGACGAGCGCTCTATCGAAGTAAAGACTTCGAACGTCGCTGGTCTCACGCTCGACTTCGCTTCCGGTGATGCCGTGCAGTCCCAGTTCGCCCCGACCGCCGTGACCATCGACGGTCAGAAGGTCCTGACTTCCGTCAAGGCTGGCTCCGACCGCTCCTGGAAAGCGACCTTCGCCCGGGCGGCCAAGAACGGCGAGTGGACGCAGGTCTCCGTCTACGACGACCAAGGCGCCCGCAAGCGCCATGGCCTTTCTGGTCCCATCGACGATGCCTTCATGGACTCGTTCCTTTATGTCGCTCCGACCGGCCAGCCTCTCAACGCCAAGGTCGGCGGCTGGGTGAAGTCTGAGATGGAGCGCGCCGCCCGTGAATGGCGTCGCCAGTTCCGCGGCGATGCTCCCACGAAGACCGATGCGCAGGTTAAGGACGAGGACATCGCGAAGAGTAACCTCATCCTCTGGGGTGATCCTTCTTCGAACGCCGTGCTCGCCAAGATCGTCGCCAAATTGCCGATCCAGTGGACCGCCGATAAACTCATCGTCGACGGCAAGACCTACACGGCTGCCGACCATGCGCCGATTCTGGTCTACCCGAACCCTCTGAATCCTCAGAAGTATGTCGTGATCAACAGCAGCTTCACCTACCGCGAATACGACTACCTGAATAACGCCCGTCAGGTCGCCAAGCTACCCGACTGGGCTGTCGTCGACCTCAAGGTCGCCCCCGACGCCGTCGCACCGGGCGCCATCCCCGCCGCGGGTTTCTTTAACGAAGTTTGGCAATTCCGCGCTTCTAAGTAATCTCAATCACCCATCCCCATGGCCATCATTACCGAAAAAGAACTGCAGTCCACCTACGACGTGATTGTCGTCGGTTCTGGCGCGGGCGGCGGACAGTCCGCCTACACGCTCACCATGAACGGCGTAAAGGTCCTCATGCTCGAGGCCGGTCGTAATTACGACCCGGTCACCGAGACCCCAATGTTCCAGTCCCGGGCGGATGCTCCGTTGCGCGGCATGAGCACGCGGGAGAAGCCGTTCGGCTTCCATGACGCGACCGTCGACGGTGGCTGGGAAGTCCCCGGTGAGCCTTACACCCAAGCGTCGACCGATCCGAAGCAGCGCTTCGATTGGTGGCGCTCCCGCATGCTCGGCGGACGCACCAATCACTGGGGTCGCATCTCGCTCCGCAACGGTCCTTACGACTTCAAGCCCTATTCCCGTGACGGCCTCGGCTTCGATTGGCCGCTCAGTTACGACGACGTCGCGCCTTATTACGACAAGGTAGAGATGCTCGTCGGCGTCTACGGTTCCAATGAAGGCCTCGAGAATACTCCCGATTCCCCGAACGGAACGCTGCTCCCTCCGCCCAAGGCCCGCGCTGGTGAACTTTACGTCAAGAAGCACGTCGCCAAGTTCGGCATCCCCGTGATCCCGATCCATCGCGCGATTCTCTCGACTCGCCAGGACCATGTGAACTTCCCGGCCCGCCTCCACCCGAATAATCCCAAGGCGCAGAAGATCATCGCCAAGGCCATGCAGGAACGCGCCGCTTGCTTCTGGGCGACCGACTGCGGTCGGGGTTGCTCGATCAAGGCTAACTACCAGTCGACTACCGTGCACCTCCCGCCGGCCCACGCGACCGGCAACCTCGACATCCTTTGCAATGCGCACGCCCGCGAGGTCACCGTCGGTACCGACGGAAAGGCCAATGGTGTTATCTATATCGACAAGGTCACCGGCCAAGAGCGCGCCGTGAAGGGGCGTGCGGTCATCCTTGCCGCGAGCTCGGGCGAGACCGCTCGCATCCTGCTCAACTCCAAGTCCAACCGTTTCCCGAACGGCCTCGCCAATGGCTCCGGCCTCGTCGGCAAGTACATCATGGACACAGTGGGCGCCGGCCTCGGCGGCAGCGTCCCCGCTTTCGAAAATCTCCCGGTCCATAATGAAGAAGGCGCGGGCACCCACGTCTACATCCCTTGGTGGCTGTATAAGGATGCCAGCAAGCTCGGCTTCGCCCGCGGCTACCACATCGAGTTCGGCACCGGTCGTCGGATGCCCGGACTCGGTACCGGCGGCGCCAGCCCCGGCTACGGCAAGAGCTACAAAGAAGAAGTCCGCCAGAAGTATGGCGCCGGCATCGGCTTCGCTGGTCGCGGCGAGATGATTCCGAACGAGAACTCGTTCTGTGAGCTCGATCCGACCGTGAAGGATAAGTGGGGCATCCCCGTCCTGCGCTTCCACTGGAAGTGGTCCGAGCACGAGACCAAACAGGCTGCACACATGGAGGCCACCTTCGCGATGATGATCGACGCCATTGGCGGCAAAGCCCGGAACCCTCAGGCTGACGGATCCAAGGCCATCGATACTGGCGGACGCATCATCCATGAAGTCGGCGGTGCCATCATGGGAGCCGATGCCAAGAAGTCCGTCACTAACCAGTGGAACCAGTGCTGGGAGGTCCCGAACGTCCTCCTCAACGACGGTTCGGCCTTCTGCAGTAACGCCGACAAGAACCCCACGCTCACCATCATGGCGCTCGCGTGGCGAGCCACCGACCATCTCATCGAAGAGATGCGCAAGGGTAACCTCTAAGACTTACGAACATGGAAAATATTCCCGTAGATAATTCTGGTCAGATCGATCGCCGTCAGGCGCTCAAGTGGATCGGTGCCGCCGCGGCGGCCGCCGCAATCTTCCCGCACGCCTCCGCTCAGGATAAGCTCCCGCGTCCCGCCGCTCCCGTCGACAAGCGCATCGGCTGGGACCCCGTCCTGAACAAGAACTACGTCCCTGGCGACCTCTGGCCGCTGACCCTCACGCCCAAGCAGCGCAAGGCGGCCGCCTCGCTGACCGACCTCATCCTGCCGCCCGACAACCCGGGCGATAAGCTCCCTTCGCAGCTCGGCGTCCAGGAGTTCATCGACGAGTGGATCAGCTCCCCTTACGATGAGACCTCAAAGGACCGTCCCGTGATTACGGAAGGCTTGGATTGGCTCGACGCCGAAGCCCAGCGCCGTTTCCAGAAGGATTTTGCCGATCTCGCGGAACCGCAGAAATGCGCGATCGCGGACGACATCTGCGGCAAGACCGCGGTCAAAAGGAGTTCAAGTCCGCCCAGAACTTCTTCGGCCGCTTCCGTTATCTCGCCGCCAGCGGGTACTACACCACGCCGCAAGGTTGGAAAGATGTCGGCTACGTGGGCAACGTCCCGACCGTCAACTTCGACGGACCGACGCCTGAGGCCTTGAAGCATCTAGGGCTGGCGTAAGGTCGAGGGCCGGAGGGCCGGAGGGCCTGAGGCCACGAGGACCGGAGGTTGAAAAGCCTTCGGTCTTTTTGTGTCCTTTTCTGCACGTCATGTCTTTCGGATTGGAACAATCCCTCGGGCGGATTGCCTAAGACCTAACCCCATGAAGCGTTTTGTCCCCGTCCTTTGCTTGTTCGCCGGAGTCCTCGGACTCTTTGCCGCGCCGGCGCCTTTGTTCGATGGTAAGACTCTGACGGGATGGGAAGGCGACGCCAAGGTCTGGCGCGTCGAGAATGGCGAGATCGTGGGTGGCTCGATGGCCGGTAATCCGCGTAACGAGTTCCTGACGACCAAGCGCAGCTTCTATAACTTCCGTCTGACGCTGGAATACAAGCTCGTCGGAACCGAGGGCTTCGTGAATGGCGGTGTCCAGTTCCGGAGCCTCCGGGCGACTAATCCTCCGAATGAGATGATCGGCTATCAGGCTGACATCGGCCATGGTCACACGGGGTCGCTCTACGATGAATCCCGCCGCAAGAAGTTCCTCGCCCGTGCCGGCACCGGGGTTGGCGCTTATGGTGTGAAGGCCGACACCGAGATTGCCGAGCTCGAGAAGAAGGGCGAATGGAACAAGTATGAGATCCGAGCTGAAGGTCCCCGCATCACGATTTTTCTGAACGGCAAGGCGACCTTGGATTACACCGAGACCGATCCGTCGATCGACGACGCCTACGGCCTCATCGGTCTCCAGATCCACGGCAACTGCAAGGCCGAGATCCGCTTCCGCAACGTCGTCCTCGACCCGCTGAACGACCTGCCAGTCACGACCAAGGAGACGGTGATGAATCGCTTCGGCGACGTGAAGTCTGTATGGGTACCACCAGCCCTCTTCAAGGATGGAAAATTTGACCTCGGTCAGGACGAAGTCATCGTCTTCATCGGTCAGGAGAATCTCGTTCGTGAAGCCAAGTCCGGCGAAATCGAGTCGCGACTCGCCGCAGCCTTCGCCGCCAAGAACCCAGTCTTCCGCTCTATGGCCTGGGAAGCGGACACGGTCCATGAGCAGTGGCGTGACCTGAATTTCGGTCCTTGGAAAGGCCAACTCGAGGCCGCCGGTGCAACGACCTTGATTGTCCAATTCGGTCAAGCGGAAGCGCTCAAGGGGCAGGGTGGATTAGCCAAGTTCAAAGCCGACTACCACAAGCTGCTCGATGACCTCAGTCGCCACACGCCTCGCATCGTGCTGTTATCGCCCGCTGGTTTCATGCCTTCCGGGCGCCTACCGGACCTTACGACTGCTGAACATCGGAAGAATCTGGCTGAGTATGCGTCCGCGGTGGACGACATCGCCAAGCAGCGCGGCCTGCCTTTTGTCGGCCTTACGGCGGTCACCCAGAAAGAACCCTCGACGGATGGGCTCCATCTTTCCGCCAAGGGTCTGGAGGTCGTCGGACGCGAGGTCGCATCCGCCCTGGGACTTCCTGCCAAGCCTGAGCCCTCCGCAATACTCAGGGCGGCGATCATCGAGAAGAACCGCCTCTGGGCGGATTGCTGGCGTCCGGCGAACTGGTCCTTCGTCTATGGCGACCGCATCTCGCAGAACTACGGCAAGGGCTTCGGGCCGGTGCCATCGCTCAAGGAGAACTTTGAAGCTTATAAGCCGTTGGTCACTTCGTGGGATAAGCACATTCAAGCGCTAGCCCGCGGTGAGATAACAGCCGTCCCCGCGCCTCAGGCCGGGCCCGCTGTCAGCACCGAGAAGGTCATGTCCGCTGCCGACGAGCAGGGCACCTTCAAGGTCGCTGAAGGTTTCGAGGTCAATCTGTTCGCCGACGAGACGCTCGGTGTGGCTAAGCCCACCCAGATGTCATGGGACGCTAAGGGCCGCCTTTATGTCTGCTGTTCTCCGACCTATCCCCAGGCCGTGCCTGGCGTGAAGCCTCGCGACTATATCCTCCGCCTCGAGGACACCGATGGCGACGGCAAGGCCGACAAGGCTGTCCGTTTCGCTGAAGGCCTGACGATGGTCCAAGGTGTCGAACCTTTGACTGACGATATCGGCAACACTTCCATCCTCGTCTGTGATTTCGATCGTCTGATCAAGCTCACCGACACCGATGGCGACGGGAAGGCAGACAAGACTGAGGTCCTGATGTCCGGGTTCGGCGTGGGAGATACCCACCAGCTTGTGAACTCGATTAGCCATGGTCCAGATGGCACGCTCTGGATGAGCCAGGGCCTGCACGCCATCACGCGGGTCGAGACGCCGCGCGGGATCGTCAGCCTGCCGAAGTCGGGCCTGATGCGCTACGACCTGAAGAACCAACGACTCCAGCCATTCTTCCAGTATGGCAAGGCCGGCCACAATTGCTGGGGTGTCGCCTTCGATGATTTCTTCCAGCCCTTCCATAAGAGCGGCGATCGCGTCGCGGGTTATTACAGCCTCCCAGGTCTGGGTGCCATCGAGACCCCGGATGAATATGCCGGGACGCACTCGCTCTTCGATTCGCCGCTGAAGTCTAACTCCGTGGATATCGTCGGCACCAAGGCCATGCCGGCTTCATTGCAGGGCGCCGCCTTCATCGGCGGCTATTACGGCAACACCGTCGACTTGCATCGCTTCGTCGACGATGGAGCTGGTTTCAAGACCGAGCGCATCGTCAGCCCCATCATCTCGAGCAGCAAAGCCTTCCGTCCGGTGGACGTCTCCGTGGGTCCAGATGGCGCACTCTATGCCTGCGATTGGTTCAACTCCGTCATCGGGCATTACCAGGCTAGTTACGCCGACCCGCGCCGCGATCGCTCGCATGGGCGCATCTGGCGCATCACCGCCAAGGGCCTGCCGACCGTGAAGCAGCCTGACCTCGTGTCGATGTCTGAGAGTGATCTGTTCACCCAGCTCGGCTCACCCGAGCGTTGGACCCGTTATCAGGCTCGCCGTCTGCTCTTCACTCGCCCGACTGATAAGGTCGCCGCTGCCGCGGATGCCTTTGTCGCGAAAGACCGCTCGGAGTCTCATTATCTCGAAGCCATGGGCGTGCTGCAGTCACACGGACTCGTCCGCACTGGTTTGCTGGATCGCCTGCAGTCCTCGGCCGACTTCCGGATTCGGGCCTATGCCGCCCGTGTCGTCGGGGAATGGTCATCCCTGCTACCCGATGTCCAGGAGCGTCTGGCCAAGGCCATCGCCGATAAGCACCCTCGCGTCCGCCTGGAGGCCGTCGTGGCACTCAGTCATATTGGTGGCCACACTTCGCTGCGCACCGTCTTAGGAGCGGTCGAGCAGCCCTCAGATAAGTTCCTCGACTATGCCCTGAAGCAGACCGTACGGCACTTGGCTCCGACCGCCGGGAAGCTAGCTGCCGAACTGTCCGCCCCGCAGGCCGCCTATTTCAAGAAGATCGCCAGCACCGGGCCGTCCGTTGTCTCGCCTGGACAAGCCATCTACGAGGCCCTCTGTCTTAATTGCCACCAAGCCGCAGGACAGGGGCTCACTGGCGTCTATCCGCCGTTGGCCAAGAGCAACTGGGTCGCCGGCGACGTCCAGACCTTGATCAAGATCACCATGCATGGTCTGGCTGGCCCGACCAAGGTCCAGGGTAAGGACTACGGCCTCGTGCCGATGCCGCCCATGGGCTTGGACGACCAGCAGCTCGCCGATGTCCTGACCTACGTCCGGAACGCTTTCGGCAACAAGGCGCCAGCAGTGAAGGTCGAGGAAGTCAAAGCCGTGCGTGATGCGACCAAAGGACGCACCGCGCCGTGGACAGCGGTGGAGTTAGGAAAATAGAATATTGGAGGCACGGAGGCTCAGAGGCCCAGAGGGCACGAGGAAGATACCTCCTCAGGGCTTCTCCTTGCGCGTCAGGAGCTGCACCCACGCCACGCCGACAATAGTGACGGCTCCGCCGATGAGTGTCAGGGTTGTCGGCTGTTCACCGAGCATCGACCAGCCAAAGACAAGGGAGAATACCGGGATGGCGTAGACTGCGCTCATCGCCGTCGCGATAGGCACTCGAGTCAGCACCCAGGCGAAAAGCGTGTAGCAGAGCGCAGCCGGTACGACGCCTAGGAAAACCAGGTGGATGAGTCCGTTGGTCGAGAGCTGGCCCCACGCCCCGAGAAGGTCGTGAGAGAACGGCAGCAGGCCGAGTGTGCCGATCCAGATAGCCCAAGTTGTCACATCCAGCGCATGGTAGCGTCGGGTGAGCGCCTTGTTGATCAAGGTCTGAATCGCGGAGGAAAGGGCCGCACCGAGGATGAGGATGGTGCCGAAATTGAGGGTCAATCCCGCGGAGCCTCCGATGGCGGTCATGATCACCCCCGCCATCGAGATGAGGATGCCGATCCAGGACACCAGGCTGACCGTTTCGCGACGAAGCAGGACCCCGATGATGATTACGATGATCGGCTGGAACGAGATGAGCAGGGAACCCGTGCCAGCATCGACGGTCTTTTCGCCAAAATTGATGCCTAGGTTGTAGAAGCAGAAACCGAACAAGCCCAGCAGGGCGACCAGTCCCAGGTCCGACCTGTCGGGCAGCGGTCGGCCGCGATAAAGCCAGATGGGAAGCATGACCGCGGAGGCGATCAGGTAGCGCATTGCGCCGACCTGACCTGCGTCGAGTTCCGTCAAAACCGTGCGGACGCTCACCCACGACATGCCCCAGGCGATAATATTGAACAGCATCGCCGCATAGGCTAGCCGTTGCGTGCGAGCTTCGTTCACGAACGGCAGCCGATCAGCTCGATGAGCTTATAGGCGCAAGCTTGGGCGAACTCCTTGTCGTTGATCGCGAGGTCGAACTCCTGCACCGGAACCGTGGCATTAGACTTGAGCGCCGTAAATAGCGCCTCATCGGCAGCCGCGTCATGGAAAGGCTGACCGTCCGCGCTGATGACCGAGATCGCCTTGCGCGGAATCATAATGGCCGTGCCAGCCTGATAGGCGTTAGCCTTCTTGGCCACGATGGCGCCCAGTTGGCGGCATTCGTCGGCGGTGGTGCGCATCAGCGTGATCTGCGGATTATGTATGTAGAAATTACGCCCTTTAAATTTCTCGGGAATCGAAGCCATCTCGCCGAAGTTCACCATGTCGAGGCAGCCTGGGGCGACGACCACGGGGATGTTCGCCTTGGCGGCGGCGTCCATGCGCTCGGGGCCGGCGTTAAGATTGCCGCCGACGAGTTCGTCGGCCCATTCGGTCGTGGTGACATCAAGCACGCCTGAGACGATGCCGCTCTCGATGACGGATTCCATGATGCGCCCACCCGTGCCCGTGGCGGCGAAGACCAGGACCTCGTAGCCGGCGGCTTCGAGGACTTTCTTGGCTTCCGTGACGCAGGTAGTCGTGTTGCCGAACTGGCTGGCGACGATGAGGGGCTTAGCGGCGCCGACTTCAGGGCTGACGCCGACCATGCCGCAGATTGCACCGGCAGCGCGGGTGAAGATGACGCGGGAGAGACGGTTGAGGCCGGCGACGTCGGCGATGCTGGGCATCATCGTGATATCCTTGGTGCCGAGGTAAGGGGCAACGTTGCCGGCTGCCAGGGTCGAGACCATCAGCTTCGGGAAGCCGAGGGGCAGGGCGCGCATGGCGGCCGTACCGATGGCCGTACCGCCACCACCGCCGAGGGAGATGATGCCATCGATACGACCTTCCGCCGCGAGCTTGCCACGCAGGCTGGGGCCGCCTTGGTCATGGCCACCACGCACTCGCCGCGGTCCTTTTTGGCCATCAGCGCGGCCAGGTCGATACCAGCCGAAGCGGCGACCTGTTCGCGGGTGATGTCGGGCTGCACCGTTGCCGGGCCACCGGTACCGACGTCGATCAGCAGCGGCTTATGGCCGTGCTTCGCGATGAGTGCCGCCACGAAGGCATGTTCTTCGCCCTTGGAATCAAGCGTACCGAGAACTGCGATCGTGGCCATGGGTTCAGAAGAACTTACGCTTCACCGGGATCTGCTTGAAGCGTTGGGTGAGCTCAGTGAGGGACTGCTCGACCGCCATGCGTTCGAGACTCGAGGCGCCGACAAAGCCATCGGTGTCGGTGTGCTCGTTGATGAAGGCGGCGTCTTCCGGGGTATTGATCGGTCCACCGTGGCTGAGGAAGATGAGGTCCTTGCGGACGGACTTCGCGGCGTCGATAATGCCCTGGGTGATTTTAGCGGCTTCCGGTAGGCTCATCGTGGCGTTGGTCACGCCAATCGAGCCACCGACCGTAGTTCCCACGTGGGCGATGATGACGTCGGCGCCGGCCTCGGCCATGGCCTTAGATTCTTCAGGCGAGCCCACGTAGACGATGGTGAACATGTCCATTTTGCGAGCGAGGGTGACGGTCTCGAACTCCTTCTTCACGCTCATACCGGTCTCTTCGAGGATCTGGCGGAACTTGCCGTCGATGATCGTGTGGGTTGGGAAGTTGTTAATGCCGGAGAAGCCCATATCCTTCACCTTGCCGAGCCAATGCCACATGCGGCGACGTGGGTCGGTGGCGTGGACGCCGCAGATGACCGGGATCTCTTCGACGACGGGGAGCACTTCGTATTCGCCGATCTCCATCGCGACCGCGTTGGCGTCACCGTAGGCCATCATGCCGGCGGTGGAACCGTGACCGGCCATACGGAAGCGGCCTGAGTTATAGACGATGACTAGGTCGGCGCCGCCGCGTTCGATGAACTTAGCGCTAATGCCCGTGCCAGCGCCAGCGGCGATGATCGGCTTGCCCTTGGACATCGTGTCGCGGAGACGGGCGATGACTTCGGTGCGGGTGTAAGGGTTTCCTTTTCCGGTCCAGGGGTTGGGCATGGTGATAAGAGGGGAAGGGTGGTCGGGGGTTGCTCCTTGCGGGGATAGGTCTTATGCAAAGGACGTGGCCCGCAAGAGCGATTTAAAACATTACAGTGAGACGCAACTCCGTCATTCCGAGACGGACATCGAGAACCCGCGTTCCCGCCGCCAGATCGTCGCCGCGGCTGATTATAAGGACGAGCGCCCGTGGGTCCTCTCCGGAGTCCGTTGCAAGGAGCTCGGCCTCTTCGAAATCGCCCACCTCGGCGTCGCCGAGATGCTGGCCCCTTATGAGGTCGTCCGGGCGAACCAGAGCGGGGCCTTCTTCATGGCCTGTCTGGCCGGCCAGGGGCAGGTCTGGGTCGATGGCCGCTGGCGGACCATCTCAGAGGGGCAGGCCTGCCTGCAGCCCGCCGGCATCCGGAACTCTTTTCGCATCGGTCGAAGCAAACGGTGGGATTTCTGCTGGATTCGTTTCTCGGGCGGCGTGCGTTCTAACACGATTTTCAGGGCAAGTTCTCCGGTGCTGGCCGATTTTGACGGGGAACCATTGCGCGCCGCCATCTCCGGGCTCATCGCGGAACTCAAAGGAGCGAGGGTCTCCCGTCGCAATCACCAGTGGATCGAACTGGCCTATGATTACGTGCGGAGTTTCGCCGGCAGCTTCCGCGGCGACCCACGCGTGCAGCGCCTATGGGACGAGGTCCATGGTCGACTCGATTTTCCTTGGGACACCAAGACGCTCGCGCGGGAGTCCGGACTGAGCTTCGAGCACCTCCGTCGGCTCTGCCTGAAAGAGATCGGACGCACGCCGATGAACCACCTGACCCACCTGCGAATCCAGCAGGCCATCCGGCTCATCAGCGAGTCCGATGACAAGTTAGCCGTCATCGCCCGCAGGGTCGGATTCGCCAACGGCAACAGTTTCTCTTCCGCCTTTAAGAAGTCGACTGGCCACGCCCCGTCCCATTTCAGGGCCGAAGCCTGAAATTCGCCCCGAATGTGCATCTGAGAGGGGTCCGGTTGTGCTTCGGGGTGTCGCTAAGTCTTGTAGGGTGCGGGTGGCTTACTTTGATAAGGGAATGCTTCCCCGCATTGCCCCACTCCTGCGTGCCGCTTTGGTTTTCGTAGCCGCATCTTTATATGCCGCGCCGATCAAGGTGACGATTGTCTCCGATGACCCAGCCGCGGTTAAATCCCTGGCCGACGAACTGCATGCGGCGGGTGCTATCGTCACCGAGGCTGCTCGTCCGCGCGATGTTCTCGCCGCCACGCACGAGAAGGACGAAGTCATCGTCTTGTATCGTAAGGATTACACCCCTTATGAAGTCAGGGATCGGGCAGCGTTGGCTGATCTTTCGAACCGTGGTGTCAACTTCGTCGCGGTACGAGGTGCCATCGCCGGTCCTTCGGCCAGTTGGGCTAAGGATACCTTTGGTGCTGGTTGGACGCCGGAGAGCCGTCGCTTCCGCGCTCTGATGATGCTCAACATCCGGACCGACGCCCACCCGCTCGCCAAGGATGCCTCTACTTTCGATGTCACCGACCAGACGGTCTTCAATCTCGAGCTCAACGAGAAGATCCTCGTGCTCGCCGCCTCGTTCACCTCGAAGGTGAGCGCCAATCGCAAGAACATCGCCGAGGTCTCCGACAAAGCCTCGGTCTACGACATCCAGCCTCAAGCCTGGGTCTTCGAGAACTCGCGCCTCCGTTCCGCGGTCTTCCTACAGGGTGAAGCCGAGACCCTCGCCCACGCCAGCTATCGGACCTTCATCAAGCGTGGCATCGCTTGGGCGGCCCGTCGCACCAATGTCGATGAACTCTGCACGCCCAAGGACCTCGTGGATATGCGTTACCCGGTCGGCGGGCCCAGCCGCGCGGAAAAGGCTATCGCTGCTTTCCAGATGCAGCCTGGCTTCAAGGCCGGCGTCGTCGTGACCGAACCCCTGATCAACAAGCCCATCGCGGTCCAGTGGGATGAACGTGGTAGACTGTGGGTCGCCGAGAGCCCGGAATACCCGAACGGCCGTCGTCCGCTCACCGCGGAATCCTGGCGCGAAGGCGGCGTGTTGGTCCCCGGCAGCTACGACCGACCCGCGCAGGACAAGATCAGCGTATTGGTCGACACCGATGGAGATGGTGTCGCCGATAAGAAGCAGATTTTCCACGAAGGCCTCGAACTGATTACCGGCTTCTGTCATTATAAGGATGGCGTCATCGTTGTCTGCCAGCCGCACATCGTCTGGCTGCGCGACACCGACGGTGACGGTAAAGCGGACAAGGAAGTCGTCCTTTATGGCGGCTTCACCCCGGGCGATACCCACTTCGTGGCCAATCACTTCGTCATGGCTCCTGATGGCTGGGTCTACGCCAGCAATGGTGGCGGCGGCGAAGTCTTCCCCCTCTCGAATCCTGAGCGCAAGGTCCGCCTCTCCTCCGGTACCTTCCGATTCAAGCCTGACGGTTCGGCTATCGAGCAGATCGCTTCGCAGGGTGGCAACAGCTTCGGCAACGAAGTCACCAGCAAGATGGAGCTCTATCACGGCAAGGCGACCAACGGTAACCCCATCCAGCACGTCGTGTTGCCTGAGTCTATTCTCGCCAAGGCCCCGGGCACGCCCGCTAAAGCCTTCAGCTCCGTCAACCCACGTCGTCCTGTCTTGCGCACCGACCTCCCTGACCGAGCTCCGCTCCTGCAGATCGACCAGGTCGGCTACTACACCGCTGCCTGTTCGGTCGCCGTGCAGGAACATGGTGCTTGGCCCGACGCCTATCGCGACACGATCTTCATCACCGAGCCGATCCTCGATATCATCCACTTCGAAAAGCTGACCCCGAGCGGTCCGACCTTCCTGGGCGAAGTCACGATCAAGGACCGTGAGTGGCTGCGCTCCATGGACCACTGGTTCTGCCCGATCGATGTCTCTTTCGGTCCGGACGGCGCTCTGTACGTCCTCGACTTCTACACCCCGGTCGTCGCGCACAATGACACCCGTGGTCCGCTGCACAGCAAGTCGGGCGCCTCCGTGAGACCCGACCGCGAGCACTACTTCGGCCGCATCTATCGGATCCAACATGAGTCTGCGAAGAAGTTCGAGATTCCTGACCTCGCCAAGGCCGATGTCGCCGGTCTCGTCGCTGCCTTCGATCATCCGAATAAGGTCGTCCGCTTCAACGCCCTCCGCGTGCTCATGGATAAGGACGCCGGACTTCTCGCTTCCGCTGTCGGCCCGCTCGTGACCAAAGGTGCGCAGTGATGCCAAGTCCGAGGCCCGTATCCAGGCTCTCTGGGCCCTGCAGCGACTGGATCGACTTGAGGACGGTCTGCTCCGCGCCCTTTGCGCCGATGCCGGACTCCGATGTGCGTAAGAACGCTTTTCTCGTCGCCGAGGCCAGCCGCAGCAAACTCCCGGCCGACGTTTACGCCAAGGCCCTGGATGATGCCGAGCCGCGCGTTCGTCTCGCCGCCTTACGTGCCATGGGCGCCGCGCCGCTCGAGGCCTCCGCTGGCGCTCTGCTTCTGTCTGCTCAGGCTCGCATGACCGACGACTGGTCCAAGGCCGCCGCGACAGCTGCCGCCGCCGCTAATCCTGGTCCCGTCCTTGCTGGTATCCTCAGCGGTCCGGCCGATGCCGCTGGCGCCGATTTCGCCCGCACGCTGGCCGCATCGCTTAGTGGTGATGATGCCACGACCGTCCTCACCGCCGCCGCCAAGTCTGCGAATAAGCCGGTCGCAATCGCCGTCATTCGCGAGATCGCAGCCCGTCGCGTGGCGGCTCCGGCCTCGCTCGACGCACCCCGTGCCGCCTTGCGCACGCTGATTGCCGATCAGGACTCAGCCATCTCCGGCTCCGCCGCCGCCATCGCCGCTCTCTGGTTCACCGATGGTAGCCTGAAGACCGAACTTGCCGCGGTTGCGGATCGCCTGTTGCCGCTTCTCGGCGATGCCAAGGTCTCGATTGAAGCGCAGGTCGCCGCCGCTCGCGTGATCGTGCTGTTGCGTGATGCGAATCCGCAGGTTCGCCCGGCCCTCACCCAGGCCCTCGCTGGTTCGAACGAAGCCGTCGCCGTCGCCACCGCCGGTGCGCTGGCTGCGAGCGGTGATGCTTCCGTCGGTAAGCTCCTTTACGCCGCCTTCCCAAGTCGACCGGTTCCTACCGCGCCACTTTGTTTTCCGCGCTGGTCGGCCGTGCCGAGTGGGCTGGTTTGGTGCTCGACGCCCTGGAAGCCAAGTCGCTCTCCGCGATGCAGCTCGGACCGATGCAGGTCTCTCAGCTCATCCGCCATCCGGACGAAGCTGTCGCCAAGCGCGCGGGCCGCCGTCCTCTTAAAACTGAACGCCGGTAGCAGCCCAGCAAAGGATGACATCGTGTCGAAGCTCCGTGCCGAGGTCGAGAAGCCCGGCGACGCCGTCAAGGGCAAGGAACTCTTCGTCGCCGCCTGTCAGACCTGCCACAAGATCGGCAACGTCGGCAACGACTTTGGTCCGAACCTGCAGGGTATCGGCTCGCACCGCCAGCTGAGATGCTTGTGCACATCGTGGACCCGAACCGCATGGTCGACGACGAACACCGCACCTGGAATATCAAGATGAAGGACGGCACGCAGTATTCCGCCCTCATCGGCAGCGAGAATCCGACCTTCGTTAAGCTCAAGCTGCCTGCCGGCCAGACCGCCGAGCTCAAGGTCGCTGATATCGTCAGTCGCGAGCGTAGCCCGAACTCGCTCATGCCCGAAGGCTTCGAGGCCCTTGGAGCCGAAGGCCTGCGCAATGTGATCGCTTACCTTCGCAGCGTCGCCATCTCGCCCGAAGGCGAGACCGTCGGCCGCTTCCGTCTGCTTGATCTTCGCGCGGCCTTCACCGCCTCGACGAACACCGGCCTCTACGCCAACAAGGAAGCCAAGCGTGATACCTTGCCCTTCGCCCAGTTCGGCAAAGTCGAATCCAACGGCGTCCCGTATAAGGTCGTCGACCCCAAGACCGCGAAGGATGGCTTGAACGTCATCGTTCTTAAAGGAGGCGCCTTCAAGGGGGCGTACTCTAAGAGCTTTGCCCAGAAGGTCGAAATCCCGGTCGGCTCCGTCGCCAATCGCATCCACTTCCTCGGCGCCGTCGGTGGCTGGGGTGCGCATGGCGATGCCATCGCCATGATTGCCGAAGTGCATTTCCTCAGCGGCAAGGTGCAGAAGAAGATCTTCTACGGAGGCGTCGACTTCGCCGACTACAACGGCACGGGCGATGTCCCCCGCTCCAAGTCCGCCCGCCAGCTCCTCACCGGTGATGGTCGCCAGGTCCGCACGCATTGGATCCCGGTCGAAAGCAATGAGATCATCGACAAGCTCGTCCTGAGCTCCGCTGACACCGAAATCGCCCCGACTACGGTAGCAGTCACGATCGAGATCGGCGGTCCGCCCAACCCGCCCGCAGGCAAGGACGACGGCGCGCCCAAGGCCGGCAAGAAGAAGGGCAAGGCCAACGACGGCCCCAGCGACCTTCTGCCCAAGGACAATCCCAAGACCACTCAGGCTTTCGGTCAGGCCTTCGCCCCTCGTAAGGCTGGCCAGCTCCGCGTGCTCTTCGCCGGCGCCGGCAGCTCGCATAACTTCCCCGCGTTCTTCCTCGGCACCGATGCGCTGACCGCCAAGGCCGCTGGTTACGATGTCGCTTCAACGCCTAACCTAAAGGAGACCCTCGCGCTTCTTCCTCAGGCCGACCTGTTCGTGTTCAGCGGCAATCATGGCCAGTTCGGCACGCCTGAGTTCCAGAAGGCCATCCGCGACTTCGCCGCGGCAGGGAAGGGCATCGTCCTTCTGCATGCCGCCACCTGGTATAACTGGCCGCTTGAGACCAAGTACAACGACGAGTTCGTGTGCGGTGGTTCGCGTAACCACGGCCATAGTGATTTCACCTTCACCGTCACCAAGCCCGAGCACCCGATCATGAAGGGCGTCCCGCCACCTTCGTTATCAATGACGAGAGTTATAACATCGAGCTGACCCGCCCGAAGGCGCGGAAGTCCTGGGCACGATTCCTCGTCAGACCCCCAAGGAAGGCCTGTCGAACATCCTGCCGTCCGTCTGGACCGTGAAGTATCCTGGCACCAAGGTTGTCTGCATCGCCCTCGGTCACGACGAGAAGTCGCACGACCACCCGGCCTACAAGCAGCTCCTCCTGAACTCCCTCACCTGGGTCTCCCAGAAGTGAGTGTCATGATTCGCCCCCTTGTCACCGTGTCCCCCTGTCACCTTGCCCCCTAATCAAATGGTCTACCACTACGGAACTTTCGTTTTCAAGCAGGGCGTCACTCCGACACAGATCGACACTTGCTTCGCTGAGATGCGCGGCATGGTCGGCAAGATCCCCGGACTGCTCTCCATGCAGCATGGCGTCTACCAGAGCGACGAAGGCCTCAACGACGGCTTCACGCACGGGTTCGTCATGACTTTCGATACCCCGCAGAGCCGCGACCGCTATCTCCCGCACCCTGAGCACGAACGCGTGAAGTTGATTGTCGTCCCGAACCTCGAACGCGTGATGGTCTTTGATTTCACCGTCTGAGGGTGGGGTGAGAACTGGTTCGGTGAGCCGTCAGACGAAAAGGCGATGCCGTAGGCATCGGGCGGAGCCAATCCCTTCCGGTTCGCACCGCGGCTCGCGGCGAAGGGTTGGTTTCTAGGTTAATCCTCCGGTCAGCTTGCCCGGAGCCCGAGGATTGTATCCGCCCGCTGACTATACTCGCGGTACTGCTCGGCGTTCTCAGGCAGCTTGATATCCAGGTCGTAGGTCGGGATCATCGCCTTCATCCGCGCATGCCCCTCGGGGCTGGCGAGCAAGGCGGGGAAGCATTTCCTGATGACCTCGAGCACAACGTTTACCGAGACCGAGGCGCCAGGCGAGGCTCCGAGCAGCGCGGAGATGCTGCAAGCGGCATCGGTGATGACCTCGGTGCCGTAGTGGACAATGCCGGCCTGACCATCCGTCTTCTTGATGGCCTGCACCCGAATGCCTGCGTCGATTCAACTTCCAATCCGCAGCCTGGGCGGCCGGATAGAAAATCTTCAGCACCTCGATGCGGTTCCGCATGCTCTGCGTGCCCTGCTGGATGAGGTAGCGGACAAGGTCGAGGTTATGGATGCCAATATTGACGAGGGTCGAGAGGTTGTCCGGACGAATGGAGAAGGGCAGGTCGGTGTAGCGGCCCTGCTGGTGCAGGAACTTCGTCGTCCAGGCGGCGAAGGGACCGAAAAGTAGCGTTTTCCTGCCATCCAAGATGCGGGTGTCGAGGTGCGGCACAGCCATCGTCGGGGCCGCGGCGAGCGCTTGACCATAGACCTTTGCCTGGTGCTTCTCGACGATTTCCGGATTGTCGCAAATGAGCCACTGGCCGCCGATAGGGAAACCGCCTAGGCCCTTTGCCTCCGGAATGCCGGACATCTGTAGCAGCGGAAGCGTGCCGCCGCCCGCGCCGACAAAGACGAACTTGGCGCGGTTTGTCCGCACCAGCCCCGTCGCTGACTCCTTCACACGGACTTCCCAGCCCGTGCCGTCTCTACGCAGGCCGATTACGCGATGGCCGGAGGCGATCCCGCATCCCTCCTGCCGTCCTAGCCAGCTTAGCAGTTTGCGAGAGATGGCGCCAAAGTTCACATCGGTGCCCCCGTCCATCTTTGTGGCGGCAATGGGTTCGTCGCCCCGACCATCGACCAGGAGCGGTGCCCAACTCGCCAGGGTGGTGCGGTCAGTCGTGAAGACCATCTCCCGGAAGAAATGGTGGGCCGACATTCCGGCGTGACGGGCCTTGAGGAATTCCACCTGGTCAGCTCCATGCACGAAGCTAATGTGGGGGACGGGATTGATGAATTCCCTCGGGTGACTGGCCATATCGTTGGCCACCGCGTAGCTCCAGAAGTGTTTCGATTGCTCGAACTGCTCGAAGATCTCGATGACCTTGGCCACCTTCACCGAGCCATCCGCCTCGCGCTTGGGCGTGTAACTCAGCTCGCAGATCCCCGCATGCCCAGTGCCAGCGTTATTCCAGCCATCCGAACTCCTCCTGTGCCAAGCCATCGCTGGCCTCATAGAGCTGGATGGAAGTCGCGGATCGAGCCGCTTCAGCATCGCTCCGAGATTGGCCGACATCACCCCGCTGCCAATCAGGATGACATCAGGGTCTTCAACGTGGGTGGCGGTCGGCATTTGTTTGGGTAAGTGTCGGTTAATGGACGTTGGGAAATGGTTAGGTCGGGATGCCAGCGGAATCACTGGGCGGCTTTGCAAGCCATAGCCCTTGCTCCCGCATGGCAAGTCCCTTGGGGCCGAACACGGGGTCGGGGCCGAACACGGGGTCAGGCCGTTACTCATGTATGGCTGATACTTTATCAGTCACGAGTGGTCATGAAAGAATCGGGTCACCCAGGTGAGTGCATGCAGGAACCCGGCCCCAGCAGCTCCCACTACCGGGACGCCCCGCCAAGCAGGGCCAGCCAGCGGACGACGTTCTTGGGGTCAGGGCGGACATCGTGGGGCGGAAAGAAAACCTTTGAGAGCCCTCGGCCGACCCCATAATCTCAAGCCATGGAACACCCCATCCCTCGTCGCGATTTCGTCTCCACCCTGGCCATCGGCGGACTCGCCTTGGCCGCCGCTCCGGCCGTCCTGCGCGGCCAGTCGGTCCCGTCCAAGATCAAGGTCGCCCTGATCGGTTGCGGCGGCCGCGGCACCGGCGCCCTCGGCAGTTCATTGCGGCCTGCAAGCTGCTCGGCGCTGAAGCGGAGGTCGTCGCCCTGGCCGATGCCTTCGAGGATCGCGCCAAGCGCCTGAACGACACTTACAAGCTTCCCGCGACCAAGGTCTTTGTCGGTTACGACGCTTACCAGAAGGTCATGGCCACGGATTGCGCCTTCGTGCTCATGGCGACCCCACCTGCGTTCCGCCCCGTTCACTTTGCCGCCGCTGTCGCTGCTGGTAAGCACTGCTTCGTCGAGAAGCCCGTCGCCGTCGACCCGGTTGGCGCCCGTGCCATCATCGCCACCGGCGAGGAAGCCAGGAATAAGGGCCTCGCCGTCGTGGCGGGTACCCAGCGTCGTCATGACGCCTCCTACATGAAGAACAAGGCGCTCATCGACGCCGGCGCTATTGGCGCGCTCCGCGGCGGCGTGGTCCAGTGGAATGGCACCGTGCCGTGGATCCGTCGTCGGGCTAAGGACGATACCGATGCGGACTACATGAACCGCAACTGGCTCAACTTCACCGAGCTTTCCGGCGACCATATCGTCGAGCAGCACATCCATAACGTCGACGTCGCCATCTGGTTTCTCGGCCGCCCGCCCGTGAGCGCCCTCGGTTTCGGCGGACGTGCCCGACGTGAGACTGGCAACATGTTCGACTTCTTTAGCGTCGACTACGATTTCGGCGACGGCGTCCGCATCCACAGCCAGTGCCGCCAGATCACCGGTACCTCCGGTCGCGTCGGTGAGTTCTTCACCGGAGCGACGGGTTCCTGTTTCGGCGCCGGCAAGATGTTCGGACAGAAGCAGGTCGATATCCCCGCCATCAAACTCGATACCGACGACTCCATGGTCCAGGAGCATGTCGACCTCATCCGTGGCGCCTACAACGGCAAGCCAGTCAATGACGCCCGACAGAATCGCTGAGACCAATCTCGCGGTCATCATGGGTCGCATCTCTGCCTACACCGGCGAGATGGTGAAGTTCGACGACCTCCTTAAGCACGAGAAATCGCCTTACTACAATCTCAAGGCTTCCGTCAGCCCACTCGATTTCGAGAAGGGTACCGTCAAGCTGCCGACCGAAGTGCCATCTATTCCAGGGAAGGCGTGACGAGGGCGGAGCCCTCGAGGGGCAGGGGTTGGGGTAGGGGTAGGATGTGCCAGGGCGTGGCGTAGCCACGCCCCTACCTGACGTCGACCATTCGGACAACGTTCACCATTCGGCGAACGATATGCTAGCCTTCGCGGACCTTGGGGAGCAGGGCGGAAGCTTCGGACCAGGAGACTTCGTGCGGGGCGCGTCTGGACGCGGCGGCGAGGGCGCTGGTGACCCCGGCGGCCTCGCCCATCGCGACGGCGTTGCCGGTCACGCGATAAGACGCGTGGGCGATGAAGTCACCGCTGATGCAGCGACCGGCCATCATGAGGCCATCGACGTCTTTTGCGATTCAGGGCACGAAGCGGAATGTCGCGCTCGGGTTCGGTGAGCATGCGGGCTTCGGTGCCGAAGCAGCCTCGATTTTACTCAAGGCTCCGAGGCCGAGGAGCGAGGAGGCGAGGAAACGACGTCGGGAGG
>BGOI01000018.1 GCA_003569165.1 Opitutia bacterium
CAGGCAGAGCAGGGCGAGCAGGGGGATGCGCGGGGTGGGCATACTTATTTAACCACTCCAATGGGCGGGAGTTGCGAGCAATCTCCGGCCACGGGTCACTTCAGCGTCTTGATGTAAAGGATCAGCGAGTCGACCTGGGCGTCGGTGAGGACGCCGGCGAAGCTGGGCATGGCGAACTCGGACTTCACGAAGGAGGCGTCTTCTTGGCGTTGGGTTCGAGAATCGATTCGCGTAGGTAGCCGAATCGACGGTCGTCGAGCCCTTCTTGCCGTTCTCGGCCACATAGTCGCGCTTCGATTCGAAGAGACCCTTCCACTTCGGGCCGACGTTGCTCATGGCGGTATCCGTGACGGAGTGACAGGCGATGCAGCCGAACATCGTGGCTAGTCTCTTGCCTTCGTCAGCGGAGACGACTTCGGCCTTCTTCGCGGCGGCGGCCCGCGGGGTGAGGTCGACGGTGAGCGGACCGAAGCCTTCGGCGACAGGGTCGAATTTCGTGAGCTCGTAGGGCGTCGTATAGGCGTTCGCCCGCATCTCGGAGCCGGCGACGGAAGCGAGAGCCCAGCCGATACGCAGCTGTTCGACGGGTTCAGTCCGGGGACGCCGATGAAGACGCTCTTACCATCCGTGCTCAGGTAAGCGCTGCTGGCCGTGAGCCAATCGTTACCGGTCTTGCCGTCGGCCTTGTATTGTGCCGAGCCATAGGTGTAGGCGCGTTTATAGTGCCAAGTTGCGAAGGAATAGTTGTCCGGGTTCGTCGCCTTGGCCGGGTCGAGGGAGACGTCGAAACGAAGGAGGATGCCACGGTCCGTCGGGATGACCTCGCGGGGCGTCAACGAGGGCGCACCGGTGTGGCGGACACGTTCGATGCCGGTGAGCGTCTTCAGCGTGTTGCCCCAGCCGGCGATCTGGAAGCCGGCGATGTACAGCTGGCCGTCGGCCGGATTGACGGAGCCGTTGAGGGGTGGTGTGGTGAAATCGCTGGCGATGCTGACGACACTGGCCTGCGGGCGCGAGCTGCGATGATTCCAGAGGACCCGCAGGAGGTCGGGTTTATTGAAGCAGATCTGCACCATCTCGTCATTGAGCGGGCCCATCTTGGCGTCGAACAGCCAGACCTGCGAGAGGGCGGAGGCGTTGACCGCATGGGGGATCCAGGTGAGCGGTTCGGCGATCGGGGCGGGATATTTCTCCTTGGGGAGCTTGTCGCTCAGGAAGCCGTAGAACTGGTCGTCTTTGACGATGTGGATCGGCGTGCTGGGAATGTACTGTCCCTGCTGGTCGCTGGCGACGACCAGGCCCGTGCGCGGGTTGACGGAAAGGTTAGGCTGGCGGAAGCCGTGGCCGAGCAGGGTAGCCGTCTGCCCGTCGGCGGAGATGCGCAGGATGCTGCCGTTGTGCTTGCCGATGGTCGTCGCTTCCTGTCCGCCCTTGCCGATGACAAACTCGCCTTTCGGCGCCAGGCGGATCGTGCTGGGGAATTCGCGCATGTCGGCCGTCTGGGCGAAAGCGTTCGAGAAGAGTTCGTGGACGTCCGCTTCGCCATCGCCGTCGGTGTCGCGAAGGCGCCAGATTCCGTTGCGGTCGAAGACGTAGATCTGTTCGTCGCGGATGGCACAGGTCATCGGCTCGTGCAGGCCGGAAGCGAAGCGTTTCCACGTGACCTTGGTGGAGCCTTCCTTGAGGCCACGGGCCAGCCAGACGTCGCCGTCGAGGGTGACGACGACCGCCGTGCCGTCCTTGAGGAATTGGATATCGCCCGTGCGGACGGCGCGCTTCCATGGGTTGTCGACGGGGAGGGCGACGTGGTCGATGACGTAGGTGTCCTGGGTCGAGCTAAGCGCGATCTTGGTCGTGACCGAGGAGTTCCATCGGCGTGAAGTCGGTCCGGCGGGGATGGCGACGGCGGCGATACTGGGGGCGGGGTGTTCATCGCAGAGCGAGACACAAAGCGCGGACGCGGCCGCGTTAGCCGGAATCTTTACCACAAAGAAGTCGTCGTCAGGGATGAGTTCGGCCGGGCCGCTGACCGTGACTCCCGTCTCTAGTTCTTGGGATGGCCCTTGGTGGCGGGCTCCGACGACGAGGAGCAGGTCCTTCGTATGGGCAGAGACCGCGAGATGGCGTTCGATGACGATTTGGCCGTCATGCTCGGAAGTCTTCCAGAGCTCGCGGATAGTCGCATCGTCGACGCGATAGGTGAGGACGACGTCCTTGCCGACGAGTTCGACGGATTGGAATTGGCCGAGCGACGTCGGGATAGGACCGCGGCCGACTTCCTCCGGCGAAGGGGCGGGAAAGCGCGGGTCGGTGCGGTCGACCGTGGCGCCGAGCTGCCAGCCGGGGATGATGGCGTGGCCGAGCCAGAGTTTGCCTTCAGGCTGCGGGCGGGGAACTGGCCGCCGAGTGTCTTGCGGCTGGGGTCGTGATAGGAGCCGGGTGCGAGGGCTTTGTCGCTCACGCCTTTACCACGCCAGACAGCGGAGACGCGGAGTAGGTCGGTGTCAAAGCAGGCCCAGGTGTCATGGGTCAGCTTGATGATGATTCCGCGTGGCGTGAGGTTGTTCTTACCGAGTCCGTCCCGGCGTGCGTCGAGGATCGATGAGAAGAAAGGGAAGTCAGCTTCTACCCAGGTGCCCCAAGGTTGCAGCTGAACCTTCGCCGGCTTTTTCACCGGCTCGGCCGCGAGACAGCTCAGCGCGCCGAGGAGCAGGGTGAGGATGAGCCGGCTGACGATCATGGGTGGGTAAGGGGTAGCCCTCGCCCCGATAAAAGGCAATAAGACCTACTCGAGACCAGTGAAAACCTCAGAGTCCCTGCAACCAGCGGAGGAAGCTGCCTTCCTCGGAGACCATGATGCGGAGTAAATCGCTCCGTTCGTCAGTCCAGGGGAGGACGCGGGCCGAGAACTCCACGTGCTCCTTGGTTACGTCGAGCAGGAGCGGCTGCTTCAGCAAGGCTTGATTGCGCGTTATGATGATCCAGTCCGAGCCATAGAAACCAGCGTCCTCATAGGCCGTATCATTGTCGTCGATGGTAATAGCCGGGAAGCCGATCTTCTCTGCGATGCGGTAGACCACGGGGTGGAGGTCGAGGTAGCGGTTCGAGACGTGGATCACGATGGCACCTTCAGGCTTGAGGTGGCGCTGGTAGGTCGCGAAGGCTTCCAGCGTGAGCAGGTGCACCGGAATCGCGTCGCTGCTGAAGCGTCGAGGATGATCACGTCGTATTGCTGATTAGGTTCCCCATCCATGCGGAGGCGAGCATCGCCCATGACCAGTTCGGTCTTCGCCTTGGAGTCCTTCAGGTAGGTGAACGTGCTCGTCGCGAGGCGGGCCACGTCGTCATTGATTTCGTAGAAGCGGAACGTGTCACCGGTGCGACCCCAGGCGGCGAGGGTGCCGGAGCCGAGGCCGACGGCACCGACGCGGCGACCACCTTCGGGCTTGACGGTGCGCAGAAGTCGCCCGACGCCGCTGGTCGAGGTGTAGTAACTGCTGGGGTTGGTGCGTTTCTCAGGGGCGACGTATTGGAGTCCGTGGATCGTAGCGCCGTGCTGCAGCGTGAGATGATGTAGCTCGGGATTGCCGGCATCGTTCTCGATGACCTTGAGCACGCCGTAGAAACCGCGGGTGACCGAGAGGGCGCCCCGCAAGGACGTCGCGGCGACGTCGTACAGGCCGTAACCGAAGGCCGGGAGTAGCAGGAGTAGGACGGCCCAGCCCCAGCGGCCGCGGCCCTTCTGTAGGAAGTTCGTAGCGTCTTGGCGGAGGACGCCCAGCACGAGCGCCGCCGTGAGGAAGAGCGCGAGGTGGAGCTCAAAGTAATCCAGGAAGATGAACGGGGCCACGAGGGCGACGAAGAGACCGCCTGCTGCGCCGCCGGCGGAGATGGAAAGGTAATAGCCGGTGAGGCGGCTGGCACCTGGGCGTAGGCGGAAGACCTCGCCGTGACAGACCATGCAGGCGACAAACATCGTGCCGAGGTAAAGCGTGGCGAGCGGCGTAATGTTCGGGTGCGATTCCGCCTGGTTGAGATTATACAGTACCATGCCGAGTAGCGCGGCGAGGAGGGGCAACCAGACGGCGCGGTGATACCAGCGCGGGCTGTCGAAGCTGATGATGAACGAGAGCAGGTAAAGGCTAAGTGGCAGGACCCAGAGGAAGGGCACGACGGCGATGTCTTGGCAGAGCTTATTGGTAATCGCGAGGAGCAGCATCACGCCACATGCGGGCAGGGCGAACCAGAGTAGCTTACGGCTCGTCGACGGGGCTTCTTCCGCGTCGTCCGCGATGGCCGACTTCGTATCGGCGCCGGCGCTCTTCCAGACCTTGTAACCGCACCAGCCGGCGAGGCCGGCGTACAGGGCGAGACCGATGGACCACCAGTTGGCCTGGGCCTGACGGGCGAGCTGGGGTTCGAGCACGAACGGATAGACGAGTAACGCGAGGAGGGAGCCGATGTTCGAAAGGGCGTAGAGACGATAGGGCGAGACGCCGGGGTTCGCCTTGCTGAACCAAGCCTGCAAGAGCGGGCCGGTGGCCGAGAGTACGAGATAGGGGAGGCCGAGGCAGGCCAAGAGTAGTAGTAGGATGTGTCCAGCGGCATTGGAACCGTCGGTCGGCTTCCATTGGTCGCCCGGGGTGATCGGGAGCAGGGCCACCGCGAGCGCCAACAGGCAGAGGTGCGTGATGACCTGACGGCGAGGCGGCAGGCGGCTGATGCTGAAGTGGGCGTAGGCGTAGCCGCCGAGGAGTAGGACCTGGAAGAACAGCATGCACGTCGTCCAGACGGCAGGTCCGCCGCCGAACCAAGGGAGGATGAAGCGCGCGATCAGCGGCTGGACGAGGAAGAGCAGGCAAGCTCCCCAGAAGATGGTCAGGCTGAAAGCGAACATGGCGGGGTACGTGTTTGGAACCCCGCTGTGAGGCGAAGGTTAGGGCAAAGAAGGGCTAGGTCCTCGCCTCCCTCATGGCAACCCCGTTCAGGCCCGCGGGTGGAACTTCAGCACCAGCGACTCATACCCGAGCTTACGCACGTAGTCATGCTCGGTCTCGGTGCGTTCCTCGGCCGAGACGATCTCCATCGAGCCCACGAGCTCGACGCATTTCTGGAGCAGCGTGCGGACGATGAGGCGGGCGTGCGGGGCGCCGAGGCAGAGGTGTTCGCCGAAGCCGAACGACAGGTGCGGGTTCGGCTTGCGGTCGATTTTGAATTCGTCGGCCTGCGGGAAGACGGTTTCGTCGCGGTTGGCGGAAGCCCAGCCGAGCGAGACGCGACCTCCCTCGGGGACTTGTTCGCCGTGCACGGACGTGGCGACGGGGCAGACGCGCCCGATGTGCGTCAACGGCATGAAGAACCGGAAGAACTCCTCGCTCGCATGCACGATGCGCTTCGGGTCTTCGCGCAGGTAGGCCAGCGCCTCGGGGTTGGCGGCGAGATGGCCGAGCGCGCAGGCGACGGTGTGGATGATGGTATCGCGGCCACCGGCGAAGGCCAGGTTAGCGAAGCCCATCATCTCTTCGCGTGTGAGCGGACGGCCGTGGAAAGTCGCTTGCGTCAGCGCGCTGAAGAAGTCGGCGCCAGGCGCGCGGCCAGCCGCATCGAACTTGGCGTGCAGGTAGTTCTCCAATTCGACGCCTTTCTTCAGGCCGCCCCGGACGCGGAAGACGTGGATGCCCCAGCCGATCCAGAGGTCGGCTTCGCTTTCCGCGGTATTGAGGAGATAGGTGAGCGCACGGGCCTGGAGGGGCAGGGCGAAGCCGTGCACGATCTCGGTCGTGTCGCGGGCGATCGCATCGCGTAAGAGGCTATCGATGAGATGTTCGACCTGTGCGATCATCTCAGGCAGCTTCGGACGGTTGAAGAACGGTTCGACGATGGCGCGGTATTCCGAGTGTTCGGGTGGATTGGTCTCGATCGGTAGCTGGCGCATCGAGCGGGCTTCTTCCTCGGACGGGATCGGCACGCGGAAGGGCGCGTCGGAACTATAAGTCCTCCAATTCTTGGCCGCCTGCCGGACGTCGGCATGGCGCAGGATCATGGGAATCTGTTCTCCCTGGAATTCGTAACGCGCGACCGGTCCGGCTTCCCGCTTCGCCTTGAAGGGGTCAGACGGCTTGTGGCCAAAGGGACATTTTCCGCCGAACATGAGCTTACTTATTCTTTTTTACCTTCTTCTTGCCACCTTCGGCTCCTGGCGCCGGAAGCACGTGTGCGCGTTCGGCCCAAGTGCGCCAGAGGGCGGCGAGTTCCTTGGCCTTCGCGGGCTGGCTCTGGGCGAGGTCGTGTAGTTCGGTGCGGTCGGTCTTCAGGTCGTAGAGTTCCCAAGCGCCGTTACGGCCTTGGCGAACGAGCTTGAGGTCTCCCTGGCGGACGGCGGCGTTGCCTTCGTGCTCCCAGTAGATCGCCTCGCGCTCGATAGGCTTGTCGGCGAACGCCGGCACGAGGCTGCGTCCTTCCATCGGCAGGATTGCCTTACCGTTGAATTCCTTCGGATAGGCGGCACCGGAGACGTCGACCACTGTGGCCATCACGTCGATCAGGTGGCCGGGCTGGCGGCGGAATTCATTCTTCGCCGCGATGCCGGCGGGCCAGTGGGCAATCAGTGGGGTACTGATGCCGCCTTCGTGATTGAAGTGCTTGTAGAGACGGAAGGGGGTGTTTTGGGCATAGGCCCAACTTTCGCCAGAATACCACTGCGACTTGCCCGTGCTGGGATCGCCTTCGGTCCGTCCCTTGGCACCGGCCTCGGCATTGCCGCCGTTGTCGCTCATGAAGAGGATGAGGGTGTTGTCGAGGACGCCGCGCTGCTTCAAGCCGTCCACGAGGTCGCCGATGGCCTTGTCCATCCGGGACATCACGGCAGCGTAGGTGGCCATGAGGTGATCGAAGCGCTTCTTCTCTTCAGCGGGCACATCCTTCCAGGCCTTAATCGCGTTCGGCATCGGCGAGCTCGCCCACTGCTTGTCAATCAGCCCCATCTCCAGCTGGCGTGCGTAGCGGCGGGCACGGACTTCTTCCCAGCCGAGCTGATATTTGCCGAGGAACTTCTCGATGTCGGCCTTAGGCGCCTGGAGCGGGAAGTGTGGTGCGTTATGGCAGAGGTGAAGGTAGAATGGCTTCTTCGCGGCGAGCGCTTCGTCGATGAACTTTAGGCCGAAGGTCGTCCAGAGGTCGGTGCTGTACCAGTCTTTGGGCAGGCGCGGGTCATCCTTAGCGAGTTTTTCTCCGTCGAGGAAGAGTTCCGCTCGCGGGGCGTCGGAGAAGAAGAAGCCACCGGCGACGGCATTGAGGCTACGATCAAAGCCGCGGGACTTCGGGGTGACGCCGTGGTTTTGGCCGACATGCCATTTACCCGTCATGGCGGTGAGATAGCCTGCAGGACGAAGCACTTCGGCCATCGTCACGCAGCTGTCGTTGAGGCGGCCGACGTAGCCGGGGAGTTTCTGGTCCTCGGTCATGTGGCCGATGCCTGCCTGGTGGGAGTAGACGCCGGTGAGCAGGGCAGCACGCGTCGGGCAGCAACGGGCGGTATTATAGAACTGGGTGAAGCGCAGGCCGTTCTGGGCGAGCCCGTCGAGGTTTGGCGTCGGGATTTCGCTGCCGTAACAGCCGATATCAGAGAAGCCCATGTCGTCGACAAGGATGACGACGATGTTGGGCTTGGTGGCAGCGGAGGCACCGGCGCCGAAGGCGAGGAGGGCCAGCAGCAGGCGGAGCGTCTTCATATAGATTTATTTGGCGGTCTTCTTAGTCGGCGGGCGGAGTTCGTCGGCAGTCCAGGAATTCGAATGATCGGCGTACTGCTTGCGGATGCCGGTGACGAACTTGGCGTCGACGGGCGAGCCGTTGTGTTCCCATTCGCGACGGATGTACGTGAGGACGCCGGCCACCTCTTCGTCGCTCAACATACCCATCGGAGGCATGGAGAGGTCCCAGATGCGGTTCCCGACTTTCACGGGTCCGCCGAGTCCGTGGAGAATGATACGGGTGGTCACGTCGGGCTTACCGAGGACCCAATCGCTGTCGACGAGCGGAGGCGCGAGGCCGTCGAGGCCATAACCGTGCGGTTGATGGCAGGCTGCGCACAGGTTGGTATAGGTGACCTTACCTTTTTCTAAGAGTGCCTGTTGGGCTTTTGTAAGGGCGACTACCTTGGGTGGAGCGGGGGCGCCAGGCTTGCCGACCCAAGCGAGGCGGGCGGTGACGCTTACTAAGTTCTTAAGGACGTTGGCTTCAGTGACGGTCTTCTTCAGCTTGGCGAGCGATGTCGGTTCGGCGTTGAGCCAGATCGTCTTGATCGGAGCGGACTTTTTCGTCTTCGGGTCACGGATGGATTGGTCGAGGCCTCGGAGGATGGCGGCGCGTAGGTGGCGGTCGCCGAGGTTGGCGGCGATTTCGAGCATGCCTTCGAATGGACCAGCCTTGCTGGCTTGGGAGATGAGGGTAGCGAAGCCATCAAGGACTGGGCCCGTTTGCTTGAGATTGGCATCGGAGCCTAGCGCGGCGACAGCCTTGGCAAGGGCGATTTCGCGACCACGCGCACCAGTGAGGGCGCCTTCGCGCACGAGCACGATGTCGCCATGGGCGACGAGCAGTTCGGCGAGAGCCTTGTCAGTTTCGGCCAGGTTGGCGGCTGATAGGCGAATCGCCAAGTGCGCGAGTACGAGGACCTCTTTTTCGTCTTTGAGCGCACAGAGTTCGGCCAGCATCTCGGCCGGGGCGATGCGGATCGCGGCCGCGCGGACTTGGGCGTCGGTGTCCTTAAGGGCGAGGCGCACATCTTCGGGACGGGCGGCCGCAAAGCCGTCGAGGGACCAAAGGGCGTGCAGGCGGGCGGTGGCGGGGGCTTGGGCGTCGGCGAGCAGCGTGCGGAGCGGGGCAGCGGCAGCGACGTCGGCGGATTCGACGAGTAGGCGCTGGGCCGAATCGCGCACCCAACCGTTGGGGTGCGTCAGGAGCTTCACGCGAGCAGCGGCGTCGACCGGGATCTTCGTGGCCTTGGGCGCGGCTTGGTCATCGCGGACGATGCGCCAGATACGGCCGCCGGAGACGGGTAGCTCGAGGTGGCGGGCCTTGATGTTGGCGATGAGGTAGTGCGTGAGGAAGGCCGGGTGCTGGAGCATGCCGCGGTAGAGGTCGACGACGTAGAGCGCGCCGTCGGGTCCGTTGGCCATCATCACCGGGCGGAAGCGTTCGTCGGTCGAGGTGAGAAATTCTTTTTCTTCGTAGGCGTTGGCGCCCGTAAGCAGGCCGTCTTTTTCCGTGATTGTAATGCGCTTCACCAGATTGGAGGAAGGCTCCGGAATGAAGGCGTTGCCGCGGAATTCGGCGGGGAAGGCGTCGCCGCGGTAGATGGCGGCGCCGCAGGTGGAAGTGGCATTGGCGAGCGTGCCGTCGGCGCGGAGCGTCTTGGCATCATAGCCGCGGTTCACGCCGGGGGTCGGGTGGGAAGGGTAGACCGACTGTTCCTTGATCACCTTGTTGTTGATGCCGAGCGCGTCGCGGAGGAGCGGGTTGCGGGCATAGGCCGCGGCGGGGAGGAGGTCGGTACGGAGCAGGTCCGAATTGTAGTTATAGAACAGGCGGCCGGCATCATCCTGGGTGAGACCCCACTGGCCGCGACCGAGCCCGGGCCTTTCAGCCAGGCGCCGTTGGTGAGCTTTAAGCTTGTGCCGTAGTTGGCGGCGTAGACGCGGTTATCCAGCGCCCACGTCGGCGTGTTGGCCATGTGCTCGGGCTGGCCGCCCAGCGTGCCGAAATCGGACGCAATCAGGACCTTCTCGTCGGCCACGCCGGTGCCCTTGGTGTCGCGACAAAAGAAAAGGTTCGGCGGCTCGGCGATGAAGGCGCCGCCTTTGACGGCCATCACACCGCGGGGCATCACGAGATTGTCGAGGAAAGCCGAAGCCTTGTCCATGCGGCCGTCGCCATCGGTATCGGTGAGCAGCGAGACGCGGCTAGTCGGGTCCTTCTCCGTGGTGCCTTCGAGGTCGCGCATGTAGCTCCGCATCTCGACGACGAACAGCCGGCCTTGGTCGTCGAAGCTGATGGCCACCGGCGATTCGATCATCGGTTCGCTGGCGACGAGCTCGATGCGGAAGCCGGGCGGGAGGCGGAAGCTCTTCAGGGCTTCTTCGGGAGAGAGGGGTGCGGGTGCCGGCAGGTTGAACTTCAACTGAACGTCGGTGGGACCGGCGTTGCCCTTGTTGAGGGCGAAAGCGGACGTCGCTCCAACGAGCAAAGCTAGGACGGCAAGCGGGGTCTTCATGCTGGTTTTTAAGACAGTCCAAACTCCCGGGGGTTGCAAGGCGAACCCCCCGTTTTCCCCCTAGATAAAGCCGGGGCCGATGGCTTACTTCTTGCCCTTAGGTGCGGCGGCTACCGCGACCGGCCAGTCGTCGGTCCGGAAGGGGGAGGCGGGCAGGCCGGCGCCGTTGGCGAGGCTGTATTCCGGCCAATCCTTCCAGGCATAGCGGACCGCGGCAGGCTGGGCGACTTCGGCGCTGCTGACGACGACGGTCTCGCCGACGATCTTCGCCTCGGCGGTCTTCCATTGCTTGTCTTCGCCGGCGATCTGGAAGCCCGTGAGGGCGCCGCCCTGCATGGACTTCAGTCCGCCGTTCGTGTGCTTGAAGGAAACCGTAATCGCGTTGCCGCTGATCGAGGAGCCGGCCGGAAGCGGGCCGCTGATGGCGAGGACATTCTTGCCGTAGACCGTACCAAGGGCCCAGAAGGAGAGGCGCTTGCCGACGTCCTGCTTATTCTTCGGGTGGATGTCCTTGGCGTCGCCGAGGTCGATCGTGATGGCCATGCCGGTCTTCGGGAGTTCCAGCGTCTTCATCATCGACTCGCGGACGCGGGGCCAGCCTTCGCCGGGCGAGGTGTAGTTCGGAAGCTGCACCCAAGCGAAAGGAACTTCGTCCTTCCACAGGGTGCGCCAGCTCGTGACGAGTTGGGAGAGCTGCTTATGATAGAGGCCTGGGTTGCCGGCGTTGCCTTCGCCCTGATACCAGAGCATGCCGCGCAGGGTGTAGGGGACGAGGTTGACCACCTTGCCGTTGAAGAGGCCAGCTGGTCCGCCCTTGAGTTTGCGCATAGCCAGCGGATCGCGGGGCGCCGGGGTCACGAAAGGTGTGCCGTTGGCCTTGGCTTTGGCGACGGCGGCTTTCCAGGTAGCCATCTGCTTCTGGAAGAGTTCGGGCGCCTTCTTTTCATCGAAGGCGAGGTAGTCCTTCATCTTAGCGTCGAAGTTGGCTTTCGTCTCAGGATTGGAGGACTGCGCCTCGGCGGAGACCCAGGATTCGATGGGCGTGCCGCCGACGGAGGTGTTGATCAGGCCGACGGGCACGCCGACTTCCTGATGGATCTCGCGACCAAAGAAATAGAGGATGGCGGAGAAGCGACCGACGTTGTCGGGCGTGCAAGCGCTCCATGCACCTTTGCCTTCGGTGGCAGGGGTGGCGGAGTGGGTCGAGGATTCCTGGTAATGACGGATCAGCGGGTAGTTCGCGGCGGCCTTCTCGGCGTCGAAGTGATTCGAGGACTGCACGGTCATCGCCATGTTCGACTGGCCGGACCCGAGCCAGACTTCGCCCACGAGTACGTCTTTTACTTCGAGCTTATGTCCTTCCTTGCCGGTCACGACGAGTGTCCGCGGTTCGGCGGAGGCCTTGAGGGCATCGAGCTTGAGCATCCACTTGCCGTCGGCATCCGCGGTGGCGGACTTGGACTGGCCAGCGAAGGCGACGGTGACGGATTCACCTGCATCGGCCCAGCCCAGACGGCCACAGGCTTTTCGCGTTGCAGGACCATGTGGTCGGCGATCGGGCGGCCAGGCGGAAGCCGGCGGCGAAGAGGGAGGAGCAGCCAGCTAGTACAGCCAGTAGGATGGTGAGGAAGCGAGGGGTACGCATACCTTTCAAACAACTGAAACCCCCCCTAGGTTGCGAGAATAAGCATAAGGCCTAGCCCCAGCCCTAGCCCTGTCACTCCTTTAGGCCAACAACTGCTTCACCACGTGGCAGGGCTCCACGCCGGTGAGGCGGAAGTCCAGGCCGGCGTTGCGGAAGGTCAGGCGTTCATGGTCGATGCCCAGGCAGTGCAGGATGGTCGCCTGCAGGTCGGGCACGCGGACCTCGTCCTTGACGATGTTGAAGCCCATCTCGTCGGTCTCACCGATCGTCTGACCGCCCTTGATGCCGCCGCCGGCCATCCACATGGAGAAGGCCTGCGGGTGGTGGTCTCGTCCCTGGCTGCGGCCGAGCGAGACGCTCGACTCGACCATCGGGGTGCGGCCGAATTCGCCACCCCAGACGACGAGCGTGCTATCGAGCAAGCCGCGACGTTTGAGGTCCTTGACGAGCGCGGCGGAGGCCTTGTCGGTCTTGGCGCAGTTGTTCCGTACGTTGCCGGCGACGTCGCTGTGCGCGTCCCAGCCCTCGTTGTAGATGTTGATGAAGCGGACGCCGCGTTCGATCATGCGACGGGCCAGTAGGCACGCGCGGGCGAAGGACGGCACCTTGGGGTCGCAGCCGTAGAGCTCGAGGGTCTCCTTGCTCTCGGAAGAGAGGTCCATGAGGTCGGGCGCCGAGGTCTGCAAGCGGTAGGCCATCTCGTAGTTGGCGATGCGCGTGGCGATCTCGCTGTCGCCGTCGAGGCGGAGGCGGCGGTCGTTCATCGCGTTGATCAGGTCGATGGTGTCCTTCTGCGTGCCCGGGTCGATGCCGGCCGGCGTGCTGGTGTTGAGGATGGCGTCGCCGGCGTTGCGGAAGCGCGTGCCGGTGTAGCTGCTCGGGAGGAAGCCGCTGCTCCAGCAGGCGGCGCCGCCGCTGATGCCGGAGCCGGTGCTCATCACGACGAAAGAGGGAAGGTCCTTGGACTCGGAGCCGAGGCCGTAGGTGATCCAAGAGCCCATGCTGGGGCGGCCGGGCTGGGAGAAGCCCGTGTTCATGAAGATCTGCGCGGGGGCGTGGTTGAACTGCGTGGTGCGACAGGATTTCACGATCGCGATGTCGTCCGCGATGGTCGCGATGTTCGGCAGCATCTCGGAGAGCTCGGCGCCGGACTGGCCATGGCGGGCGAACTTGAAGCGCGGACCGAGCACGGCGGCGTCCGGGCGGATGAACGCATAGCGCTGGCCGTTGATGATCGAGGGCGGGAGGGGCTTGCCTTCGAGCTTCGCGAGCTCGGGCTTGTTGTCGAAGAGCTCGAGCTGCGACGGGGCGCCGGCCATGAAGAGGTGGATGACCGCCTTGGCTTTCGGGGCGTGGTGAGGCAGGCCCGAACGCATGCCGGAGCCGGCGGCCGCGAGGCGCCCCATCGCGCCGTCGGCGATCAGGGAGGCGAGGGCGATCTTACCGACGCCGACGCCGCAGTCCTGGAAGAAGTGGCGTCGGGTGATGTTTGGATTCATGATTTTTAAAGTAGGCTAAGTTCTTGGTTCTTAGTTCTTGGTTAAGAAACAAGGGCTAGGGGGTTGAGCGTGATATTGGGTGTGGCAGCTGCTAAGAACAAAGAACGAGGAACTGTGAACATCATATCTTCGATTGTGCGTCACGGATGCGTGATGCTTTCGTCCAGATTGAGGGCGGCGCGGGCGACGGCGGTCCAGATGTCCTGGTCGGCGACCTTGCGGGCGCGTTGGGCGGCGACGAAGGCCTTCATGGTCGCGAGTTCGTCGGGCGCGGGCGGGCGGGTCACGCAGCGGCGGAGCACGAACGTGATGCGGCCGTCGTCATCGCCGGCGGCGGCGATGGTCTTGGTGCCGAGGACGCGCGCGGCCTCCATGAACATCTCGTCATTGAGGAGCGTGAGCGCCTGAAGCGGGCTGTTGGAGACGTCGCGGCGGGCGATGCACGATTCGCCGGTCGGGGCGTCGAAGGTCGTGGCCATCGCGAACGGGGCGGTGCGCTTGATGAAGGTGTACAGCGAGCGACGGTAGCGGTCTTCGCCTTCGCTGACCTTCCATTCGATGCGTCCGTAGGTGCCTTCGCTGGTCACGCTGGCGGGTTGGGGCGGGTACACGCCCGGGCCGCCCATCTTGGCGGAGAGCAGGCCCGCGGCGCTGAGGGCGCTGTCGCGGACGATCTCGGCGTCGAGGCGGAAGCGGCTGCCGCGGGCGAGCAGGAGGTTCTCACGATCCTTCTCGGCAAGCTCACGCGTGACGATGGACGACTGGCGATACGTGCCACTGGTGACGATGAGGCGATGGAGTTTTTTCATCGACCAGCCGGACTTCACGAAGTCGACGGCGAGCCAGTCGAGCAGCTCGGGGTGCGTGGGCGGCTGGCTCTGGTAGCCGAAATCCTCGAGCAGACGCACGAAGCCGTGTCCGAAGAAGGCCTGCCACTGGCGATTGACCGCGACGCGCGCGGTGAGCGGGTTCTCCGGCGCGAAGAGCCAGCGGGCGAACGTCAGGCGGTTGGCCGGAGCGTCCTTGGGCAGGGCGGGCAGGAAGGCCGGCACCGCGGGCGGGACGGCTTGCTTGGGGCTGAGGTATTCGCCGCGGTGGTGGAGGAAGGTCGGACGCGGGTGGGCGGCCGGACGCTCGCGCATCACGAGCGTGGCCTGGCCGCGCGGGACTTGTTTGCGTAGGTTGGCGAGCGCCTTGGTGTGGGCCGAGAGTTCGGGGGCGGTCTCGAGGAAGCGCTGACGGAGCTTGGCTTGGTCGTGCGGGGCGGCGCCGGCAAGCATGGCTTCGATCTCGGCGGGATGGCCCGTGGCGGTGGCCTGCACGTCGGTCGTCACGGAGATTCGGAAATGTCCGACCGGAGCGGCGTAATGCTTTTCGAACAGCATCTTGAGCGCCCAGCCCGCGGAGAGGTCGGTCGGCTGGTCAAAGTGGAAGACCGCGACATGATTCTGACCGAGGCCGCCGAGGACCTGCCAGCCGCTGGACATCTCGCCGTCCAGCGCGGCCGAGGCGTTGTTCTTCTTGCGGTTGGCGGCGGCCTTGGGCGCGGCCGCGGCATCACTGATCCGGTCTTCCTCTTCGTCATTGGTCGCGGTAGCGTCGTCGAACTTCAGGCGTCGGTCGCCCTGCCAGGCCTGGAATTCGCTGAGGAAGAAGCCGCCGAGCGGGCCTTCGTAATTCGTGAGGCCGGGGCCGTCGTTGGGCAGGAGCGGGTGGGGCGCGACTTCGATGCGGATGGCGATGGCGCCTTTGATGGCCCGGTCGAAGGCCAGGTCGTAGACGTCGCTTTTCGTGATGTCTCCGCCGCCGAGGATGAAGCCGTCAGGCTGCACGTCGAGTGTCGGCATCGTGGTCTTCAGCTGGCTCGGGCGGAGCGTCTCCCATTTCGCGGCGCGCTGGCTTTCGGCGTTCAGCCATTCGCCGAAGCGCTTCTCGACGGCCGCGGGGCCGCCGGGGAACTTGCCTTCGAGGGATTCTTCCGCCGCGCGGATCTTCTTCGCGTGGTCGGCCTGGCGCTGCGCGAGGTCGGCCGGCGGGATATGATAGGTCGGCTCGTCGGCGTTGTTGAGCAGCGCCATCACCGAATAGTAATCGGTGTGCAGGATCGGGTCATACTTGTGCGTGTGGCACTGGGCGCAGTTGAGCGTGAGGCCCATCCAGGTGGCGCCGGTGGCGCCGACGCGGTCGACCATGGAGTAGAAGCGGTATTCGTTCGGATCGGCACCGCCTTCTTCGTTGAGCATCGTGTTGCGGTGGAAGCCCGTGGCGATGAGGTCTTCGGGCGTGGCGCCCGGGAGGAGGTCGCCCGCGAGCTGTTTGATGCTGAACTGGTCGTAAGGCAGGTCGGCGTTGAGGGCCTTCACGACCCAGTCGCGGTAGGGCCAGATCGAGCGGGGGCGGTCCTTCTCGAAACCGTTCGTGTCCGCATAGCGGGCGAGGTCCAGCCAGCGGCGCGCCCAGCGTTCGCCATAGCGGGGCGAAGTCAGCAGGCGGTCCACGAGCTTCTCGTAGGCGTCGGGAGATCGGTCGTTGGCGAAGGCGTCGGCCTCTTCGGGCGTGGGCGGGACGCCGGTGAGGTCGAGGGTGACGCGGCGCACGAGCACGTAGCGATCGGCTTCGGGCGAAGGCTTGAGTCCTTCCTTGTCGAGGCGGGCGCGGACGAACGCATCGATGGGATGATTGGAGCCCTTTGGCAGGGGGGCCTGCTTCGGTGCGAAGAACGCCCAGTGGTCCTGATACTTGCCGCCTTCGGCGATCCAGGCGCGGAGGATGGCCTTGTCCTTGTCGGACATGGGCTTCTTCGATTCCGGCGGCGGCATGAGCTCGTCGCTGTCGTGCGAGAAGATGCGGCGGACGACTTCGCTCTTGTCCGGCTGGCCGGCGACGATGGCGAGTTCGCCTGACTTGCCTTTGCCGTGGGCCGATTCCGGGAGGTCGAGGCGCAGCTTGGCCTTGCGCGAGTGCTCGTCCATGCCGTGACAAGCGAAGCAATGCTGGGCGAGGATCGGGCGGACTTCCTGGTTGAAGTCGACGGCGAGGAGGCGCGTGGCGACAAGCAGAAGCAGGGGGGCGGACGAAAGGCGGAGCATAGGGCTGAGGGGTCGCCGGGCGGGGTGCGTCGGGATGACCATAAGACAGTCAAGACCGCCCGGGGTTGCGAGCAATTAGCAGGCAGGGGTTCGCGGTTGCGGGCCTATGATAGGTGGCTAATTTTGCGATGTCGTGTCCCGCTTAGCCCTCATTTTCTGTCTTATCGCCGTAGGGGTGTCCGCCGCTGACGACCCGAAGTTGGGCGATGGTTCGCAGTACAAATGGCGGCAGGCGCTGGGCTCCCCGAGTTCGCCTTTCGGTCAGGCTGGTCCGGCGGAGCTGGTCGAGTCCTTCGACACTCCGGATTTCCGGGCGCAGTTGTTCCGCCAGCGTACCGGTCCGGAGACCTGGCAGCGGATTCTTCTCCTGAAGCCCTTGCGGCTCGAGGTCCGGACCGCCGGAGTCGTCGTGCCTTTCTATGACCCCGATCGGATGTGCGGTTACGATCTGCGGACGAAGCAACGGCTCGGGCCGGAGCGGAATACGGCTTTCTTCGGCCTGCATCTCGTGCGGCAGGGCTACGTCGTCGCCGCGGTCGAAGCTTATCCGTTCAACCTGCTGACGCCGGACGAGCAGAAGGCGAGCAAGGGCGGGATGGGGGTCTGGCGTGACGCGGCGGCCAAGCTCGCCCGGCAGGAGCCCGGATGGACGGGCATGGGTAAGCTCACCCACGACACGCTCTTGGCGGCCGACCTCCTGGCGGCAGATGCGCAGGTCGACCCGGCTCGTCTCGCGGTGATGGGGCATTCGCTCGGCGGCAAGATGGCTTTCTACGCGGGCTGCCTGGACCCGCGTTTCCGGGCGATTGTCGCGAGCGACTTTGGTATCGCGTGGGATTCGACCAACTGGGGTGACGCCTGGTATTTCGGCTCCAAGCTCAAGGCAATGCGCGCGGATGGGCTGTCTCATGAGCAGCTGCTCGCCTCTGCCGCGCCGACGTCCTTCTTCCTCATTGCCGGGCAATACGACAGCCAGGCTGCCAGCGGACCGATCCTAGATGCGGCGCGCAAGGTGCACCTGCTCTACGGCAAGGACGACTCTATCGAGATGTTTGACCATCACACCGGACACCAGCCCACCTGGCCGTCCTTGAAGGCCGCCTATGTCTGGCTGGCTCGGCGGATGGACATGCCCGCGCCTGATTTCGCGTATCTCGACCAGCTGGCCCGCGAACAAGCGAAGTCCGCCAAGTAGGCGCTCACTTCTTTTTCTTCTTCGCGCCGGCTTTGCCGGCTTCCGCGCCGAGCGCTGGGCCGTTGTCAGCCGGCAGGGAGCGATGCCAGGCGAGCACCGCGGCCGTGAGGCGTTCGGTGACGGCGGATTCCTTAGCAGCAAGGTTCGTCATCTCTCCGACATCTTTGGAGAGGTCATAGAGGAGTGGCTTAGAGCCGTCATATTCGCACAACAGTTTCCAATCGCCTTCGCGGACGGCGAGGTCGGGCTGTGGAACCGCCAGGGCAGGGAGCCAGACCTTTCGTTCCGGCGGACGGCGCCAGAAGATCGCGCCAGGGTGGGAGGCCGGCGCTTGACCGAGTAGCGTGGCCGAAAGGTCCGCGCCATCGAGTCCCTGGGGTGCCTTCGTGCCGGCGAGGTGCGCCAACGTAGGGGCGAGGTCCATCGCGGCGAAAACCGAGGCGGCGTCGAGGGTGCCGACCTTGGCTTTCTCCATGAGTCCGGGGGCCCAGACGACAAGGGAGGAGCGGATGCCGCCTTCGAAGAGCTGTGATTTCTTGCCGCGGAACGGGCTGGCGCTGCCGGCACCTGGTTCGGGTCCGTTATCGGAGCAGATCACGAAGACCGTGTTATCGCGTAAGGCGGCATCGCCGCGGATGCGCTCGAAGAGGCGGCCGAGCTGTCGGTCCATCTCCTCCAGCACGGCCAGGTAGATCTGGTGTTTCTCTGGCGACCATTTCTCGAGCGGAGGGAAGTAGGGGCTGTGGACGTCGTCGGGCCAGACATCGACATAGAACGGCTGCTGCTTGGCCGCGGCTTGGTCGATGAACTTCAGGGCCGCGTCGGTATAGCCGGTGGTGATCTCCGTGCGGTTCATCCAGGTGACCGGGCCGCCGAGGCGTTCGGCGTCGGCCCAGATCTTCTTCGGCTCCTTGTCGCCGGGCTTGAGCGTGAGAGGGAGGAGCTTAGGTCCCATCCCTTCGAAATTGGTCAGCGAGGCGTCGTAGCCGTAGGCCGTGATCGCGGGGGCATCGTCGACGTCGCGTTGGCCGCCGAGGTGCCATTTGCCAAAATGCCCGGTCGCGTAGCCGACTTCTTTGAGCGAGCGAGCGAGCGTCGGGGCTTTCAGGTCGAGCCACTGGGCGTTGCCGCGGCGGGTGTTTTCGGCGCGGTTATCGAGGAAGGAGTTGATGCGCCAGCGCTGCGGGTATTGGCCTGTCACGAAGGCGCAGCGGGAAGGGGAGCAGATGGGCGAGTTGACGTAGAACTGGGAGAAGCGGAGTCCTTCGGCCGCCAGGCGGTCGATGTTAGGCGTCTTCGCTTCCTTGTTGCCGAAGCACGAGAAGTCGCCCCAGCCCATGTCGTCGATGAGCACGAAGACGAAGTTAGGCTGGCGGGCTGCTTGGGCGCAAAGGCTGAAGCAAAGCCAAGAAATGAGCAGGGCGTAACGCATGGGGTAGGGAGGGCTTACCCCTGACGCTCTAAGTTGTCAAAAGGCTTAACGCCAGAGCGGTTCGGCCTGCGTCTTGCTCCACGCTTCCCATCGAGCAATCAGGGTCTTGGTCAACTCTTGGTGGCTCGCGGACACTTCCCTCTTTTCGGAAGGGTCAGCTTCCAGGTCGTAGAGTTCCCAGCGGGGGCCACCCTTGAAGAGTTTCCACTTCCCGGATCGCAAGGCGCCACTTTTGCCGACGCGCCAGTAGAGCGTCTCGTGGAGGGGGCCGACGTCAGGATTTACGAAGAGTTTGCGCAGGTCTTTGCCGTCGGCATCGGCCGGAGTCGCGACGCCGGCGGCGGCGAGTGCCATAGCGGTGAGATCGGTGGAGATGACGGGGGTCTTGATGACCGTTCCGGGCTTCGTCACGCCGGGCCAAGTCACCGTAAAGGGCACGCGGATACCGCCTTCGAGCAGCTGGCCTTTTTCGCCGCGGAGGGGGTGGTTGCTTGAGGTGAGCTCGCGCGTGGGGCCGCCGTTGTCGCTGAGGAAGACGATAATCGTATTCTCGGTCTGCCCATTGGCGTCGAGCTTGGCCATGAGTTTGCCCACGGATTCGTCGAGGTGCGTGAGCATCGCGGCGAAGATGCGTCGTTGCACGTCGGGGATATCCTTGAAGCGAGCCATGTGGGCGTCGGTTCCCTGCATCGGGCTATGGACGGCGTTGTAAGCGAGATAGAGGAAGAAAGGTTTGTCTTTCGTGCGGTCGAAGAAGTCCATCGCCTCGTGCGTGAACGCATCCGTGAGGTTGCGAGGTTCTTCGATGGCCTTGTCGCCGCGCATCATGGGGTTGTCTTTGTTGTATTCCGGTTCGTCGGACTTCAGGTGGTCGCTCTCGATCAGGCGGCCATCTGGCGAGGTCCAGCGCCCCATGGCGCCATCAGGCAAGTTCTTCCGGCGCAGCCAGGTGGTATTTCCCTTGCCGATTGCGGGCTCGAAGTAGCGGCCTTCGTGGAGGAAGCCGAAGAAGTCAGCGAAGCCTCGCTGTTTCGGGTGGAAGGGGGCGGTGCCGCCCAGATGCCATTTGCCGACCAGACCCGTGTGATACCCCGCGGTGCGCAGGCGATCGGCGATGGTCGGTACGCCGACGGGCAGGCCGATGCCAGGTTCCAGGTTCTTGCTGCCGATCGGGTTGAATTCGAAACCAAAGCTCGTCTGGTAACGGCCAGTCAGCAGGGCGGCCCGAGAGGCGGCGCAGAAAGGAGCGGTGACGTAGCCATCCGTGAAGCGTGCGCCCTTCGCGATGAGCCGATCGATGTTCGGCGTCGGGATGCCGTTGCCACCATAGCAACCCAACTCTCGGTAGCCGAGGTCATCTGCGACGATGAACAAGACGTTGGGCTTCTTCGTTTCCGCCGCCAGAAGCGGTGCTAATGAAGTGAGCAACAGGCTGAAGAAGGTGAGTGGCTTCATCGGGATACGAGCCGACACTATCGACGTAGGTCCTCGCTTTGCTACGCTTTATTCAGGCGCGCAGGTTCTAATTTTCGGCAATTGGCAGGGGGCAGATTCTCAGCGCTTCACCGGCAGCCACTGCACGGCGTCGACGATCACGTGTCCGTCGGTGCCGACGTTGGAGATCTCGACCCAGCCGGCCTGACCGGCGCTGAATTCGAAGGTGCCGACGACGTGGAAGAGGCCGTCGACGGCGGGCTTGAGCTTCTGGTTCACGAGGACCTTGGTCTCGCCCTGGGCGTGATGAATCGTCACCGGAACGTTTGTGGCGCGGTTACCATTGATGCTGTAGGAGACCGCGACGCGGTAGGAGCCGGCCGAAGGCAGGGCGCTAGTGAAGCGGGCGGTCATGGCACCTTTCTCGGCGTTGCCATCGTGGCGATAGCCATCGCCGACATAGCCTGGGGAAGTGTGGCCGGTGGATTCGAACCCTTTGAGCGTGGCGGCGGCGTCATCGACGACGACCCCGGCGAGTTTCGCCTTATCCACGCCGTGGCCGGCTGCGGCGGTCGTCACGAAGTCGAGCATCTGGCCGTTGGCGAGGAGGCGTTCCTTGAGTGCGCCGTAATCGACAGCCTGCACGGAGGTATTGCCTTCGATGGCGAGACCAGCGGCGGTGGCGGCAGACTGACCCATGACCATGAAGACGGGCTCCATGCGGATCGAGCCGTAGGCGATGTGGCTCGCGCTCAGGCAGACCGGCACGAGCAGGTTGGTGCATTCGGAGGCGCGCGGGCGGATGCTCCGGTAGCTGACGGGGTAGGGTTTGCTACCGACTTGGATGTCGCCCTCGTTGCGCACGAAACCTTCCTTGGTCACGAAGCGCTGGATGTGGTGCGAGTCCATCTGGTATGCGCCCATGCCGACGGAGTCCTCGATGACTTCGACCCGGCGGCAGTTCTTCTCGGACATCACGTAGTCGGCGATCATGCGGCGGGCTTCGCGGACGTAGAGCTGGCGGGGCCAGTTGCCGTTATCGTTGAACTCATCCTTCGCGAGGCCGAGTTTTTGGAAGGCCAGGCGCATCTTCTCGGGCACACGCGGGTGATAAGCATAGGTCCACATCAGGCCCTTCTGCCAGTCTTCGTGGGCCTGCCAGATCTTGGCGCGGGTGGCGTAATCGGCGTCAGCGTAATCCCAGTTCTGGCCGATGAAGTCGGTGCTAATCGCGAAGTTGTTGTTCGTATCCGTCTTGCGGTTGGGCATCGGCGTCGGGGCCCAGGAGTTGCGGTCTTCGCCGGCTTCGACGTTGCGGAGGGCGAGTTCGTACCAGCGTTCGTCGTAGTTCGCCGGCTTCTCCCAGTCGCGACGGTTCTCCGGCACGTCCGTCGTGCACATGCGGAAGTTGTAGGCCTGGATTTTGCGGTCGCCGGAGCCATCGGGACCGGGGATTTCTTTTTCAATGCCGGGTAGCAGTCCGCTGGTAGGGTCGCCCTTCTTGACGTAAGGGTCGACCTCGACCTTGAATTGGTGGGAGCGCGCGTGGCCGACCTGCACGCCGTTGAGCGTCTCGCCGTAGGTGGCGTTGGCTTCGCGGCCGACATGGTAGCTGACGCCGGCTTTGGCCATCAGGTCGCCTTCATAGGTCGCGTCGATGAACATCTTACCGGAAAACTCGCGGCCGCTCTCCATGACGATTTTCACGATGCGCGTGCCGTCCTTGACCACGCCCTTCTTGAGGTCGAGACGTTCGCCAAAGACGACGGTGACCTTGTCGCCTGCCGCCTTGAGCATCCGATCGTAGATGGCGGAGGCCACGTGTGGCTCGAAGGTCCACATCGTACCTTCGTCGGCGGCGTTACCGTGAGGGCGCTTCGAGAAGTAGGCTTCGCGGGTCTGGTGGACCCACTTCTTCTCGTCCGCGTAATGCGAACCGATGGCCGTGTAGAATTCGCGGGAGATCCCGCCGATGGCCTTCTTGTTGCCGATGTCCGTGGCGCCGAGGCCGCCGGTGGTCAGGCCACCGAGGAACTTGGTCGGCTCGATGAGTACCGCTGTGCGGCCTTCGCGGGCCGCCTGGATGGCCGCGGTGATGCCGCCGGATGGTACCACCGTAGATGACGATGTCCTGGGCGGGGAGGGCGGCGGTCAGGCCGAGCAGGGACAGCAGCAGGGGGCGCATGGGGATGCGCCGATGTCAGCAGGTCCCGGCGACCCTGCAATCCCGTTCCTTAAGAGCGGAGCCCGCGCAGGGTTCCGGTGCTGGTGGCGAACTTATCGGCCTCGACCCCGAGATTCTGGAGCATGCTCACGTAGAGGTTGGCCAGCGGGGTGTTGTTGACGGTGTCGAATGCGAGGTGCTGGCCGTGGCGGAAGCCACCCCAGCGAGGATCAGCGGGAGGTTCTGATTGCTGTGCGAGTTGGCGTTACCGAGGCAGCTGCCGTAGAGGATCTGGGTGCGGTCGAGGAGGTTGCCGCCGGTTTCGCGGGTGTCGCGGAAGCTCGAGAGCATCTCGCCGAAGACGGCAAGTTGGGCTTCCTCAATCTTACGGAGCTCGGCGATCTTATCCGGCTCGTTGCCGTGGTGCGTCAGGCCGTGGGTCTCGTTCTTTACGCCGGGCACGTGCGGTACGACGGAGAAGGTGCTGAGCGAAAGCGTGACGACGCGGGTGCTGTCGGTCTGGAGCGCGAGGCGGACGAGGTCGAACATCAGGCGCGAGCGGGCGACGACCTCGTTGGCGTCGGCGATGTCCTTCGGCATCGGATAATCGACCTTCGGCTTGGGTCTGTTCTCCCAAGCGATGCTGCGTTCGAGGCGGCCTTCGAGCTCGCGCACGCTCTGGAAGTATTGATCGAGACGGGCGCGGTCCTGCGGGTCGGAGCTCTTTTCGAGTCGCTTGGCCTTGTCGAGGATCAGGTCGAGCACGCTACCGCCGGCCTGGATGCGCCGCATCGTGGCGGCTTTCTCTTCGGGCGTGCCGGCGACGAAGAGCTTGCGGTAGAGCCGTTCGGCGCTGGCCTCGGACGGCAGGATGACGCCGGAGCGGGAGACGGCCACGGAATCGGCGTAATGTTCGCCTTGGCGGACCGCCACGGCGAGCGAGGCGAAACGGGTGTCTTCGCCGATCTTCTCAGCGACGAGTTGGTCGAGCGAAAGGCTATTACGGAAAGTTGGCTGACCCGGGTGCGGCGCGCCGGAGAGGAAGCATTGCCCGGCGTGGTGATTGCCATCGACGCCGGGGTGGGAGAGTCCCGCGAAAGTCGTGAACTGGTCGCGCTGTTTCGCCAGCAGGTCGAGGTAGGGGCTGGAAGTCTCACCGGCCTTAGGGAAGAAGTAAGCGGGCATCATGCCCAAGGGCACGTGGATGGCCAGCAGGCGCTTGGGCGGAGCCTTCTCCGCGGCTTTGGCGAGGGCTGGCAGGGCCAGACAGGCGCCGGCAGCGAAGAGGAAGTCACGTCGGTTCATGGTCAGCGAGAAGTGGGAAGGAAGAGCGGGCTTTGGGCGAGGGCGTGGAGGAGCGAGCGCAGGCCGTAGCCGTTTGCTTTGGTCTGGGCGACGATGCGGCGGATCTCGGCCCGGTCGGCGAAGCTGATTTCCGTGCCTGTGGCGTAGCGGGCGAGGTGTGCCACGAACGCGCGGGCGAGTTTCTCATCGTCGGACGCGAGCAGTTCGACGAACGTGGCCGTGTCGCGGAAGGCGCGGCCGTCGCGTAGTTCGCCGGAGGCGTCGACCGTCGGGCCGAGCTTATATTCCACCTTCCAGTCGGTGTGGCCCTTTTCGGGCGGCAGGTCGCCTTGGCCGTTAGAGCGATAGCGCGAGCGTAGGCCACCGACCGGGTCAAAGGCTTCGAGGGCGAAGCCTGGCGCGTCGATCTTGGCGTGGCAGGCGGCGCAGTTCGGGTCGGAGCGGTGCTTGGTCAGCTGTTCGCGGATCGTCGTCGTACCGCGGGTATCAGGGTCGACCGCGGAGATGCCCGGCGGTGGCGGCGGGGCGGGGTCGTTCAGGAGTCGATCGGAGACCCAGACGCCACGTTTGACGGGGGAGGTCGTCGTGCCGTTGGCGGTCAGCTTATGGATCGCGGCTTGGCCGAGCAGGCCACCGCGCAAGCTTTCTGAGGGAAGGGTCACCTTGCGCTGCTCGACGCCCGTGACGCCCTTGATGCCATAGTGTTCGGCGAGACGCTGGGTGAGCATGGCGAAGCCGGGCTTCAGCAACGAACGGGCCGGGAGGTCCTTGGTGATGAGTTCACGGAGGAAGGCGGGGGTCTCTTCAGCGACGCCTTGGCCAAGCAGGAAGCGGTATTCCGGGTAGAGCAGGGGGTCGGGATTGGTCTCGTCGAGCCGGCCGAGCTCGAGCCACTGGCGCGCGAAGTCCTGGGTGAAGCGTTCGGAGCGCGGATCAGCGAGCAAACGGTCGATCTGGGTGCGGAGCACTTCGGGACGGTGGAGCGAGCGGTCGCGGGCCGCGGCGAGGAGCGCTTCATCCGGAGGGCCGTTCCAAAGCCAATAGGCGAGGCGAGCAGCGAGGGCTGCGTCGTCGTCCGGCGCGGGGAGGAAGAGGAATTCCGGCGAGGTCAGCACGGCGACGTACACCCGGCGCATGGCGTCCTCGAAGCAATCCTTGGCGTCGAGCCGTGTCTGCAGGAGTTTCAGGTAAGGTTCGATCTCCGATGCGGTCACGTCGCGGCGAAACGCTCGTGGAAGGAAGTCGGCGAGGAGTTTGCGAGCGTCTTCGAGGGGCTGGTCGGAACTGACCGTCTCGAGCTTCGGCGTGCGCTCGGCCGGCGTCAGATCGAGGTGCATGCTCGGCAGGTAGCCGCCGATGCTCCTGATCTTCTCGCGTCGAGGCGGGATGATATCGCTCCCGGCGTCGAACGGCTTGATCGGGAGCTGGCCAAAGAGGCGCGCATGGCTCACCGGCGGCCAGACCGGGTTGAGCGGGCCTTCGATTTCGAACCAGTCGAGGGCGACGCCGGGGCCGACATGTTTGGCGGCTCGTCCGGCGACCTGTCCGATGCGCAATCCGTTCCAAGGCACCGACACCGGGTCGAAGACGATCGATTCATGGGCGTCGAGCCAGGTGACGATCTCGCCTTCCTTTGATTCCATGGACGGAGCCGTGAACGCGGAGAGGAGTCGGCCGCCTTCTTGCTGTTTACCTTCTTCGTGGGCGCGCAGGACCGCGGCTTGGGGTGCGTCGCAGGGATTCGGCTTACCGTTCGCCCAGCGGAAGCCCCAGACCGACAGTCGCAGGCGATAATTACCTGCGAAGATCGGTGAGACGTTCATCGCGGCCTCATAGCCGGCGAGGTTGGGGTTGAGCAGGCCGACGGCGCTCTGGCTCGTGGCGACCGCCGGGCTCTTGACCAAGGCACCACGTTCCTTGAGGTCGGGACCTTCGAAGCCGACGTGGCCCTTCTTATTCTCGTGGCCGCCGCGGACGGGCAGGGCGGGGTCGGGCTGCTTGTCCTTGAGCAGCACGTATTGTCCGTGGGAGAGGTTGCCGCCAAACTTGAATAGCCCCGCCGGGTAGATGCGCTTCTGATACACCCGCGGGGCGGTGCTCTGTGTGGCGATCGCGACATCGAGCGCCTTCTCGATCGCTTCTTGGTAAGCCGCGAGATGGCCGGGAGAGAGATCGAGGCCGCTACCGATCTTGTCGTAGCCGGCGACACGACCATCGGCCGGCAGGAGCGACTGGATGTCGAGGCGGGGTAGGGCGAGGAGGTCCTTGAGTGAATTCTCGAATTCGCCGCGGGTGAGCCGACGCAGGGAGATGCGGGTCGGGCTGGCCTCTTTCGAGGCGGTAGACAGTCGGGTATCAAGTGAGGTGACGAAGGCGGCGCTCTCCGCGGCCGAAGGACGGACCTTTTTCTTGGCCGGAGGCATCTCGCCCTCGGTGACGGCGTCATGGATCTTGATCCACCGGTCGAGCTGCTGCTTTTCCGAACCAAGCGATTCGAGGTCGAGTCCGCCTTTCTTCGTCTCCTTGTCGTGGCACTCGTAGCAATGCTGCTCGAGGAATGCCCGCGGTTCCGCCGCCGAGGCGAGGGCGGAGAGCAAAGTCAGGATGGCGAACCGTAGGGACATCTTAACGTTTCAAGGCGGCGTCGACAGCGACCTTCAACTTGGCGGCGAAGACCTCGTAGCCGGCGAGATTCAAGTGCAGGTATTTATCGGAATACAACTCGCTCTTCAACGAGCCGTCGGCGTGGGTGAAGTCGGCCGCGACATCGATGACGCGGACCCGGGGGTCGGCGTCGAGTTTGAGCGCATCGAGGGCGACGTTCACCTCGCGGACCTTGGCGCCGACCTCTTTGCTCGGGTCGAAGGCCGGCAGGATCTTCACGACGATGATCTGCGACTGTGGGCAGCGGAGGCGGAGGTTCTCGACGCAGAGTCGGATCCCATGGGCGGCGGCGCTGACAGGCACGCCGTTGCCCTGGATGAGCGGGGCGTTGTTCACGCCGATCTTTAGGACGATCACCTTGGGCGAGGCGCCGTCGAGGGCGCCGTGGTCGAGTCGCCAAAGGATGTGTTCCATACGGTCACCGCCGATACCGAGGTTCACGGCTTTCAGTCCGCTGAAATATTTCTGCCAGGCGGTGTTGAAGGGCGTGCCGTCGAAGCCACCGCCCCAGCCTTGGGTGATGCTGTCGCCGATGAGCGCGACATCGATGGCGCCGGCGGCCTTCACGTTTGCGATATTGGTCGCGTGATGCGCAAGCCAGACATTGCCATAGGTCGCATCCTTGCCACGCCAGCGTCCGGCAGTCGGGGTGACGAACCACATCTCGGGCAGATGCTTCTTGATCTCGTGTCCCGGTTTGCGGGTGTATTCGTCTTTATTGGCCCAAGCCATTTCGGCTTCGGTCAGCGGCCAACCCGTCAGCTGAGGGTCGAGCTTACCCTCGTTGTAAGGGGTGTAGGGGTAGAGGAGCGATTTTCCGTCCGCGGATTTGGGCGTCGGACCTTCGGGCGTAGAAGGCTTCGCCTCGGGTGCCGAACCGGGTTTGGTCGAGGTCTCCTTCTTGGGGATGACGACCGCGGAGCCCAGTCCCTTGCCGCCGAGGGTTGCGTCCAGTAGAGGTTTGAGGCGGGTGGCATAGACTTCGTAGCCAGCGAGGGACAGGTGGATATTATCCGGGGTGAAGAGCTCTTTCTTGATCGTACCGTCTTCGTTGAGGAAATCCTTCGTCAGATCGAGTAGCTTGACCTTCGGGTCGGCGCCGAGGTTCAGTTTATCAATCTCAGCGTTGGTCAGGAGGATGTCCTCGTAGAAACGTGCCTTGGGTGCGTGGCAGGGCAGGATCTTCGCGACGACCACGTCGGCTTCGGGGAATTTTTCGCGGAGGTTGGCGAGGCAGGCCTTCACGCCTTGGGCGGCGGCGGCCACGCCGGTCTCGGGCGTGAAGAACATGTTGTTGTTACCGATCATCAGCACGATGGCCTTAGGCTTCAGCCCATCGACGCCGCCGTGGTCGAGGCGCCAGAGCACGTTCTGCGCTTTATCGCCGCCGATGCCGATGTTGATCGTCTTCGCGTCAGGGAAGGCCTTCAGCCAAGCGGCGTTCAGCACGCCCTTGTCGAGCGGGCTGCCCCATTGCTGGGTGATCGAGTCGCCGACGAGGAGCACATCACAGGGCCCCGGGTTCGCTTGGACGTAGGTGACCAGCTTCGCGTGCGTATCGACCCAGGAAGTGCCACCCCAGGTGCCGGCGGAAGGTACGGCCGGCCAGAGCTGCGGGAGGTGTTGGTTGTTCTCTCGCCCCGGGCGACGTTCGTATTCCGGCTTCGCGATGAACGCGCTTTCCTCCGCCGTGAGCGGCCATCCCGTCGGTTGAGGGTCGGCTGGCTTGTGGGCGTATTCGAGGGCGGGTAGGGCTGAGCCGAGCAGCAGGGCGGCCAGGGTGAGGCGTAGGTTCATGGGAGGGGGCAGAAGGTCTGGTAGGCTTGGAGGGCTCCGCCAAGGAGCATGAGGAGCGCCGAGGGTATCAGGCGCAGGCCGCGATGCTGATCGTGAGGTTTGGCCATTTCATTAATTAGGTCCAGCTGTCCCAGGCAGAAAACTTGAGCGCCGATCAAGGTGATCGGTAAGCCTGACCAATACTGCAGGCCCATCGTCACGAAGACCAAGATGGTCGCAAGTTGGGCGTAGATCTTGAGCGCTAAGATGAGGCCGCGTTTGTACGGATTCTCTGCCGGCGGTATTCTCATCTGCCAGATCTGGCGACCGGCGATGTGGGGTTCGGTCATCTTGGTAGGTGGCACGTGCATTCAGCGGGCGGCTAACTCGGCTTTATTCTGGCGCGTGCGGAGGGTCAGGCGGATATCGTCTGCGTATTGGGCGCCGAGTTTGGGCGAAGCCTGGCCGGGTTGGCCGGCGCTGCCGGCACCGAGTTGCACGACGAGGAAGCCGGCGGTGGGCGGCAGGACGCAACGGGTCGTGAGGGTCTGCCAGCCGGCGCCGCCGTGCATGACTTGGAACTGCGCGCCGCTACCGAGGACTTGGTCGGCGGCCGGGGGCCAGTTGCCTACGATCGATGCGGGGTCGCCTTCGAAGACGTAGACTTTGGCGATGAAGCGCACGGGCTGCGCATGAGCCGGGCGGGCGTCATGGATGTTCGCCTGCAGTTCGACGTAAGCCTCGCTGGAGGTCAGGAGTTCCGTGCGCACGGACTTGAGGCCGATGACTTGAAAGACATCGCAGGACTGGCGCGGGCTGTTGGGGATGTTCGGTTCACCAGCGGCCTCGAGGAAACGCAGGGCGGTGGGATGGCCGGCGACGGAGGCGACTTCGCTGGGGTCGCCGCCCCAGGTGAAGATTTCGGAGGGGAAGCCGTCGGGCATGTGGCCCTTGAGCGCTTCGAAGCCGCCGTCGTGGATGCCGAGTGGGCGCGTCTCGGCGTGTTCGGCGCGGGCCGAGAGCAGCCAGCCGAGCGAGGCGACGGTCAGGCCGACAGCGAGGAGCATGGCCGCAAGGCCAAGCGTCCGGCTGCGCGAGGGGAAGTCGATCGGCTTGGTGGGGGCGGTTGCTTGGTCGAGGTTAAGTCCGTCGAGCGCGGCGTGCAGCTGGCCATGGAAGGCGGCATCAGTGCGGAAGCGGGCGCGGGCTTCGGGGTCGGTGCGGAGGAGCGCGCTGAGTGCGGTTGCTTCCGCCGGAGTCAGGCGTGACTCCGACCAGGCGTCGAAGAGGAATTGGTAACGTTCGTCGTTCATGAAAGTTCTGAGGTGCCGAGCGTGCGATCGACGCAGGCGCGGAGGGTCTGGCGGGCGCGGGTGAGGGCGACGCGCACGGAGTTGGGCGTCCAGCCGACGGCGGGGGCGATGTCTTCCGGCATCTGCCCGAGGTGGTAGCGGCGGCGGATGAGGTCGCCGCCTTGGGCGCGAGTTTGCCGAGCAAGCCCTTGAGTGCTTTGGGTGCGCGGCTCGAGCATCTCAGGCGCCGGACCATCTTCCCCGTAAGCATCTCCATCACGTCGTCGTCCAGCCGTGCGGCGGCCCGGGCGCGGTTGCGTTGAAACTGCAGGGCTTGGTAGCGGGCGACCGTGCAGGCCCACGCGGGGAAGTTGGTGCCGAGGGCGTAAGTCTCCGCCTTGCGGCTCACGGTCAGGAACGCTTCCTGCACGATGTCCTGGGCGTCACCGAGGTTCGGTTCGATCGTCAGGACGTAATATAGAACCACCTGCTGGTGCTGGACGAAGAGTCGCTGCACCTGCAGGGTGTGGTCGGAGGGGGTGGGGGAGTCTCCCATACGCAAGAGACCGCCAGGGGGTGCGGTCTCGTAGCATCAGGAAAACCTGACGGCGGGGCAACCGCCGACGGGGCCTATTTAGGAGGCGGGCTTGGGGAGCTCGCGGGTGATGACTTCGGCGACCTGCTTGGCCAGTACGGCCTGAACCTGAGGCCATGAAGTGGACGTTACGCTTCCCCTGCAGTTGGTCCTGCTTGGCTTCACGGCGGCCCAGAGGTCGTTCCAGGCCACGCCTTCCTCGGCCATGACCTTCTTGGCCACGGCGTGTAGGGGAGTTCGGAGTCCTTGACGTATTTAGCGGCGTCGGATTCCGGGACCGGTGTCGTGCTGCCGAAGATGAGCTTGGCCCCGGTCTGCTTCAGGCGGGCGATGAATGAGGCGGAGAGGTTCTTCTCGTATTGCTCGACGGAGACATTGGGTCGGCCGCCGTTGGTCGGCGAAGCGGTAGTCGCCTTGATCGTTCTTATCGCGGTCGTCCGGGAAGCGGTAAGACAGGTCGTGCAGGCCTCGTTGAAGTGGATCACGTCCCCATTTCTCGCCCGGCTTCAGCCAGCGGATGAGGCCGTAGTCGCCAAGGCCGTGCGGGTCGAGCCGCCGTTAGCAGGGATGCGGTGGACGTTGGCGACGCCGGCGAGGTTCTTGCGAACGTCGAGCGTGTAGGCGACCGAGACCGAATCGCCGATGATGAGCACGCGCGGCAGCTTAGGGTCGTCGACGATCGGGGGCGAAATTCCTTGCGCACCGTCGGCGCGCTCTTGGTGGCGGGCGTATCCGCGGCGAAGCCGAGGGCGGCCATGAAGCTCGGCAGAGGATCGCGCGCATAAAGTCGGATCTCAGCGCGCCTGATAGCCCTGCCAGAGCCATTCGAGGGCGGAGGGCAGAAGTTGGGGGCGTGGCGTTACCGATGCCGTGGCCGAATCTTGGCAGAAAGTATACCTGATAGGGATAGCCCTTGGCCTTGAGGACCTTGGCCATGCGGTGGTTGGCTTCGACCCAGTCATGCATGCCGTCGCGCATGACGTTTGGGTTGTAGTTGTCGCGGTCGCCGACGGCCATGCTAGAGGCGGATGTGCTTACGCTCGCTCTGCGGGATGAGGGTGTCGTTGGAAATCCCAGGCGCCGCCCGGGTCTTGGGGTCGAAGGGGCCACTGCTGGTTGACGCACGTGCCGGAAAGGGTGAGGCACGCGACGGAACCATTCGGTGATACCAGGCCATGATCAGCGCAGGCGGAACCGCCGGAGCTCGTGCCCATCGTGGCGCGGCTTCCGGGTCGGAGGTGAACTTCACGCCGTAATTCTTTCTCAACCAGCGGGAGCACCTCGTGGCTGGATGTATTACGGCGTAGAGGCCGGACATGTTGTCGTATTCCTTACCGCGTTCGTGTCCCTGGGCGTCGCCGCCACCGTTGGCGATCTGCACCATGATGAGGGCGGGGATGCGCTTCTGGGCGATCAGGTTGTCGAGATGCGCGCCGTGTTGAGGTCGCTTGCCGAGGCCGGGGCCGTCGTGGCGTGACGAGCAGGGGGGCGGCGGTGCCCGGGACGTATTGGGCCGGGATGTAGACCGTGATGGTGCGCTTGTAGTCGATGGTGTGCGTCTTGACGATCAGGTCTTGGGATTGTTCGGATCCGGGATTGCCGAACTCTTCGCGGGGCGATGCCGGGGTTTTAAGCGCTGCGTCGTCTTCGAATCGATCTGGAACTGCTGGATCTTGCCCTGCGGAAACGCCTTCGACGGCCTTGGTCTCCGGGCGGGCGACGTACGTCGGGCCCACGAGGGTAGTTGCCGTCGGCGAGCGAAAGTCTTGTCGCCGAGCTTCACGAAGGCCGGCGCGCCCGGGGCATCGAACGCGCGCGTCGGCGGCGTCGGGCGAGCTTGTTTTCTTCGGCGCCTGAGGGGCGGCCTTGGGCTTATCAGCCGCGGTGAGCACAGCCAGCGGAGCTAGCAGCAGGAGGGCGAGGAGGGAGCGCATGATTTTAAATTAGGGGCAGGGGTAGACTTTACTTCTGGCCAACGGGTCAACCGTTCAACGGATCAACTTCCTGTCTCTGGCTTACTTCGCCTTCTTCTTCGCGGCGCCTTTGCCGGCCTTGCCCTTGGGCTGATCGTTCAGGGTCAGCTTGGCGAGGGTCACGTACTCGTCGGTCTGCTTCTGCCAAAGGTCGGCGAGTTCCTTGGCCTTCTCGGGCATCTGGCGGAAAGGTCGAACTGTTCGGCGCGATCGGTGCTCAGGTCGTAGAGCGCCCAGGCGTCGCCCTTGGCGGCGACGAGTTTGAAGTCTCCGACGCGGATCGCCTTGTTCTCTTCGTGCAGCCACCAGAGGCTCGGGCGTTCGACGGTCACATCGGACTTGAGTGCGGCCACGAGGCTCTTGCCCGGGCGGCAGGGATGGGCTGGCCTTTCCAATCGGTGGGCTTGGTCACGCCGGCGAGTTCGAGGACCGTCGGGACGACGTCGATGACGTGGGCCGGAGTGCGGCGGAGTTCGCCCTTGGCGGCGATGCCGGCCGGCCAGTGGGCGATAAGGGGCGTGCTGATGCCGCCTTCGTGCACCCACGTCTTGTGACGGCGGTGCGGCGTATTGGCGGCGTTGGAGAAGCCGGGCCCGAGGCAGAGGTAGGTCGCGGCGCTGCCATGGCGGCTTGCTGATCGTGGCCGCCGTCGCGGACCATGATCTCGGCGCTGGCGCCGTTGTCGGAGGCGAAGAGGATCAGGGTGTTCTCGTAGGCGCCCATGGCCTTGAGCTGGGCGATGATGCGACCGATCTCTTGGTCCATACGGTCGACCATTGCGGCGTGGATGGCCATCTTCGTGGCCTGGAAGCGACGCTGCTCTGCGGTGAGTGAATCCCAGGGCAGCGGACGGTTCACTTCGTTCGGGCCGAGCTTGGCCATCGCCTCGGGGAAGGCGTAGGGCGGGCCGACTTCGGGTTCCACCGCGGAGAGCGTTGTGTTAGTCAGGCCGAGTTCCTTCTGACGGGCATGGCGCGCGGTGCGGAGGGCTTCCCAGCCGGCGAGATATTTGTCGCGATATTTGGCGATGTCTTCGGGGAGGGCGTGGAGCGGGGAAGTGCGGGGCGATGAACGGCACGTAATGGAAGAACGGTTTGTCTTTGTAGTTAGTCGCGTGGTCCTTGAGGCACTCGATGGCGTGGTCGGCCGTCGCGATGGTCGCGTAGTAACCCTTTTCGTCGGCGGGTACTTTCACCGGGACGTCGTCGATCGAGTTGCCCTTGGCGCTGAAGAAGTTACCTTGGTTGCGCATGTCGAGCGAGCGGTCGAAGCCGGCGGCGAGGACGGGTCCGTCGATGTGCCACTTGCCGCTATGGTAGCTACGGTACCCGGCGGGCTTCAGGTAGTCGGGCAGCAGTCGCGCCCAGGATTGGCGGACGCCTTGGCCGCCGCCGCCTAGGCCGGGGAGGGCGTCGCGGTGAATCTGCTGGGCGTAGTAACCTGAGAGCAGGGCGCCGCGCGAAGGCCAGCAGCGGGCGGTGTTGTAGAACTGCGTGAACCGCACGCCATTGTTGGCGAGTCCGTCGAGGTCGGGGTCGCGATCTCGCTGCCGTAGCTGCCGAGGTCAGAGTACCCGAGGTCGTCGGCGAAGATCAGGACGACGTTAGGTAGCGGCGGTATGGCGGCAAAGGCCGTCAGGGTGGCGAGCATCAGGGCGAACAGGGAGCGCATGGGGGTGAGGGGAAACTACGGGGCAAGGGTGCCGAAGGGCAAAGACGGAAATGGGGTCAGACCCCATTAAGAGGGTCTGACCCCATTATGGGGGAATGGTTCAGGTTTACTTCTTCGCCGGGTTAGCGCCCTTTTTCTTTCGTCCGGCTTTGCTTGGCGTCTTCGGCGGCGAGTTGCTCCTTGCTCGGTGGCGTCCAGTTCGCCGGAGCGGGGTTAGCCACGCTGAGCGGGAAGGCGTCCGTCGTAGGCTTTCATTTCCGCGCCGAGTCGAGCTTGGAGGCGACGTAAGGTTTCGCGTGGGCCGGAATTTCGGCGAGGTTGGCCAGTTCGCGCGGATCCTTCTCTAGGTCGAAGAGCTGGGTTCGGTCGACGAGCGGATAGCGGATGACCTTCCAGCGTCCGTCGCTGAAGGAGGCGCATGCAGTCACGGTAGGCCAGATAAGCCCCGTCGCGGACCGCCGGCTTTTCGCCGCGGAGCACCGGCGTCAGGTCGAGGCCATCTACGCCGTCCGGCGACTTGGCGCCGGCCAGCGAGACGAAGGTCGGGAAGAGGTCCATCAGGTAGGTGAACGCGGCGCTGCGGCCGTGAGGGATGCCGGGTCAAGCGATGACCAGCGGGACGTGCATGCCGCCGAACTCGTAGAGGTTCTGCTTACCGAAGAGGCCGTGCTCGCCGAGCGAAAGGCCGTTGTCGCCGGAGAAGGACGATGATGGTGTTCTCCCACTGGCCGGTCTCCTTGAGGGCGGCGAAGATCCGGCCGACGTGGTGGTCCATTCCGGTCACGCAGCGTAGTAGTCGGCGGTCTGTTGCCGGGTGTCTTTTTCCGTGCGTGGCCACGGAGCAAGGCGTTCGTCTCGCACCGCCATCTCCCCGTTGTCCCAAGGGTGTTGCGGCATGAACGCCGGGGACAACGCGATGCGTGCGGGGTCATACATTGCGTGGAAGCGGGGTTCGGCCGAGCGCGGGTCATGCGGTACGGGTGGTGCCAGATAGGCGTAGAAAGGCGCGGCGTCCTTGCGGCGGCATGCTCCTTCAGGAAACCGATCGTGCGGTCGGCGAGGCGCGCGCTCGCGTGGGCGCGATCGGTGGCGGGGTCGGTCGCCGTCCTTGGCGTCGTCGAGGATGCTCGTCTGGAATGTCTTCAGTCCCTCGGTGAACGCGTTGCCTCCTTTGCCCATGTGCCAAGTGCGATAGCCGGCCGCCGCCAGCACGCTGGGCAGGAAGGTCTGCGGGTCGTTCGCGCCGGGGCGGGCGGACTTCGCTCCCGGGATGCGCTGCCAGGAGCGTCCGGTGAGCATCATCGTGCGGCTCGGGGTGCAGACCGCGCCGATCATCGAACCTTGGGTGTAGGCCCGGGTGAACGTCATGCCGCGGGCGACGAGGGTATCGAGGTGCGGGGTGATTAGGCCCGGAGCGCCGAGCGCACCCAGACCGTCGGCCCGGTGGTCGTCGGCGTGGATGTGCAGGATGTTCGGCCGCGCCGCCAAGAGCTGCCCGGCGAAGCAGGCCGAGAGCAGAAGAAAGAAAGCGCGCATGGAGCTTACTTCTTGGCCGGGGCCTTCTTGGCGGGCGGATTCTTGCCCTGGCGCTGACGACCTTGGCTTGTCGATCTTCTTAGAACCGGAGGGGAGGGCGGCTTGGTCGAAGGGCAGGATAGGCCCATCTTCGAGGACCTGAGCAGGACCTGCTTGACGTAGGTCTTATGCGGGTTGCCGGCGTGGAGTTGGATGGCGATGAGGCCGTCGAGGGCGCGGCCCTTCTCGTCGTGGTCGATGAACACCGAGGTCGTTTGGCCGTTGACCTTGTGCTCGAGGCGGTTGCCGCGGGCGATCACCGTGAACTCGTTATACTGGGAGATGTCGGCCTGCACGCGCGGGCGTTCGCCGACCTGCCAGCGCTGGCCAGTCGGGTCCATCACCACGTCGACGCCATTGTAGCCAAAAATGCCGCGGCCCGCGTTCTTCGTAGGTCATCGCCGTATGGACGTCGGTCGGATGGACGTCGCACTGGTAGCCGAGGATCGTCCAAGGCGTGATCTCGGGCAGGCGGCGGCTGCGGTATTGCACGCCCGAGTTGTTATCCGCCGACGACCTTGACCGTCGCGCGCACTTCGAAGTCCGTCACCTTGCCGTTCAGATCAGGACGAATTCGTCTTCGGCTTGCCGACTTCGCTCGTGCCCACGATCACGCCGTCTTCGACGGCCCAGAGGCCCGGTTCGCCGTCCAACCGGAGAGGTCCTTGCCGTTGAAGAGCGGCGTGAAGCCGTCTTGGGCGAAGACGGGAAGCGTGAAGGTGAGCAGGAGTAGGTTCAGTGTTTTCATGAGGGATGGGGTGACGGTGAAGGGCATAGATTATTTCCAGGTCTCTCGGACCACGCGCTCCCACTCATCGGCCATCAGTTGGTGGCCGCGGTAGGTGGGGTGAGACGCTGTCCCAAACCCAGTAGTCGTCGGCGGTCTTGGCGGCGGCGTCATCAAAGAGTTTCTGGAGTCGGACGAGGGCTGCGCCGTGTTTGAGGGCTAACTTCGCCACGATGGCCTGGCGGGCGACGATGCCTTCGGGCACCGGCTTGCCGGGATGGCGGACGAACGGCTCCATCAGCACGAGCTTGAGCTTCGGATTCTGTGCCCGGGCCTCGGTGAGGATTTTTATCGTAAGTGGCTTCGTAGGTTTCGAGGGCGACGCCTTTGCCGTTATCATTCACGCCGATCATGACCGAAAGCAGGTCGGGCTTGAGCGCGAGCGTGTCCTTGGCCCAGCGTGTCTCGAGGTTGAGCACCGTGTTACCGCTCACGCCCCGATTATAAAAGTCGAGTTTCCGTTCGGGAAAGGCGGCCCCATGTCTGGCCGCGATGATGAACGCGTAGCCATGGCCGAGGATGTGGTTTGGGTCGAGGGAGCGCCCCCGATTGCCGTCGGTAATGGAGTCGCCCTGAAAGAGGACGCGGCTGCCCTGGCTGAACGCGGCGATCGCGTCGACGGCCTTCACCTCGACGACGAGGGCTAGAAGAAGGAGGGTGAGCAGGTAACGCATACTAAAGAAGCGGGGAGGCTATCCCGTTAAGACAGCAGGATAGGGGAAAGGTTGGAAAGTGTTTTCAAGCCTACCCCTATCCCGACCCCTGCGCCCACCCCTAAGGCCCTTAGAGCGCGAGGAAGACCAGCTCGCCGGCCTTGCTGTCGGGGACGATGAGCACGCCGGCCTGTTCGTCGAGGAAGTGGTCGGCGGCGGCCTTGAGGCCCTGGCCGAGTTCCTTGGGGGCGGAGCCGTCGGCTTCGTAGCGGGTGACGCGACCGGTCATGACTTCGGAGATGTAGAAGCGGCCCTTGGAGTCATGGACGATGCCGTCGCCGGAGCGGTGGCCCTTGGCGATGGTCTTCCACTTACCCTTGTTGTATTCGAGCACGTCGCCGGTGAAGAACTCGGCGATGCGGATGCGACCGTTGGCCATGACGTCGATGCCGTTCGGGTTGAGCATCTTGGCAGTCGGAGCGATGACTTCGGTGACCTTGCCTTCGAGCGTGACCTGGAAGACGCGGGCGACGACCGGGATGGCCTTGTGCTCGGCGCTGTTGATTTCGAAGAGCTTGCCGTCGGCGCCGCGCATCTTGGTGACCGCACCCATGTCGGTGATCAGCACGCTCTTCTGTCAGGTGAGACACGACGTCGTTCAGGAAGGTGGGCGGAGTGGGGAAGGCGGAGGGTCCGGCGAGGAGGGTCTTCTTGCCCTTGGCGTCGATGGACCAGACCTTATCGAAATCGGCCGTGATGAGCTGTTTGCCGACGAAGACGATGCCCTTCGGGTCATCGAGTCCTTCGGTCAGCACCGTCACCTTGTCGCCGTCGACCTTGACGATCTTGCCGTCACCGTCGCCCTGCTTGCGGGAGGTGCCCATGAGG
>BGOI01000019.1 GCA_003569165.1 Opitutia bacterium
CCCGCCGCCCTCGCCGATGATGCGGTCAAGGTCGTCGCCTGGGCGAAGCGCCATGCGGTCGCTTTCCGTGCACCGGAAGACCCCCGCGGAAGCCGAAGCGCTCTGGGAACTCCGTCGCACCGTGCTCGCAGGCGATGTTCGCCCTCGGCGACGCTAAGCTCAACGAAGACGTCGTTGTGCCGATTCGCAGTTACGTCGCCCTCCTCCACTTAACCCGCGAGAGATTCCGCGATCGCTTCGGTCTGGCGACCCCGACCTTTGGCCACGCGGCCGACGGTAACTTCCACGTGCACATCATGTATGACCGGTTCAACCCGGAGCACTGCCGCAAGGCCGAGCAGGCCATCCGCGAGGTCATGGTGAAGGTCGTCGAGCTCGGCGGCGCGATCACGGGCGAACACGGCCATCGGCCTGGCGAAGTCCCCCTTCCTCTCCTGCAGCACACGCCAGCCGAGATCGGCGCGATGCTCGCGATCAAGAAGGCCCTCGCCCGAACGGCATCCTCGCCCGGGCCAAATCTCGAACCTTTCAATGTCTGGGAGCATCGTCCGATCAAGGTCACGCTGCCTTGGAAAGCACTGATCCATGCCTCGCACCGTCGCTGTCTTTGACTGGGACGGAGTCGTCATCGACTCCTCCGTCGCCCATGAACGCTCTGGGGAAGCCTTGGCCAAGGAAGAGAACCTCCCCTGCCGGCCGATCACTTCAAGCGCGGGCTTCGGCAAGCGCAACGAGCTGATTATCCCCGACATCCTTAATGGTCGAGCGATATCCCGCCGAAGTGAAGGCAGGCTTGTCTCATCGCAAGGAGGCCCTCTACCGCGACATCGCCCGCACCGGCCACGTCCGCCTGCTCCCCGGTGTCCGCGAACTCTGCGGCGCACTTAAAGACCTCGGCATCCCGTGCGTCATCGGTACCTCGACCCACAAGGAGAACCTCGCCTTGTCTTTCGAACTGTTCGGCATCGGCCACTTCTTCGCCGGCGCGGTCGCCAGCGAGGACGTCACGAAGGGCAAGCCTGACCCGGAGGTCTTCTGAAGGCCTGCGCCCTCGGCGGCGGTGGACCCGGCGGCGTCGTTCGTCTTCGAGGATTCCTTCTCGGGCCTCCAGGCGGGACTCTCCGGCGGCTTCATCACCATCGCGCTCGCGACGACCAACACCCGCGAGCAGTTGGAGCCCTGTCGGCGCCCACCGTATCGTGAAGGACCTTTCGGAGGGTCGACCCGCAGTGGCTCGCCCGGGACGCCTGGGCTGAGATGGAATTCCGTCTCAAATCCGACTACCGCCCGATGGGCGACCAGCCGACCGCCATCGCCGCGCTCGAAGCCTCCTTGCGCGCCGGCAACGCCCGCCAGACGCTCCGCGGGTGTGTGACGGGTTCGGGCAAGACGTTCACGATGGCGAACCTGATGCGTGCAGCAGCAGCGGCCGGCGCTCAGCATTCGCACAACAAGACGCTGGCCGCCCAGCTCTACTCGGAGTTCAAAAAGTCTTCCCTGAGAACGCGGTCGAATACTTCGTCAGCTACTACGACTACTACCAGCCGGAGGCCTACGTGCCGTCGACGGATACCTTCATTGAGAAGGACTCGGCTATCAACGAGGACATCGAGCGTCTGCGTATCAGCGCCAGCAGCGCCCTGCTCTCCCGCCGCGATGTCGTGGTCATCGCATCGGTCTCCTGCATCTACGGCCTCGGCTCACCCGAAGACTTCCTGGCCGCGATGATCGCGCTTAAGACCGGCATGACGATGCGCCGCGACGAACTCCTCGCGAAACTCGTCGCCAACCAATACGTACGCAACGACGCCATTCTGGAACGCTGTAACTTCCGCGCACGCGGCGAGACGTATTGATGTCTGGCCGGCCTACATGGAGTCCGCGGTCCGCCTGGAATTCTGGGGCGATACGCTTGAGGCTATCCGCGAGCTCGACCCCGTGAGCGTGAAGCCGGGCAAGCAGCTCAAGAAGTTCGACCTCTATCCGGCCAACCAATACGTGATGGCCCCGGGTCGGGTGAAGAAGCTGCCGCGGCCGCTATCCGCGCCGAGCTCGAAGAACGCGTCGATCATTTCGAGAAGACGAACCGCCTCGTGGAAGCCCAACGTATCCGGATGCGCGTGGAGCATGACCTCGAGATGCTCCGCGAGACAGGCTTCTGCCCGGGCATCGAGAACTACTCGATGCACATGTCCGGCCGCCGTCCCGGCGAGCGCCCCGCACTGCCTCCTGGACTTCTTTCCGAAGGACAAGCTGGTCTTCTACGACGAAAGCCACGTGCCTCGGTCTCGCAGATCGGCGGAATGTATCACGGCGACCGCGCTCGCAAGGAACGCCTCGTCGAGTTCGGCTTCCGCCTACCCTCCGCGCTGGAAAACCGGCCACTGCGCCCAGAAGAATTCGACGTAATCGTCGACCAAGCAGTCTACGTCTCGCTACCCCTGCGCCCCACGAATACAAAGTCTCGTCCGTCATCGCCGAACAGGTCATCCGTCCGACGGGCCTGCTCGACCCGATCATGGAAGTCCGCCCGATCGCGGGGCAGGTCGAGGACATCATCGGCGAAGCCAAGGCCGTCGCCGCCCGCGGTTTCCGTACGCTCGTCACGACGCTGACCAAGCGGATTGCTCGAGGACCTCGCTAACTTCATGCGGGGATAGCGGCCTGGAAGGTCGAGTACCTGCACTCCGACATCGATGCGATCGAACGCGTCGAGATTCTTCGTCGCCTGCCTGCGCCGGCTCTTTCGACGTCCTCGTCGGCGTCAATCTTCTCCGCGAAGGCCTCGACCCTTCCGGAAGGTGGCACTCGTGGGCATCCTCGACGCCGATATAAGGAAGGCTTCCTCCGCAGCGAGACGAGCCTCATCCAGACCTCCGCCGCGCGGCCCGTCACGTCGATGCAAGGTTCTGCTCTACGCCGATGTGATGACGAAATCCCTCACCCGTGCGCTCACGAATCTGCGGCGACCGACGCAAACGCCAGGGAGGCCCATAATCGAAGTACGGCATCACGCCGAAGAGCACGAGCCGACGCATCGAGGAAAGCCTCGTGGACCTCGAAGCCGAGGAAACCTTGGCGGTGGCCGAAGGCACCGAACGACCGCGACATCGCCCGCGTGCTGGCCGACATGGAAGCCGAGATGCTGGCGGCCGCGGAACGAAACTGCAGTCGAACGCGCGGCGAAAGAATCTACGCGACCAGATTGAAAGCGGTTGCGCACCGGCAAGCCGGCTTCGCCGAAGCGTCACAGGGCCGTCGCTAATCAGCCGAAACGGCGGGTCAGGTCGGCGTCCGTCCATCGACATAGGTCCGACGTCCACGCGGGCAACTGCCGGGCTGGACGGTGCGGAACAAGGCTTGCACGAGCTCCATCAGCTCGGCGTCGGACAGGCTGTCGCCCTTGCGGCGGGCCTTGAATCACGGCGATCTTGGCGAGGGCATCATAGGCGAGCGAAGGGCGGCCGAAAGAGTCGCCTTCGCGGCGGGCCATCTCGGCCAGCAAATCGCGCCACGAAGGCCAGGCGTCCTCAGGTTCGAGCCATGCAGGCAAGGCCTGGATGCGCCAGGAAGTTGCGACCGTATTCCTCGAAGTCGAAACCGGCGGAGGCCAGCAGCGGCAGTCGCTCCTTGAGCACCGCGGCGGGCAGCGGTTTCGAGTTCGATGCTCAGCGGCACGAGCATCGGCTGGCTGATGGGCTTCTGCGCGGCGAACTGGGCGAGGATGGATTCGTAGAGTACGCGCTGGTGGCGTCGCCCCGATATCGAGGATCGCGAGCCCGGTGGGCGTCTCGAAGGACGGCGCGTTCTTCGCGGAGACGGGAGAGCAGACGCCAGCCAAGGCGGACCGCCGGCGCATGATTCGGCTGAACCGGAACGGTAGAAGGCGGCACGTACGCTGCCGGCGTTCCGCTCGCTGAGACGGCGAGCTCAGCGTCGGCACAGCGGGAGCTGTCAGCGCGTCGCCGTGGACACAGACGGAATCGTCGCTTGCCGGCAGACCGTCGTCGGCACGAGCACGGAGGACCGCGAGGACGGATTCGATCAGGAAATTTGCGCACCTTGGCTTCGTCGCGAAAAACGTACCTCACGCTTGGCTGGATGGACGTTCACGTCGACCCAAGCTGGATCCATCTCAAGAAATATGAACGCCAGCGGGTAACGACCCTTCGGGATCAGCGTATGATAACTTTCCGTCAGCGCGAAGGCCATCGTGGCGACTGTCGACCGGACGGCCGTTGACGACGGTGACCAGGTCCTGACGAGTACCGCGGCTCACGCCGGGCTTACCCAGCAGGCCGCTGAGGCGCATGCCTGACGCGCAAAGGAAGGCATGATCGTGACTTCTTCGGCTACCTGGCGGCCCCAGATTTCGCGGACACGATCCAATAGCGGCGCGTTACCCGGAGAGCGGAAGATCTCGCGACCCGTCTTTCGCGCAGCAAGAAACCGACTTCGGGATGGGCCGATGCGTAGAGACGGACCAGACGGACGATATGCGCCGCCTCGGTCTCATCGGACTTTCAGGAACTTGAGCCGAGCTGGCACCGGGTGGAAAAGGTTCGTGACTTCGATGCGCGTGCCCGGCGCCATGCCATGGTCGCGACGGTGGACGAGCTTACCGCCATTAATTGCGATTTCGGTGCCCGAAGGGGCGGAGGCCGGGCGCGTCTGCATCGTAAAGCGGGCCACGCTGGCGATGGAGGGCAGTGCTTCCCCGCGGAAGCCAAGGTACTGATACGGTCGAGGTCGGAAGCCAGCTGGATCTTACTGGTCGCATGCCTTTCAAGACTCAGCAGGGCTTCGTCCGCCCGTCATACCCTTGCCGTCATCCTCGACAATCATCTGGCCTTACCGCCCCGGGAGAAGTCGACCGTCACACGACGTGCCTCGGCGTCGAGGGAGTTCTCCAGCAGTCCTTGATGACCGCGGCCGGACGTTCCACCACTCACCCGCAGCGATTCTGGTTGGCCACCGTCGCCTCAAGGATGCGAATGGTCGACATGATCAGAAAGGCTTGGCCGCGGACCGCCCGAAGGGACGGCCGAAGACGCGGCTGGGGCGGACGGATGACACCCGCAAACCTTTGCCCTTCCCCCTCTCCCCTGCAAGTCGAACGGCTCGGAAACGGTCTTTGTTGCACCCTGCCGAAGGATGCCAACCTTCCAGACGTGTCGAACCGCCTAGCCCACGAAAGCTCGCTCTACCTCCGCCAACACGAGGCCAATCCCGTGCATTGGTGGCCTTGGTGCGCCGAGGCCTTCGCGGAGGCCAAGGCCAAGGATAAGCCCGTCCTGGTGTCGGTCGGCTACTCCTCCTGCCACTGGTGCCACGTGATGGCCCGCGAATCCTTCGAGCAGCCCTGGATTGCCGACCTGATGAACCAGCATTTCGTCTGCATCAAGGTCGACCGCGAGGAACGCCCTGAAGTCGACAAACTCATGATGGACGCCGTGCAGATGATCCAGGGCCACGGCGGCTGGCCGCTCAACTGCTTCTGCCTGCCGGACGGCCGACCCTTCTTCGGCGGCACCTACTTCCCGCCCGAGGACCGCGGCCACGGCCAGGTCCCTGGCCGCAACTGCTCATGCGCGTCTCTGACTTCTACCATCGCAACAAGTCCGAGCTCGCCGCCAACGCCGACGCCATCGCGCAAAACCTCACGCACCTCACCCGGGCGCCGGACGCCGATGGCAGCGCGCCTTCGCCGGACGACCTCGTGGCCGCCGCCCGCCGCATCTGCGAGCAGCATGATGACACCTTTGGCGGCTTCGGTGCTGCGCCAAAGTTCCCCACCCCGCATACCCTCAACCTTTTACTCGGCCTCCGCGGCGCCGCGGCGATCGAAGCCGACCGCGCCCTCGCGACGCGCATCGATGCCGTCCTGACCATCACCCTCGGCGCAATGGCCCGCGGCGGCCTGTTCGACCAGGTCGGCGGCGGCTTTCATCGCTACTGCGTCGACCGTGACTGGACCGTGCCGCACTTCGAGAAAATGCTGTATGATAACGCCCAGTTGCTCGGCACCTACGCCGAGGCTTGGGCCCGCTACCGCGATCCACTGTACGCCGATGTCTGCACCGAGACGGTCGGCTGGCTGCTCCGTGAGATGCGCACCGCGAACGCCCTGTTCGCGGCCTCGCTCGACGCCGACACCGATCATCACGAAGGCACCACCTATGTCTGGACCGCGCCGGAAGTAGCGGCGGCGCTTGGCGACGAAGCGTTCGCCTTCGCGCAGGCCTACGGCCTTTCCGATAAGGGAAACTTCGAAGGAAAGAACATCCCCAAGCTCAAGGGTGACCACGTGGCACGACAACGCTTCGCTACCGCGCGGGCCAAGCTCCTCGCGATCCGCGATCAGCGTCCCCAGCCTGCGCGCGACGATAAGAACCTCCTCAGCTGGAACGCCCTGCTCGTGGGTAACCTCGCCAAGGCCGGCTGGATCCTGGGGCGCAAGGAATGGGTCGAACTCGCCATCGAGACCGAAGCCAACCTGTGGACGCGCTTCGCCCGTGAAGACGGCGCCAAGCTGCTTTCAGTCGCGCACGGCGACAAGACGACCTTGGTCGGCAACCTCAGCGACTACGCTTGGCTCGCCGAAGCGGAGCTCGCCTTGGCCGCCTATGCCCACTGGGCCAGACCGGGGCAGGCGCATCCTTACGCCCAACGCGCCGAGGGCCTGCTGTCGGCATCGCAAACTCTGTTCGGCGATCCGCACTCCATCGGCTCCTTTGTCGTATCGGCCGACCGCGACGACCTTTCCGTCCGCCAGAAGGATTGGTTCGATAACGCCGTACCCGCCGGCAACTCCTCGCTCCTCCACGGCTTCGGGCAGATCCAGATGCTTTCCACGGACACCCGCTGGGCGCGTGAGTTTGCTGATCTTTCCACCGCCTACGGTGGCCTCTGCAAGAACGTGCCCAACGGCGTCGCCCATGCCTTGGACGGTATCGCCCGCTTCGCCATCGGTCATGCGACCGTCAAAGCATCCGGCCGATGGGATGAACTGCGAGTTGCCCTCAACGGAGACGAACGGACCGCCCCGCAGACGCGACCCTACCGGCCTGTCTTCCTCATCTCAGAGCCTGCTACGACCTGCTTTGCCGTTTGCGTAGGCCAGACCTGCCTCGCGCCCGTCCAGACCGCCCAAGAGGCGGCGGCGAGCCTCTGACGGGCAATCCGCTCTTGCCCGCCCCGAGGGGAGCAGGAACATCGTGGCAGGCATGTCAGCCGACCCCCATTACGTCTACGGCCAAGGGCAGAGTTCACGCTCGAGCTACCCTATCCTGCTGGGGATGGTCATCGTCGAAGCGATTGGGTACAAAGAACGTAAGTATCGCCCGAGCTGGAAGCGAATCGCCCTGCTCTTCCCAGTCTTCCTGCTGATCCTTTGGGTAGCCTTGTCGGAAGTGAACTATTTCAAGGAGCGCTTCATGAACGGCATCCCGACCACGCGCCGGGCCGACATGTACCTCTACCTCCCGGACTCCGTGGTCAATTCCGCCACCAACCTCTTCCGCGATAAGGAGCAAATCCGCCTCCGCGAGCGGGCGAAGCTCCTCACGGTCAAGGACACGTACGGTCGGTCCGCGCATCTCTACCGCAAGGGGGAATACTTCGTCAGCGTCGCTAAGGCGGCGCTTGCCCGGCAGGACTACGCCGAGTTCGCGCGCTACATCGGCACTGGCGCGCAGCTCACCCCGGCGAATCTCGAAGCCCAACGGCTCTGCGCGGATCTGTTCTTCCAGTTCCAGCGCCCTCTCGACGCCTATCAACTGCTCGAAGAGTCGCTCGTCTTCGCCAAGAAGGACCCCGACTATTTCCGCCAATACATCACCCGCTGCTTCATGCTCGACCAAGATGCGCGGCTGATTGCGACGGCGGCCAAGTATCAGGACGACAAGGATGTATCGCCTGAAATCCAGGCGGACCTTCGACTTGCGGCAGCCCAGGCCCACTTCCTTCGTGGCAACTTCAGCGAGGCCCTGGAGTTCATCAAGGATTACCGGCTCGACCAGACCGCTGACGGCTACCTGCTCAACTGCCAGATTCTCTGGGAGAGCGGGGATCGCGGCGGCGCTCTGGCCGAACTTGATGCCGCCCTCGCGGCTTACCCCGCCGGCATCAGGCTCCTCGAGATGAAGGCCCGCTGGCTGAAGGAAAGCGGAGAGCTTTCACGAGCCAAAGACTGCCTCGATCTATTGGCGATCAGCATGCCGGATAAACCCGGCCCGCTCATCCAATCGCTCTACCTCCTGCCAGGTGACGCTAACCGTTCCGCCCGTTCGACCATCGCGGAAAAGGCTATCGCCCGCTACGGCAACCAAGAGCAGGCGATGCTCGACCTCGCGCGCTTCGGCAACGAGACCGCCGACGTCGCCCTCACTGCCCGCCTGGCGAAGCTCGCCAAGGAGCGCCGCTTCCCCAATCGCGTCCGCTTCGACCTAGTCCACGTGGAATGCCTGCTGAACGCTGGTCGCGCACGAGAGACCATCCTGCTGGTGGACGAGCTCTACAAGCAGGCGGAGCGCGACCAGTGGGTGGCCGAGACCCGCATGGCCTTTGAAGCCCTGCGGACCATCGCCTACTTCGCCGACGGTCAGACGGAGATTGGCTCGATCAATCTTCAGAAACTGATGCAGAACCGGAAGGTGCCACCCCAGGTGCTGATCTCGGCGAGTCGTAAGCTGATTATTGCTAAGCGCTACGACGAGGCCAACGACGTCCTTATCCAAGCCCACCTGCAGAACGAAAGCAGCCAGGCCGTACTGCAGCAAATCGTGCAGCTGAAGCTCGACCACCCGCGCATCGCGGCCGACCTCGAGACCTACCTGCGCCGGCTGATGGAGAACCGTCGCCCGTCGAAGGAAGTCCTGCAGGCCGCGCTCCGACGCCTCGGCTCCGACGTCTACCTATTCTCCGGTAACCGCGAGACCTTGCTACGGGACATCGAGACCAAGCTCAGGTAGCCGACTCTTCCGCGGATGTCGTCGTAGCTTCAGGCAACGTACGATCGGTCACCTCAAAATACGTCACCGAACCCAGCTTGGTGCCGTCCGGCAGCCAGAGCCCGCGACTGCAGCCGCGGTTGACGAACTCTTCGGCCTCGGAGGCGTTGAGGACAGCGCCAGCCATTGCCAGCCCCTCGGCCTCGAGCGCGGAAGTCGCGATAGCGCGCACTGGACCGGGCAAGGAAATCACCTGACCCGTGCGAGGGTCGACAAGATTGCCGTGCGTCGTGTCGGCCGTTTTACTGGCCATGGCGAAGCGGCAGAGCTTGATCTCAGAATTAGCCCCGACGCCGATGCGCCAGCCAGCGCCTTCGCCGGGCGGATCGAGCGCGAGGGTCACGCTGCCCGAGGCCATCAACAGGGCGCGGTGGATGCCCCAGCTGCTTTCGAGCGTGTCAGCCATGCGATCCAGCGCGTAGCCGCGTACAATCGCGCCAAAGTCGACGGCGGTGCCGAACTTGACGCAGTGGAGTTCGCAACCATCGAGGCGGAATTCACCTTCGCGGTAGGCCGACATCACCTGCGTCCAGGCGGCGTCATCCGGATTGAAAGGCATGTCGCCGCGGTTCTTCCAATAGTCGAACAAGGCCCCGGCGGTGGCGTCGAACGCCTTGCCCGTGTCGGCGCCGACGTCCTTCGAGAAATTCCACAGCGCCTGGATGTGCTCGGAAACGGCAACCATCGCCCCTTCAGGCATCTGGTTGATCGAAGCGACCGGTCCGCTGTCGTGGCGACGGTCGGTCTGGAAATCGAGGTCGTCGAGCAGCTGGAAAAGCGCCTCGGCGGCATTGCGCGCATAGACGCCGTCTTCCGCGGCGATGCGGACCCAGAAGCGGGAGCCGAAGGCCTCGTGGGAGAAGTTGTGGATGATAGGGGTGTCTTCCATGGCTTACTTTCCGATGAAAACGCTTTCGTAGCCTTTGGCAACCAGCACCCTTCCTAGTGATGCCAGTAGGGGAATACCGACTTACCTCCCTCCTCGATGTCCTGCACAATCACCCAGAAACGCTCCCCGTTGCGGATTGGCAAAGAATAAGTCTGGTGGCCTGGCACGACGGGTCGGCTGTCGTCATAAGCCGGCAGAAATCTGACCGGGGCGGCTTCCGCGCCTTTGAAATCTCCATAACCCACAGGGTGTGCGCGCAAATAATAAGGCAGCGGCCAGTAATGTCCGCCGGAGACGGCCACATAGAAACGTTTTCCGGGATTCACCTGCTGCCATTTCTCACGATACTCCCCGAGTTGGCCGGTGAGACTGCTGCATGGGAATCGGGTGCGTGTGTGCCGCTCCAAGGCGAGCGAGGATGTACACACGAAGAGCGTAGCGAAGGCCAGTGAGACGACCAGCCTTCCGGGCGTGCCTTCAGCCAGCAAGGGCAACACCCAGGACAGGCTGATGCAGACAGGAAGGAAAAGCAGCCAGGGAGTCTTATAAGGCAGCGCGAGATGGAACAGGAAAAATAAGACCGCCAGGGCAAGGGGCACGTCGCGTGCCGACCACGGCCTTGAACCGTAGAATCTTACCGCGACCAGAAAAGCCAGCCATAGTCCGATCGCCCACCAGTAGCCAGGATTGGTCAACGGCAGCGTATCGTCATTGCCGGAAGCCACGCCGAATGAGCGGCTGAACTGATGCCCCCAAGCAGCCAAGCCATTGAGATCGGTGAAAAGACAGGTCTGCAGTCCGACCCAGACCAAGGTCGCGCTCGCCGCCACCCATGCGATCCGTCGCATCGTCAACGTCTCACGAGCAAGCACGATGAGCGTCAGAAGGAAGAGAACCAGATAAGCGGCGGCCGTCACCTTACAGGCCAAAGCCAGGCCGAAACCGGCGCCGGCGAGGGCCAGTTGCCACCAAGGGGTAGGTGCATCGGCCGACTCCATCCACAACAAGGCACCCCAGACGAAGCCGGCGACGAGCAATGTCTCCTGGATGAAATAATGTCCAAAATAACATCCGGCCGACCCCAGGAGCAAGAGGACGGCAACCGAGACCTTGGTCAACAATGATAGGCCACGCAGGGCGAACGGCGCGGCGCAGATCAGGAGATAGAACAGGAACGGCACTAGACGCAGGTCCCATTCAGTGGCGTCATCGAAGCTTAATCCGCGCACGGCGAACACACCCCTGGTCACCAGGGCGAGTGCCGGTCCGTGGAACTTATCCTTATTATCACTGTAGGCCACGCCTGCTGTGGAATCCTTGGCCAGCGACCACTGCACGGCTTCGTCGGCGTGCAGCGAAGGCTTCGCCTCCTCGATACGGGCAATGGCAGAACGGATCGGCGAATGCAGCATCTCGCCGACAAGGTTCACGAAGAGCATCCAGAGCAAGACGCCGACGACCAGTCCACCCGTCTTCAGAATCGGACCAAGGCGCCCCATCGCTCAGTCCTCGAAGTACTTCTGCAGGGCCGTCTTGATCTCGAGCGGCACGAGGGCGGCCGACATCGGCCCCTGGGCTTCGCGCCAGGCGTAGACGGTGGTCAGGGCGCCCTTGGCGACGGCACGCTCGCCGACCTTGGCCTCGAAGCCCCAGACGAGTTTCTTGTCGCCGATTTCAATAGGCGTAAGGGAGACAGTGACGACGTCCTCACGGTAGATCGGCGAAAGGAAGTCGCACTCGACGCGGACGCGCGGGAAACCCATTAGCTTAGTGCCTTCAGTACGGAGGAACGGCAGCTTGAGATGGCGGAAGAGAGCCTCTTCGGTCGCCTCGACCCAGAAGAACACCGTCGAGAAATGCACGATACCCGCGGCATCGGTATCGGAGAAGTTGGCGCGGTAATCTACCGTGAAAGGAGCCATGCGCCTATCCAAGCCGTCCCGCCGAAGGGTGCAACCGTCAAGGCGACGCCTTGCGCCCACCTTTTTTCAGCCAGGATACCGAAGTTGAGGCTCCTCCCGACGCTGCTACGCAGGCCTGAAGGAAAGCCTGCGGCTCCTTTTGGACAGTGAAGAGGTAAAGCCTTGGACCGGCTCCGCTCGGCGCCTTGGCGAAGGCCTCCAGCCACTCCCGTTGCCAACGGGTGTGGCCTTTCTGGACGCCCCCGACCTTGTGGTAGGAACTATCCGAATAGACCATCTTCGGTTCGCCCTTCTTCGTTTCATAGAGCCTCACGCCATCCTGAAAATCGGAGAAGACCACCAAGGCATCGTAGGATTCCGCCAATAGTCGATCCATCCACGCGCCCAAAGAGCCCTTCTCGCAGGCGGTCCGAACCTTGGCCTGCACGGAGCGACCATTTGGCGTGAGCGTCTCGAGCGCGGTCTGCGTCGGGCCTTCGCGTAGACGCGGGGCTTCGCCGCGGAACCGTCGCCCGAAGACGACCATGTCGCCCAAGCCGACGACCCGGGCGCCATCGAAACGAAACACGTCAGCATCGGGAAACTGCTTCCGAATCTCCGCCTCGACCCGCGGCAAATAGGAGCGCATCGAACCGGAGCAATCGAGATAGACCGCGACACGCTTCGCGCGGATGAAGGCGCCCATCACCGGACGGCCGACAAACCCGGCACGATTACCCAAACCAGCGCCTAGGCCATTGCCGCCGAAGGCACCCTGCCCGCGCCCGAAGCCGCCCTTCCCTTGTCCACCGGACAGTCCAGCTAACCCCATCTCCGGCGTCATCGCCTTCATGGGCGGCAGCGCCAAGGTCGCGCTGGCAGACTTCGAAGTCAGCCGCTTCTGCGGTAGGAGCACCTTAGGCTTGCGGGTAATGGGGTGCGTCTTCGACGGGCCGCCCGACTTGCCCCCCGCCACCGCATGCGCAGTGAACTCCTGCTTCGGCGGGGGCACTGGCTCGTGGAACACCACCCAACAAGCGGCCACAACGAGCAAGCCATGCATCGCCAGCGATAGCAGGAAGCCGCGCCATGAACGCGCCGAGGCGCGTCGCCGACCAGCCACGAAAGGCTTGGGTTGATCCATCCACCCAAGCCTACGAACCCATGGCCTGCATCAAGCGAGCGAGCACACAGCTTCACCCTGCAACCAGACCGCAGAATGACCCTAGGGACTAGCCTCAGTTACTCGGCTTAGGCGGACCGTCGGGACGAAGCCAGTCGATGAGCGTGAATTTTCCGCCCGAGACATCGGCCGATTTCTGCAGGATCCGACTGGCCGGATTACGCGTGGAGAAAAGATAGAGCGCCGGTGCCTTGCCCGCATTCGCGAGATCGAAGGAACCGACCCAGACGTCTTCCCACGCCTTCTCGGCGACGGTGCGGTCATCCTTGATTTCCGTTTCGGGAAGGGAGCGCTGGCCGGCATCGTCGACGTAAGTCCGCAGCGGCGGCCTGCCGAGGCGAACCTGTAAAACCTGATCGTTGAAGTCGGAGAAGATCACCAGCGCGTCGTAACGCTTCTCGGTGCGCAGGATGTCGACCCAGGCGCCGACGGAACCTACTTCAAAATTACCTGCATAGCGGGCCAGAATCTCCTTACCCGTCGCGCTAAGACGGCTCGTGTCCAGGCTGACCGTCGGCCCGGCCGCGGGCTTATGCGGCAGCACGGTCGCCGCGCCTCCACGGACGACGGAGCCATCGACCCAGACCCTGATGGCGGGCACCTTGAACACGTCGGCGTCGGGAAACTGCTTCCGAACCTCGGCCTCGACTGCCTCGAGGTAGGGCACCATCGAGCCGGAGCAATCCAGGTAGACCGCGATACGCGGAGCCGGCTCGTCCCCGCCCCCCGACTTGCCGCCGGTCTTGGCCGCGTGGGCGAAGGCGGAGAGTAAAACCAGCGCAAGGATTGTGAAAATCTTTGGGGAATTCATCTTAGTGGGGTTGTCTCAATAGTGCGAGCGGGCTAGGGACATGGGAATCATATTTCGTTTATATCGTGTGGGGACTATGCCCTAAGGACAAAAAAGGCGAAGCCAGGTGGCTTCGCCTTCTGGTCCCATGGACCGCAACTTAGCGAGTCGGAGCAGCGCCGCGGGCATTGCCCGTAGTCGAAGCAGCCGGACGGAAACGCAGGACCGCGTTGGCGGCAGTGGCGCTGGCGGGAGCCGACATTTCAACCGCAAAGAAGCCAGCGGCGGCCTTGTTCGGGGTCACCGAGATCACCTTGGTGGCCAAGGGGAAGCGGCCGTCCACGACAATCATGCCTGGCTTGAGGTCAATCGAGCCAGAGACATCGTCGATGACTTTGGAATCCTTGGCGAGCGTACCCACCGCTTGGATGAGCGGGGTGAAGGCGAAGACCGCGTTAGTGGAATCTTCGAGCACCGGGGCGGAGATGGTGAGTTGCTTGTCGATGACACGCTTCTTGCGCTTCTTCTCGGGATCCTCGGGGTCGATGATCTCCTTGTAAGTCGGCATCGCCACAAGCGTGACGCCGTCGGGAAGCCCGCGGCCACTCACCGGCATACCGACGTAAAGGTCGTCATAGTTGTGCAGGTCATTGACCGTGTTGGTGCCCTTCTTGGCGTTACCAAACTTGACCATGATTGCGCTGCCGTCGGAAGCGGAGACGCAGCGCTGAAGGATGGTCCCAGGCTTGTTACCGTAAGCACGGGAGGTGCTGATGAGATAGAGGCGAGGTCCCTTATTCTCGCGGGCACCGGCGAAGGCCTTCTCCCACTCGTCTTCCCACTTCTTCTCTTCAGGGAAGCGCTTGTCGCCGCCGTTATTACAGACGACGCGACCGGAGGGGGCGGCGGTGAGGGGCTTGCTGAGAGTGAAGCTGACGTTATCCTTAATCTCGATGACCTGCGTGCCTGGAGGGATACCCGAGCCGAGGGCAACCATGCCGACGATCAGACCCGTGGTTTCCTTACACTGCACGACCGGCTGACCGGAGGCACCGCCGCTGGCGATGAGGGTGACCGAACGGGCAAAGCCGCCGCCCTGATTGGTGCGATCGGAGAAGACGACGGGCGGGTCGGCGCGCATGCCCTTGTCGGGCTTGTAGGCCGACACATTGCCGATGGCCTTGGTGCGGATCTGGCGGACGCCGTCCTGGAAGTCAGAGAAGATGATGAGCGCATCGTAGGTGCGGTCGTCCTTAAGAATGTCGATCCAACCACCGACGGAGCCCGTCTTGAAATTACTGCCATACTTCTTGAGGATCGCGCGGCCCTGGGTGGTGAGCTTAGCCGGATTAGTCTCGGTGGGGACGAGCTCACCCTTGGCGTTCTTCTTCGAGCCGCCGCCGGTGGGACGATTCAGGAACGGCGCACCCTTAAATTTGTCGCCGCCGACGATCTCGTTATCATGCACGTCGATGAACACGCCGTTGCTGAGGAAGACGTCAGCATCCGGGAACTTATCGCGAATTTCCGCTTCGACGCGATCGAGATAAGGAAGCATCGAGGCCGAAGCGTCGAAGTAGACCGCCAGGCGCTGCGAGAAGATGTTCGCTCCCATGACCGGACGGGCGACGAAGTTCTTGCCGCCACCGGAGCCCATGCCCTTGCCAGCACCGATGCCACCGCCGGCGCCGCCGCCAAAGCCCTTAGACGCACCGCCAGCCATCGCCCCCGAGATCATCGAGGAAGCGGAGGCGGAGCTCGGCATATCGGGGAGCGCAATGGAAGCCGAGGCACTCTTAGAAGTAATACGGGTCGTCGTCTTGGCCAAGGACTTGACGTTCTTCGGTTTGACCTTGCGCTCGGTACTCTTCACGCGCTCGCCGCCGGAACCGCCGCCGGCGCCCGTGGCGAAGGTATTCGGATCCTTCTTCCCGCTGTCGGTGACCGTCGAGACGACGAAGGCGGCTGCGATGAAGACCAATAAGACGTGGATCGCCAAGGAGACGGAAAGGCCGCTGGCGCCAATACGTTGCCAGAAGTTGAGCTTCCGGCGCTTGGATACGATAGAGTCCGCGTCGACCTTGACCTGGTCAGCTGGAGGGATTTCGCCGGGAGGGGGCGTGGGAGTTTCTTCAGTCATCGCGAGAAGGGGGTGATTAATCTTCCCCTCTGACCCGCCTGCTTCAACCCTTTTTGCCCAGAACGCCGAGGTTGAACTCGCATAAGAAATGGCTTGCGACTCGGCTCTAGCCGCTTTCTCCTTCGCCTCCCACTTATTGCAGGGTGGAGCAGCCCGGTTAGCTCGTCAGGCTCATAACCTGAAGGTCGTAGGTTCAAATCCTACCCCTGCACCCAATTTTAAGCCCTTGAAGGGCAGTCACTTAAACGAGTGACCAAAAAGATTGGATATAGGCTTGAAGCGGCCGCAATTAATTGCACGTTATCAGATATTAAATTTGTCCTACGGGACAATGGGGTAAGTAAGATAAAGCAGTAAAAAACAGGCGGCTTGCATAGGGGTATGCAAGCCGCCTCCTTTTTGGGGGAATCACTCCCCTGCCCTGGACACGAAAAAGCCCGACTCCTTGCGGATCGGGCTTCGTCGTGACTCCTCGAATCAGCTCAGCCGCCGCCGGTCATCTTGGTGATGAGCGCGATGAGCGGGAGGAACATCGCGAGCACGATGGCACCGACAACGACGGCGAGGAAGACGATGAGCACCGGTTCGATGATGGAAGTCAGCGCGGTCACGGCGTTGTCCACTTCTTCGTCGTAGATATCCGCGACGCGATTGAGCATCTCGGGCAGCTGGCCCGTCTCTTCTCCGACCTGGATCATGGAGGTCACCATCTGCGGGAAGACGCCGGATTGCTCGAGCGGCACGGAGAGCGGCTCACCGTCGCGGACGCGGTCATGCACGCGCTCCAGCGACTTCGCGATGACGACATTATCGAGCGTGTCACGCGTGATGGAGATGGACTGCAAGATCGGTACCCCGGAAGCCATGAGCGTACCAAACGTGCGGGCGAAGCGCGAGACCGAGACGATTTGCACGAAGGCCCCGACTTTGGGCAGACGGAAAATCATGCGATCGAAGAGCTCCTTGCCCTTCTCGGTCGACAACCACTGCTTCAGTAAGAAGTAAATACCGAACACGAGGATAGGGGTGGCCCACCAGTAGACCGTGAGCAACTGGGAGATGCCGATGACCAACTTCGTCAGCGGTGGCATCTCCGTCTTTTGGCCGTCGAGGAGCTTCTGGAAAGAAGGGACGACCTTCACCATGAGGATGTAGACGATGATGATGGCCACGGACATGACGACGCCCGGGTAGACCAGCGCGGACTTGACCTTTTTCTGGATGCGCTCGGCCTTTTCGCGGAACTTCGCAAGACGGTCGAGGACCTTGTCGAGCACGCCACCCGCCTCGCCGGCGCGGATCATGTTGACGAAGAGCTTGTCGAAGACCTTCGGATGAGCCTGCATGGCCTCGGAAAGGTTGTTACCCTGGGAGACGCTGTCGGCGACATTGGCGAGGATGACCTTGAAGGCCGGATTACGCTCCTGCTTGGTGATAAGCTCAAGGGCGCGCAAGAGCGGCAGGCCGGCGACGATGAGCGTCGCCAGCTGACGCGTCATGATCGTCACGTCATTCTGGCTGACCTTGGAGCCGAACGTGAAGCCACCCTTGGCCGGGGCGGCCTGGGCGGCCTGGGCGGCGGCGGGCTTCGCCGAGCCGGCGTCGTTGGCGAGGGTGGTGACCATGAGGCCCTTCGCCATGAGCTTCTGGCGGGCCTGTTCGTCATTGGTGGCTTCGATCTTGCCGGAGGTCTGCGCCCCGTTGCGATCGATGGCGGTGTACTTATAGTCGGGCATGGGAGTAGTGGGGGTTTGTGAAGGTTAGGTATACTTAAGGACTTCCTCGATGGAGGTATGGCCGTCGAAGATGCAGCGCAGGCCGTCTTCACGGAGCGGACGCATTCCTGATTCGATGGCCTTCTGCTTGAGGACAAGCGTCGGCGACTTCTGCGTGATGAGCGAGCGGAGCTGGTCGTTGATCGTCATCAGTTCGAAGAGGCCTTGGCGGCCCTTGTAGCCGGAACGATTACAGTCGGCGCAGCCTTTACCGTAGTAGAATTTCTTGTTAGCAATCTCGAGCGCATCGACATCGAGCATATTGACGACGTCCTTATCTGGCTCGTAGGCCGTGCGGCAGGTCTTGCAGACGCGACGGAGCAGACGCTGGGCCAGTACGCCCTCGAGGGACGCCGAGATGAGGAACGGCTCCAGCCCCATGTCGATGAGTCGGGTGACGGCGCCAGGGGCATCGTTGGTGTGGAGCGTGGAAAGTACGACGTGGCCGGTCAGCGAGGCCTGCACGGCGATTTGCGCGGTCTCGAGATCTCGGATTTCACCGACCATGATGGTGTCCGGGTCCTGTCGGAGAAACGAGCGGAGCGCGGCGGCGAAGGTCAGCCCGACCTGGTGGTTGATCGGCACCTGCATGATGCCTTCGACTTCGTATTCGACCGGGTCTTCGGCGGTCAGGATCTTGACGTCCTCGGTGTTCACCTCGCGGAGCGCCGAGTAAAGCGTGGTCGTCTTGCCGGAACCAGTCGGGCCGGTGACGATAAAGATGCCGTTAGGTCGGCTGACCATCGCGCGGATGCCTTCCTTGATATCGTCGTGCATCGAGAGAGCCTCGAGGCTCAAGTTGACGACGGTCTTATCTAGAATTCGGAGCACCACGGATTCACCAAACTGGGTCGGCAAGGTCGACACGCGCAGGTCGATCTGGCGGCCGCTGATGGTGGTCTTGATACGACCGTCCTGCGGCACGCGTCGCTCGGCGATGTTGAGCGAAGAGAGGACTTTGACACGGGCAATGACGGCCGAGGCAAGGTTCTTGGGCGGAGGTGCCATTTCGTACAGCGAGCCGTCAATGCGGAGACGGATGCGGAACTCGTGCTCAAACGGCTCGAAGTGAATGTCCGACGCCTTGGCCTTGACGCCCTCCTGAAGCACGAGGTCGACGAAGCGGATGATCGGAGCTTGGCTGGCCTGCTTGGTGACATCCTCATCGGTGACGGCGGCGGTATCGACTTCGCCGAATTCGCCCAGCAGCTCTTCCATCGAAGAGGAAGTGGCTTCGCCGTAGACGCGCGTGACGGCGGCCTCGACCTGCGCCGGGTCGGCCACGGCCAGTTCGATATCCTTCTGCAGGATGAAGCTGAGTTCGCTGATGACGGACGAATTGAAAGGGTCCTTCGCAAGGAGGGTGAGCTTACCAGCCTCGTCAGCGACGGGCAGCACGACGTACTTGTGGGCCTGCGGCGCCTTTAGCAGCTTGGTCAGGGCTTCACCCGGGTCGGCCGGCACGGCGGAATAGAACTGGACCTGAAGGTGGTCGGCGATGGCCTGCAAGATGGTCGGGCGGTCAGCCAGCCCGGCGTCCATGAGGCTATCGCTGAAAGACTTTCCGGTAGTGGCGTGGGACTCCCAGATCTCCTCGGCCTGGGCAGGCGTCACGAGGCCGGCCTCGAGGGCGATATCACGGATCACGTCACTGTGGTCGTCGAACATGGGAATGGAGGGAAAGGAGTTGGGGAGGGTTTTAACGCGCCGCGGCCCCGCCGCGCATGCGCTCGCGCATGGCCTCGGGGCTCTGGCAGTAATTGAAGACTTCCTCCTCGGACACGGTGCCTTGGAAGAAAAGAGCGAGCAAATCGCTGTCGAGGGTGCGCATGCCGCGGGCGCCACCGGTCTCGATATCGGTGAGCAGCTGGTAGGTCTTGCCCTCGCGAATCTTCGCGCCGATGGCGTCGGTGCGCAGCATGATCTCGAACGCCGCGACCCGCTTGTCGTCGGTGGTATGCAGCAGGCACTGCGAGATCACGGCGCTAAGGGAAGTGGAAAGCTGGGCGCGAATCTGATCGCGGGCGGACACCGGGAAAGCGTCGATGATACGGTCGATCGTGCGCGTGGCGCCAGAGGTGTGGAGCGTGCCAAGGACGAGGTGACCCGTCTCCGCGGCGGTGACGGCGGCCTCGATGGTCTCGAGGTCGCGCATCTCGCCGATGAGGATGACGTCGGGGTCCTGACGGAGCGCGGAACGCACCCCTTCCGCGAAGGAAGGCAGGTCAGCTCCGACTTCGCGCTGCGTGATCAGGCAGTTCTTATGGGCATGGGTGTACTCGATCGGATCCTCGATCGTGATGATATGCCCTTGTTCGTTCTCGTTGATCCAGTTGATCATCGAGGCGAGCGTGGTCGACTTACCGGAGCCGGTGGGGCCAGTCACGAGTACCAGGCCGCGCGAGCGGGTGAGGATATCCTTGATGACCGGCGGAAGCCGCAGCTGCTCGAGCGTGAACATCGCCGACGGCAGCAAGCGCAACACCATGCCATGGCCTCCGAATCCACGGAAGGCATTGACGCGCAGGCGCGTCTTGTCGCGGAAGGAGATGGCGAAATCGCAGCCGCCATCGGCTGCAAGGCGAGCGATTTGGCCCGGCGGAACAATGGCCATGACCATAGTCTTGGCTTCGGCCTCCGTGAGGGCCGGTCCGTCGATGGAGATGATTTCGCCGTTGACGCGAAGGCTGGGGGAACGGCCCACGCGGATGTGCAAGTCCGAAGCGCCATTCTCGATCATGGCCTCCAGCAACTGGTTCATCTCGTAGGCCATAGGGTCAGATGACGTCGTCGGCGACGGTGGCACCGAGCACTTCCTCGATGGTGGTCATGCCCGAGGCGACCTTACGCTGGCCGTCTTCGCGCATGGTGCGCATGCCAGCCTCGCGGGCCTTACGGCGGAGGTCGACGAGGTTAGAGCCGCCATAAATCATTTCCTGAACCTCCTCGGTGATGACAAAAAGCTCAAAGACGCCTCGACGGCCCTTGTAGCCACGCTCGCCGCACTTCGGGCAGCCGGCGCCCTTCATGGGCGTGGCGCTGGCGAGGTCCTGCTCCGTCATACCGATGGAATAGAGTTCCTTCGAGGTCGGCTTATAAGGGGCCGCGCAAGCCTGGCAATTGCGACGCACCAGCCGCTGCGCGAGCGCGCCTCGCAAGGCAGCGGACACGAGGAAGGGCTTGACGCCGATATCGACGAGTCGGGTGACGGAGCTGACGGAGTCATTGGTGTGCAGGGTCGAGAACACCATGTGGCCGGTGAGGGCCGCGTTGACTGCGATTTCCGCCGTCTCTAAATCTCGGATTTCACCGATCATCACGATATTAGGCGCCTGACGAAGCATGGCACGCAGGGCAGCGGCGAAGGTCATCCCGACATCGCGCTTCACCTGCACCTGGTTAATACCGGCCATCTGGTATTCGACGGGATCTTCGACGGTGATGATCTTTCGGTCCGGCTTGTTGATGTAGTTCAGGGCCGAATAAAGCGTGGTGGACTTACCCGAACCGGTCGGACCGGTAACAAGGAAGACGCCATCCGAGCCCGAGATCAGGCCTTGGAACTTGGCTTGGTCGTCGGCGAAGAAACCCAGCTCAGGGAGGCCCAGCTTGAGGCCCTCCTTGTCCAGGATTCGCATGACGATCGATTCGCCGTAGACGGTCGGGAGCACCGAGACGCGCAAGTCGATGTCGCGTCCACCGGTGCGGGCCTGGATGCGTCCGTCCTGCGGAATCCGCTTCTCGGCGAGCGAGACTTCCGCCATGAGCTTAAGTCGGGAGATGATCGAAGGTTGGAGACGCTTGGGCGGGCCCTTCATCTCTTGCAGAACGCCGTCGACACGGAAACGGACGCGGAAGCGCTTCTCAAGAGGCTCAAGGTGGATGTCTGAAGCCTTGCGACGGATGGCGTCGACGATGAGCGAGTTGACGTAACGAATGATCGGCGCGTCGTCTTCCTTGACGTCGCCGCCTTGCGGGAGCTCGACGGATAGGCCGTCATCGCCGCTCTTGCCCAAGATGTCGGAATAGGAATTGGACCCACCAATCTGACCGCCGTTATAACAGCGTGAAATGGCTTCCTTAAGGGCGTCCGGTGGAGCCAACTTGGAGTTGATGGCGAGCTTGAGCACGCGCGAGACGGAATCGATGGTCTCTGTGTCGAGCGGATCCGAGATAGCCAAGAGCAGCTCGGTACCGTCCATCTGTAGCGGCAGGATGTTATGCTTCTCGGCCTGTTCGCGGCTGATGAGCTTCAGGATGTCATCGGAGGGCGTGACCTGCGCAACATCCACGATTTCCATGTCGAACTCCTGGCTGAGGGCGGCCGTAATCTTAGTCCATGCGACCTTGTTAGTCTCGACCAACTTGGCGATGGCGAGGGTGTCGGCATTCTGGCCATCCGGGACGGGCTCAATGGCGGCACGGGCCTCAGTCACATCGGCAAGAGACACTAGTCCCTTGTCCTGAATGAATTGGATGACGTAGTCGTCGGCGGTCGTCACAGTGGGGAAATCCGGAGCGGAAGATAGGGGAAGGAGATTGTTCCTCAGAGAGGAGAACAATGGGGAAAATCACCCTAAATCGGGGCACCTTGCCCGCAACCGCAAATTAACCAAAGATGGCCGTATTTACGCGGCTGGAAGCCGGCCGACCAGCACCGCGACTTGCGCACGCAGGAATTCCAGCTCACCGTCGTTCCAAAAGACGACATCCGAGCGCTTAACCTTCTCCGCAAGAGGCATTTGTGAAGCGATACGGCGTGAAATATCCTCATCGGTGAGGCCCTTTTTAAGCAGGCGGGACCGGCGCACCTCTTCGGAGCAAGCGACGCACACGATGAACTCGAATCCTGTCATCAGGTTTTTTTCAAAAAGGAGCGGAATCTCGACCACGTGATGCCGTTTCGTATCTACCACGGCCGCCTGCCGAAGTCGGGCCACCTCGGGATGCGTCAGGCCCTCGAGGAAGGCCCGTTCCGCCGGGTCGTCGAAAACTTTAGTCGCGATCCATCGGCGATTAGGCCGACCCTCCGCCCCCAGGCAGGCGTCGCCCCAGCGGGCCCGCAGCTGGCTCACGCAACGAGCGGACTCCAACACCTGCCGCGCCAGTTGATCGGCGTCGACCACGTTGAAGCCGAGCTCGGCAAAGCAGGCGGCCGCCGCGGACTTGCCGCAGCCGATACCGCCCGTGAGTCCGATGACCATGCCCGACCCTACCTTCCCGGCCAGCCGAGGGCAAACCTCAAGCGGGGCTGGGCGAGGACTGCAGACCGGGACCAGCGTCGGCGGCTGGGGTAGCCGGAGACGGGGCGACGTCCGCCGCCGGAGCAGCCGCCACGACGGGACCAGCGATCGGCGTCTGAATGGAACCAGTCTTCAGGATTTCCATCACATGCACGCCGTCGAGGGTCTCGTACAGCAGAAGCGCCTCGGCGATCTTGCGGTGGGCTTCGGCGTTGTCGGCGATGAGCTTCTCGGCGCGGGCATACTGCTCCTGCACGATACCGGAGATGGCCTCATCGATACGGCGCGCGGTGGCGTCGCTGTGATTCTGAGTGCGCGAAATCTCGCGTCCTAAGAAGACGGTGTCGGAATTTTCGCCGTAGGCGATGGGACCTAGGTCGCTCATACCCCAGTCGCAGACCATCTGGCGGGCGAAACGCGTGGCCTGCTTGATGTCGCTCGAGGCGCCATTGGAGATCTCGCCAGAGATCACTTTCTCGCCGATGCGGCCAGCCATGGCCATGCAGATGTAATCGAGCAGGCGCTTGCGGGAATAGCCGAGGATTTCCTTGGTCGGCATGAGCATGGCCATGCCGAGGGCGCGTCCGCGCGGGATGATGGTGACCTTGTGGAGCGGGAGCGCACCGTCATCAATCAGGGCCTGGACCACGGCGTGGCCGGCCTCGTGGTAGGCGGTGTTCTTGAGGTCGGCTTCATCCATGACCTTCTTGCGCTCACGGCCGTAGGCGATCTTGTCGCGGGCTTCCTCGATGTCGGACATCTCGACCTTCTCGCGGTTACGACGGCCAGCATGGAGCGCGCCTTCGTTGAGGAGATTGGCCAGGTCGGCGCCGGACATGCCGGTCGTGATGCGCGCGACGCGCTGAAGGTCGACGGAAGGGGCGAGCTGGAAGCGCTTGGCATGCACGGCCAGGACGGCCTCGCGGCCACGGAGGTCGGGAAGATCGACGAAGACTTGGCGATCGAAACGGCCCGGGCGGAGCAACGCGGCGTCAAGGACGTCCGAACGGTTGGTGGCGCCGATGACGATCACGCCGGCCTGGCCGTCAAAACCGTCCATCTCGACGAGCAGGGAATTGAGCGTCTGCTCGCGCTCATCGTTGCCGCCACCGACGCCGGCGCCGCGCTGGCGACCGACTGCGTCGATCTCATCGATGAAGATAATGCAGGGGGCGAGCTTGCGGGCCTGCTCGAAGGTGTCGCGCACGCGGGCGGCGCCGACTCCGACGAACATCTCGACGAAGTCCGAACCACTGATGCTAAGGAAAGGCACACCGGCCTCGCCGGCGACCGCGCGGGCGAGCAGGGTCTTACCCGTGCCAGGAGGGCCGACCATGAGCACTCCCTTCGGGATGCTCGCGCCGATCTTGGTGAAACGCTTCGGGTCCTTGAGGAAGTCGACGATCTCCTTCACCTCTTCCTTGGCCTCGTCGCAGCCCGCGACGTCCTTGAAGGTCGTGGATTCCTTATCGGTGGAGTTAAGACGCGCGCGGGATTTCGCGAACTGCATCGCGCCGCGGTTGGCGTTCTTAAGGAACCGGTACATCATGAACAGCACCACCCCCGAGATGAGGAGCGTGGGCAGAACGTTGTAGAGGAACATCGTCCAACCCGTCTGGGCGGGGAGTTCCTTGAAAGAGTCGCGAGAGACGGAAGCTTGGAGCGCCTCGAATGCCTTTTCGGTCAGACTGCCATCGGCGAAGAAGCGCGTCCTTTCGTCTTCCTTGGCGCCCGCGACTTCGAGTTCTCCCGTGATGTGTACCCAGCGATTGTTACCGCCGGTCGGGTTAGGCTGAATCGTAAGGTTCTTGATCTTCTTCTCCTGGGCGTAAGCGATCACCTGGGTGACCTCAGCTTCTGGACGGCGTTACGGGACTCCGCGCCCGGAAAGTTGAAAGGGCGATGATGGCGGCCATCAAAGCAGCCAGACCAGCACAGGTTTGGCCGTTCAAGCGGGGGCCGTTTTGTTATCATCCGGCTGGTCGTTTTGACTCATGGCAGAAGATTTAACCTAAGCAGAGGCCAAGCCAAGTCAACCGGAGAGCCCCCTTCGTAGGCCCGGCCAGACGGCTGGACTCGGCTGGCGGGCAGGCCCGGCACCCAGAGAATCTCGGAACCGGCCAACACCACCGGGAGAGCTTCCCGCCTTCCGCGGGGATTTTACGGTGATTGAGAAGGTCCGACAGTTTGGCGACCCGGATGAGCCGAGCGGCTGGTAGCGATCGCCTTCCATTCGCCCTCGCCAAAAGAGGGCCTCAACCGGCGCGACGAGGTAGACCTCCTTCGCAGGGGAGATTTCGCCGCGGGACAGGCTTGCCCACAGGGTCGCGTCGACTTCCACGATTTCGGCAAGCAAGCCGCCTTCGTCATCAGGC
>BGOI01000020.1 GCA_003569165.1 Opitutia bacterium
CATGCCCTGCGGGACGCGCAGGGTGAAGGCCTCGTCGACGACGATGGCGGAGGAGTAGCCGCCGAAGGTGTGGCCGCCCAGGTGCTTGTCGGGGCTGTTGTAGGTGAAGGTCGCGCCGGTGAGGCAGAACTGCTCGAGGCCCTTCTGGCAGCTCGGGCAGGTGCGGCAGGAGTCGACCAGGCAGCCCGTGGCGCCGATGTCGCCGACCTTGAGCTTCGTCACCTTGGCACCGACGGCCGTCACGCGGCCGACGATCTCGTGGCCCGGGACGCAGGCGTAGTTCGTGCCCGGCCATTCGCCGCGGGCCGTGTGGACGTCGGAGTGGCAGACGCCGCAGAAAAGAATCTCCATCTGCACGTCAGTCGGGACCCAGGCTCGCGTCGGGCGATCTGCAGCGGGGCGAGCTTCGAGGAAGGGGAGGCGGAACCGTAGGCCTGGGCGATGGTGGTCATGGAAGAGTGGTCCTCACTGGTAGGCTTAAAAGGTGAGGATGCAAGCCGGGGAGAAGACTCCGCTTCGGCCTGATGATTCACCCTCATTTCTTTCTGCAGGGGCGAAAGGGTAGGATGGGGCATGCGCTTAATTTTGCCCGACAAGTCATCGCCTGACCTGCTTGACAGAATTCTGTACAGGAGGCAGACTGACCCCATGAAGACCGTCTCCTACACCGACGCCCGTAATCAGCTCGCCAGCCTCATGGAGGCGGCCAATTGCCGATCGCGAACCCGTGGCCATTACCCGCAACGGCGCAGCGTCTGTCGTGCTGGTCGACGCCGCCGAATACGCCGCCATGGCCGAGACCTTCCATCTCCTTTCCTCGCCGCGTAATGCCGACCGCCTCCGCAAGGGCCTAGCTGATTTCAAGTCCGGCAAATTCAAGAAGGCTCCCCGTGGCTGAGGTCCGCTGGTCGACAGGTGCCTTGGAAGACAGGGTGCATTGGCAGCAGGAGGAGCCGCGCACTTATGAAAGAAGCGAGCGCCTCTTGGCTGACATCGCCAAGACGGCCTTCAAAGGCATCGGTAAGCCTGAGCCCTTGAAAGGCGACCTCTCCGGCTGGTGGTCTCGGCGGATCACGCTGGAGCACCGTCTGGTCTACCGGGTCGAAAAGGGCGTCATCTACGTCCCTCCAGACCCGCTACCACTACTGAGGAGGCTTATTTGCCTTCGAGTTTCTTCAGGTATTTCGCGGGTTCTTCTCAAACTTGGCGATGCAAGGCTTGCAGCAGACCTTGATGGTCTGGCCTTGGTATACGAAGGATGCTTGTTCGCCCATTGAATCGAGATCACTGTCGGACACGATGCAGGTCTTCAACGGGTAGGCCTTCGGCGCAACGGACTTGCCGGTGTCGGCAGGTTTAGCCTCCGCCGGCTTATCAGCGGCGACGAGCAGGCAAGACGTAAGCGCAACCAAGATGAGGAACGGTTTCATAACTTTTAGAAGCGAGTGAGGAGGCCGATGCCTGCTCCGAAGTCTGAACTGTATCCCGCCGTGAGCGAGAATTGCTTCGTAAGGAGATAGCGGAGGTCGGCGGAGGTGGTGACGCCAGTCTGGCGACCGTTGCGATAGCTAAGATCGAGGGCGAGGCGATTGGTCAGCTGGAGGGTCTTCATCAGCATGGCGCGGCTCTCGCCGGCGGATTGGTGGGTCAGGCTCAGTTCGATGAAGTAGGGCAGACGGAAGGAGGCACCGGCGAAGGGACCGTCGCGGCCGCCGTCCATGTTGTCGAAGCGATAGCCCGCGATGAGTGAGAGGCGGGTGTCGACGTAGCGGGAGTAGCTGAGTTCCCTTTCGTGGCCGTCATCGTGGCGCATGCCCTCGTCCCAGCGGACGTTGAAGTTATCCCGGCCCGATTGGATGGTCGCAAAGCCGGAGGCGGACGCCGTCGTGAAGCTGGCTTGCCCCCAGGCGTAGATCGAAGGCATCGAGTGCGTCGCGGCGGGGTGGGGTGGTTCGGCGCCATCGGCGGCCGTCACGCGGATCGTGCGGATCATGCCGGTGAGATGGTGGTAGAGCAGGTGGCAGTGGAGCAGCCAGTCGCCTTGGCCTTCGTTGGCCGTGAACTCGATGGTGCGCACGCTCATCGGAGGCACGTCGACCGTGTGCTTCAGAGGAGACGTCGCCGGGTCCTTGTAGTTGGCATCCACCAGTCGGAAAAAGTGCCCGTGGAAGTGAATCGGGTGATGCATCATCGTGTTGTTCACCAGACGCACGCGGAGGGTCTCGCCTTCCTTCACCTTGATCGCCTCGGCTTCGTGGGGGCTGAGACCATCGAAGCTCCATTCGTAGCGAATCATGTCGCCCGCCAGCTTGAGGGTTAACTCGCGGTGCGATGACGCGACCGGGTGCGGGGTGGCGGCCCGCAACTTAAGGTAGGGCGAGAGCGGCCGATCAGGTTCCGTGGTGCCTGGCTCGGGGTCGAGCTGGTCGAGGATCGACATCAGGTAAGCGTTCATCCCATAGCGTTCTGGGGCGGGGGGCGGGGTGGCGGCATGGGCGGTACCCTCGCCAAGCCAGGCGGAGACCGCGCCGCTACCGTCTTGGGTGGTGGCGCGCAGTTCCCAGGAGCCGTCGGCAGGAATCTTCACTAGCAGGTCATAGGTCTCGGCGGGGCCCAGTAGGAGGAGCTTTTGCTCGAACGGGACGACGTCCTGGCCGTCGGCAGAGACAATCTTCAGCGGGCCGGTCGCCGCGCCGAGGTAGAAATAAGTTCCTGCGCTAGCGTTGATGAGGCGGACGCGGACCACCTCGCCAGGTTTACCGGGGAGTTTCAGGCGACGCTGCCCGTTCATCAGGAACGCATCATAGGCGACATCGGAAAGATCCATCGGCGGCACGAGGGCCTTCTCGCGGCTGAGGTATTCGTCGAGCTTGCCGGCTTGATAGGCTCCGAAGAGCGATTGCGAGGTTCCTTTGCGGAAAGAGTACCAGTCGCTCATGCGGAGGAGGGTGCGTTGGACCTCGGTGGGATGCTCGTTCGTCCAGTCGCCCAGCACCACGACTTGGTCGTGGTCGGCACGGATGGTTGGCGTCTTCGGCTCGATGACGATGGAGCCGAGGACGCCGCGTTGCAGTTGGTGGCCGGTATGGCTGTGATACCAGTAGGTGCCGTGTTGACGGATGAGGAATTCGAACGTGCGGGACTTACCAGCGGCGATGATGGGGGTGGTCACGCCGGGAACGCCGTCTTCGATGTTCGGGACCAGCAGGCCGTGCCAATGGATCGAGGTGGTGTCATCGGATAGACCATTCGTGACTGTGATGCGGGCGACGTCCCCTTCGCGGAAGCGCAGGGTCGGGCCGGGTGTGCCGCCGTTGATCGTGAGGACCTGGGCCGGCGTGCCGGCCGGGCTCAGCGTCTGTTCGGCGATGGTCAGCTTATATTCCACGACGCGGGCGGTGGGGTGGAGTGCGGAAGCCTTCGGTGCGGCTTCCATCGCGGCGACATAGGCCTGTCGACACAGCTCGCAGGCATGACCAGCCGTGGCGAGGGCCAGAGCCATCGCCGTCAGCGTAAACCTTTTTGGCCAACATCCAGCCATGGCATCAATATAGGCAAAAATTCTGCTCCCGCAAACGAATGCCTCCATATTCCAGGAGGAAGGCCAAAAACGGCCCGCTCAGCCGTCCGAAGGGTCGTAGAAGCCTTGGCGGACGACGAAGCGGATGACGCCGGCGACATCGTGGACGCCGAGTTTGCGCATCAGGTTCGTGCGGTGGTTCTCGACCGTCTTGGCGCTGATATCGAGTTTAACGGCCACTTCCTTACTGGAGAAACTCTTGGCCAGCAGGATGGCGATTTCCTTTTCGCGTTCGGTGAGCGTGGAGCCCTTGGCGTCGACGTCACTTTCCGGCGCGGTGAGGGCGTCGGCCATCGCCTTCTGGAAGGAGGGGCTGAACCAGGTGTCGCCGGCGGCCACGGCGTCGACCGCTTGGCGGAGTTCGGAGAGGCGGGCGCTCTTCGGGACATAGCCGCGGACGCCGACCTTGAGGAGCCCCCGGGCGAGCTGCTTCTCAGACTTAGCGGAGAAGACCAGGACCTTCAGGTCAGGTTGCGTGCCGTGGAGCTGGCGGAGGACTTCCAGGCCGCTGATGCCCGGCAGGAGGATGTCGAGGATCAGGATGTCGGGCTTTAGCTGCTTCGCCAGCGCGAGGCCTTCGTTGCCGTCGGCCGTCGAGCCCAGCACGCGATAGATCCCGCGGGCCTCGAGCATCTCGATGATCAGTTCGCAGATGGCGGTCTGGTCTTCCACGACCACGACCGATTTCGCCTTCCGGGAAGTTGTCTTCATGGGGGAGTACGGAAGATTCTGTCCTCCTCCCCGCCGCAGGCGAACGCAAAAGGGCGTTCTTTGGTAACAATCTTATTCCGCTGCTGGGTCGACCAGTCCTTGGCGGACCACGAAGCGGACCAGGCCCGCCACGTCCCGGACGCCCAGCTTGCGCATCAGGTTGGCCCGGTGGTTCTCGGCGGTCTTGATGCTGATATTCAAGCGGCCGGCGACCTCCTTGCTGCTGTGGCTCTGGGCGATGAGCACGGCGATCTCCCGTTCGCGCGGGGTCAGCTGGTCGATTACCCCTTCGCCGAGGTGGGCGGGGGAGGCAAGTGCCTGACGGACCGTGCGGCTGAAGTCCTCGTTGAACCAGGTGTTGCCGAGGGCGACGGCCTCGAGCGCCTTGCGCAGTTCGGAGAGCGGGCCGTTCTTGTTCACGAAGCCGTGGATGCCCGCCTGCATGAGGGCGCGGACGATGTGAGGTTCCTGCTTGCCCGAGAAGATCAGCACCTTCATCGCGGGGAGGCTGCCGCCGAGGCGACGCAGGACCTCGATGCCGCCGACGCCGGGCATGATGACATCGAGCACCAGGATGTCCGGCCGCAGTTGTAACGCCAACTCGACCGCGCTCTCGCCGTCGGAGCCCTTGCCGGCCAAGTCGCAGCGCGGGTGCGCGTGCACCATCTCCGCGACCAGGTCGCAGACCGCGGACTGGTCCTCGATCACCAGCACGCGCTTCTTGCCTGCAGGTGCCGAAGATATCGTAGGTTTCCTCGTGAGCGGGAAGGTCGGATAGGCCGTGGGACGGCTGACGCGGATTTTGCGCAATGATGTCTTCATGGAATCAATACCTGAGATATATCCTGTTTTGCCCTTTTATTATCAATGGAAAGACGATGGGGCTTATTCCTCATCCATGAATAAGAGAAACGGATTAGTATTACTGGCCTCGCTGATGGTGTTGGCGGGGCTGGTCGCACTGGCCTTTTCGTTGGCCTCGCTACTCATGATTGAACACAGGCAGCATGAGGCGATTCGACGAGGACGCGCTCTGCGAATGGCCTCTGAAAATGCCGCTAGGCTTGGTCTGTCGGAATTACAGGCCGGGCTTGGCCCTGATGTCGGCCTTAGTTATGAATCGTCGCCTGGACAACTGGTGGCCGCAGGTAAGTCGGCGCAGGTGAAACTGACAGGCGAATTCGCGGACGGTTCCCTCCTTTGTCGTTGGTCGACGACGGACCTCTCCATGGCCCACGACGTGGCCGCCCGCTCGGTGGCCTCCGGACAGGCTTCGGCCTGGGCTCGGACGGGCGCGGGTCGGGCTAAGCTCCCGTACGCTTTGGCCGAGTCGGTATCGCCTTCGCAATCTGTCGCTTTGGGCGCCGGCGGGGCCGATTTTTTTGGAATGGCGTCAAATCCGGCTTACTCCTGGCAGGTGCGAGGTCTACTCACCGACCCCGTCAACGGTGGCTGGAAGAAGAATCTCTCTGATGATGCGGTGATGGCTTCGGAACTTGGAGAGGCGATAGGGCAGACTCTGCCGAGTTCCCCTTTCGTGTCCTCTGCCGTGAAAGGGTATCCGCTCATTCGCATCGAAGACGGCCTGAGGTCGCTCTCCACCTTGCCTGTGCTCGCGGATTTCAGGTTGAGCTTAGGCTTTTTCAACTCACGAAGCGACGGTCGACATCGGTTACGGTTCCACGGCACGGTAGTGTTCTGGAATCGACTCACCGTGCCGGTGCTCGCCGGCCCGCAAGGCAAGATGTTCCTCGTGGAGATCACCGGCTCGCCGGAGGTGACGGTAACCAATCTCGAGACGCAGAATTCGTTTGTCGCGGATTTGGATGACTGCCCGCAGGAAGATTTCGGAATCGTCCGACAAGGTCTGCGTGAGCGGGGTCTGTGGTTCTGGGCCGAAATTACCGATGCGTCGACCTATGGGATGGCGAGGCGGGGGCTTTTGCCGGGCGAGGTTTACGCGTTGGTCAATCCTGCGCCTGCGAGTCAGCCGCAAGGCCTCGCGCGTATCTTGACCAAGACGACATGGAAGATGGACCGGGCCACTCATGGTCCCGGATGGAAGCGCCCGGAGCCGACGGTCTTCCTGCCGACGGATCGAATCGAGATTACGGTACGCTTCAGGGATAAAGTCGGTATCTGTCTCCGGCCTTATGCGGGGGAGCCGTCGCGCGATGTCGCCATCGCTGACTATCCCGCCAAGCCCCTCATCGCCTTGGAGAATATACCCTTTCCTGATTTTATCATTCGGACCAACGGTGAAGATTACTCACGGGAGGATAGCTCAGGCTATACGATCGAGGAGCGGCGGGCTTGTCTGCGGGTGCGCCTCAAGCCACGTGAGATGACCGAGCTCTGGTCGGCGGCTGCCGCGGGGCGGTTTTCAAGCCCGAGGTGGAATTTTTCGGAACCGGTGGACGCCATTGAATGGGTCGTCGATCATCCTGTGGGGGCCGCGTTGGATGTCGTGGATCACGATGCTTCGCCGTTGGCTGGGCCGCTCTGGGATCTCCACCCCAATCGTCATGATGCCGCCGAGGTGGGGGCGTTTGCCTCGGTGAGACTCCGTGATTTTCCCAGCGCTCCTCGTCTGTCCGTCGGTTCGCTCCGACATTTGGAGCCCTCGGGTTCGGAGGGTTGGCGTGAGAGCTTGGATTCGGGGTTCTTTGCCGCGCCATTAACGGCACCCGAGCCGGGCGTCGTTTCGCATAACCCATTCTTGATGGTAGCCGGTGGCGGTGTGGTCGCTGGATCGGCCGACGCCGCCCGGGGGCTTTATGTCGTGGGCCCATTCAACATTAACTCTCGAGACCCCAAGGCCTGGGAAGCGTTCTTGCGGGCGGCTGAAGGTCCATGGAAGGCGGATGCCGGCGGTCCGTTTACGCCGCAGGAACTCCTCGGTCCAGTTTTCTTCACCAGGCCTGGCGGTGCATCACTCGCCAAATGGGGGGCACTCAGTTCTGTCGATATCGCAGACAAACCTGCGGCATTCTTGCCGGAAACGATTTTCGCTGGGCTAACGGGTCAGCAAGGGGTGCGGTCTTTTGATGCGGACAATCTTACCGAGCTAGCACGTAAAGTCGTCGAACTACAGCCGAGTCATGGCTGGCCGTATCCTTCGTTGGCGGCCTTCGCTCGATCACGGATTCTGGAGCGCGCTTTGGGAGACGCGGGTATCAACCGCCCCTATGCTTCGGTGGCCTCGGAATTACCCATTCATCTTAGAGCGGACGACTTACTGGAGGCTTGGGCGCCGGTGCTGATGGTGCGGGGGGATACGTTCAAGGTCACTGGCCGGGCCGAAGGGGAGGGTGGGAGCTCTGTCTGTGAGCTAATCGTCCAGAGGGTCGCCGAAGAACATCCGACAAGCCACCTCGGCCGCCGGTTCAGGATAATCTCGGTGCGGTTTCGTAACCGGTGAAGGGCGGGGCGGACTTGACTGGGGTGGAAAAGGGGTAAGATGGAGGACATGGAATCCAATCCCTTCATCGTCGCAGACGCTCCGGCCTCTGACCGCGCGGCTTTCTTCCGTCGCACCTACGGCCTCGTGGCCGCCTCGTTCGCCGCCTTCGCCCTCGCCCTATACGGGTTCTTCGTGAGCGGCGTCGCCGAGACGTTCATGCGCGCCATCGCCGGCATCGGCTCCTGGGGTATCCTCGGGGTCATGGTCCTCTTCTGGCTCGGCACCACCGCCGCCCAGTCGCTGGCCTTCAACCGCGCCTCTCGCGCCGCACAATACGCCGGCCTGGGCATCTACGTCCTCCTGCAGGCCCTCATCTTCATCCCGCTAATCTACTACACCGCGATCGTCACCAAGGGTAACCCCGGTGAGATCCTGATTCCGGCCTGCATGGCCACCGGTGCCCTCGTGATCGCCCTGACGGCCGTCGTGTTCATGACGAACCTGGATTTCTCCTTCCTTAAGGTCGCCATCGTCATCGGCAGCATCTGCGCCCTCGGCATCGTCATCGTCTCGCTCTTCGCCGGCTGGACGCTCGGTACCTGGTTCTCCATCGCGATGATCATCTTGATGGCCACCGTGATTCTTTACCAGACCAACGAGATCAAGAACACCATGGAGACCGACCAGCATGTCGCTGCGGCTTTCGTCCTGTTCTCTTCCTTCGTCACGCTGCTCTTCTACGTCATCCGCCTCTTCGCCGGTCGTCGCGAATAAGCACCACTGAGGAAACTTTGAAGGGCTTCCCGGTGTTATATCGGGGAGCCCTTTTTATTTATGCATCGTTTCCTTCTCCTTTGCCTCTCCTTGGTCTGCGCGGCTTCGTTGTCCGCCCAAGGTAAGATCCGCGAACTCCTGGCGGCCAAGGCGCCGGAGGGCTTCGTCGAAAAGACCTGGACGGTCGACGGCGTGAAGCGGACGGCGCTCGTTCGCGTGCCGGCTGCTGTCAGCGGACCGCTGGCCGTGGTCTTCGGCTGGCATGGCCATGGCGGCCGCTCCACCCACTCCGCCGGCCGATGGGGTTACGGCGAGATCGATACGGCTTCGATTCTCGTCTTTCCGCAGGGCCTGCCGACCGTCTCGCCGCTCGTCGATAAGGAAGGCCGCATGCCGGGCTGGCAGACCTCCGTCACCAGCGAAGGCGGCCGTGACATCAAACTCTTCGATACCATCCTAGCTGACCTGAAGAAGCAGCATGCCGTCGATGACCGTCGCATCTACTCCATGGGCCACTCCAACGGGGCGGCCTTTAGCTACCTGCTCTGGCAGGCCCGCCCGGAGGTCCTGGCGGCCATCGGCTCGGTCGCTGGCAGTCTGCGGGGTGACGGTAAGCCTCCGAGCTCGCTGCCGGTGATCCACGTCGCCGGCGAAAATGATCCGCTCGTCAAATTCACCTGGCAGCAGGCTACGTTCGCGGCGGTGAAGCGGTTCAATGGTTGCGCCGACGAAGGTAAGGCATGGGCCAAGGAAGGCGTCCTGGAGGCGACAATCTACGCGTCGTCGAAAGGCGCACCGTTGGTGACCGCCATCCACGGCGGCGGACACGAATACGCCAAGGGCTCGACGGAACTGATCGTCCGGTTCTTTAAGGAGAATCCCAAGCCAGCCAAGTGATCAGCGGGCCGGGTCGTCCGTCAGGATCGCCAGGTCGTCGAGGTAGAATTCGGTCTTCTCGTTCGCGTTGCTGATGAAGCCGACCCAGTCGAGCGTCTTCATGTCCGGGTGACGGCAGGGTAGGTCCTTGAATTCCTTGGTCGCTTCGCCTTCCGGGGTCACCTTCAGGTTCCAGCGGCCCGTGATGGCATCGCCAATGACGGCGGAGAGCTCGAAGCGGATCCACTTCTGTGTCGGCACGGCGACATCGAGGCCTTTGACGCCGGTGAGGCGGCCGTTGGCGACATGCAGGACCGGTCCGCTGCGGTAGGGGTTTCCTTTCGTGCGCCACTCGTGGATGAAGACCGCCTTTGGTTCGAGGTATAGGGCGAAGCTCACGGTCGACGTCCCGGTCCGATGATGCGGATTGAAAGAGAGCATCGGGTAGTAATGGGCGGGTAGGCCAGGGGCGTCTTGGAAGAGCAGGGATTGCTTGCCTTCGGCATGCTTGGCGGGTGTCGTGCGTAGGGCGTCGCCGAGACTAACCCGGGGCTTGCCCGGGGGTGCTTTGTTGATCGTCAGGGCAGGAGTCCCGTGTGGGAAGGGGCGCTGCTGATCCACGATACGACCTTCGAAGGCTTGGCGGATATTCAAGGGCGGAGCTTCCGGGCGGGGCGGGCGGGTGAGCTCGGTTCCGCGTTCGAAGGTATCAGCTAACTTGCGCCAGACGGGGTCGTCGCGGAGGACGCCCATCGCGGAGACGTCGATGGACTTGATGCCGAGAGCCAAGGCCGGTGAACCGGGCTTGAGGCGGAAGTCGCGCTTGGCCGGGTCGACGAAGAGCGGGTCGGCGATGACCGAGCCAACGTCTTGGCCTTTCTTCTGCCAGTCGGCGAAAGAGAGCTTCTTTTCCGTGAAGGTCACTGGGCGGGCCGAGATATCCCAGTAGACGTTACCCTTGTTGAGGAAGTTGGCGGTCGTGCCGGTCCAGCCTGGCCCGAGCAGTTCGCCGCGGTCGAAGATGACGATGTTCTTCTCAAAGGTGAACGAAAGGTGTTCCTCGGCGCGCGCTCGTTTCACCTGATACTCTTCGGAGAAGGCGAAGACGTTGTTCCGGATGACGTTGTCCTTGCCGTAGTGCTGATGAAATCCGCCATCGGTGGTGTCGTGGGTCACGTTGCCTTCCATTGTGATGCCGGTGCTGCCTTCGTCGGTGTAGAGCCCCCAGCCGCCGTAGGTGAAGCAGGTCACATGGTGGATGTGGTTATGACTGACCGAGGTGCCTTCGGAGGGGCCGAGCGTGTAGACGCCGCCCATGTCGCTCAGCAGCCCTTTGCCGAGGTGGTGGAGGTGATTCCATTCGACCTTGTTACGCTTGGCGTTGCTGGGCGCGTAGCCCCAGCGCCAGCCGACGGAGACCGCGGAGTAGAAGAAGTCCGAGATCTCATTGTGCGTCACCTCGTTGTCGGAGGCGGAGCCGATCCAGACGCCGACGGCGCAGGGGAAGACCAGGCCGCCATCGCGGATGATATTATTATGCACCCGGTTATGGCTCGCGTGATTCTCGGGCTTGGGCTCGTCGTTGAGCGTCCCGACCTTCACGCCGCCGGCACCGAGGTCGGTAATCAGGCATTTCTCGATGGCGACCTCGCGGGTACCGCGTCCGAGGGAGAAGCCGTAGCTGCCGACGTGGGAGAGCTCGCAGCCGGTGAACGCGACCTGCTGCGCGTGTTCGAGGGTGATGACGCCATCGACCGTCCGGACCGCGGCCTGGTTAGGGACGGCGGTGGCGAGCGAGGGCAGGCCTTTGGCATGGCGGAAGGCGAGCCCACGAAAGGCCAGATGGCGGACCTTGTCGCCAGCTTTACCCGTGAAAGTGAGCAACTTCTCCGCGACGGGATAGGTCGCGATGGCTTTCTCGACGGACTCGCCACCGCGCGGCAGGTAGGACAGCTGGCCGGAGCGGCTCAGGAACCATTCGCCGGGCTCATCGAGTAACGATAGCAGGTTCTCGATGACCATCCCGGTATGATGGTCGAAGGCGGTGTTGCCCTTCTGGGCCGGCCCGCGGACCTTGAGGGTGCCGGAAGTGATGTCGGCGGATTCCACGCGGCTGCGCGTCGTGTCCCATTTGTGGAAGAATGTGACCAAGGCGTCCTGGGCCTCGGAAGATTTTACCTCGCTGAACGACGTCAGCTCCTTCGGGTCGACGCGGAGTGTTTGTTCCGTGAAGCCGGGGTCGTTATGCCACCCGGAATGGGAGCTTCGCTCTCGACGCTACGCATGAAGCGGGTGCCTGGGTTGCTTGAACGGGCGCGGGTGGCGCGTAGGTCTCCGACCCACAGCTGCTCGAACGTCTCGGTGCCGGCGGGAATCTGTAAAGTCCAGCGGCTATCTTTAACTGAGCCGAAGGCGGGCAGTTCCTTGCCGCCGGAGATGACGACCTTCGCCCCGGGGGCGGCTTCGTAGGAGATGGTCCGTCCCTCATCGCCGGAATCCTTCTCATCGAAGGCGACGGCTTCGGTGATGCGATACGTACCCGCCGCGAAGATGACGCGGACGTGTTCGGTGAGCGGGCGCGGGAGTTTGCGGACGGCCAGTCGGGCGCCTTCGAGCGAGGCCAAGGGGGCGTCGGCTTCACCGCTGGCACGGTCATCGCCTTGGGGGGAGACGTAGAGATCCAGTGCCTGGGCCGCTGAAGGCAGGAGGAGGAGAAGTAACAGCGAACGACTGAAAGGCATGGGTATCCCGACAAGACCCATGCGGGGCGGTTCCCTCAAGACTTTCTGACGACGAAGAAACGCGTCTCGCCGGCAAACTGCCGGACGAGTGGACCATCTGCGGTAATTTCGGTGCTCAAAGGACACTCAATCACCGTGAAGCCCGTTTCCGATAACTCGCCGCGGGTTTCGGTTTCAGTGCTGCTGTGCATGAAGACCGGTGACGTATCGCTCTCGTGCCAGCGGTCGCCTGGAATTCCATCGTCTGGCTCGCCTTCCTTCGCCCGGTAGGCGGCGTAGGCGCCTTTCTCGCGGTCGGCAGCCGTGAAGAGCAGGATGCCGCCGGGTTTCAACACGCGATGGATTGAGCGGAGGGCCGCCAACCGGTGAGCTCGGCTGGGGAGGCACATGAGTCCGTTGAAGGCGTAGATTGCTCCGTCGAAGCAAGCATCGGGGTAGGTGAGGGCGGTGGCGTCCTGTTGTTCGACGATTTTCTCCCAGGCCTCGTCATGATCGGCCAGCACCGCGCGGGCGAGGCTCACCATGATCGGAGAGAAGTCCGTCGCGATGACATCAGAGTAGCCCGACTGTAACAATCCCAGGGCCACCCGACCGCCGCCGCAGCCGAGTTCGAGGATGCGGTGAGATTTGGAAAAATGTCGTTCGATGAGCACGCGTTCGGAAGCCCACATTCCGACCCTCACGGCCGCCCGGGCGTAGTGCAGGGCCGTCTCGGTCTCGAGCCAGTGGGCCTGCGGGTCGCGTTCCATGCGTCGAAGCAAGCGAATCTTGCCACCGAGGCAATCGCAGGAACACTGGGTGCCATGATTCGGTCGCTCTTCCTTTCCTTAGCTTTGGCGCTGGTCGCCTGCGATAGCCGCCAAGCCTCCTCGGCGCCGGTCGCCGAGCTCGGCCTCGAGACGCGTTTCCCGGTGCGCATGGGGCAGGTACTTGGTCAGCTGCGAATCGCCGCGACTGACCTCGAGAAAGCTCGGGGCCTGATGGGCGTCACCAAACTGACCGATGAGGAAGGGATGGCCTTCATGTATGATGCCGAGATGAGGATGAGCTTCTGGATGAAGGACACCCCGCTCGATCTCGATATCGCCTTCATTGCACGCGATGGGACCGTCTTGGAGGTTCGGACCATGACCTCAGGCGATACCGAGACCACCACTTCGACCACCGATCAGGTGCGCTTCGCCATCGAGATGCGCGCCGGTTGGTTTGGCCATTTCGGGGTAAAGCCGGGCGACAAGGTGAACATCGACGACCTGCGCGCGGCCTTGAAGGCACGTGGCTTCGACCCGAAGCGATTCATTCCCTGATCAGAGGGAGCGCCAAAGCAGTAATAGGCCCGTAGCGCCGGCGAGGCAGCCTAGGACGAAGGCTAGAGCCAGGCGTTCGGCGGAGGTCGTGCGGAAGATCCTCATGCCTTCGGCGCGAGTCGGGCGGCGGCTTCGCGCAGGAAGGCCGTGAGTCGTAGTAGGAAGAAGGGCGAAGGGGAGCCGGCAATCGGTTCGAGGGCCTGTTCCGCCGCGGCGATTTCGGCGTCGAGCCGGCGGAAACTTTCGCGCCAGGCTTCGGCGGAGATCAGCTTGCGGGCATCGCCCCCGGCGCGGAGGGCCGTGAGGAAGCCTTTGCCGGAGCGGTCGCGCTCGAGCAACATCGGCAAGGTCAGTTTGCCGCTGGCGGCGTCAGTACCGAGGGTCTTGCCGGCCTTGGTGTCGTCCTGCAGCAGGTCGACGAGGTCGTCGTAGATCTGGTAGGCGATGCCGAGATGGCGTCCGAAGAGGGAGCAAGCCGTGATGTGTTCCGGTGGGCGGCCTGCCAGAAGGGCGCCAGCATGGCAGGCGCCTTCAAAGAGCTCGGCCGTCTTCAGGCGGATATGGCGGGTATAATCTTCGAGGGAAAGGTCGTCCTGGCCGCGGGAGAACGTCTGGCAGACTTCGCCCGAGCAGACCTCGCGGGAGGCGCGGGCGACGATGCGGCAGAGTTCCGGCGTCGGGTGGTCGGCGGCGAGGACGAGGGCGTGGGCGAAGAGGGCGTCGCCGAAGAGCACGGCCGCATGGGCTCCGTGGGTGCGGTTGGGGGTATCGCTGCCGTGGCGGGTGTCGGCGCCATCGAGGACGTCATCATGGACCAAGGTGGCAAGGTGGACCAACTCGATGATGCCGGCACCGCGAACCAAGGCGTCGGGCGGAGGGCCGCCCGCGCCGGAGCTGAACGCGAGTAATGGACGAAGGCGTTTCCCCGGATGGGCGAGCACATCGCGGACCATCGGGCGCACTTCTGGTTCGAACGCGAGTTCCTGCGCCGCGAGGAATTTCTCGAGGGCCGCGAAGTGGGCTTCAAGGCCAGCGTGCAACGGGGAGGACACGCCGCAATGTGCGGGTGAAAAAGCCCTTGCGCAAGCGCAGGATGCGGGGGAGGGACCCCTAGGGCGGGCTCAGGGGATGAACTTCGTTTCGACCGAGATGATCACCTTGCCACTGCTCACGCAGTCGGCGCAGGGGATGCGCTTATCGAGCAGCTGACCCTTCTGGGCTTCGCGGGTGAAGCCGACGCCACCACACTTCTTGCAAGGAATCTGCTCGTTGGTCGTGGCACTCATCTCGGCGCCGGCGATGACGGCTTCCACGAATTTCTGGAGCCCAGCGGGGGAGTCCTCGAGCGTGGCGCATTCGACGAAAGCTTCGCGGCGGAGCGTGAAGCGCTTGCCCGTGAGGGGCGCGTAGTTGGCGGTGAAGAGCAGGGCGACGGTACCGACGTGCATGCCCGTGATCTTACCCGTGTCGCCGACCTTGGCGGGCTTGTCGAGGAGGAGCACGGCCATCGTATCGGCGCCGGCGGCGAGCGCTTCGTTGGGGCCAGCGGCAGGCCAAGCGGCCTTGGCGAGGAAGCGATTATCGCCTAGGTCTTGGACGAGCGCGTAGTTAACGGTCGCGAGATAGCCGGTAGCCTTGCTCGAACCAGCCGGAGATCCGTCGATAATGCGCTGGGTGGCGAAGGCGGAGTAGAGGCGCTGGAGTTCCTTGGTCGTCTCCGTGAAGCCGAGCTTATTGACCTTGGAGAGCTGGAACGTGCGGCTCGTCTTGGCTTCGGGCGGGGTGAGGGAGCGGAAGGGAGTGATGACGACGGAATTATCGACTTCTTCTTCGACCGCTTTCGATGCGCCCTTGGTGGCGGGCGCGGTGGCGGCTGAATCGGCCGGTGCGGTCGCGTTCGCCGTGGCGTTCGTGCCGAAGGCGGTCGTCTGGGCGGAAGCCGAGGCGGCGGAAGCCAGGAGGACGAGGAGCAGTCGCTTGATCATGGGATTAGTCGAGGGAGGAAAGGTCGCCTTCCGCGGGAGGCGGCGTGGACTTGGGCTTGGCCGGAGCCGAGCTGCTGTCGGAAGGGGTCACCGGCTTACGGGGCTTCGGACGGTACTCTTCTTGATAAGAGGAGTCATCCTCATCGTCGTCCGGGAGGTCGTCGTCTTCCGGGTTGGGCTTATCGCCGCGGGCGACGCGTTTGCGTCGGACGATCACGGTGCCGACCGCGACGGCGGCGAGGTAGAAGCTGAACAGCACGCCAGTCATCACTAGGAGCGAGATGGGTTCGGCAATCGGGGTGATGAGCGCGACCAGCATCATGATGCCGACCAGCATGCCGCGCCAGGACTTGAGCAAGGTCTTGGGCCGGACGAGTTCGAGCCACATGAGGACAATCAGCGCGAGGGGGAATTGGAACGTCAGGCCCGTCAGCAGGCACATCATGACCACGAAAGCGTAGTAGTCCGAAGCCTGCCAGGTGACTTCCATCTTCATGCCTTCGGCGAAGTGCTGCCAGATCTGGATCGACATCGGACTGAGCCAATAGAACGCCAGGGCGGCTCCCATGAGGAAGAGGATAAGGGCGGCACCGCAGAAGGGGACCAGCCCGCTCTTTTCGCGATCCGTGAGCGCCGGGCCGACGAAACGGGCGGTCTCGTAGAGGAAGACCGGGGAAGCGACGGCCACGCCGACGCCGAAGCCGGCGTACATGAGGACTTTCCAGACGCCCATGAAAGTGAACTCCTTGAGCTCTCCCATGTTGACCAGCCCTTCTCCAGGTTGGCTTAAAGCAAAGGCGAGCGGGGAAGTTTCTGGGTGCTTGGCCCACTCGAGCGGCATATTCAGCAGGGCCGGGGTCTCGCGATAGAAGACGAGGGCGGTGACCATGCCGATGGCGAAGACGGTGGCGACCCGGATCAGCGAGATGCGCAGGTCGTCGAGGTGTTCCATGAACGACATCTCGCTCCTGGGCTTGTTGCGGCGAATGAGGGTGGAAAGCATGGGGTTAGTCCTTGCGGAGGAGGTCCTTGATGACGTCAAGGCTGAGGCCAGACGAAACGGAGTCTGATTCGGTCAGGAGCTTACGCAACATCTCAGACTTGGACTTTTGCAGCTCCATGACGCGTTCTTCGATGGTTCCGGAGGCAATCAGTTTGATGCTGGTGACTGTGCGGGTCTGGCCGATGCGGTGGGCACGGTCCGTGGCCTGGGCTTCGGCGGCCGGGTTCCACCACGGGTCGAAATGGATGACCGTGTCGGCGCCCGTCAGGTTAAGGCCCGTGCCGCCCGCCTTAAGCGACATGAGCATGACCGGGATCGTGGGGGTGGAATTAAATGTGTCGCACACGCCTTGGCGGTCCTTGGTGGAGCCGTCGAGGTAGCAGTACGGGATGTCGCGGTCCTCGAGGGCTGTCTTGAGGAGTTGCAGTGCGGTGACGAACGTCGAGAAGACCAGCATGCGGTGGCCCGCGTCCTTGGATTCTTCGACGAGCTCGAGGAAAGCCTGTAGCTTCGCCGAGTCGGCTTCTTCCATCTTCGGATCGAGGATGCGCGGATCGGCGCAGATCTGACGGAGGCGGAGGAGTTGGTTGAAGGCCGCCATCTGGATGCGAGCTTGCGTGGCGCCGCCCATTTCCATCTCGAAGATCTCCTTGCGCGTGGACTCGAGGTACTCGTCGTAGATCTTCTTTTGGTTGTCCTCGAAATCGCAGTAGACGATCTGCTCGATCTTGGCCGGCAGCTCAGGGGCGACCGCGACTTTGGAACGGCGTAGGATGTAAGGGGCGGCCATCTGCAGGAGACGGTCGTCGTGCCACTTGCGTTCCTCGGCCTGAATCCGTTCCTCGGGCTTGGGCAGGTAGCCTGGCATCAGGAAGCCGAAGAGCGAACGCAGGTCTTCGAGCGAGTTCTCCACCGGCGTGCCGGTGAGGATGTAGCGCCCCTTCGCGACGAGCTGCTTGACGGCCTTGGCGGCCTGGGCGCGGGAGTTTTTGATATTCTGGCCTTCGTCACAGATCGCGGCGCCCCAGGTGATGAGCGAGAAGGCCGCGATGTCGCGGGAAAGCGTACCGTACGAGGTGATGACGAGATCGAAGCGCTGCAGGTATTCCTGCGCGGTGAAGCGGTTCTGGCCGTGGTGGGCGAGGACCTTGAGCGAAGGGGTGAAGCGACGCGCTTCGCGGCGCCAGTTCTCGACGAGCGAGGCCGGGCAGACGACGAGGCAGGGGCCGTCTTCGGGGCGGTGCTGGCGCAGCGCCTCCATGAAGGCCAAGGCCTGCACGGTCTTGCCGAGGCCCATCTCGTCGGCCAGGAGGCCGCCGAGGGAATTATTATGGATATGCCAGAGCCAGGCTACGCCGACCTGCTGGTAGATACGGAGTATCGTGCTGAGTTCCTCGCGGATGGGCGCAGGCTGGAGCTTCGAAAGGTTGCGGATCGCGGACGAGCGCTTGCTCCAGGTCTCCGGCGGCGCAAAAGCGGCCTGCAGTTCCTCGGCGATGGCATCGGCGCTGGCGAGGTCGGCGTACCCAATCTTCAGGTTGAGGTCGAGGTCGACGTCGCGCTTGGATTCGCCGGTGATACGGCGCTGGGCGTTGCGGATCGACTCCATCAACTCCGGCGTGATGAGGCGTGGGCCCTGGTCGGTGTAGAAGAACATGCGGCCGCTCGAGAGGGCCTCTTGGATGACTTTCGGGGACTTGCCTTCGGGGTCGATACCGATGGCGAAGCGGAAGCCATCGTTCTCTTCGGATGCATCGCACTTCGCCTTGGCGAGGTCGACGTTGCGGAGGGAGTGTGAGAGGTTGTGGGTGAAGAACGCGCCGTTGTCCGTCATCAGCAGCTTGTGATGGCGGGCGAGGAAGTTGAGCACCTGAATCGTGCCGGCGAGGTACCATTCGCGGGTCGTGGTCTCGAGCGTGAAGCCGCTCCGCTGCAGCATGTCGCGGAGTTCGGCGACCGGGCCGGAAGATTGCTGAGGGAGGCGGATGCGCAGCCACTTCATCGAACCGTCGACCCACGGGCGGTCGTCGCGGCCGCGTTCCTGGGAGCGGACTTCCTTTTCTTCGGGGCCGTCGTCGGGGGCTTCGCCAGTGGCGTTGGTCTGCGGCGTTGCGGCGGGTTCGTCGAGGTGTTCGTGGACCTTGTCGAGCTGGTCGCCATCCCATGCCAGTGCGGTTTCCGGCGCATTGGCCATGCGGAAGATCTTCAGGCCCTTGCCGATGGCAAGGAGCTGGCGAAGATGACGGCGCGTCAGCGGGAGGATGCCCTGGAGCTTGCCGTGGCAGAGGTTTTCGAGAATCGCTAGGAAGAAGACCGTGTCCGGCTCGATGGTCCAAGCCTTACTGCGGTCGAGGTTCTCAGGCGCGACCTGGGCGCCGTCGACGCGGAGCTCGAGGCGGCAGATGATCTCGTCGCGCGCGGCGGCGGTGACGATGTTCGGCGGAATGATGAAGCGCACCTCGATGGGCGTGCCCCGTTTTTCTGAGAGAGTGAGGGATTTGAGCCGGGGTCCTGCCGGGGTCGTTTCCGCTTCCTTTGACTTTTCCTTCTTCGTATCAGCCGTCTTTTCCTTCGTCGTGGTCGCTGTCGCCGGTTTGCCGGGCGGTGCGGCCGGTTTCGGCGGCGCCATTGTCTCGGGCTTCATATAACCCTCCTTGGTCGCAAGCACGAGGTAAGCGGCCACGGAGTGCACGCACAGTTTTCTTCGGCCGACCGAGACCTCGCAGCCGCACTCGTTGCGCTGGAAGGTGATCGAACGGAGATTCCAGCGGGCTTCGCGTGACTCCGTGCCGTCGTCGACGAGGGCTTCGGCGACCGGGGGCGTCCAGAGGGCCTTCTTCACCTTTCCCTTGGCTACCAGCTCCTTGGCGAGAAGCACAGTCGCACCGCCAGCTAGATCGATGAGATCGTCTTCGGAGATGTTGGGCAACGGCTGACGCGGCGCCATGGTGAGGGTGTGCGGTGAAAAGCGTCGTCCGAAAGGACGCGCCAAAGGAGGAAAAACCTAGTGGGAAGACGGTTCGCCTTAGACGGCGACGTCTTGGACCGGGACTCCAGGGTGCATCTCGAAGATGCCAACAGGGGTCGTCGGGCCTGTCATCACGATGGAATAATCATCGCCGATGCCAATGATAATCTGACCTCCGGGCATATTAACCACTAAATCTGCGTCAACTAGCCCCATTTTACGGGCTACGGCGGCCGAAGCCGAAGAGGAGGAACCGGAGGCCATCGTGTAGCCGGCGCCACGTTCCCAAATCTCGATGCGCACGTTCTTGCGGTCAATGATCTGCATGAACTGGACGTTGGTGCGGTTAGGGAAATTGGGGTGCACCTCGAGGTGCGGCCCGTAAGTCTTGGCGAGGTCAGGCGTGAGGTCGTCGACCGGAATCACGCAGTGCGGGTTACCGACAGTGGCGGCCCAGTACTTGAAGGTCTTGCCGAGGACGGTGATCTCTTCGCCGAGGACTTCGCGGTCAGCACCGACGTGCGGGATGACCGGCGCGCGGAAGGAGACCTTACCCATCTCGACGCGGATGCGGTTGCCGCCGTCGAAGACTTCGCAGCGGACGATACCACCGATGGTGTGCAGGCGGAACTCTTGGCCTTCCTGGATGCGCTTGGTCTCGAGGAGATGACGGCAGAAGATACGGATACCGTTGCCGGATTTCTCAGCCTCGGAGCCATCAGGATTCAGGATGCGCAGCCCGAAGGTGCCGTCGGTGCGTTCGATGGGGCCGTAGAGGATGCCGTCCGAGCCCAGGCCGAAATGGCGGTGGCAGACTTTGCGGATAGCTTCGGGCGAAAAGAGGGTAGGGCAGTCCTTCGGCTCGAGGACGAGGTAATCGTTACCGAGAGCGTGGTATTTAGCGAAACGCATGTTCGCCTTCTGATTGGGCCTTAAAGGCGGGTTTTGCAAGCAAGGGGTGTGTTGATCCATCTGCTTGCTTTCTTTCTCCGGCCGAAGGGCCTAGAAGGTGTCCATGCGCCTCCTGCCCCTGGTTGCCCTGTCTTGCGTCCTCTCCGTCTTTGCCGCGGATAAGCGCCCGCCGAACATCGTGCTGCTTTACTCCGATGACATCGGCTGGGGCGACCTCGGCTGCTACGGCGCCAAGGCCATCCCGACCCCGAATCTCGACCGGCTGGCGTCGCAGGGCACACGCTTCACCTCCGGTTACTGCACCTCCGCCACCTGCACGCCTTCTCGTTATTCCCTCCTTACAGGCGAATACGCCTGGCGTCGCCAAGGCACCGGCGTCCTGCCCGGCGACGCTCGCCTCATCATCAAGCCCGGTCGCCCGACGATGGCCGCCAGCCTCGCCAAACTCGGCTACGCCACCGGCGTCGTCGGCAAGTGGCACCTCGGACTCGGCTCGGGCGACGTGAACTGGAATCAGAAAATCGACCCGTCGCCCAATCAGATCGGCTTCACTTACTCCTTCATCATGGCCGCCACCGGCGACCGGGTGCCGACGGTCTTCGTCGAGGACGGCTCCGTCGTCGGGCTCGACCCCAAGGACCCGATCGAGGTCAGCTACAAGTCCCCTTACCCCGGAGACCCCGACCTGAAGACCGACGCCGAGCGCGCGAAGCTGAAGATGGATTGGTCGCATGGTCACAATATGGCGCTCGTCAATGGCGTCGGCCGCATCGGCTGGATGAAGGGCGGCAAGTCCGCGCTCTGGAACGACGAGACGATGGGCGACACGTTCGCTGACAAAGCCTGCGGCTTCATTATGCGCAATAAGGACAAGCCGTTCTTCCTCTTCTACGCCTCGCACGAGAATCACGTACCGCGCGTCCATCATCCGCGCTACGCCGGCAAGACGCCGCTCGGCCCGCGCGGCGACGCCGTGGTGGCGTTCGACGATCAGGTCGGCCGCATCCTCGCCGAGCTCGATAAGCAGGGCCTGACTGAGAACACCCTTGTCATCTACTCTTCCGACAACGGTCCAGTGCTCGACGACGGTTATAAGGACCAAGCCGTAGAGCGGAACAAGGCGGCGGCGCATTCCCCGGCCGGCCCCTTCCGCGGCGGTAAATATAGTATCCTCGAGGGTGGGACGCGCGTGGGCTTCCTCGCGCGCTGGCCCGGCCATACGCCCGTCGGCAAGGTCTCTGACGCGTTGATATCGCAGGTCGACCTGCCAGCTGTCTTCACGAAAGTCGCCGGCGGCGACCCCGCAGATTTCCTCAAGCTCGACTCCATTGACACCTCCGCGGCCCTCTCGGGTGGCGCCGGTCGCGAGACGTTGATCTCGAGCACGCAGGGTAACGTGCTGTCCATCCGCGACGCCCGCTGGAAATTCATCTCTGGCGTCGGCGCGCCCGGCAAGGGCAAGAAGGCCCAGGGACCGCTCGTCGATTTGCTGGGTTCGGAATCCGTGCAGGCCAATGATAGCCGCGATCAGTCTGGCCCGCGTCTGTTCGATTTGCAGTCCGATCCGGGTGAACGCAGTAACGTCGCCAAGGAACATCCGGAAGTCGTCGCACGGCTCAGGGCTTTGCTCGAGGCGCAGCGGGCGAAGGGCGTCGGGCAGCCGTTACCAAACTAATCGGTCGATTAATTTCGAGCCACCACCTTCTCCCGACTTGAAGCGGAGGAAGGAAGGGTGATGCTCGGCGCATGAGCCTGACCCCTATCCGAGTCCTTTGCGTCGGCGCCGGCCACATGGGCCGTTCGCACGCCCTCGCGTACCATAAGCTGCCTGGCTTCCAGATTGTCGGCCTCGTCACCCGGTCTGCCGATTCCCGGGCCAAGCTTAACGCTGAACTCGGCGGTGGCTACGCGGAGTACGGCGACTTCCATGCCGCGCTCAAGGCCACGAAGCCCGATGCGGTTTCCATCTCGAGCTACCCTGACACCCATGCCGAATACGCCGTCGCCGCGCTCGCCGCCGGTTGCCATGTCTTCGTCGAGAAGCCTCTGGCCGTGACCGTCGCCGAGGCCGAGCAGATCGTCGCCAAGGCCAAAGAAGTGAAGCGCAAGGTCGTTATCGGCTACATCCTCCGTCACCACCCGGCCTGGACCCAGTTCATCAAGACTGTGCAGACGCTCGGCAAGCCGCTCGTCATGCGCATGAACCTCAACCAGCAGAGCTATGGTGACATGTGGAAGACGCATAAGTCGCTCCTGCAGACTTGCAGCCCCGTCGTCGACTGCGGCGTCCATTATGTCGACGTGATGTGCCTCATGACCGGTAGTCGCCCCGTGCGCGTCTCCGGTATCGGCGCCCGTCTGACCGAAGATATGCCCGCCGGCCAAATTAACTACGGCCATCTCCAGGTGACCTTCGCCGATGGCTCCGTCGGTTGGTACGAGGCCGGTTGGGGTCCGATGATGTCCGAGGAAGCCTTCTTCGTGAAGGACGTGATCGGGCCGAAGGGCTGCGTCTCCATCGTCGCCGGCAAAGCTTCGCAGGCCGGTAATTCCGCCGACGTCGATTCGCACTCCGCCGCCCAGGCCCTGAAGGTACATTCTTCCCAACTCGGCGCCGATGGTAAGTTTACCAAGCCCGACGAGATTGTCCCGACTGACGCCGATCCGGGCCACGATGGACTATGCGAGCGCGAGCAGGTCTATTTCGAAAAAGCTATCCGCGAAGACCTCGACCTTACCGCGCACATGGACGACGCCGTCAATTCGATGCGCATCGTCGCCGCGGCCGACCAATCGTTCCGCGAAGGTCGCACGATCAATCTCTGACCCTCGATGGCGCATCCGAACCTCGTCTTCATGGGCGTCTGCGGTTGCGGCAAGAGCACCGTCGCGGAGATTTACGCAAAGCGTACTGGCGCCACTTTGCTTGAGGCTGACGTCTTCCATCCGCCCGAGAATATCGCGAAGATGAGTGCGGGCACGCCGCTAACCGATGCGGACCGCGCCGGCTGGCTGGCTGCGATGTCCGCCCGTCTCGCCGAGGGTAAGGCCAAGGGTGAAGCGATGGTCGTCACCTGTTCCGCCTTGAAGAAGATCTATCGCGATCGCCTACGCGAGGGTGACCCGGATCTCTTCTTCATCTTCCTCGATGGCAGTCAGGAACTCCTGCAGGCGCGCCTTGATGCGCGTAAGGGGCACTTCATGCCGCCCGGTCTCCTGGGTAGTCAGCTTGCCACCTTGGAGCGTCCGAATCTCGCCAGCGAGAAGTGCCTACACGTCAGTATCAGCCTTTCGCCTGAGCAGATCTGCGCGACCGTCAGCGTGGCCATGCGTCGTTTCGCCTGAAAAGCAGAAGGCCCGCACGGTGGCGGGCCTTCGAGTTGCGACGTAAGCGGGAGGCTTACTTCTTCCAGTTGACCTTGGACGGCTCGATGACGCTCGTCTTATCGAGGGTCGGGAAGCCTTCCGGGATGGGTAGGGTGACCTTGCCGGTCGCGGCCCATTCGGTGGAGCGGGCGAGAATCGTCTGGAAGCCCACGCAGTGCAGGGCGTCGTAGCTGGTATCGGCGGCCATGATGTGGCCCATTGAGGTGGTCACGACGCGGCCCTTATTGAAAGGGGCGAACCACACCATCGGCTCATGCATGTCGGTGCCGCCGAACTCCGGCTTGGAGAACGAGCTGGAGAGGACGTGCATGTGGTCGGCAGTACCGCGCATGCGGTGGTAGAGTTCGTCGGTGGCGTGGAGCCATTCAGCGGGCAGGCCCTGCATGACCGGGTGGGCGGCGTCGCGGGTTTTGAGCGTGAAGACGTGCTTGGGGCCGTGGCCGGAGCCGAAGCCCTTGCCCTGGATCTTCTCGTCGGCGTCGAGAAGCGCGACGGCCTGACCGGTCTTGTCGTCGACCGCGATACGCTTGGCGAAGGTGGCGCCGCGCCAGCCGCAGCAGATCATCTCGTTGAAGTTATCCCAGCCGGTGAAAGCGTTGTTCGCCGCGTGGACGTTGACGAGTCCGCCGCCATTCATGACGAATTCCGTGAAGGAGTCCTTCATTGCGGCGCCCCATTCCGGTCCGTTGTAGTTGTTCACGATGACCTGGTAGTCGGCGAACTTCGGGGACCACTGTTCCCACTCGGCGGCGTGGGCCTGTTTGAAGGCAGCTTCCTCGGCATTCCATTCCTTGGTCGCGGCGTCGAAGGCTTTCTTCGCGGCGGCGTCGCCGGGCTTGGGCTTGGCCGGCTTGGCCTTGGCGAAGGCGGCTGGAGCGGTGGCAACGGTCACGGTGAAGCGACCGGTGGCCTCGAGGGTGGCCTTGGTGGACTCGGTCGTGCGAATCCAGTCGTGGTTATTGCGTCCGTCGAGCATGAGGACGCGGATTTTCTCGGCGGCTCCGAGGGGGAGGGCCAGGAGGGCGAGCAGGCAGACGAGCCCGAGCTTGTGCAGTGTTTTCATGGGGAGAGCCTCATTGGAGGCATTTCCTGAGGGCGGGCGAGCGTTTTCAGTTTCGGTCCAGTGAACGGTAGTGGATGGCCTCTAATAGGTGGGCGGTGGCAATGCGTTCGGCGCCCGCTAGGTCGGCAATCGTCCGGGCGACCCGGAGAATACGGTCATAGGCTCGGGCGGAAAGCCCTAGCTTCTCCATCGCCTGCTGGAGGAGGTCGCCCTGAGCTTTTTCCAGTGCGCAATACTCCCGTAGTTCGCGTCCACCGAGGAGGGCGTTACACCCGCCTGTTCGGCTGCCGAAGCGAAGACGTTGTTTCACGCGTGCCGCTTCGACGCGCTCACGGATGGCGGCGGAGGCTTCGCCGGGCGCGGCGTTACGGAGTTCGTCTAGGGTCAGTGCCGGTGCTTCGACCTGGATGTCGATGCGATCGAGAAGCGGTCCTGAAATCTTGCCACGGTATTTGCGTACCTGCATCGGTGAGCAGCGGCACTCGCGTCGTCGGTCGCCCAGATGTCCACACGGACAAGGATTCATCGCCGCGACTAACATCAACCGCGAGGGCAGGGTGACTTTAGCTGCTGCACGTGAGACGGTGACCTGTCCGTCTTCGAGCGGTTGACGTAGCACCTCAAGCGCTGAGCGTCGAAACTCCGGGAGCTCGTCGAGAAAGAGTACGCCGAGGTGGGCGAGTGAAACTTCGCCAGGTCCAGGAATGCTGCCTCCGCCGATGAGTCCGATATCGCTGATCGTGTGGTGCGGGGAGCGGAAGGGCCTTTGCCATCCACGCCGGGCGTCAGTGAGCGCCATGCCAGCCGCGGAATGCACGCCGAGGATCTCGAGGAATTCCTCTGCGTCGGGCGCGGGGAGGATCGTCGGGATCCGTTTCGCAATCAGTGATTTTCCGGAGCCCGGTGGGCCGATCATCAGCAGATTATGTCCGCCCGCGGCAGCGACTTCGACCGCTCGGCGGATGGCGGCTTGGCCTTTGACCTCGGCGAAGTCCGGCTGGCCGTCGGCTGACGTGACCTCTGGCGCTGGTTTCGGCATCAGCGGCGCCGCCTTCGATTCGCCGTTGAGGAATCGTAACGCGCCGTCGAGCGTATCGGCCGGGATGGCTTCGATGCCGCCGACCAGCGAGGCTTCTTCGGCCGAGGCGCGGGGCAGGATGACGCCGCGCAGGCCGGCCTTGCGTGCGAGAATCGCCATCGCCACGCCTCCGCGGAGGGGACGGGTCGCTCCGCTGAGGCCAAGCTCGCCGGCGATGAGGTAGTGTTGCAGGAACGTTCGATCGAGTTGCCCCGTCGAAGCGGCGATGCCGAGCGCGATGGGTAGGTCGTAGATGGCGCCTTCCTTCTTCAGGTCGCCGGGCGCCAGGTTAATGGTCGTGCGCGTCTCCGGTAGCCGCAGGCCGCTGTTCTGGAGGGCGGATTGCACCCGCTCTTCGGATTCCTTGACCGCCGCATCGGGCAGCCCGACCAGCCACAACCCGTTTTCGCCGAGCTCGCCCGTATTGACTTCGATTTCGACAGGGACGGCTTCGACGCCGACCAAGGCGGCCGATCGGATGACGGAGAGCATGTCGCAGGGCAGGGGGAAACGCGGGTTGCCACAATCCCCGACGCTTGGGGCCTAAATCTCAGCAAAAGTGCCCATTGCTGGGTGGTTTACCTTGGCAACCCTTGGCGGCATCGGCTGTCATAAGAGCGTACCTTTCATGCTTTCCCGTCTCGTCTTTCTCGGTCTCGTCCTGTCGCCCTTGGGGTCCTTTGGGGCGCTGCCGGCGTTTCTTGAGAAGAACTGCGTCGAGTGCCATGACGCCGACGCCAAGAAGGGCGGCCTCGACCTGACGGCTCTCAAATCCGACCTGACCGATGCCAAGTCCTTCGAGACCTGGGTAAAGATTTTTGATCGTACCGCTAACGGTGAGATGCCGCCCAAGAAGAAGGCGCGTCCCGACGCCACCCAGAAGTCGGCTTACCTCGGTGACCTCTCCGCGCTTCTATTTCGTCAGGATGCCTCCCGGATTGCCTCGCAGGGGCGTACGGTCGAACGGCGCATGAATCGGTTCGAGTATGAGAACGCCGTGCGCGACCTGTTGCAGGCTCCCTGGCTCGACTTGAAGGAGATCCTGCCGGAGGACACCGAGGCGTTTCGCTTCAATAAGAGCGGACAGGCTCTCGACGTCTCGCACGTCCAGCTCCAACGCTATCTTACCGCCGCGGAAGAAGGGCTGCGCTCCGCCTTCATTTCTTCCGTCGAGAAGCCGGATGGCTCAACGAAGCGACACTACGCGCGTCAGCAGGGTAGCTACACCGGCAAGATGAAGTTCTCGGAATTCAACCAGTCGCCCGAGCGCGCCACCTTCCCGACGCTCGGCTTCACGGGCCAGCCGGACGTCCGCCGCGGCGACACCAAAATCTCTGTTGGAAAATCGAATCCTAAGCTCCGAGACGAAGAAGGCGTGGGCGTCGTGCATGGTGCCTATGAGCCGGTGGAGCCGAGTTTCAGCACATTCCAAGCTCCGGCCGACGGAAGGTATAAGCTGAAGCTTTGCGGACATTCCGTGTGGGTCGGACCGGGCAAGCCGACGGGCAAGGGGCCGACGCGCTGGTATATTCCGGACCTCGATGATATCTCCAAGGGGCACCGCCCGGAGCCGGTGACGGTCTATGCCCTGATGCACCCGCGCATCCTGCGGCGCATCGGTAACGTCGACTTCAATCCGGACGTGACCGTCAACGAACTCGATGTCGTCCTTAAGGCCGGTGAATGAAACCATCCGGATCGACACCGTCCGTTTCTATCGCTCCCGTCCAGGTGCCAGTCGCGCGCAGAATCCTTTGGCGACGCCGGAAGGTCAGCCTGGCCTCGTGATGCGCTGGATTGAGGTCGAAGGCCCCCTTGCACCCAAGTGGCCCGCTGCGCCTTACGCGGTGCTGTTCGACGATCTGCCTGCGAAGCGGGCCGTGGGCTCGCCCCTCCGTTATGATGTCGAAACGAACGATGCGCCTAAGGACGCCGAGCGGCTGCTCCGTCGCTTCGTAAAGCAGGCCTATCGTACCCCGGTATCGTCTCAGGAAGAAGTCCGCTTTCTGCCCCTCATCCTCGGAGCGATGAAGTCGGGCAGCACTTTCGCCGAGGCCATGTTGACCGGCTATACCGCTGTGCTCTGCTCGCCTTCCTATCTCTATCTCCAGGAGAAGCCTGGTCGCCTGGATGACCACGCCTTGGCCGCCCGCCTGGCTTATTTCCTGTGGAACTCCCCACCCGACGCGCAGCTTCGTTCGCTGGCTACCGCTGGCACCCTGCACGACCCTAAGGTGCTGCGTGCGCAAACAGAACGTCTCCTGGCCGACCCTCGCTCGGCCCGTTTCGTCGATACTTTCACCGACTATTGGCTCGAGCTGCGTAAGGCCGGAGCCAACGACCCTGACAGCCTGCTCTATCCGGATTACTACCTCGACGACCACCTCGTCGAATCAGCGCGCGATGAGAGTCACGCCACCTTCGCTGAAATGATTCGCGGCAATCTCCCTGCACGCAACATCGTCGACGCGGATTTCGTCTTTGTGAATGAACGCCTAGCGACCCTTTATCAGCTGCCTCCGGTCGCGGGCGCGAAGTTGCAAAAGGTGACTCTCCCTAAGGACAGCGTCCGCGGTGGTTTCATGACGCAGGCGGCCGTCCTTAAGGTCACCGCCAATGGCACGACGACCTCGCCGGTCATCCGGGGCGCCTGGATCATGGAACGCGTGCTCGGCCGGAAGCCCCCGCCTCCGCCTCCGAGTGTGCCGGCCGTCGAGCCAGATACCCGTGGCGCCGTGACCATTCGCCAGCAGCTGGATAAGCATCGCACTTTGGAGTCATGTTCTTCCTGCCATACCCAAATCGATCCACCAGGCTTCGCCCTGGAGAGTTTCGACGTTATGGGTGGCTTCCGGTCGCGCTATCGCGCCTTGGACGGTAAGACTCCGGAGATCGGCCTCGGCAAGAACGGGCAGAAGTATGCCTTCCATAATGCCTTGGCCATCGAGACCTACGGCGACCTCGACGGTAAGAAGTTCAAGGACATCCGTGAATTTAAGAAGATTGTCGCCGCCGACGAGCGTCAGCTCGCACGTAATATCGTCGGACAGCTGACGGTCTATGCTACGGGTGCCCCGGTCGGTTTCGCCGACCGCCCGAAGGTCGAGGTCATCCTCGATCAGGCCAAGGCCGGCCATTTCGGCGTCCGCGATCTCATCCACGGGCTTGTTTCCAGCGAACTTTTCCTTAACAAATAACCTTACCCCATGTCCTCTTCCTTGAACCCGGCCAACACGCCCTACGTTGCCTTCAAGCGTGCCGTCTCCCGTCGTCGTTTTCTGGCCGGTACCGGCGTGCTCCTCGCCCTGCCGATGCTCGACGCGATGACGCCCGCCTTCGCCGCCGCCCCGGCCCCCTCGGCCAAGCCGCGACGTATGCTGGGAATCTGTAATAACCTCGGCCTCGTCCCCGAGTACTTCTTCCCGACCGGCAAGGGCAAGGACTACAAGGCCTCGCCATATCTCGAGCTCCTGCAGGCTCATCGCAAGGATTTCAGCGTCTTCTCTGGCGTCTCGCACCCCGACGTCGACGGCGGTCACCCGGCCGATAATTGCTTCCTCACCGCGGCCCCCCATCCGAGCAGCGGCGGTTTCCGGAACACGATCTCCCTCGACCAATTCATGGCTGAGCGCATCGGCCACCTGACGCGTTTCCCTTCGATGACCTTGGGCGTCAACTGTGCCCGCGGTTCGCGCAGTCTTTCCTGGACGGCTGGCGGCGTGATGATTCCGACGGAAGAAAAGGCCTCCGAGGTCTTTCGTAAGATGTTCATGGGCGGTTCCGCCGCCGAAGTGCAGGCTCAGGAGCGTCGCCTCCAGCTCGGCCAGAGCATCCTCGATGCGGTCGGCAGTCAGGCGGGCGAGCTTCGCCGCACGATGGGCGGGCAGGATCGCGATCGTCTCGACCAGTATTTCACCAGCGTCCGCGAACTCGAACAGCGTATGCAGATGTCCAAGGAATGGGAGCGGAAGCCCCGTCCGGTGGCCAAGACCTCCGCGCCGCTCGACCCCAGCAGCCCGAAGGAGTACATGGATAAGGTCAGCCTGATGTACGACATGGCCCGTCTCTGCTTCGAGACCGACTCTTCCCGCGCCGTGACGCTCATGCTGGATAGCGTGAACACGCCGGCCTTGGATATCGACCACGTCCACACCACGACGGACGGCTATCACAGCCTCTCGCACCACGGTAAGTCGGCCAAGAAGCTTTCGCAGCTCAAGGATATCGACAGTATGCACATGCGCCTACTCGCGAAGCTCATGGCGGACCTCAAGACCTCGAAGGAAGACGGCGCCCCGCTCCTTGATCGCACGATGATCCTCTACGGCAGCAACCTTGGTAACGCCAGCGCCCACACGACGATCAACCTGCCGACGCTCTTCATGGGCGGAGGTTTCAATCATGGTCAGCACCATGTGTTCGACACCGAGCACAACGCCCCGCTGCCGAACCTCTTTGTTTCCATGCTCCAGCGCATGGGTATCGATGCGGATAAGTTCGCGTCGTCGACTGGAATCGATGCGCGGCTTGAACCTGGTCGGCTAATCGGAGGTTTCCTGCCGAATAGGACGGGGATAGGCACTTGCCCACGGTTGCGCTTCGGGCAGTGTCGGCTGACCCCTTTCCCATGAAAATCCAGAAATCTACCGATGCCGTCGCCATGGGGCAGGCCGCTTCCGCGCAAGGGGCCAAGGTGCTGCGCGACGTCTTGGCCAAGAAAGGCCGCGCAAACATCATTGTCGCCACCGGTGCCAGCCAGTTCGAGACGTTGAAGTGCTTAATCAAGGAGCCTGGTATCGATTGGTCCAAGGTCACTGTCTTCCATCTCGACGAATATGTCGGACTGCCTGAATCGCATGGCGCCAGCTTCCGGAAATACCTACGCGAACGCTTCATCAGCCAGCTTCCCGCGCAGCCTGAGTTCGTCCCGGTCGATGGCGATGCCGCGGATTTGGGCGCTGAGCTCAAGTGCCTGAACGACCGCATCACCGCCTAGCCCAATCGACCTCTGTTTCGCCGGTATTGGCGAGAACTCCCACCTCGCCTTCAACGACCCGCCCGCCGACTTCGCCACCGAGGTCCCTTACATCGTGGTGAACCTCGATCACGCCTGCCGCCAGCAGCAGTTCGGCGAAGGCTGGTTCCCGACCTTCGATGACGTGCCCAAGCAGGCCGTCTCGATGTCTATCCGTCAGATCATGAAGAGCACCTGCCTCATCCTTTCCGTGCCGGACAAGCGCAAGGCCGCCGCCGTCAAGGGAACCGTCGAAGGTCCGGTGACCCCGACCTGTCCGGCTTCGATCGTCCAGCAGCACGCTGACTGTACGCTGTATATCGACGCTGCCGCCGCTTCGGAGCTTTCCCGCTGAGCCGTGTCCGCCGCCTCGTCCCAGCGCATCCTCGGCCGCGATCCTTCGACGGGCAGGGGCGTCGTGGTCACGACCGAGGGCGAGCTGATCAAGGCAATCGACTTCCAAGAGCATGGTGAGAAGCAGTGGCTAGCGCGGGCTTTGTCGACCTGCAGGTTAATGGCTATGCCGGCCATGACCTCAACGGACTCACGCTCGACGTCGCGACCGTCCAGGCCCTTTGCCAGGCGATGCTCAAGGTGGGCGTCACGACTTTCCTGCCGACACTCATTACTGCGCCGGAAGCCCGACTTATCGCTGCCTTAAGGACGATTCGCGAGGCGTGCGCGCAGCATCCAGATGTCGCCGCGATGGTCGCTGGTATTCATGTCGAAGGACCGCACATCGCACCCGAGGACGGTCCGCGCGGCGCGCACCCTACGGCGACGTCCGTCCGCCTGACGTCGCCGAGTTCGACCGATGGCAGGTGGCCGCCGGCGGGCTCGTGAAACTGGTTACCCTTTCGCCGCACTGGCCAGAGGCGCCTGCTTATATCCGCCATCTTGTGAAGGCCGGCGTCACGGTCTCGCTCGGTCATACTTCCGCCGACGCCGCCCAGATCGCTGCGGCGGTCGACGCCGGCGCGACCCTTTCCACGCACCTCGGCAACGGTTCGCATGCGATGTTGAATCGGCGTCATAACCACCTGTGGCCTCAGTTGGCGGACGATCGCCTCACCGCCATGTTCATCGCGATGGGCATCACCTGACGCCTGCACAACTCAAGACCATGCTTCGGGCCAAAGGCCTCGAGCGATCATTGGTCGTCTCTGATACGGTTACCTTAGGCGGCCTGCCCGCCGGCAAGTATGAGACCCCCATCGGTGGTAAGGTTGAGCTTCGAGCCGATGGCTTCCTCGCGATCGATGACGGTACCGGTAATTACCTCGCTGGGGCGGCTTTGCCCATGACCGCGGCGATTCCCGTGCTCGTGAACCAAGTGGGGCTGACTTGGGCGAAGCTGTCGCGTTGCTGACGGTCGCACCCGGCCGGCAGGTCGGGGGTAGGGAGTCTTGGCGATAGGTCAGCCGGCTGACCTTATGGCATTCCATTGGGACGGTTCCTCGGTCCGGCCGGAAGTGGGCGGCGTTGGCTCCGGGGCCGCTCCATCGTCCGAGTGTAGGAAGGGGTTATTGAAAAATTCGATATAGGGCTGGGCAGCTAAGCCTCGCCTCTTTGGGTGGGGGCTTAGTTTGAGGGCATGGAAGCGTTCTCGGTCTTGATTGGCTTTGCCTGCGTGGGACTGGGTATCTATCTACCGATCCGCTTCTTCATGCTCATTGGGGAAGTGAAATCGCTGGAACAGCGTTTAGCGGTCTTGGACAAAAGGTTGCCAGTGAGCCCGGCGAATCCGGACGCGTCGCCTTCGGTGACCGCTCCGGTTCCTTCCGTTGCCTCTGCACCCATCGCGCCTCCGCCTCTTCCGCCGACGGCGGTGCAGCCAGCCGCTCCGGTTCGAGCTACTGTCGCGCAGCCTGATCCTCTTTCTGAACGACTCCGCGATTCTCGGGCTTTTGCCCCCGGCTGATCTCAAGGGCGAGTATGCGCTCGGAGCCTGGTGGGCCGTGCGTGTGGGCGGGGTGCTTGCGTCGCCGCGGTCGTCTTCCTCGGTATCTGGCTCAACCTGCGTTCCACGATTCGCCGATTGTGCGTGTCATCGAGGTGGCTTTAGTTGGCGCGGGTCTTTTCTGGGGCGGCCTCCGTCTTTCGGCCAAGCGCAAGGACTTAGGAGAGGTGCTTGCCGCCACTGGTCTCGCGGTCTGGCAGTTCGCCGCCTGGGCTACCTACGGACTCGATAGATGCGGGTCTGCGAAAGTCCGGCTCAGGCCGCCTTGGTCCAGTTTCTCGTGGCCTTCGGCGTCGCCTTCGTCGCCCTAGCCAAGGGCAGCAAACTCTTCGGCCAGCTCGCGGTCGTCTTCGCCACCGTCGCGGTGTATTTCTCTATTGGGTCCGGTGCGGCGCCTGGGTCTACGGCAACGGGTGCCGGTTTGATTGCCTTACTCGGCGTCATCCTGATGGTGCGCGGCCCGTGGGCTCCGCTGGCGTGCTGGGGTTGATCGGCTCTCAGGCTGTCTGTTATTCCTTTACGACGCCATCCCGTCGAACGGTGCGAATTATCTGCCGCTGCAACTCGCTGCGCTGGTTCGTTCCTCGTGCTCTGGATTGGCGAGCGCTTGGTAAAGGACGATGCTGTGTTGCTTGGGCGTGATGCCCGTGCGGCTTTCCAGCTCGCGAGCTTCTTCGCGCCGGCCTGCCTCTCGCTCTTTCTTGCGACCGGCGGCGAAAACGACCGAGCGACAGTTTCCTTACTCATCGCCGCTGTGGCGAGCATCGCGGGTTATCTGGAACTTCGTCGTAGTGCACTCGTGAGCGAAGTCCTCCTCCTGGCCGCCGTCGGCTTCGTCGGCGCCGGCTTGGCTTGGCTCGTTGATCCGCATCTCGTTTCGCTGATTTGGGCGGTTGCCGCCTCGGCTACCTTGGTTGTCGGTACACGGACGCGCTCGGAACTCGTCCGCTGGTCGTCGGAAGTTCTCACGGGTGTCTCGGTCTTCGCCTTTATCGGGCATCTTCCCTCGAATCATTGGGTGGCGCTGGCTGGCATCGCTGCCTTCGGACTCATGCTCGCGCTCCGTGAGGATGGGAGCGCCCGACCGATGCCCAGAAGTTCCGCCGCATCGTCGGTATCCTTGGCCTCGCTGCTGTCGCACTGGCCGTACAGAATGATTTCTCCAAGGCCGATGCCGGCTGGACTTGG
>BGOI01000021.1 GCA_003569165.1 Opitutia bacterium
CGAAGCTGGCCTTGGCGGCGTCTTCGCTCTGATGATGAAGGAGGTAGATGAGAGTATTCTCCGCGACGTAGGCATTCTTCGCGCCTTTTGGTCCGACGAGAGATTCAGTAGGTCATGTTGGTCATGCCATGCTTGGTGAAGAGCTTCAGGGTATGATCGCGGAAGCGAGCGTTCAGGTTCTCCAGTCGGCCGGCTTCGGTCGTGTAGGTGCGCAGTTCGAAGACGCCTTTACCATAAGACTTAGCCTCAGCCAGCACGGCATAATCGGTGGCCGTGAGGAAGGTATTCTCGATACGTTCGATCAGTTTGCCGTCTTTCTCGGAGTCCTTGGCGGCAGCCTTCCAGTCCGGGTCAGCGCCGAAGGCCTTGAAGGAAACGTCACGAGAGGTGCGATCAGGGAATGCGAGGAAGTAGACCAGCTTGTTCTCCTGGTTATCGACTGGGACGAAGTAACCGAGGTTCGTCATGCCATGCTTAGTGAAGAGCTTCAGCGTATGGTCGCGGAAGCGGGCATTGAGGGCGTCAAGCTTGCCGGGTTTGGCGTAGTAGACGCGCATCTCAAAGAGGCGGGTGTCCGGCTTGTCGCCGGCGATGGCGGTAGCGGCCAGCAGGCCGAAGGTGAGGAGGGAGAGCAGGGATTTCATGTTATTTGAGGAATTGGGAAAGGTTCTCTTCGGGTGATGAGCTGGAAGGGAATCATGGTCTCTTTGGGGCAGGGCTGCTTCTTCGCGAGCAGGATCGCGGCGTCGACCGAGCCTTTGCCTTGACCGACCGCGTCCTGGAAGACCGTCGCGTCGAGACGGCCTTCTTTCACCGCCGAAAGCGCCTGGGCGATGGCGTCGATGCCGATGACGTAGACATCCTTCTTAAGTTGAGCCCGCTCGAGGGCCAGCAGGGCGCCCATGGCCATCTCGTCATTATGGGCGAAGACCGCCGAGAACTTGCCCTTGTGCGCCTGGATCCAGTTCTCCGTGAGGGCCATCGCCTTGGCACGGTCCCAGGAAGCCGTCTGGTGGTCGACGAGCTTCAGGCCAGGGTATTTCGCGAACACCTCGCGGGCGCCGGCTTCACGCTGGAGCTGGGCCGATGTGCCCATGATGCCATGGAGCATGAGGACGCCACCTTGGCCGTTGAGCTTCTTGGCGATCGCTTCCATCGCGATGCGTCCCGCCTCAAAATCATTGGAGCCGATGTAGCAATCGCCGGCAGACTTCGTGGTCTGGTTGACGAGTACGAGCGGGATGCCCGCGGCCTTGATGCGATCGACGGCCGGGGCACTGGCCTCAAGCTCGCAGGGATTGAGGATGATCGCGTCGACTTTCTGCGCGATGAAGTTCTCCACCTGGCTGAACTGCTTCTGGACGTCGGATTGGGCGTCGACCATGACCAGCTTCACGCCCGGCTTCGTCTTGGCGTAGTCGACGATGGCCTCGGAGAGCTTGGCGGTGTACTCGGCCGAAAGGTCCCGGGACGAGAAACCGATGAGCAGCTCACCCTCCTTGCGGGCTTCGGCTTTCTTGCAGCCGGAGAACAGAGAGAGGGAGAGCGTGAAGGCGCAGACGGCCAGGAAGGCCGAGATGGCTTTGCGAGGGGTAATACGCATCCCCAACCTTTACGAACGGGCCTGACGTCGGTCGAGCCAAACCGCACCCACGATGATGACGCCCTTGATGACCGCCTGATAATACGAGGAAACTCCCATCAAATCTAAGCCGTTGTTGATCACCCCGATGAGTAGGACGCCCAGTAGGGTGCCCGTGATCGTCCCGACCCCGCCGGCAAGGCTCGTGCCCCCGATGACGACGGCTGCGATGGCATCTAGTTCGTAGGCCTGTCCGGCGTTGGGCTGGCCCGTGGTGATGCGTGCGGCGAGGACTACGCCAGCGAGGCCGGTGAGCAGACCGCAGAGAGCATAAGCGAAGAGTTTTACGCGCTCGACCGGCACGCCGGCTGCACGGGCCGCGTTCTCGTTGCCACCGACGGCATAGATGTGACGACCGAGACGGAAGTTTTGAAGGAAGAACCAGGCTGCGAGCGCGACGCCCGCAAAGCAAAGTACCGGAATCGGGATGCCCCAGATATCCCCGGCGAGGGCGGTCATTTCATTCGACATGTTCGCGACCGGGCGGCCACCGCTGAAGATGAGCGCAAGTCCGCGCGCGATGGTCATCATCCCGAGGGTGACGATGAAGGGGGCGACGCCCCCACGGGTCACGAGCACGCCGTTGACGAGCCCACAGGCGGCCCCAGTGAGAAGTCCAACGGCGATGGGCACGAATACGGAATGATCACCAGGATGAGCGAAGGTGGCGCAGGCGACGCCGCTCAAGGCCACGACCGACCCCAGGGAAAGGTCGACGCCGGCGGTGAGGAGGACGAAGGTCACGCCGACCGCAAGGATGCCGTTGATCGAGATTTGCCGGGCGACGTTGGTGAAGTTCGCGACGCTCAGGAAGGTGTCGGTCAGCAAAGACAGGGCTATGCCGACAAATAAGATGACGAGCAAGAGGCCGAAGCGGTGAAGCAGATTACGATCGAGGGTGAGCATGGCGTTATAAAGGCATCGCGTGGCGGAGCACGGTTTCCTGGTCGGTCGAGGCCGCATCGAGAGTGGCGGAGACGGAGCCACGGCGAAGGACTACGATACGGTGCGCCAAGGAAAGGACTTCAGGGAGTTCGGAAGATACCAGTAGGATACCCTTACCGGCACGGGCTAGTTTCTGGATGAGGGCGTAGATTTCCGCTTTCGCCCCGATATCAATCCCGCGGGTCGGTTCATCGAGGATGATCAGGTCAGGGTTGCCGAGGAGGCAGCGCGCGAGCAAGGCCTTCTGTTGGTTGCCGCCACTGAGCTGGGCGATGGGTTGGGCGCGGCTGCTGGCCTTGACCGCGAACTCCGTCATCCGAGAATTTGCGGCGGCCGCCTCGGCTCGATGGTTCAGCAGCGGGCCGTTCGAAAGGTCGCGCAAGGCGGTCAAGGTGATGTTCTGGCCGACGCCTAGGGCCGGGATTAGGCCGAGGCCTTTGCGGTCCTCAGTGACCATGCCGATGCCAGCGGCGAGCGCGTCCTGAGGGCTCAGGATAGAGAGCGTGCGGCTATGAAAGGAGATCCGGCCGCTTGAGGCAGGCTGCAGTCCATAGATTGCGCTGACCACTTCGGTGCGGCCGGCACCCATCAATCCGGCAAGGGCGACCACTTCGCCGCGTCGGATCTGGAAACTGACATCCCGATAGGCGGGTTCGTGCGTCAGGTCGGAAACTTCCAGGAGCAACTCGTCGGTCGGCGGTTGGCGGGCCGGGAAGATGTCAGCCAGCTCGCGTCCGACCATCATCGTGATGAGCTTGGCGGGATTCATCTCCGAAGCGGGCGCCGTGCCGACCAAGCTTCCGTCACGCAAGACCGAGATCCGATCGGCTAGGCGGAAGACTTCATCCATCTTATGGGTCGTGTAGACGATGGCGACGCCGCGGGCCTTCAGACGGGTGATGGCCCGGAAGAGGGCCGCGACCTCGTGGTCCGAAAGGGCGGCGGTCGGTTCGTCCATCAGGATGACGTCAGCTTGGCGCCCCAGCGCCTTGGCGATCTCAACTACCTGAGTCTGCGCCACGGTCAGCGTGCGCATCATGCGGGTCGGATTGATATTAGATTCAAGTTCGCCCAACAGTTCTTTGGCCCGCGCCAGCTGGCTGGGTCGATCGATGAGTCCGAAGCCGGAGCAAGGCTCGGTACCGAGGGTAATATTCTCCGCTACCGTCAGATTAGGGATGGGCATCAGTTCCTGATGGATCATCGCGATGCCCGCGACCAAGGCATCGTGTGGCGAGGTGAACTCGGCATAGCGTTCGCGCCATTCGACCTGACCGCCGTCGGGGCGATAGAGTCCGGCGACAATCTTCATCAGCGTCGACTTGCCGGCACCGTTCTCGCCCATCAAGGCGTGCACTTCGCCTGGCAAGAAGTCGATCGACGTCGGATGTAAGACGGTGATCCCTCCGAAATCCTTGCGTAGTTCGAGGGCTCGGAGCATGGCGGAAATCAGCAGCAACCCGAACCGGGCGCGCAGGCTGACTTATCCTGAAGACTAGCGGGGAAGCAGACGTCTTCGGCGAGGCAGGCCGTGTGGCGCTTGCCGAGGGAGAGGACGACCTGCTTTTCTTCAAGGCGGGTAGCGATGACCGGGAAGACCGAAAGGTAAGGGGCTTCGGCTTCGACCTCGACGGGTAGGTTCATCGAACTGAGCACGCCGGCCCCTTTGGCCAGGATCTGGGCGAACTTCGATGCCGTGATGCGGTGCTCCGTGTCGTCGGCTTGGTAGATCTGGAGGCGGCAGCTCGAGTCGGTCCGCAGGGTGCCGCCGCAGTCGACGAACTTCTTGTCGATGCGGGCGACCTCCGTCACGTGGACGTGCGGGCTGAGCAACGTCGTGGTAGGGAGCTCGAAACGCACAATCCGTCCATCCGCCTTATTCAAGGCCTCCACGAGCTGCTGAAGGGAAAGGGGGATGGGGGAGAGTTTCATCGGGAGGGGAGTTCTTTGGCCACGTCGGCCGGCCAAGCGGACAGCGGGCGAATGGCCATGCGGCGGTACTCGCATTCAGCGGCTTCAGACTGAATCTGGAGTTTGCCGGCCTTCAGCGGGACGTCGACCGTCGAACCCTTTTCGCGGTAGCGGGAATTCAGGATCACGTTGACCGTCTTGCCGTTGAGGCGGAAGACCGCGTCGCCGTTGAAGGCGAAGCACTCGATCGTGTTCCATTCGCCGAAAGGCTTCTCGTCGTAATTCGTGCCATGCCAGACGCGGGCATTGACGGTCGTCAGGGTACCCTTCGGGTCATAGACGCGCTTCTTCACCGGATCATCGGTGCGAATCGGGATTTCTGCCATTGCTCCGGACAAGGGCCAATAATCTCCAATGTCGCCTTCCTGGACCTGCAGCTCTTGGCTGCGCATCCAGAACTTTCCGGTGGCGCCATGTTCGCCGACGCAGAAAATGAGGATACCGTTATCGCGCACCGCGGTCAGACGTGGCTCCCAGCGTTTCTCGCCCCAGCGTTGTTCGGTCTTCAGGTGGAAGTTATCGAAGGACGCTAGCGAGCTGAGGGCGCCGAAGACCTGACCGGTGATATGGAGGACCGTCTCACCGTCGACCTGGCGGGTCGTGATGACCTTGAGCGGATCATTGTTGAGACCAAGGACGGGATCGTCCTTAGGCTTGGCCCCGCGGACGTAACCCGGAAGGTCGTAAGCCCGGTGGACGGGGCCGAGCCACTTCTCCCACTGCGAGAGCTGTGGGTCGAGTAGTGGCCGGAAGGATGATTCTTGGGCGAAGGCGACGGCGCCGAAGCCAAGCAGAGAGAGAAGGGTGAGCTTCATCGGTTTAGCGAATATCGCGCCAGAGCCAGGTCAGGGCTTCCGGAAGGAGCTGGGCGCCGTGGCGGCTGTTGTGGGTGCCTTCGCCCATAACGAACTTATAATCGTAGCCCTTGGCCTTCCAGGCATCAGCCATCTTTTGGTTAGCTTCGGGCCAGACGCCGAACTCGTTGGTCAGGTCGTGCGATCCTTCCTGCGAGAAGACGCGGATGTTTTTCTTCGGCGAGTCCATGATCATCTGGGGGTAGAGATTGCCGCCCTTTTCGGCGCCTTTGCTGATGACGCCGCGGATATTGGTGAAGCTGCCGATGGTCGTGAAGACCTTGCTGAAAGCATCAGGGCGATGCCACGCGGCGTTGAAGGCGCAGATACCGCCAGAAGATGCACCGGCGATGGCGCGACGGGCCGGATCCTTCGAGAACTTGACGCCTTTCGATTCGGCGAGCGGGATCATCTCCTCGAGCAGGAATTTCACGTAGAGATCCGTGACGCTGTCGTATTCGAACGAGCGGTTGGATTTTCCGAGCGCCTTGCCCTTCTTGTCCTTGCCGTTCGGATTCTTCGGATCGGGCGTGAAGCCAGGCGCGATGAAAAGGGCGATGGTCACCGGCATCTTCTTCTGGGCGATCAGGTTGTCGAAGACCACCGGTACCCGCCAGGCGCCGGTTCGGTTGGCGTAACCAGGACCATCCTGGAAGACCATCAGGGCGGCTTCCTTGGACGGGTCATACTGTTTGGGGACGTAGAGGGCCCACTTGCGGCCGTAGCCCGGGAAGGTCTTCGAATCGGCGAGTTCGTACTCGGTGACGACCCCCTTAGGCACGCCGGCCTTCTCTTGGGAGTCCGGGCCAAGGACGTACTGGGAGTCGTAGTCGGGCTTCTTGGGTTCAGCGCCGAGCAGGCTGAGGGCCAGCAGGCAGGGCAGGAGGCGGAGTAGCTTCATAGGGGTGCTTCGATATGAAGCAGCCCGAGGTGCCGACACAAGCCCAAGAGGGGTCAACGGACGGACTCTTGGCCGACTTTCCGAAGCCGCCAGAGCTCGGGGAAGCGCCAGTGCGTCAGGCCCATCACGCCAAACGTGGCCAGTCCCCCGAAGACCACTGAATTGACCGTGCCCATCAGACGGGCGGCTAGGCCGGATTCCGCCATGCCAAGCTCGTTGGAGCAACCAATGAAGACAGCCGTCACGGCCGATACTCGGCCCATCATCTCGGGCGGGACCGAGGTCTGCAGGATAGTCTGACGGATGATCACGTTCACCGCGTCGGCCGCGCCAGCCAGGAATAGGAAGATGAAAGAAAAGATGAAGGCCTCGTGCAGGCTAAGCCCGAGAGCGGAAGCGAGGGTGATCGAGAGAGCGAAGCCGATCGTGCTGAGTCCGAAGACAGCGAAAGAGCCGTAGAGGGAACGTCCGGCATAATTCAGGGGCGGCCGGATGATGAGGTAGAGCGACATCAGTACCGCGCCGACCGAGGAGGCCGCCCGGAGCATCCCGAAGCCGAAGGCGCCGACTCCCAGCATGTCGGCGAAGATCGGGAGGAGCGCCACGGCGCCACCGAGGAGCACCGCGAAGAGGTCCATCGTGAAAGCCCCGAGCATGATGCGCTGACTCAGCATGAAATCGATGCCCTGACGGAGGCTGACAAAGATAGGTTCAGGGGTGCGCGTCTGAAGGGTCTGAGTCGTGCGCAAGGCGATGGTCAGGCCGAGCGAGCCGGCGAAACAGATCGTCATCGCCGTGTACGGAACGTTTTCCGGATGGGAGAGCCCGTTCTTTTCGCCCAACCAAACCATCAGGCCGGCCAAGCCAGGTCCGAGGACGCAGGCGAGTTCGAAGAGCGTATTACGCCAGCGGACACCGCCGGGGATGTGTTCGCGGGGAAGGATCTCCGCGATGATCGCCTGCCGGGCCGTGGTGAGAAAGCTGCGGGCCAAGCCACCCAGAATAATCACGCCATAGATGACGGTGAGTTGAGCCCAGCGTTCGGTCAGGTGCTCGGGCAGGAAGAGGAATAGCCCCAGGGCCGTCATCGCAACCAAGGCGCCGATGGCGATACGCCGGCGGTTATTGGTATCCGCGACGTGGCCGGCGAAGAGCACCGCGCTAACAAAGGGGATGACCTCGGCAAGTCCGATGGCGCCCAGAGCTAGGGCCGCGTTGGCGCCTTCGTCCTTCGTTAAGCGAAAGACCTGCCACGCGATAGCCACGTTCTGCATCTGGATAGCCAGGGTACCGAGCACGATGGCCCCCAGATAGAAACGGAAAGACCGCGAAGCGATCGCTGAAGCGGGTGCCGGTGTGGCGAGGGACATCGCCGTCACTACTGCGGTAGGGGAAACTTTTAGGCAATCACCGCTTTGATCACGTGGCCGGAGACGTCCGTCAGGCGGTAGTAACGGCCTTGGAACTTGAAGGTCTGGCGCTCATGGTCGACACCGAGGAGATGCTGCATGGTGGCGTGCAGGTCGTGCACGTGGACCGGGTCCTTGACGATATTGTAGCCGAACTCATCGGTCTGGCCGTACGTCTGGCCACCTTTGATGCCGCCACCCGCCATCCAGAGGCTGAAGCAGCGCGGGTGGTGGTCACGACCGTAGGACTCCTTGGTGATCTTGCCTTGGCTGTAAGCCGTGCGACCGAATTCTCCGCCCCAGATGACGAGCGTGTCTTCCAGAAGCCCACGCTGCTTAAGGTCCTTGATGAGCGCGGCCGAAGCCTGGTCGGTCTGCTTGCACTGGCGCTTGATGCCGCCAGGTAGTCCACCGTGCTGATCCCATCCCTGGTGGAAGAGCTGCACGAAGCGTACGCCTTTCTCGATGAGTCGGCGAGCCTGCAGGCAGTTTGCGGCAAAGGAACCGGGCGACTTCACGCTCTCGCCATACATCGCAAGAGTTTCTGGGGATTCCTTTGAGAGATCGGCGACCTCGGGGACGCTCGTCTGCATGCGGTAGGCCATCTCCGCCTGAGCGAGGCGGGCGTCGACCTCGGGGTCGAGTTCCGCAGCGCGCTGATCCGCGTTAAGCTTACCGAGCGCGTCGAGCATACCGCGGCGGGCATGCGGGGAGACCCCTTCAGGATTCGTGAGGTAGAGCACCGGCTCCTTGCCGGCCTTGAACTGCACGCCTTGATGCTCGGAAGGCAGGAAGCCGGAGCCCCAGAGTCGAGAATAGAGCGGCTGGTCCTTGGTGGCGTCCTGCGAGACCAATACGATGAAAGCCGGAAGGTTCTCGTTCATGCTGCCGAGACCATAGGAAGCCCAGGCGCCCATCGAAGGGCGACCGGCGACTTGATTGCCGGAACAGAAGAACGTAATGGCAGGGTCGTGATTGATCGCCTCCGTGTGCATTGAGCGGATCACGCAGACATCGTCTGCGACGCCTCCGATATGACTCATCAGGTCGCTGTACTCGACGCCGCTCTTACCGTACTTCTTGAAGTCGACGAACGAGCCGGCGAGCGGGAGGGTGGCTTGGTAGCCGCTCATGCCGGTCAGGCGCTGGCCTTGGCGGACGGAGTCAGGCAGCGGTTGCGTATGCTTTTCGCGGAGGAGTGGCTTCGGATCGAGCGTCTCTAAATGAGAAGGGCCGCCAGCCTGGAAAAGGTAGATGACGCGTTTAGCCTTAGCCGGGAAGTGCGTGCCCTTAGGGAGAGTCGCCGCCTGGGCTTCGCCGGTGATGCCACGCATGGCCAAGGCGCCGAGGCCGAGAGCGGAGGCACCGAGGAAGTGCCGCCGAGTATGCTGCATCAGGCTGTCGTAACTGGGCTTGGAGGGATGCATAATCAGCGAGAGGTAACGGCCGCGTCGCTCGCCAGGATGGTCGAACAGACGAGGGTGAGGGCGGCAAGGGAAGGGTCGGCGGGCATCTTTGGTCCGGACGGAGCCTGCACAGGTGCCGGTTGCTTCTTTGACTTCGGGTCGGCCTTAGGTTCAGGTACGGCGACCTTGGGTGGTGCGGGAGTAAATTGCGGCGGTGCGGCCTTCTGGATCGCGTAGAGCTCATTGAGCGCGGCGAGTTCAGACGGGCGCGGGTCACGCGTGCACACGTGGCGGAAGGCGGCGACAATCTGCGCGGAAGGCTCGGACGACGCTTTGCTGACCTTGACGGCTAGGCTGTTGGCGGCTTCGACGAAGCCGGGGTTATTCAGCAGCACCAGTGCCTGCAAGGGGGTGTTGGTATTGAGACGCTTGGGCTGGCAGATTTCGCGCGAACCGGCGTCGAAGATTAGCATATTATCGGGAGGGGCCGTGCGCTTGCGATAAGTGTAGATACTCCGACGGCGGGCGGACTCCTGCACGCTTTCGCCGCCGACTTTCTCGACGAGCGTACCTGCGGCGAGCAAAGCTTGGTCGCGGACCATCTCAGCCGTCAGTCGAAAGACCGGACCGCGGGCGAGGTACTTATTAAAAGGGTCTTTCTCGCGGGCTTCGGCCGTCGGGGTCGAGGACTGACGGAACGTGGCGCTGAGGACGAAGCGGCGAAGCATCGCCTTGGTGTTCCATCCGCTACGCACGAAGTCTACGGCCAAGGTGTCGAGGAGTTCGGGGTGGGTCGGCAGATCGCCTTGCATGCCGAGGTTCTCGCTGGAGGCGAAGAGGCCGGAGCCGAAGACCTGGGCCCAGAGACGGTTGATGATGACGCGTGAAGCCAGCGGGTTCTTAGGATCGGTCAGCCAGCGAGCTAGACCGAGTCGGTTCTTCGGCAAGGATTCGTTCCAAGGGAAGATGTGTGCGGGCACGCCGGGCTCGCAAGGCTTAGTGAGGTCGGGCTTGTCGTACTCGCCGCGGGTCAGCAAAAAGGTTTTGGGAGCGAGTGATGAGTGCTCCATCGCAAAGAAGGGCGGGGCGGATTCTTCGTGAGCGGCCAGGGCGCGGCGGGCTTGTTGGAGGCGTTCCCAGGCTTGGGCGTAGCCCGGATTGGAGCGGGCGAGGGCGTGTTCCGCGTGAACCGCCGCCGGCAAGGAGTCGGCGGTAAGGCCATGGAGGACCGCTACCTCAGCGGCCGTCAGGGCCGTGCGCCAAATCTGAATCTCGTCGAGTGAGCCGTTGCGGAAACCCGCATCGCGGGTGCGGGAGCCGATCTCGAGAGCGTTGTCGCGGGGCTTCGCGTGGAGGGTATCGCGCACGACCGTCGTCTTCACTTCAAGCCCATCGAGGAACACGCGAAGTCCGGAGGCTTTCGACGAACCATCGTAAGTCGCCGTCACGCGCCGCCACTGGTCGACCGGCAGCGCGTCGACCGTCTCGACGGAGGCCGCGCTATTGGGCCAGAGATGGATCATGCTCCAGCGGAGCTTGCCCTGGGTCACCAGCAGTTCGATGCCGGTCGCGTCGCCGTCGCCCGTATAGAACCCGGTCGAATGCAGGACCGTCGCGCGGGCGTTCTTTTCACCCAGGCGGAGCAAAGCCGAGAACGTGAAGGCGTCGAAGCGGCCAAGCTGCTTGAACTCGGGCAGGATGAACCCCGCGTCGCCGTCGAACTTCACCGCCTGGCCTTTGAAGCCCGGAACCAGTTGCAGGTCTTCCGGGGATCCGCGTCGCTCGAACTTGGCGGGCTTGCCGCCGGCGACCGCGTCATCGACGCCCGTCTTCGTGAATGCCTCGAGCGGGAAATGGGCGACCGGGGCGGTCACCTTCACGTCTGCCTTGGCAGTGGCAGTGCGCGTGGCGACGAGGGCTTGTTCGGCGGCGTTCACGGCAGCACGGAGTTCGGCTTCCTTCCGACGTTCTTCGTCGGTCTTATACAGGCGGACAAAAGGCGGCGGCACTTCGCCATGATAGGACAGCAGGCCGTTTTCGTTCTGGTCGCCGAACATCGCCGCCATCGAGAAGTAGTCCTTCTGCGAGATCGGGTCGTACTTATGGTCGTGGCAGCGAGAGCACTCCATCGTCAGCCCCATGAAGCCGTAGCCCGCGGTCATCACGCGGTCGTTGATCCCATCTTGGCGGAATTCCTCGGCGATTGAACCGCCTTCGAAGGTCATGCGATGCAGGCGGTTAAAGGCCGTCGCCACCCGTTGGTCTTGCGTCGGGTTCGGCAGAAGGTCGCCCGCGAGTTGTTCGGTCAGGAATTGGTCGTAGGGCTTATTGTCGTTGAAGGCCTTGAGGACCCAGTCGCGCCAAGGCCAGGCGAACATAGCTTTGTCGCCCGTGTACCCCCACGTGTCGGCATATCGGGAAAGGTCGAGCCAGCCCACGGCGATATGTTCGCCAAAGCGGGGAGAAGCCAGCATCGCATCGACCCTCTTTTCATAGGCGTCCGGAGACTGGTCAGAGAGGAAGGCATCGACCTCGGTATTGGTCGGCGGCAGGCCCGTCAGGGCAAAAGAAGCGCGACGGAGCAGGGTGGTGCGATCGGCGGCGACGGAAGGTTTGAGACCGGCTTTGGCGGCCTTGTCAGCGATGAAGGCGTCGAGCGGATCTTTGGCCCAGGAGGGATTAGCGATGGCAGGGGTCGCATGAGATTCGGGGCTGACGAACGCCCAGTGCGGATCGTATTTAGCCCCTTGCTTGATCCAGCGACGCAGAATGTCCTGCTCGGCGGCGGAGAGTGGCCGATGCAACTCAGGCGGTGGCATGATTTCCTCGGGGTCGGTTGAGAAGATGCGATGGACCATCGTGCTTTTCTCCAAGTCGCCCGGGACGATCGCGATGTCGCCGCTCTTGAGCTTCTTCGTTGCGCCGCCAATTTCATCGAGACGCAGACCGGCCTTGCGGCCTTTATCCGCATCGGGTCCGTGGCAGCCGTAGCAACGATCGGAGAGAATCGGTCGGACTTCGCGATTAAAGTCCACTGGCGCATCTGCCGCCCAGGCGAGCGGAGACGCCATTGCGACGAAAAGGGGTAAAGCGAAAGATCGCACGAGGTGGAGACACTCAACATATCTGGTCTGTTCCTGTCCAACTGTGATTCCGAGATAAGGAGAAGTTCTCATCTCATTTCCTTTCTTTTAGACGGCTAAGGGGAAGTCGATTTGCTCGCTCGAAACCTTTCGGTCGTTTGCCTGAGGTAAGGAACCGGCTATTTGACATCCAGCCAACTGCCGACCTCGCTAATTGATTGATTCAGTCATATTTGTCATAAAAGAAGGTATTCGGTCATTTGAACTTGCGAAAAGGTCAGGAATTCATCGAATACTGGCATGGCGACCAAACTCTTCGGCACGGATGGCATCCGCGGTAAGGCGAACGAATATCCCATCACACCTGAAATCGCCCTCCGGATAGGGCAAGCCATCTCCCGGGTCCTACGCTCCAGCGGCGCCAATCATAACCGCGTCATTATCGGCAAGGATACCCGTATTTCCGGCTACATGCTCGAGACCGCTTTAACGAGCGGGTTGGTGTCGAGCGGGATGGACGTATTCCTGGTCGGACCGATGCCGACGCCGGCGGTGGCGCATCTGACCAAGTCGATGGGCTGCGGCGCGGGCATCATGCTCACGGCCTCGCATAACCCCTATGAAGATAACGGGCTGAAGATCTTCGGACCGGATGGGTTCAAACTTACGGACGAACTCGAATCACTGGTTGAGCAAGAAGTCCTTTATGACGTGAAGGCGAACGGCGTGACGGGAGACAAGATTGGCAAAGCCTATCGTATCGATGACGCCCGCGGGCGATACATCGAATTCGTGAAACAGAGCCTGGGCAATGCGCACCTCGACGGCATGAAGATTGTCGTCGATTGCGGACATGGCGCTGGCTATCTGCTCGCCCCACTCATCTTCAAGGAACTCGGTGCCAAGGTCGTAAAGCTCGGTGTCGACCCGGACGGCATCAACATCAACGCCGGCGTGGGGGCTCTTTACCCTGAGTTCGCCGGTAAGGTCGTGAAAGAGCAGGGTGCCGACGTGGGTATTTCGCTCGATGGCGATGCCGACCGGGTGATCTTCTCGGATGCCAGCGGAGCCACTGTCTCCGGCGACCGTATTCTGGCGCTCTGCGCTTTGGCTTTAAAGGAGGAGGGTAAACTCTCCGGCAACTCGATGGTCTGTACGGTGATGTCCAACCTCGGCCTCCATGAGGCTATGCGTAAGGCAAGCATCGGCGTGGTCACCACCGCCGTCAGCGACCGACATGTCATCGAAGCCTTGCGGAAGGGCGGCTATTCCTTCGGCGGTGAAAACTCCGGGCACCTGATCTTCTCAGACTACGCTTCAACGGGGGACGGGATCCTGAGCGCGCTGCAGGTGCTGCGCTTTATGCGCAAGAAAGGGGCCACCTTGGCCGATCTCGCCGCTGGCATGCGCGAATACCCTCAGGCGTTGGTCAATCTCAAGGTTAAGTCGCGCATCCCATTAGTCCAACTCAACGCCCTGCAGGAGGAGATTCGTAAGGCGGACGCCGCGTTCGGTAATGCGGGCCGTCATCTCATCCGCTACTCTGGCACCGAGAACAAGCTGCGCATCCTCGTCGAGCACCAGGATAAGTCCGAGGTTGATCGATGGTCCCAAACCTTCAAGGCCGCGGTCGAAGCCGATTTCGAGAGCATCTAAGATGGCCACTTTCCACATCCCCGTGTCAGGTGATTCCAACGGCTGCCACCCGTTGACGCTCACCCGGTCACTCGCTGATTTCCCATTGGCTAACCTCTCGCTTCGTCGTCACCAGCAAGCCGCGCTCATTGCCGCTGGTTTGACCGAGGCGGCTGGCTCTGATGCCAACATTACCGTCCATCCTGCCGCTTGGTTCGCATCCGCCGAACTAGCGACCTTCGTCACTGACCCGTCTTACGGTATGATGACGATTGCCGAGGGCGTCGTCCTTCTGACCAGGAAGGGTGGGACTCGCGAACTGCGAGCGACCCAGTCTTTTGCCATTACCTATAGCTGGGACCTCCTCCGAGCCAACGTGGAGGCCATGACCGCCCGTAAATCCTACGTGCAGGAGTCGGGCGCACATGCTTCGCTCTATGTAGACGGAAGGCTTCAGGTCGGCAAGGGTACTAAGATCTTGCCCGGGGTCGTCATTGAAGGGGACGTCATCATTGGGGATAACTGCAAGGTCGGCCCGAACTGCTACATCCGGGGATCGACCGCGATCGGCGACAAGTGCCACGTCGGCCAGGCCGTCGAGATCAAGAATTCAATCCTTTTGCCGGGAACCAACGTCGGGCATCTGTCTTACCTCGGTGATTCAATCCTCGGGGAGAAGGTGAATTTCGGCGCCGGCACAATCACATCCAATCTTCGTCACGACGGCGGAGCCCACCGTAGTCCGGTCGAAGGACGCATGGTCGACACTGGCCGCCGTAAGCTCGGCGCGATTGTTGGCGATGGCGTGCATACGGGTATCCACACCTCTATTTATCCAGGACGTAAGTTTTGGCCTAAGACCTCCACCTTGCCTGGCGCTATCGTCGACAAGGATATCCTCGCCTAACCATGTGCGGCATCGTTGGATATGTTGGTCGTAACGCCGCTACGCCCGTGCTGCTTGGCGGGTTACGTCGCTTGGAATATCGAGGTTATGATTCCGCTGGACTCTCGGTCCAGGAAGGGAAGTCAGTCCTCACCTTGCGAGCCGTCGGTAAGGTCGCCCGGTTAGCGGACAAAGTCCGCGCCGAGTGGTCCGAAGAACGCCAGGCTAAGTGCTCGGTCGGCATAGCCCATACCCGTTGGGCGACGCACGGGGCGCCGACCGAGGCCAACGCCCATCCGCATGCGGACGCCAGCGGTCGCATCCGGCTCGTCCACAATGGCATCATCGAGAACTATCGGGTCATCCGCGCGAAGCTCGAGGCCAAGGGCCACGTCTTCACCTCGGAGACCGACACCGAGGCCGTCTCTCGGCTCATCGGTGAATATTACAAAGGTGACCTGCGCAAGGCCGTCATCAACGCCCTCAGGCAGGTCGAAGGGGCCTACGGCATCGCCGTCATCTCCGCCGACGAACCCGGTCGCATCGTTGTGGCCCGCAAGGGGAGTCCGCTGGTCATCGGCGTCGGCGAAGGCGAATGCCTGGTGGCCTCCGATCCGTCGGCCTTGATTGCGCACACCCGTCGAGTCATCTACCTCGACGATGGCGACGTCGCCTTGGTCACCGCGGATTCCGTGGACATCACCGATCTCGACCATGCACCCATGGATCGCGATGTCGCCGAGCTCGAGTTAGAGGCCGGCGCGGTCGAGAAGGGCGGCTTTGAGCATTTCATGCTCAAGGAGATCCACGAGCAGCCCGAATCCGTCCGGAATGCACTCCGTGGTCGGCTAGACCTACTTAATGGGACTGCTATGCTTTCGGGTATGGGCGCCACCGCCCGTGAGCTCATCGACCTGCAGCGCATCGTCATGGTCGGCTGTGGTACCTCCTTGCATGCCGGCATGGTGGGAGATTTCGCGTTCGAGGACCTCGCCGCCATCCAAGCGGAAGTTCAGCCCGCCGCCGAATTCCGTTACCGTAACCCGCTTGTCGATGGCCGCGACCTCGTCGTCGCCATCTCGCAGTCGGGCGAGACCGCCGATACCTTAGCCGCCGTCCGTGAAGCCAAGGACAAGGGCGCCAGGGTCATGGGGCTCGTGAACGTCGTCGGCTCGACCATCGCCCGGGAAGCGGGTCGTGGGGTCTATCTCCATGCTGGCCCGGAGATCTCCGTCGCCTCCACTAAGGCCTTCACCAGCCAGGTGGCTATCCTGCTCCTCATGGCCCTCAAGTTAGGTCGGGGGCGCCGACTCTCGCGGGAACGTGGACTGGCCTTAGCCGCCGAGATCGGCCGCCTGCCTGAACTTATTGAAGCGGTCCTCAGGCAGGATGCCGCGATCGCGAAGGTGGCCGAATCCATGGCCATGCATGAGCATGCTTTCTTCTTGGGGCGTGGCCCGATGCACCCCGTGGCCTTGGAGGGCGCGCTCAAGCTCAAGGAGATCTCCTATATCCATGCCGAGGGGTATCATGCCGCTGAGCTTAAGCATGGCCCGATCGCCTTGCTAACCCCGGGCATGCCCGTCGTCGTGCTGGCCAATCGTTCGCCGGTCGTCGACAAGACCTTGGGCAACGCCGAAGAGTGCAAGGCCCGCGGGGCGCACGTTATCGCCATCGTCACCGAGGGTGGCCCGGAGGCCGCGATTGCCGACGAGGCCATTCGCATCCCGGATTGCGATCCGCTGGTCGCGACGATTCCTGCCGCCGTCGCGTTGCAGTTGCTCTCTTATCATGTGGCCCGTCTGCGGGGTTGCCCGATCGACCAGCCGCGCAACTTAGCCAAGTCCGTGACCGTCGAGTAAGGGAAAGGCCTTAGCGATAGTCCTCAGACCCTTGCCGTTGATTGGGGCTGAGGCGGAGCCTTGCTTGAGGGGCTATGAATGAACGCTCCAAGAAGAAGTGCCGTTGCTGCCAGAAGACCAAGCCCCTTGACCTGTTCCACCGGCTCGAGGGTACGGCGGCGATCCATCCGTTCTGCCGACCGTGCCTCGGCGCGGCCGCGCGCCGTCGTTCTGCCCTGAGAGGCTCGCGCCGGACGGAAAACACCCGGGCTTGCGCCCAGTGCGACCAGGAGCTGCCGGTGCAGATGTTCCACTGGCTGAGGGCCTCCGGGAGCTACCACAGCTACTGCCGCCCGTGCCATGCAGCCTACATGGCCGAACGTTACCGCCGCCTGCAGGGCGAACGGTGACGTTTTGGAAAAGGTTTCCCGCTGGTGGCTGGACCGGGACTTGAACCCGGAACCAATTGATTAAGAGTCAACTGCTCTACCATTGAGCTATCCAGCCAGACAGCGGGATGGGAATGAGTGCAAGACGCGGACGGGATTTCAAGAGCAAACGCACTTTAATCGGCAGAGAGTTTCCCGGCAGGTCAACGTAGGTGTTCGGAGTGGCCAGACCGGGGCTCGAACCCGGAACCAATTGATTAAAAGTCAACTGCTCTACCATTGAGCTATCTGGCCTGCCGAACGACTCGATTACGACACGTCCAGAGGGAGGGGTAAAGAAAAATTGAACCTCAGCGATGACCTCGCTGACGGACGGCCTCGAAAAGGCACACGCCAGCGGAGACGGAGACGTTGAGGCAGGGCACCTGGCCGAGCATCGGGATACGCAGCAGGAAGTCGCAGGTCTCGGCGGTCAGATGACGGATGCCGTCGCCTTCGGCGCCTAGCACGATCGCTAGCGGGCCGCTCAGTTTGGCGGCGTAGAGCGATTGGCTGGTCTTGTGGTCAGAGGTTCCCGCCAGCCAGACGCCGGCGTCCTTGAGCTTCACCAAGGCGTTGCGCAGGTTGTTCGCCTGGACGATGGGCATCGTTTCCGCGGCGCCGACGGCGACCAAGCGGACCGTGTCGGTGACCGGGGCGGAGTTCTTCCGGGTAATCACCACAAAGGTGCAGCCGGCACAATCAGCGCTACGGATACAAGCACCAAGATTATGAGGATCTTGGACGCCGTCGAGGACGAGGATCAGCGGGTCCTTGACGTCCTTAAGGAGGGCCGGGATATCGGCTTCGTCGAACTGACGAATCGGCCGATGGAGGTCGGCGTGGCGCGGGGCGCGATCGTTACTCCGGGCCATGGTCTAATTATTTACGAGCCAGGCGACCCTGGGCGTGCAGTGCTTCGGCGATCTGGATCGCATTGAGCGCGGCGCCCTTCCAGAGCTGGTCACCCGAGATCCAAAGCGAGATGCCGTTATCGAAGAGAGTATCCTTGCGCAGGCGGCCGACCCCGCACTTCTCCTTGCCCGCGTAATCGAGGGGCATCGGATACTTCTTGTTGGCTGGATCGTCGCAAAGTTCCGCGCCAGGAAAAGCGCTGATGGCCTTGCGGGCGGCGGCGATATCGACCGGCTTCTCGAACTCGGCGCTGATGGCGATCGAGTGGGCGCGGAAAACCGGGACGCGGACACAAGTGGTCGTGACCTTGAGGTTCGGGAGATCCATGATCTTGCGGCCTTCATTCAGCATCTTCATTTCTTCCTTCGTGTAGCCGTCCTCAAGGAACGAGTCGACCTGGGGGATGACGTTGAAGTTGATGGTGTGCGGGTAGACCTTCGGAGCGAGGGTCTCGCCCTTGGCCCAGGCGCGGGCTTGGGCTTCAAGTTCGCGCATCGCTTCGGCGCCAGTGCCGGAGACGGCCTGATAGGTGGAGGCGAAGAAGCGCTTGAGTCCGAAAGCCTGATGCAGCGGGTAGAGACCCATCAGGGCGATGGCCGTCGAGCAGTTCGGGTTGGCGATGATGCCCTTATGGTGGGCGAGGTGGTGGGCGTTGATCTCCGGGACGACGAGCGGAACGTCCGGATACATGCGGAAGGCCGAGCTGTTATCGATGACGATGCAACCGCGCTTCACGGCTTCGGGGGCGAGGGCGAGGGAGATTGAGCCGCCGGCGCTGAAAATCGCGAAATCGAGGCCTTCGAAGGCTTCGGGCTTGGCTTCCTGGACGGTCCATTCCTTGCCGCCGTAGGTGACCTTGGTGCCGGCCGAACGGGCCGAAGCCAGGGGGCGCAGTTCGGCCACGGGGAAGTTCCGCTTGGCCATGAGCGCCAGCAGTTCTTGACCCACCGCGCCTGTCACGCCCACGATGCCGATACGATATGCCATGTTCTGAGTTCGAGTTAGGTTTGAAGAGGGAGGTGACCGAACGCCTGAAAGGGCTGGGTCTGCCTTCTGCGGAAGATTGCATCGTTGTGTCGATTGACCAGCAAAAACTATGGCATATCCGTGGTCAGGATTGCGAAACCTACGTCGTGAGCACCGCCCGGGCTGGCCGTGGTTGCGTCGAAGATTCTCAACAGACCCCGGACGGACTTCACCAGGTCGGCGAGAAGATCGGGGCCGGCGCCGTCCCGGGCACGGTCTTTAAGGCCCGTCAGTCGACGGGGAAGCTCGCCTCCGAATGGGGTGCCCCCGAGGATAATCTTATCACCTCGCGTATCCTTTGGCTGGACGGACTGGAACCTGGCCACAACCAAGGGGTCGCGTTCGATGGTAAGGTCGTCGATACGAAGCGCCGGTTCGTCTACATCCATGGCACAAACCAATCCGCCAAGCTGGGCCAGCCCAATAGCCATGGCTGCGTCCTGCTTTCTGATACGGATGTGATTCGCCTCTTCGACCTCGTCCCAGTCGGCATACGGGTACTGATCAGGGATTAACGGGGGGCCTTGGGATTTTCGTCCTGGTTCGCCTTAACCGCGATCGGCCACCAGGTCTCGAGCATCTCCTTCGCCACGGGACCAGCCGTTTTGCCACCCCAGGTATTGGTGTCCGTCTGGCCTTCGACCAGCACCGCAAAAGCGACGACCGGGTTATCGGCCGGGGCGTAGCCAATCATCCAAGCAAGGTGAGCCTTCTCGCCCTTCTTGAAATATTCCGACGTGCCGGTCTTGCCGGCATAAGGCAGGCCAGGGATGCGAGCGACCCTGGCCGTACCTTCTTCGACGCAGCGCACCATGCCACCGCGTAGGGCTTCGAGCTGGTCGGCGTTAAGGCCGATAGGTACGGAGCCGATATGACGACCAGTACGCTCCTGTGAATGGATGATAGACGGAACGGTGCGAGTTTCGCCACGGGCGATGGAAGCTGCGACGCATGCCATGTGCAAGGGGGTGGTGAGAAGATAGCCTTGGCCGATGGAAAGATTAGCCGTGTCGCCGTCGTTCCAGGCGCCGGCACCAATCCGTAACTTGTAGGCACGATCCGGCACGACGAGGCCACGGCTCGCCGCGAAGGGGAGTTCCGTCATCGGTTGGCCGCCTGTCTCCATGTCGCTGACGGTTTGCAACAGAGGCACATCCAGCCCGAAACGCCGAGACTCCGCGGCGAGCGCTTCGATGCCCGTACGCAGGCCGATCTGGTAGTTCCAAACGTTACAAGAAACCGCGAGCATCTTGTCGAGGTTCACCTCGCCGTAGCCCACTGGCTCATGCTCAGGGTAATCCCGATTACCGACCCTAAAGAATGGACCGCAATCAAGGACGTCGTCCCAGTCGACAACCTTCTTCCGCATTCCTGCGGTAGCCGTGATGACCTTGAAGGTCGATCCAGGCGGGTACAGACCTTGCGTCGTCCGATTCAGCCAGCCGCCGGTTTTCTCGATCTCATCGTAATACTTGGACGACACGCGATCGGCCAAACGGTTAGGATCGAACGAAGGCTGGCTCGCGAGGGATAAGATCTCGCCGCTATGGACATCGATCATCACGGCGGCGGCGGGCAGGAGATTACCCTGTGGGTCCTTGAGCTTTCCCAGTGCACTTTCCGTCGCTTGCTGGATACGATAGTCAATTGAAAGCATTACGTTACCCCCTTGCTCAGGTTCACTAAACTTCAAACGGGTCTGATTATAGCCCGAGGAAGTCTTGGTCCAAAGTTCCCAACCGCTACGGCCGCTGAGAATGTTATTGTAACTGAGTTCGACGCCGGCCGCACCCGTCTTGCCGGTATAGCGAAGCTTCTGCATCGATTCGATGCGGACCTCCGAGATATCATCCACGTTATCCGGCAGCATATCGGTATCCTTGACGTAACCCAGGACGTGCGCCGCCATGGCACCATAGGGATAGGTCCGGATGTTGTCCTGATCGAGGCGGATTGGCCCTTCCACGGGGAACTGCTCGATGAACCGCGCGACGGACTTGGTGCCGTCGTCCGCGGTCAGCGCCTGACCCGTGCCCGGGAAGGCCAGATCGTTCACGAGGGTAAAGGGAAGGGCACGTCGCTCGCGCAGATGCTTGCGGAGCTCGTCGATGTTAATCTGCCGTTCGGCTGGAGCGGTGACCGGGGTCAGTTTGGCGACCGATTTACGTCCCTTGGTATTACGGTTCGTCTCGTCGATGACGAACCAAACCTTGTTGAGCCAGCCTTGCAGCACCCGCACCCGCGCATCTTCCATCAGCTTCTCGCGATCAATACTCACAGCCTCGCGCGCTTTCTCGGCCGCGAGAAGACGGAGGTATTCCGCCCGAAACTCCTTTTGCAGCGAGGCGAGATCGGCCTTCACGCTCCAGCGGGCACGGTTGTCGACCAAAGGGAAGCCGTTGCGATCGTAGATGCGACCGCGGGCCGGAGGGCGCAACACGACGCGGCGGCTCTGTGTATCAGACTGTTCCTTGAGGTCGTTGGACTGGATGAGCTGGCGGTAGACCAATCCGCCGATCACATAGAGAAAACCGGCGAAGAAAAAGAAGAAGACGCCGTAGAGACGCAGTCGGTCGACCGGGGTCGACGGAAGCACGCGCGTATCAGATGATTCCTTCATGGGTTATCGGGGGCCGGTGGAATGCTTAGACGATCCAGGACGGCGTTCTGGGTCAGCGCGATGGGAAGCAGGCCGATCGTGCCAACGATGCCTGCGAGTAGTAACTGAAGGAAAAGTTGCCCAGTTAGGTCAGTGGCAGGGCTTGGCGAACTATAAGATGAGGCGAGGAACCAGATGAGACAGGTGCTGACATTGACCACAGCGGCGGCGCGGAGCATGCCAGGAGTATTGCGTATCAGCTGGCGATTAGACGAAAGAAAGATCGCGATCGCGACCAAAGACAAGGCGAGCACCCCGTCCGGAATCGGACGTCTGGCTTCGAAAAGAAACCCGAGGCAGGCAGCGAAAAGAACCGCCTGCCATCGCTTCAGTCGTCGACAAGGCGCAACGAGGCAGGTGCCGGAGAGGAAGAAAATGAGTGAAGAGGACGCCAACGTATCCGAGGCTAAGTCGGCGCCGAGCAACCAGGGGTAGGTCGCAAGCAGCAGGAACAGCCAGGCCCAGCCCATGGTCACTGGAATTGATCGCCCTGCATCAGGGCCTCGCCCGGATTCTGATGCAACGGAACGAGGACGGACACTTCCTGCAGGTTGTAAAGATCGCGCGAGGGCACGAGGAGGCTTTCTTTAAAATTGCCCACCTGCGTGGCGTAGGTGCCCCCATCGAGATAGCCTAATATCAGTCGGCTGGGGAACACTCCGCCCATCCCTGTGGTGAAAACGCGTGCCGGCTGTCCCGCCGGCATCGAGTAGTCGCGCGGAATGACGCTAACGCGGGCCTTGGCGGTACCGAGGGAGTTGGAGGCCACGCCGTTCACGAGGACGATGTGATTCTGATCATCACCTTCGAGGTAGGCCGTGCAGCGGAAGCCCGGGCTAGTGACAAGGTCGATTTCGCTGGTGGTGAGGTGGACGGCGGTCACGCGGCCGACGACCGTGTTACCGAAGACGACCGGAGCACCGGGTCGAATACCATCATTGCGCCCCTTGCGAATGACGATGCGTTGCCACCAGGAAGAGCTGTCGCGAGTGGCGACACGGGCGACGACGGACATATATTCCGCGGGGACGTTATAATGGGTGATCTCGCGGAGACGGACATTCTCGCGGCGGATATCCTCGAACTTATTGATCTGGATCTCCAAGGCGGCATTAACGCGGGCAAGGTCACGGCCGGCGGCGGCCATCTCCTCGACGCTACGGCTCTTTTTCTCCCAGAAGGTCGCTAGGTCGCGCGACTTACCGAGAAGGTGAAGGGCGGGGGCCTGAAACTCGACGAACGCTTCGCGATTGAAACGACGAACAGCGCTCGGGGCGAGTATCCATAGCGCCACGAAAACTGAAAGAGCCACATAAGAGGCGCGGGCTCCTTGACGATTCTGGTCCATGGCGGGTCGGCCCGCGAACGGGGATTAGTCTCGACCGCTCCAGCGGGAGGAGTTCGCGAGGATCTTGCCGGTTCCGTTGACGACGGCACAGAGGGGATCTTCGGCCACGAAGACCGGTAGGCCAGTGGCTTCGGAGATGGCGCGGTCAATCTTGCGAATGAGCGAGCCGCCACCGGCAAGCACGATGCCACGGTCGACGAGGTCTGCCGAAAGTTCTGGGGGGATACGCTCCAAGGAGCCCTTGATGGCCTCAATGATGAGATTGATATTGTCGGCCATCGCCTCGCGGACCTCCTGGGAGGTGAGGTGGAGCTGGCGAGGAAGACCGGTGACATTATCGCGTCCCTTGACTTCGAAAGTGAGCTCTTGTTCGAGTGCGTAGGCCGAGCCAATCTTGATTTTGATCTCTTCCGCGGTGCGTTCGCCAATGATCAGATTGTACGAGTTACGGATATACTTGATAATCGACATGTCGAACTCGTCGCCGCCGACACGGATGGAGCGGGCGTGAACGATGCCACCAAGGGAGAGAACGGCGACTTCCGTGGTGCCGCCACCAATGTCGACGATCATTGAGCCAGTGGGCTCTTCGACCGGAAGGCCGACACCGATAGCGGAAGCGACCGGCTCGGGAATGGTGATGACGTCGTCAGCTCCGGCACGGTAAGCCGAATCCATGACGGCGCGGCGTTCGACGGCGGTAATACCGTAAGGAACGGCCACGACGACGGTGAGATTCGTGAAGAGCGATTTACGGGCTACCTTACCGATAAAGTAGCGAAGCATGTGCTCGCTGATTTCGAAGTCAGCAATGACGCCATCCTTCATCGGACGAAGCGCCTGGATATCTCCAGGGGTACGTCCGAAGCATCATGCGTGCTTCGTTCCCGACGGGCGATCGGCTTGCGCGTGCTGGTCCGGATGGCGACGACGCTAGGCTCGCGGAGGACGACGCCGCGGTCCTTGAGGAAGACAAGCGTGTTGGGCCCGTGCCAAGGTCGATGCCAATGGCTTGGGTGAATAAGCCCGGGGAAGCGCTTAAACATCAGGGTCGTGTGGTTTCCTTTATGAACAGTTTATTCACAGCATAGTCAAACGAAACTTCGGCCGGCAGGGTTAGGGCAGGGGCGTCATAATATTCATCCAGACAGCGAGATAGGCGGCGGCGAAGGGCTGACCACGCAACCTATTCACATCGGTGGCCTTCGCCAGGCCGATGCTCAACTGCGTGACAAACGCGAATGACGTCTTTGCGGGTAATTCCGTCGTTTGAGGCCAACGTCCAGAGAGCATGGAACTTGCGACTGCAGCCTGGGGTCATAGTTAAATCTGACCCCACCCCATGACACCCCAGCTCAACCGTCGGTCTTTCCTTCGTAATACCGGTATGGCCGCCGCCGCTTTCGCGGTGTCCCGTCCTTGGCTAATTCCGCCGCCCGTACGTTTCGCCGAACGAGAAGCTTAATGTAGCCGCAATCGGCTTCGGTGGGGTCGGCGCAGCAACGTGAAGAACTCCGCCGATGAGAAC
>BGOI01000022.1 GCA_003569165.1 Opitutia bacterium
CCATCTTCTGGATCGCGCGGGCGAGACCGTGGGAGATGGCACCAGCCTGGCCGTTAGGGCCGCCGCCGATGACGCGGACGATGACGTCGAGCTGGCCGGCGAGGCCGGCGATCGTGATCGGGAGGGTGGCGGACTTCACCAGGGCCTCGGTGTAAAGGTATTCTTCGACGGGCTTGCCGTTGACGACGATGACACCGGTACCGCGGGAAAGGCGGATGCGGGCCGAGGCGGTCTTACGACGGCCGACGGCAAGGATAGCGGAGGACTTGGCGCTCATTAAAAAAGGGGTAAGGGCGATTAGACCTTCTTAGCCTCGGGAAAGGCTGAGGGTTGTTAGCAGCCTGGTCATGCTTATCGCCGGCATAGACGCGCAGCTTCAGGAGCATGGCGTTAGCGAGGCGGTTCTTAGGGAGCATGCCCTTGACGGCGTGGGTGACGATAAACTCGGGGCGACGCTCGCGCATAGCGGCGGCGGTACGGCGGTAGGCGGTGCCGACCCAGCCGGTGTAGAACATGTAGGTCTTGTCCTCTTCCTTGGAACCCGTGAGGCGGACCTTATCGGCGTTGATCACGATGACGTAATCGCCGGTGTCGACGTGGGGGTGTAGGTGGGCTTGTGGCGGCCGCGGAGAATATTGGCGATTTTGACAGCGAGGCGGCCGAGGATCTGGTCCTTGGCGTCAACGACATACCAGGTCTTGTCCTTGAGCTGCACGTTCTTGGCTAGCGTGGTCTTCATAAAGAGGGAAAGCGGGAACATGAGAAAGGACCCCCCTCCGTCAACACCCGAATGCACCCCAGAGGGGGTGTGGCTTAAATAGGCCAAAAACAAGGGAGGCGTGGCCTCAGCCACGCCTCCCTGACCTCCCCTTGAATGGGGGCGGTTTAGAAACGGAAGGTGGCGAAGACGCGGGCCCAGACGGCGGAGCCGGCCGTCTTGACCTGGCTGTCGGTGTTGTAGGCCCAGTTGGCTCCCACGCCCAGTTCGCCACCCCGACCGACCTGACGGGTCAGATCCAAGGAGGCGCCCAAGTAGCCGTAGGTGTTGCGCGTTGCGAAGCTGGTGGTCGAGGCGTCGGTGATGCCGCCATAGAACTTGGATACGATGTCGCAGCCAGAAAGGCCGATACTGGAACCAGCGAAGGACTTGGAACCGGCGAGTTCGACGGTCAGCTGCTCGAGATCGGTGCTGTAATAGACATAGGCCGAGGGCTTAAGGGAGAGATTCGCCAGGGAGAAGCCGAGGTAGATCTCGGAGTTCGCGGAGATCTGGGTGAAGCCGTCGGCGCCGATGGTGCGAGCCGTGCGGGTCGTGAGGCGCTGATAACCGAGGTCGAGTTCGCCGAAGGCGACGTCCTTACGCAGGCCGAAGGTGTAGGTACGCTCCATGGCATCGGCGTTGAAGAAGTTGGCATAGGCCGAAGCTCCGGTCAGCCCTGGAAGATTGTAATCCAAAGTGACCGCGGTCTGGAACAGGCCATCGACATCGGAGCGCTCGATACCACGGAAGACGTTCTTGCCGTTCCACGAGGCGCTGCCGCGGAGGGAGAGGTCAGTGGTGGAGGCTGCGACGGGCGCCGGAGCCGGGCTCTGGGCGTTGACGCCGGCAACGAAGACGGAAAGAGCTAGGGCGGTGAGGGCGTGTTTCATAGAGTGATGTTTAGACCTTTATTTCCGCCCAAAAACAAACCGTTGGCAAGCCCCAAGGGGCCGCCAACGGCGCGGTGCGGATTATGTGTCGAACCGGTCCGATTACATCGACGCGATGATCGCGTCGCCGAACTCCGAGCACTTGATCTCGGTGGCTCCCTGCATCTGACGAGCGAAGTCGTAGGTCACGCGACCACCGCCAATTGCGCCATTGAGGCCCTTGAGGACGAGATCGGCCGCTTCGGTCCAGCCCATGTAGCGAAGCATCATCTCACCCGAAAGGACAACGGAACCCGGATTGACGACATCCTTGTTAGCGTACTTCGGAGCGGTGCCGTGCGTGGCCTCGAAGATCGCATGGCCGGTGAGGTAATTGATGTTGCCGCCGGGAGCGATACCGATGCCGCCGACCTGAGCCGCGAGGGCGTCAGAGAGGTAGTCGCCGTTGAGGTTAAGGGTCGCGATGACGTCGAAGTCGGTCGGGCGGGTCAGAATCTGCTGCAGGGTGATGTCGGCAATCGCGTCCTTGATGATCAGGCCAGCGCCTGGCTTGCCTTCCGGGATTTTGCACCAAGGACCACCGTCAATTTCCTCGGCACCGAACTCGCTCTTAGCGAGGTCGTAGCCCCACTTCATGAAAGCGCCTTCGGTGTACTTCATGATATTGCCCTTATGGACGAGGGTCAGCGACTTGCGGTTATTCTCGATGGCGTACTGGATGGCCGAACGGATGAGGCGCTCGGAGCCCGGGCGGGAGACCGGCTTGATGCCGAGGCCGACGGTGGCGGGCTGTTCGGCGCCGAAACGGATCTTCTTAAACTCCTTCGGGAAATTCGTCTTGATGAAGTCGAGCGTCTTGAGGGCGATCTCGGAACCGGCTTCGAAATCGATGCCGGCGTAGATGTCCTCGGTATTCTCACGGAAGATCACCATATTGACCTTACCGGGGTTCTTTACCGGAGAAGGTACGCCCGTGAACCACTGGACGGGGCGGAGGCAGACATAGAGGTCGAGCTGCTGACGGAGGGCGACGTTGAGGGAACGGATGCCGCCACCGGTCGGCGTGGTCAGCGGGCCCTTGATGCCGACGAGGTAGTCACGGAAAGCGGTGAGCGTCGCCTCAGGCAGCCAGTCGCCGGTCGCCTTGAAGGACTTTTCGCCCGCGAGGACTTCGAGCCACTCAATCTTGCGCTTGCCGGCGTAGGCCTTGGCGACCGCAGCGTCGAGGACGCGCACGGAGGCACGCCAGATATCCGGGCCAGTGCCGTCGCCTTCGATGAAGGGGACGACCGGATGGTCAGGGACGGTCAGTTTGCCGTTGGCGATCGTGATACGGCCGGATGCAGGGGAGCTCATAGTAAGAAGGCAGATAACAAACCGTGTTCAGGGGGCCTCTTTCAAGCCAATACGCTGGTTGGCATGCTAGGGAAAAGAAAAGGACCCCCTTGCGAGGGTCCTTGTTATAACCGGGAGTGCCGGCGCCATCCGCCCCGAGGGACGGAAAAGACTAGGAAGAATTACTTCTTCTTAGCTTTGGTGGCCTTCTTGGCGCTCTTCTTAGCAGCAGCCTTCTTTTTAGCCATAGGTGTGTCCTTTTTTTGGATCGTTGTTGGGTTTGAGGGCAGCGCCTGAAGCGCCACCCTGACGATTCGCCCCACGCTCACCCGGGCGTTGCGCGCCTGGCGGGTGATACGAGTACGGAGCTCCGACGGTACGCGGAAAGAAACCTGGCGAGACCGGGTGGTCTCCAGGGAAGGACGGGAGTCATCGTAACGGTTGAGCGCGTGACGGATCACTTCGCTCAAGGTGCTCAAACCGGACCGATGCTGGAAGGCGACCACTTCAGAGTGCAACTTCGGGGGAAGTGACACGGTGATGAGGCTTTCTGCGCTCGGGGTTTCGGTTCGGTTCGTCACGTTGCGGTTAACTCTTGTTACGATACATAGGTATAACCTGCGCTTGCGCAAGAGGAAACTTTCATGTCACGGGAACGTCTCCGACGACGCGTAAAAAATCTGTTCGCACGACGTCTCGTAAAGATGAATTTGATACGACCAGAGACCGTGCGAGCAGTTGACCGACGCGATGCGCGACGACAGGATGACGACATGAGCGAACGCGCGCACGGCACGGAACACGAAGCGCCAGGCGAATGGCGAAAACTCGCCCTCCTCGCCGCCGTCAGCGGCGTATTAGGCCTGCTATCATTGGTCGCGGATCAATTCCTCGGAAACGGTTCACCTTGGGCGCTCATCCTCATCGCGGGCTCCTGTCTCGCGGGCGGATGGGACGCCGCCATCGACGGATGGGCGGCACTAAGGGAGCGCCGCATCGACGTCCACCTCCTGATGATCGTCGTGGCGGTTGGCGCGTGGATTGTCGGCGCCCAATGGGAGGGAGCCCTCCTTCTTTTTCTCTTTTCGACCGCCGGCGCCATCGAACATTACGCGATGGACCGCACGCGCGGCGCCATCGACGCCCTCCTCGACAAGTCTCCGAAGCATGCCCGCCGACTGGGTCCAGATGACTCCGAAATCGAGGTACCCGTGTCCGCCCTGCTCCCCGGCGACCGCATCGCCATCCTGCCGGGCGAGCTGGTACCGGCGGACGGTAAAGTCCTCTCCGGCGAGAGCGCCGTGGATGAGTCCAACCTCACTGGCGAAGCAAAACCCGCCTCTAAACAGGCTGGATCCGACGTCGCTGGGGGTACGCTCAACTCCTGGGGCCGTCTGATTGTCGAAGTCACCCGGGCGGAACGAGACAGCGCCCTGCAACGCATCGTACGCCTGATCCGTGAAGCCCAAGACAGCAAGGCGCCAGCCCAGCGTGCCATCGATAAGTGGGGCGACGCCTACGCGATCTTCACGCTCTCCGCCTCCGCCCTCTTCTTCCTGTACCTGCAGTTCACCGCCCCCGACGGCGTCCGTGAGGCCTCCCCACTCTATCGGGCGATGACGCTGCTCGTGGTGCTCAGCCCCTGCGCCCTCGTGCTTTCCGTGCCCTCCGCCGTGCTGGCCGCCATCGCCGCCGGTGCCCGCCAAGGTATCCTCTTCCGCGGCGGTGCGGCCGTGGAACGCCTAGCCGATGTCGATTGCATCTGCTTCGACAAAACAGGCACGTTGACCGCCGGCGTGCCCGAGGTCGCCGCCCTAGAGGTATACCCCGAAGGCCCAGGCCGCCTGCGCGCCCTCAGCGCCCTGCTCACTCTGGAATCATCGACCACCCACCCGTTCGCCGCCGGCGTCGTCCGAGCCTGCCTTAAAGAAGGGGCGAGCCAGCTCCCGGTCCAGGGTCTCTCCAATTCCCCCGGACAAGGCGTCTCCGGCACCGTCGCCGGTACCCGCTGGAGCGTTGGCACCCGCGAGTTCGTCGGCGGCGGCACCCTGCCGCCCGCAGCGGTGGCCGAAGGCGCCATCGTCAGCGAAGTCTGGGCCTCCGACGGCACGGTCACCGTCCGGGCCACGCTGGTCGATCGCATCCGCGATGAAAGCCGCTCGACCTTGACCGCCCTCCACGCCCGCAAGATTCGCACGGTGATGCTCACGGGGGACCGCGAGGAAGCCGCCGCCGTCGCGGCCCGCCAAGTCGGCATCCAATCCTACGCCGCGGCGCTCACGCCCGATGCCAAGATGGCCGCCATCCGCCGCTACTCCGCCGAAGGCCACGTGGTCGCGATGGTCGGCGATGGGGTCAACGATGCCCCCAGCCTGGCCGCCGCGGACGTCGCCATCGGGATGGGGGGCAGAGGCAGCGACGCCGCATTGGAGTCCAGCGACCTCGTCCTGACCGACGACCGGATCGGCCGCCTGGTCGACGCGATCGAACTTAGCCGCAGCGCTCGCATGGCGATCCGCTTCAACGTCCTGATCTCGGTCGGCGCCGCCCTCGGGATGGCCGCCTACGTGATCTTCCGCGGCGCCCCCCTGCCCTTGGCCGTCAGCGTCCACGAAGGCAGCACCATCGTGGTCTGCCTCAACGGCCTGCGCCTGCTCGCCCACCGCCCCCGCCGGTAAACAAAAAGGCCCCCGGGCGAACCCAGAGGCCTCGATGGCATAAGCCTTGGTCGGCTTAGCGCAGTTCCTTCCCGGAGCCGTCGAAGAGCTTGAACGCTTCGATGCTATAGGTCGGGTCAGGCTTGGTACCTAGGCGGACCTTGCAGGACTTCATCAGGTCGCGGAAGAACTCGCGGTCCTCCGTGATGATGCGCTCAAGGTTCACCGGGTGCAGCAGGATGTTGATCTCGATCTCCCTCTCAGCGCCGACGGACTCGCGCAAGCGACGAATGACGCTGAGGAGCTTGCGTTGGATCTCGACGGAGACGGTCCGGGGGTTCTTGACGATGCCGCGGCCCTGACAGTGCGGGCAGGCCGTGTACATCGAGGTCGTGTTGGACTCCGTGTGGCGCTGGCGCGTCATCTGGAGCACGCCGAGCGCGGAGATAGGCAGGATCTGGTGCTTGGCCCGGTCGTCCTCCATCGCGTCGCGCAGGGTATCGAAGACCTTCTTCCGGTCCTTCGGGTTCTTCATGTCGATCGTGTCGATCATGATGAGGCCGCCAAGGTTGCGGAGCTTGATCTGGCGGGCGGCTTCGGTGACCGCCTCGAGATTCGCCTGGGTGATGAAGTTGCCGTCCTTGGCGCCATCCTTACCGCGATGGCCGCCAGTATTAACGTCGATGGCCGTGAGGGCCTCGGTCTCGTCGATGACGATCTCGCCGCCGCTCGGGAGCGGGACACGACGCTGGAAGAGCTGCTCGATCTGGCGCTCGATATTGTAACGCTCGAAGACGGGAATCGGGTCAGCGTACAGCTCGACTCGCGAACGGGAGCGCGGCGACACTTCGCCGACAAGATCCTGGACCAGCTTGAAGTCCTCAGGGTTATCCACGAGGATGCGGTCGACTTCCTCGGTCAGGAAGTCGCGGACGGTACGCTCGATCAGGCCGGGCTCCTGGTAGAGTAGGACGGGACGGCGGTCCGGGGCATTGATCTTCTCGACGATACCCTGCCAGCGCTTGAGCAGCATGTGCAGGTCGCGGACGAACCAGCGGGCCTGCTTGCCCTCGCCGGCGGTGCGGATGATGACCCCCATCCCTTCCGGGATGGTCAGGGAGCGGAGAATATCCTTCAGGCGTTCGCGCTCCTTCGGATCCTCGATCTTCCGGGAGACGCCACACGCGCCGCTCGACGGCATGAGCACGAGGTAGCGGCCAGGGAGCGCGATGTTGGTCGTCGAGCGGGGGCCCTTGGTGCCGATCTGATCCTTGACGACCTGGATGACGATGTCGGAGCCGGCCGGAAAGAGCTGCGGGATATCCTTGGCCTGGTAACGGGCCATACGCTGCTTCTGCTCGGCGGACTCGTTGTCGCGGATGAACTCGACCTGCGAGTCGTTGGCCGCCGGGAGCATGTCCCAGTAGTGCAGGAAAGCGTTCTTCGGCTGGCCGATATCCACGAAGGCGGCCTTGAGGCCCCCTTCGAGGTTCTGGACGCGACCCTTGAAGATCGCACCGACCATGCGGTTCTCGCCCTTGTGCTCGATCTCGAACTTGTCGAGGACGCCGTTGGTGAGGAGCGCGACGCGCTTCTCCAGCGTCTCGGCGTTGATGACGAGTTCTCGGTAGACCGCGCGGTCCTTGGAGAAGTGTTTGACGATGCGCTGGAGGAGCGGGAGCTCCTTGCGCCGCTTCGCCGCCTCGTCGGCCAGCTCTCGCTGGTCAATCGGGGTAGTCTGTTCGCCGCCCGCGGGCAGCTCGTCGTTGATATCTTCGGGTTCGTTATTATCGGGCATCTCGGTCAGGCGGTTAAGCCGGTTGCCGGAGAGCCTCCGCCTTCGCCGCCACCGGCCGAGTGCCGGTGAACGCTCTGGACTAGTCCAAGGAGCAGGAAACAGCTGAGAACGAAAGACCCTCCGTAGCTAAGAAAAGGAAGGGGGACCCCAGTGACGGGCATCAGGTTGATATTCATGCCGATATTAATCACGACGTGCGTGCCGAGCACGACCGCCGCGCCAATCGCGAGCAAGGAACCAAAACGATCCGCTGCCCGAGCCGCCGTTCGCACGACGCGCCAGAACAAGAGGACAAATGCGCCAATCACCAAGAATCCACCGGTGAAGCCGATCTCCTCGGCCATCCCGGAAAAAAGAAAGTCATTATGGGCCGCAGCCTCCGGCAGATACCCGAAACGTGCCTGGGTGCCGTTACCGATACCTTGGCCACGGAAACCACCGCGGCCGACGGCGATGACGGCCTGGTTTACGTTCCAGGTCGCACCGAGTCCCTTGGGGTCGATCACCTCAGGGGCGACGAAGGACATAATGCGCTCGAGCTGGTAATTCTTGAGCAAAGAGTAACCGACCTCTTGGGGGTTCTCTTTACGATAAGCGACAAAGGGATCCTTCGTGGCGGGGTTGGCCTTCGCGTATTGGTCAACCTTGGCCGCGTAATCATGCAAATCCACCGCCACTACCCCCACCATCAAAAGGGTGGCGGCACCGGCCACTAGGAAGAACCTGAAAGTCAGGCCGGCGACAAAAAGCAGGATGAATGAGAGCGGCAGGTAGATGAGGGCTGAACCTAGGTCTGGCTGCACAAAAATCAAGACAAACGGGACTGCGGCGGCCCCCAGGCACCAGAAGACGGTGCGCCACGTCGCACGGAAGGAGCCGATCGGAGAACGAGCCAACATCGCCGCAATAAAGACGAGCACGCCAATCTTGGCGAACTCCGACGGCTGAATCGAGAAAGGGCCGAAATCCATCCATCGGCGCGCGCCGTAGACGCTTCGGATAAACGTCCCTAGATCCTTTTGTAAAATAGCGCAGATTGAGACCGGCAGCAGGATGGCCAAGCAGGCCAGATAGATGCGACGCGCATAGCGCTGGATGTACCGATAATCGAGGGCGGAGACCGCCCAATAGGCCAACCAACCGATGATCACGAAGACCATTTGGGAACGGTAGAACGCGGACTCGCGGGCGCTGCCGGCCGACTGGATCGCCACGATTCCCAATCCGCTCAGAAAGAGGATGATGACCACCTGAGTCCAATCGGTCCGCCACGCGAAATTGGCGAAATTATCCCACCAGACCGCGGCCGGAGACCGCTCATCGTCAAGGTGTTGGGACATGCCGGAGGCAACCTCGATTAGGGGCCGGAGGCAAGGCGAACCTCCCGAAAGGGCTTGCCGAAGGGGCTCCGTCCGCAAGGGTATCCCCCCGGACCTCCGGTTTTCGCGACGAACATGCCTGTGGCAGCCGACCAAAGCATCCTCGCCGCCGTGGCGTTCTCCTCTGGAGCCATCGTAGCCTATGCGGTGGCGAAATGGCGCGAGAACACTCTCGGTGCGATCCGCGACGCCCGCCTCCGTTCCGAGGTCGAGCTCGCCCGCCGCGAAGCCACCGTCGACGCCGCCGAACTCCACGCAAAAGCCGAAGCCGAGAAGAGCGAGGCGGCCAGGATGAAGACCGCCGCCGAAGCCGAAGTCGAAGCCGCCGCCGAACTCTCCCGCGAGAACGCGCGCCAACGCGATCATCTCGTCCGCGAACTCCAGCGCCTCGCCAAGGTCACCCCAGAGCAAGCGCGCGCACTACTCATCGACCACCTCCGCGAGGAATACGGCGAAGAAGCCCAGCACCTCCGCCGCGGCCTGCTCGACCAGGTCGAACAGGACATCGATGACGAAGCGCGCCGCAAACTGCTCTCGGCGATGCAGCGCCTGACGACCTCGACAACCCAGGATGCGACGGCGATCACGGTCTCGCTTCCCAACGAGGACATGAAGGGGCGCCTCATCGGTCGCGAAGGCCGGAACATCCGCACCTTCGAACAGTCCACGGGCGCGACGCTGCTCATCGACGAAACCCCTGGATTAGCAATGGTTTCCTGCTTCGACCCGGTCCGACGCGAGATCGCGCGTATCGCACTCGAACGCATCGTGAAGGACGGACGCATTTCGCCGGGACTCATCGAGGACAGCGTCCGCGACGCCGCCGACGAAGTGGTGAAGCACGCCCGCCGCCTCGGACGCGACGCGGTCCGTGATCTCGGCCTTCCGCCGATGGATGCCTCCGTCGAAGAACTTCTCGGTCGCCTCCACTTCCGCCTCTCCGCCAACCAGAACACGCTCTCGCACTCGATCGAAGTCGCGCAGCTCTGCGCGATGCTCGCCGCGGAGATCGGCATCGACCCGATCCCGGCGAAACGCGCCGGCCTGCTGCATGACCTTGGCAAGGCGATCGAAGCCGAAGCCGGCAGCAGCCACGCCCTCGCCGGCGCCGCCCTGCTCCGCCGCCTCGGCGAAGATGTCCGCGTGGTCAACGCCGTCGCCGCGCACCACCGCGAAGTCGAAGCCGAAAGCCTCTACGCTCCTCTGGTGATGATCGCCGACGCCGCCTCCGGCTCCCGCCCCGGTGCCCGCTCCTCCACCCTCGAATCCTACGCCCAGCGCGTCCGCCGCCTGGAAGAGGTCGCCCTCGCCTTCGACGGAGTCCGGGAGGCCTACGCCTTCCAGTCCGGCCGCGAACTTCGGGTGATCGTCGACCCGGTCAAGATCGACGACTTCGGCGCCACCGAGCTGGCCCGCCGTCTCCGCCTTAAGGTGGAAGAAACGCTTTCCTATCAAGGAACGGTCAAAATCGTGCTTATCCGTGAACAAAGGTTCACTGAAGAGGCCCGCTGAGGGACTTTCTTGTTGTTAAGCCGGGGGCGATAATTATTCACATTCTTTCCGGGAGTCTCTCCCGGGTCATTTCGGCACCCCAAGGAGGTTCGTCCTCCGTCACCAAGGGTCCGACAAACCGCGTCGCCATTCCACAACGGAACGGCCGCATCATCCGGTCGGCCACAACGAAGGCCGCCCCAACATAAGCAACATGAGCCAAGAAGAAACCCAGGGCCAGGAGCCAGTCTCCCCCCACCAGCCCGCCGCGGACGCAGGCGCCAATGAAGTCCGCACCCCCGCACCCCGCCTCAACGAAGCCAAGCTGGAGTCCGCCCACGCGGAACTCCCTCCGCTCTCCGTGATCGGGGCCTCGTCCGAACCCGCCGCCAAGCCCGGCACCATCACGACGCCGAAGCAGTTCGGTCGCCGTGGTACGCCCCGTGGCGCCGCTCCGTCGGCCGCCAATGGTCAGGCTGCCCGCCCAACCTGCGGTGTCGTCGAAGACCCGTCTCAGCTGACCGAGAACCTCTCGGGCGATCGCGCCCAGTCGTCCGCCCCGGCACAGCGCGAGCAGCGTGAACCGCGTGAACGTCGTGAACCGCGCGCCGAAGGCGAGCCTGGTCCCCGTCGCGAACCGCGTGAACGTCGCCCCGAAGGCTTCACCGAAGAAGGCCGCCAGCCCGGCATCCCGCAGGGCGACCGCCCGCGTCGTGAACCGCGCGCCGAAGGCGAACGTGGTCCTCGCCGTGAGCCGCGCGCCGAAGGCGATCGCGGCCCTCGCCCCGAAGGCGACCGTGGTCCGCGTCGTGAAGACCGCCCGCGTCGTGAAGACCGCCCGCGTCGTGAAGACCGTCCGCGTATCCAGATTGAGCCCGTCGTCATCCCAGTCCAAGCCCCCATCGGCTTCTGGGCCTCGCTGAAGCGCAAGCTCGCCACCCTGTTCGGCGTGCCTACCAAGGCCGTCTTCGTTCCTTCCTCCCGCACCCAGCAGCCTCGCGGCGAACACCGCGGCGAACGCTCTGATCGCGGTCAGCGCGGTGGACGTGGTCGCGGCGAATTCCGCGGCGGTTCCCGTGATGGTTCCCGTGGGGGCCGTGAAGGTTCCCGTGATGGCTCCCGTGGAGGTCGCGGTGAATTCCGCGGCGACCGCGGTCCTCGCAGCGGTCCTCGCGAAGGCTGAACATAACGGGGGCGCCAATCGGCGCCCCCGCTTCTTTTATCCGACATGCTCCAGGTCGCGCGCATCCGCGGTGGTCACGTGCTGAAAGGCACGGTCCGCGCCGCCGGTTCGAAGAACGCTTCGCTGCCCTTGCTCGCCGCTTCGCTCCTCACGGGCGAGACGGTGACGCTGCGCAACGTGCCCGACCTCAGCGATGTCCGCTACATGGCCGAGATCCTCGGCCATCAAGGCGCCGTCGTCGCCAACCCGGAGCCCGGCGTCTGGACGATTCGCGCCGAACAGGTCTCGCACCGCACGCCCTACGATCTCGTCCGCAAGATGCGCGCGTCGGTCTGCCTACTGGGCTCGCTCATCGGTCGCCTCCGCCAAGCGGAGATGGCCATCCCTGGCGGCTGCGTCATCGGCCCCCGCCCCATCGACCTTCACCTGAAAGGCCTCGAAGCCCTCGGCTGCATCGTCACGGTCGAAGCCGGCCTCGTCCAAGTCGACGCCTCCCGCGCCCGTGGTGATATGGTCTTCATGGGCGGCCCGATGGGCAGCACAGTCCTCGGCACCGCTAATATCGTGATGGCCGCCACCCTCACGCCCGGCGTCACGCGCATCGAATGTGCCGCCCGCGAACCGGAGGTCGTCGATCTTTGCACCATGCTCATCAAAATGGGCGCCAAGATCAGCGGCCAAGGTACGGGCATCATCGAAGTGGAAGGCGTCGCCACGCTCCACGGCTGCGACCATACGGTCATTGCCGACCGCATCGAAGCCGGCACCTATCTTGTCGCTGGCGCCATCACGGGCGGCGACGTCACGGTGACGCACTGCGACCCTTTGCATCTCACGGCCTTCCTCGATAAACTCCGCGAAGCGGGCGTACAGGTCGAGACCGGCCCCGACTTTATCCGCGCGCACGGCAAGCCGACGCACGCCGTCGAAATCATCACCGAACCCTACCCGGGTTTCCCGACCGACCTGCAGGCGCAATTCATGGCCCTCCAGCTCCTCGTCGACGGGCGCAGCACGGTGACCGAGAAGATCTACCCGGCCCGCTTCATGCACGCCGCCGAACTCCAGCGCATGGGCGCCGAGATTGCCATCGACGGTGCCACGGCCGCGATTTACGGCGACCGCCCGCTTTCCGGCGCGCCGGTGATGGCCTCCGATCTCCGCGCCTCCGCGGCCTTGATTCTCGCCGCGCTGATCGCCAAGGGCGAGACGTGGGTCCAACGCCTCTACCACCTCGACCGCGGCTACGAACGCTTCGAGGAACGGCTGCGCTCCCTGGGTGCCGATGTCGAACGCCTCCCCGCCTCCGACCTGCCGAAAGGCTTCGCCGAGGACTGAGGGTTGCCAATTCGTCCCGACCCCGCACCTTGCGCTCTATGGCCCGCAAGGATTCGCCCGATGACCCCCAGCCGCTCGACGGCAAGGAAGCCGCGTCGCGCGCAAACCGCTCGCTCGACGCCGCCCTGCGCCCGCCGAAGCTCGACGACTTCGTGGGTCAGCAGCGCACGGTCGAACGCCTCCGCGTGATGATCGGCGCCGCGCGTCGCGAAGGCCGCACGCTCGACCACATCCTCCTCCACGGCCCACCCGGACTCGGCAAGACGACGCTCGCGATGATCCTCGCTGAAGAGATGGGCCGCCCGATTCGTGTGACCTCCGGTCCGGTCGTTGAGAAAGCCTCCGACCTGGCCGGCCTACTCACGAGCCTCCAAGAAGGCGACCTGCTGTTCATCGACGAAATCCACCGCATCCCGAAGACGGTCGAGGAGTCCTCCTCTACTCGGCGATGGAGGACTTCCGCATCGACATCATGATCGACCAAGGCCCGAACGCGCGCAGCGTCCGCCTCGACCTCCCGAAGTTTACGCTCGTCGGCGCGACCACCCGCACCGGCCTGCTCACCGCGCCGCTCCGCAGTCGCTTCACGCTCCAGACGCGCCTCGACTACTACACCCGCGAACAGCTGCTAAGCATCGTGCGCCGCAACGCCGACCTCCTCAGCCTCGACATCGACCAAGGCGGCGCCGACGAGATCGCCCGCCGCGCCCGCGGCACGCCGCGCATCGTCAATAATCTCCTGCGCTTCACGCGCGACTACGCCCTCGAACGCGCCGGCGGCAAGGCGAACGCCGCCGTCACGGCCGCCGCCCTCGAGCTCCTTGAGATTGATCAGCACGGCCTCGACGACATGGACCACCGCTTCCTTCGCGCGATGGCCGAGAAGCATAACGGCGGACCAGTCGGCTTGAGCAGCATCGGCGCCGCTATCGGCGAAGACGCCCACACGCTCGAGGAAGTGCATGAACCGTTCCTCGTGCAGGAAGGCTACGTCGTCCGCACCCCGCAGGGACGCGTCCTGGCCCCGAAAGGCTGGCTGGCCGTGGGCCTGCAGCCGCCTTCGTTCTGAGGTCGGCGTTCTGACGCTGGACAACGGCGTTTTCCCTCGGCTAAGGTCAACCCCTCAAAGCCATGGCAAAACGATGGGTCATCAAGCTCGGTTCCGGCCTCCTCACCCGCAAGGACGGCAAGGTCGACCGCGTCCAGATTGGCCGCATCGTCGATCAGGTCGCTGGTCTGCATAAGCGCGGCATCCAGGTTGTCCTGGTGACCTCCGGCGCCGTCGCCGCGGGCATGACCGCCATGGGCCTCGAGAAACGCCCGAAGGAAGCCCGCGAGCTCCAGGCCTGCGCCACCGTCGGCCAGCCCGAGCTGATGTCCGAATACGGCAAACACCTCCGCCGCCATAAGCTGCTCGGCGCCCAGATGCTGCTGACCTACTGGGACCTCGATAGCCGCGCCTGCACCCGCAACGCCCGCGCGACCCTCGACCTCCTCCTCGCCCGCAAGCGCTTTATCCCGATCATCAACGAGAACGACGCCATCGCCGACGAAGAAATCAAGGTCGGTGACAACGACCGCCTCTCGGCCCACGTCGCCGCCCTCGTCGGCGCCGACCTGCTGATTATTCTTTCCGGCATCCAAGGCCTGATGACGAAGTCCGACGGCACCGGCGACCTCATCCCCTCCGTCCGCAAAATCGACGACTCTGTGCGTGCGCTCGCCGGCGGCGCCGGTTCCGAACGCAACGTCGGCGGCATGGTCACGAAGCTGCTTGCCGCGGAGATCGCGGCCGAAGGCGGCGTCGACACGATTATCGCCAGCGGTCGCCGCGAAGGCGTCCTGCTCGAACTCGCCGCCGGCAAGAAGCTCGGGACGCGCTTCTCGCTGAAGAAGAAATGAGCGACCTCCTCCAGCGTGTGACGGAGATCGCCCGCACGGCCAAGAAGGCCTCGCGCGCCCTTGCCCTCGCCCCGACCGCCGTCCGCGACGCCGCCCTGCGCGCCGCCGCCCAGGCCCTCCGCGCCGACGAAGCCGCCATCCTCGAAGCCAACGCCCAGGACCTCGCCGCCGCCCAGGCCAAGGGCCCTCACGGAAGCGATGACCGACCGCCTGCGCCTCGACCACGCCCGCCTGGAGGATATTGCCGTCGCCTGCGAAGCGGTCGCACAGCTTCCCGACCCCGTCGGCGAAGTCACCGAGGATTGGACGCGCCCCCAACGGCCTACGCATCATCCGCCGCCGCGTCCCGATCGGACTCGTCGCCATCATCTTCGAATCACGACCGAACGTCACCGTCGACGCCGCCGCCCTCTGCCTGAAGTCCTGGCAACGGCTGCATACTCCGCGGCGGCAGCGAGGCCATCCACACGAACATCGCGCTGTCGAAGTCGTTCGCGACTGGCCTACGTGCCGCCGGCCTACCCTCCGATGCCGTTACGCTGCTTCCCTTTACCGACCGCGAAAGCCGTGCCTGCGCTCGGCTCCCTCCGCGGCATCGTCGACATCATCATCCCCGCGGCGGCCCTGGCCTCATCGAGGCGGTGGTCAACTCCGCCAAGGTCCCCGTCATCAAGCACGACGCCGGCATCTGCCACGTCTACGTCCTACGCGCAGGCCGACCTCGTGATGGCCGAACAGATTGTGCTCAATGCGAAGTGCCAGCGCCCCAGCGCGTGCAACGCCCTCGAGACCTTGCTCGTCGACGCCGCCGTCGCCGAGAAATTCCTCCCGAAGATGGCTGCCGCGCTCGCCGCGAAGCAGACCGAGGTCCGCGCCTGCGCGAAGTCGCAGTCACTGATGCCCGGTGCCAAGGCCGCGACGGAACAAGATTTCCGCACCGAGCACCTCGGCCTCATCCTCAACGTGAAGATCGTCACCGGCCTCGCCGAGGCGGTCGCCCCACATCGAAGACTATGGCTCGCACCACTCCGACGCCATCATCACGGCCGACGAGTCCGCCGCCCGCTCGTTCCTCGCCCAGATCGATAGCGCCTGTGTCTACTGGAATGCCAGCACCCGCTTCACGGACGGGGGCGAGTTCGGCTTCGGGGCCGAAGTCGGCATCTCCACTGACCGCCTGCACGCCCGCGGCCCCATGGGGATTCGTGAATTGACCACCTGGAAGTTCGAAATCGTCGGCCAAGGTCAAGTTAGGGGCCTAATTTGGGTCGGTTTTCCGTTTGACAGACCCCCTCCGGAAACCTTTCTTACCCTTCCTTTTGGCTACCGGGGGTGGTAGCTCAGTTGGTTAGAGCGCCGCACTGTCACTGCGGAGGTCGCGAGTTCGAGTCTCGTCCATCCCGCCAGCCAAAAGGGCTTACTTTCCGACCGGTCCGCCGGTCCGGAAAGGGCTGCCTGGACGCCGACGCCTAAGCGTCACCCTCCCTTGGCGGGACTGTGCATCCTTTTTGCTTCCCCCCTCCGTCCCGAGTGGACAGAAATCAGTCACCTCATGAGCAAAAAAGTCCTAATCATCGGCGCCGGCGGCGTCGGCAATGTCGTCACCCACAAGTGCGCCATGGACACCGAGTCCTTCTCGGAAGTCATGCTGGCCTCCCGCAACGAGAATAAGTGCAAGGCCATCGCCGCCGACGTCAAGGCCGCCACGGGCCGCACGATCCATACCGCCGCCGTCGACGCTGACGACGTCAAGGCCACGGTCGCCCTGATCAAGTCCTTCGGCGCCGAGCTGCTCATCAACGTCGCCCTACCCTACCAGGACCTCCACCTGATGGACGCCTGCCTCCACGCCGGCATCCACTACGTCGACACGGCCAACTACGAGCCGCCCCACCTCGCGAAGTTCGAATACTCCTGGCAGTGGGCCCTACCGCGCACGCTTCGGAAGGCTGGCCTCACCGCCCTCCTCGGCTCGGGCTTCGACCCCGGCGTGACCAACGTCTTCTGCGCTTACGCCCAGAAGCACCTCTTCGATACGATCGAGACGATCGACATCATGGACGCCAATGCCGGCGACCACGGCTACAAGTTCGCCACGAACTTCAACCCAGAGATCAACATCCGCGAAATCACCCAGCGCGGTCGCTTCTGGGAAAAAGGCGAATGGAAGGAAACCGACCCGCTCTCCGTCAAGTGGGTGTATGACTACCCGGTCGTCGGCCCGAAGGACAGCTACCTGCTCTACCACGAGGAACTCGAATCCCTCGCCATCAACATCAAGGGACTGAAGCGCATCCGCTTCTTCATGACCTTCTCCGAAAACTACCTCACGCACCTGCGCGTCCTCGAGAATGTCGGCATGACCCGCATCGACCCCATCGATTTCCAAGGCCACCAGATTGTCCCGATCCAGTTCCTCAAGGCGCTCCTCCCTGATCCCGCTTCCCTCGGCCCACGCACCAAGGGCAAGACCTGCATCGGCTGCGAAATCACCGGCCTCAAGGACGGCAAGCCCCGCAAGGTCTTCATCTACAACGTCTGCGACCACCAGGAATGCTTCGCCGAAGTGAAGTCCCAGGCGATCAGCTACACGACTGGTGTCCCGGCCGCGATCGGCGGCGCGATGCTCGCCAGCGGTAAGTGGCTCAAGCCCGGCGTCTGGAACATGGAAGAGATGAACCCGGATCCGTTCATGGAAGCACTCACCAAGCGTGGCTTGCCTTGGCACGTGCAGGAGCTCCCGGTTGCCTGAACAACCAAACCAAAGCCCGCTGCCAAGCGGGCTTTTCGTTTGCACCGCACCCCGACGCTCCCAATTTCACCCTCGTGTCCGACGCCCTCACCGAAGCTTTCCGCAAGGTCGACCTGAGCCAGGTCCCGAGCCCTTGCCATGTCCTCCATCGCGGCCTGCTGGAACAGAACCTCCGCATCCTGCGCTCGGTGATGGACCGCTCCGGCGCTAAGATCCTCCTCGCGCTCAAGGGCTTCGCCCAGTTCAGCGAAGCGAAGCTGATCTCGAAGTATCTCGTGGGCACCACCGCCAGCGGCATCAACGAAGCGCTCCTCGGTCGCGAGGAATTCGGCGGCGAAGTCCACGCCTACTCGCCGGCCTTCAAGGACGAGGAGTTCGCCCACCTACTGCGCGTGGCGGACCACATCTCCTTCAATTCGCCGACGCAATGGAAGCGCCACAAGGTCGCCGCCCTCGCGGCCGGCCGCAAGCTCTCCTTCGGCCTCCGCGTCAACCCGGAGCACGCCGAGGTCGACGTCGAACTCTACAACCCCTGCGCCTCCGGCTCCCGCCTCGGCACGCTGCGCTCAGAGATCAAGTCGGCCGCCGACCTCGACGGGATTGAGGGCCTCCACTTCCACACGATGTGCCAGCAGGGCTCCGACGTGCTGGAGCGCACGGTCGCGGCCTTCGAAGCGAAGTTCGGTGAGTTCATCCCGCAGCTGAAGTGGGTCAACTTCGGCGGCGGCCACCACATCACCCGCGAGGGCTACGACCTCGACCGCCTCGTCCGCATCATCACGGGCTTCCGTCAGCGCTGGGGCCAGCATATCCAGGTCTACCTCGAGCCCGGCGAAGCCATCGGCATCGGCACCGGCGTCCTGGTCGGGACGGTCCTCGACCTGGTCCATAACGGCGTCGATATCGCCATCATCGACATCTCGGCCACCAACCACATGCCGGACACGCTGGAGATGCCCTACCGGGCCGACATCATGGATGCCGACCTGCCGGGCAAGCTACCCCACACCTACCGCCTCGGCAGCGTGACCTGCCTCGCGGGTGACGTCATCGGTGACTACTCCTTCCCCGCCCCGCTCAAAATCGGCCAGCGCCTCGTCTTCATGGACATGTCGCACTACACGTTCGTGAAGAACACGACCTTCAACGGCGTGCCCCTCCCGACGATCGCCAGCTTCGACCCGGCCTCCGGACAGACGCAGGTCATCCGCCGCTTCGGCTACGCGGACTATAAGAACCGCCTTTCCTGACTGGGCGGGTAGGCTCTTGACCCGACGGACGGGTCTGACAAGGTTGCGGCCAATCAATCATTCATGAAGACCCGCGAAATTATTCTCATCCTCATCGCTGCCGCTTTCGGTGGCGTGGCCATCGTCACCTGGAGCGGGGAAGAAGCCGCCAACCAGCGCGCCGCCAAGATCAGCAAGGACGCCGCCGAAGCCCGCCTGAAGAGCGTCGCCGACCTCAAGGACCTCAATGACAAGGCCGCCAAGGCTGCCGCCGATGCCAAGAAGGCCGCTGACGACGCAGGCAAGCAGGCCACCGACCTTCTCGCGAAAACCAAGACGGACGCCGATAAGGCCGTCAAGCAGGCGGTCGACGACCTCGCCAAGGCCAAGGAAGATGCCGCTAAGGCCGCGGTGAAGGCTACCGAGCTTGAGAAGGCTAAGGCCGACGCCGCTAACCGCGTCAACGAACTCACCGCTGAACTCGCCCGCCTCCGTGACGGCTCCGAACTGAAGGAAGCCATCGCCAAGCAGAAGAAGGCCGAAGCTGACCTCGAAGCCGCTTCCACCGCCCTCCGCGAGGCCAACGCCAAGACCGCCACCGCCACCGCCCGCGTGGCCGAACTTGAAGAAGAAAATCGTCGCCTCCGCGAGCAGACCAAGGGCACCGACAACGTGTCGCCCAACTACCGCGCGCTCTAAGCCCGGCCTAAGCCGACCGATCAGCCCGACCATCCGGTCGGGCTTTTTCGTGCCTAGGCAATGGGGCGACGACGCTGCCTGAGCAGCGCTGGCCAGCCACCACGGAGCCCATGCTCCCAAGGCTGCAAGACTTGCCAGCCAGCCTAGCGACGAACGGGCACACTCGATACTATCCCCGAATTGAAACACCCTGGCCCTTAGCGTCGCGCCCGTGCCCAGGCCTAGTGTGGCACGGCGGTAAACCATCCTCTCGCGGTCAGCACGACCACCCCAGCGCCTGCGAGGGGATAGAGTCACCCGGCTGCGCACCTTAGCCGCCAGGACGCTACGCCGGGTACGGGCGATGAGTCCCACCATCAATGATCACCGACACGAAACAGCCCGGACCATATGGCCCGGGCTGGTCGGCGATTCCGCCAAACAAAGAGGGCCGGCATCCCTGCCGGCCCTCGTGCTATGAAGCCTAAATCCTAGGATTTAGAACAGCACCTGGGCCTGGAGGCGGAAGATGTCCGCGTCGGCCTTGCCGGTACCGACCGTGCCACCGAGGCCAGACATCAGCTGCGAAGCCTTGGCGTTTTCGTAGCCGAACATGATCTTCGCGTTGTGGTCCACGAAGTAGTAGTTCACGCCGACGTAGACGCTGTCGAACTTGTTGTAGACGCCGGAGATGTTCGAACCGTCGCGGTAGAGACCACCGAAGGTCGCACCCTGGCCGTCGGTGTCGAGCTGGGAGTAGCGGACGACGCCTTCGACCTGGTCGGTGAACTTGTAGGCGGCGAGGATCGTGTAACCTTCCGGCTTACGCTCGACGGCGTTCGGGGTGCTGCCGACGACGGCTTCGTTGGTCGTGGTGATCATCTCGGCCTGGACGACGAGCTTGTCGAACTGGGACTTGATGTACGGGTTGAAGCCCGAGATCGTGGCGTCATTGACACCGGCGCCGATACCAGTGCCGGCGGCGGTGCGAGTGTCGCGCTGGGTGCCGTAGTTCACGCCGACGGAGTGCTTGTTCGTGTCGCTGATCTTGTAGGTGTAGATCAGGTTGGCGAAGATGCCGATGTCGTTACCCGAGTTGTTGGCCTGGCCCTGAGAGGCGTTGGCGACGGAGCCACCGAACTCGAGGGTCTGGGCGGCGTCGACCGTGTACTTGTTGGCGTAGTGGAGACCGGTGTGGCGGGCGCCGAAGCCGAGGCGTCCGAGGGAGGAGGAGCTGACGCCTTCGTTCCAGAAGCGGTTCGAGGCGGAGCGTTCGACGGTCAGGAGCTTGGAGGAGGAGGTGTTCTCTTCGAGACCCCACTGGACCTTCTGGTAACCGAGGATGAAGTTACCGTAGGAGGTTTCAGCGGTGAAGATCGCCTTATCGAGGGTGTTGTCCGCGAAATTGTTGACGAGTTCGGCGGAGATGCCTTCGCCCATGTCGACCTTGAAGCCGAGGTAGAGGCGGCGCATGAAAGCGTTGCTGAGATCGGTGGCCTGGGTAACCGTACCGTTGTTAGCGGTGGTTTCGCCGCTGATGGACTGGTACTGAGTCTGGACGCGACCCGAGAAGGTGAGGCGCTTGGTGGCGTCTTCCTTGACGAAGATCTTGTTGAGGCCGGAGGCCGTACGAGCCTTAGCGGCTTCGTCCAGGGTCTTCGCGCGCTCTTCAGCGGTGATGAGGCCCTTCTTCACGAGAAGATCGAGCGTGGCTTTATCTTGGGCGAAAGCCGAAACCGACGTAATGGCGGCAGCGGCGATCAGCATGGACTTGAGGGTGCTATTCATAGGTTGTGGTGCGGTTATGCGAGCGGACTATCTCATCCTATTGTTACAGGATGAAGGCGAATGGGTGAAGAACCTGCCGTAATGCAGGCAGGCTTAGACGGGCGGAAATCTCAGAAAAGCTCACTTAATCCTGCAAAAACCTCAGGAAATATGGGGTTCCACGGTAATTCCGCCCGAATCCGCTCGGTTAAAACGATGCGATTCGGCTGGGTTCGACCTCCTTTTGCCACCCTGGGACCCGCCGGAGCGGCCGGATCGAACACGGGAGAAGCCTGCCCGAGACGCGACGCAATCCATTTCGCGAGCGCTGCTTTGGTCACGGGATTCCCATCACCGACATTATAAACACGTGCGCCGTTCGGACCGCCGACGATCGCGGCAAGGATCGATGAAGCCGCGTCGTCGCGATGCAGATAATTGATGAAGTGATCCACGCGGCCGCCGATGACATTATCTCCGCGACGGAGCTGATCGACGAGATGATGACGACCAGGACCATAGAGTCCGCCGAAGCGCAGCACGCGCGCCCTGGCGAAACCAGAAGTCAGCACGGCCTGCTCGCCGCCGAGAATCGCATCCGCCGTGGGTGCGCCCCCAACCGGAGAAGTCTCGTCGACCTTTCCGCCGTCATCCTGTCGATACACGCCCGTGGAGCTGGTGAAAATGAAGCAGTGTGCCCCGACGGCGTGCGCCCAGGCGAGCGCCCGCTTCACGCCGACATCATAAGCCAACGCATACGCCTCAGGCCCGCCGCCACCAGTGCTGGCCGCGTAGACCACGGCGTCGAAATGCTTCGGCAGCTGCGCCCAATCGCCGGCCTGAAGGTCGAACGCTTCAGCAGAGATTCCTTCCGCACGGAGTTTATCGCGCGAGGCGTCCGAACGGACGACACCGAGCACGCCATGTCCAGCCGCGCGCGCCTGCCGGGCGAACTCCGCGCCGACATAGCCGCAACCGAGCACCGCAATCTTCATCGAAGCACTCATTTAGGAAGGAAGGTGGCGACCCACTCAGCGGGTGTGGAGCCGGACTGCGCGGAAAGCAGGCTTAAGAGCTCGCCGGCATCAGCGACAGCCTGGGCGCGCGGGCCCGGAGCTTCGATACACTCACGCAGGCGGGCGGCCAAGGGCGCGGGCTCACAAGCACCCTGCAGGTATTCAGGCCAAGCCTGACGTTTGAGGAGGATGTTCGCGATGCCGAGGTTATCCACGCGGCCGGCGATCAATCGTCGGCCGACAATCCAGGTGAGCGGATTGGCGCGATAGACGACCGCGCCGGGGATGCCCGCGAGCGCGACGGTCAGGGACATGGTACCTGAGCTGACGAGTGCGGCGCAACCTACGGCCGGGCCTTCGGAGACGGGGCGAAGGTCGATACCCTTGGCCTGGTCGCCGTATTCGGCCAGCAGGCGATAAAGCTCCGCATGCACTTCGCCACCGGTGTGGAGAACGAGCGCACGCCGCTTGGGGTGCTCCTGGCGGAAGAGCGCGAAGGCCTCGACGAGCGCGGGGAAAATCTTCCTCACGGGCTTCGGACGGCTGCCTGGCAGCAGCAGTACCGGGCCATCAGGATCGTACGTCAATCCAGGCTGATGGTCGGACTCAGCAAAGGGATGGCCGACGAATCGAGCATCCAGCTTTGTATCAGCATAGCACGCGGGTTCGAACGGGAAGATGGTGCCAACGCCGTCCAGGTCTCGCGCCATGGTGAAGCGACGCTTGGGCTTCCAGGCCCACAACTGCGGGCTGACGTATTGGATGACGGCCGTCTCGCCGAAGCCGGCGCGCGACAGGCCCGCCTTACGGAGCTCGTTAGCCAGACGGAGATTGAGGCCAGGGTAATCGACCAGCACGACGACCTTGGGCTTCCACTGCGTGGTCCAAGCGACGATGCGCGAGAAGAGCTTCCGGTAGAACGGATAAGCCGAAAGGATTTCCACGATACCCACGGCGGAGAACGTGGTCATATCCATCAGCAGCTGGGCGCCAGCGGTGCGCAACTGCGGCCCGCCGAACGCGACGATACGTAGACCCGGGCGGACTTTGAGTAATTCCGCGACGACCTTGGCGGCGTGCTGGTCACCGGAATGCTCCCCGGCCACCACGAGCACGTCGACCTCGCCCGCACGGGGCCGGTCGAAGTGCGCCGGGATGGACGGGAACGCGCTCATTTGCGCGCCATGCCTGCGCGAATCTGTTCGGTGATTTTGATGGCGACTTCCAAGGCAGTGCGCCCGAGCTCGCCGCTGACCTTCGGGCTCTTGCGATCGCGGACGCAGGCGGTAAACGAAGCCAGCTCGATGGCGAGGGGCTCACCCTTCTCGATCGGGATCTCTTCCTTGGCGAAGCCGCCTTCGGCGGTCGGGTCGACGCGCACGGTGTGGCCCTTCTGGCCCATGAAATCGATGGAAAGGTACCCACCGGTCTGGAAGACGCGGATCTCGCGGTTCTTCTTCAAGGAGACGCGGCTGGAGCTCAGGTTGGCGACGCAGCCGTTCTTGAAGGCGATACGGGCATTGGCGATGTCCTCGGTCTTGGTGACGACCGACACCCCGACCGCGTCAATACGCTCGACCGGCGAGTTGGCCAGCTGCAGGACGATGCCGATGTCGTGGATCATCAGGTCCAGCACGACGCCGACCTCGGTGCCGCGCGGGGTGAAGGGCGCGAGGCGCTCGGCGGTAATATAGCGGGCATCGGTGACGGCCTTCTCGAGGTAGGACATCACCGGGTTATAATGTTCGATATGACCGACCTGGACGATGCGGTCGGCCTTGGAGGCGGCGTCCAGGATCTGCGCGGCTTCCTCGAGGGTCACGCAGAGGGGTTTCTCAATCAGGAGATGGACGCCTTTGGCGAGCAGCGGCAGCGCCACGGCGGCGTGATGGTTCGTCGGCACGACCACGCTGACGGCGTCACAACTGGCGGCCATCTCGTCGAGGGTGGCGAAGCGATGGCAGTTATGCTTGGCGCAGATCTCGGCCGCCCGGGCGTCATTCGGTTCGAAGATGCCGGCGAGTTCGGCGCCGGGCAGGGTCGAGTAGATGCGGGCGTGGTGCTGGCCGAGCGAACCCGTGCCGGCCACCCCGCAGCGGATGCGCGTAGCGGTCATAGGTCCCAGACTCCCTCGGGGGGCGGCTTCCTTCAACCCGAAAACCCGGCTCACCGCAGAGGGCCAGCCCAGCGACGCCACGTCACCCGTGCCACCGTCAACCCCTAAAAGACTCGGCGGAACGGACTCCCTTGTTGCCGAGAAGCCGTGGTCGCAGGTAGAAAACCGCCATGACGCATGATGCGGAACTGGCGACCTTGGTGCGCCTCCTCGACGACCCCTCACCAGTTGTCCGCCTCGCCGTACTCAATAAGATCAAAGCCGCCGGACTACCAGGCGTCCTCTGGCTCGAAACCCTGACGAAAGACGAAGCCCTCGCGGCCCTCGCCCGCACGCTACTGGCCGACCTGCGTACGCCCGAGGCCGCGGCCTACGCCTTCCTCGCGCACGTGCGCGACCCGCACTGCGACCTCGAAGAAGCCTGCCTCCTGCTCGAACGTGCCACCGACCTAGCTTTGGCTGATGACGCCTATTCCACCGAACTTGACCGCCTGGCTGCACGTACCCGCGAACTCATCGCCGAACCGCTCGATGTGCGCACGAAATGCCGCCTGCTCTGCCGCGTTATCTTCGGCGAGGAAGGCTATCGCGGTGCTCAGGAAAGTTTCGCCGTCCCTTCCTCCTCCCTGCTCTCGCAGGTCATCCATAGCCGCCGCGGCATCCCGATCTCGCTCTGCCTGATCTTCCTCCTCGTGGCTCGCCGCCTCGGCCTGCCCGTCGAGCCCGTCGGACTCCCCGGGCGCTTCATGGTCGGTATCTTCCGCGGACGCGAACCGCTCTACCTCGACTGCTACGAAGGCGGCGCCTTCCGCACTCGTGCGGAAGTCCAACTACTGCTGCTCGATAACCAACTGCCGGCGGACGAAGCGTTCCTCCTTCCTGTCACGACACACCAGACGCTCGCGCGCTGCTGCCGTAACCTCGTGTCGCAGTTCGAAGCCCAAGGCGACGACCGCAGCAGCCGGCTATTCCTCACCTTCGTCCACGCGCTGGAAAAGACCGATGAGCGCGCCTGACACCCTCACCCTCGCGTCCCTTCGGACGACCGAGTTCGCGCCTGGCCAGCTGGGCGTGCTCGGCGACCCCATCGCGCACTCGCTCAGCCCAGCGATGCACAACGCCGCCATCGCGACGCTACTCCCGACGAACCCGCGCCTAGCCGGCGTGCGCTACCATCGCCTGCATATCACCGCCGAGGAACTACCCGAGGCACTCGCCTTGTTGCACGCTAAAGGTTTCGCCGGCGTGAACCTCACCGTACCGCACAAAATCCAGGCGCTCTCGCTCGCCGAATCCCTCTCACCGGAAGCCCGGCGGGCCGAGTCCGTCAACACGCTCATCCGCACTGCGACGGGCTGGGCCGGCGACACCACCGACGGACAAGGCTTCTTGGAAGCGCTGCGTGAACGCACCGGGAAAACGACCAAGGGCCGATCGGTGATTCTCCTCGGCTCCGGTGGCGCCGCCCGCGCCGTCGCTGCAGCCTGCCTCGCCGACGGCTGTACCGCACTGCACCTGCATAACCGCGATGCCGCCAAGGCCGCCGCCCTCGCGTCCGCACTCGCCGACCCGCGCGTCCAAGCCGCTGGCCTAGCCGAAATCAAGGCCGCCCCTGACGCCGTCATCGTCAACTGCACGACGCTCGGATTGAAGCCGACCGACGCTTCCCCTTTCCCTTCCGCGCTCCTCGCCACCGGCCAGTTCGTCTTCGACACCACGTACGGCAGCGAACCCTCTTGCTTACTCAAGGATGCACGCGAACGCAGTATCGCCTGCTGCGACGGACGTTCGATGCTCCGCTGGCAAGGAGCGCTCGCCTTCCGCCTCTGGAATGGCATGCTTCCCCCTGAAGCCCCGATGCGCGCCGCACTCGGCGAAACCGCTCCCTGAACCCATGACGCTCGTCGACCTGCAGAACTTCGCTAAGCTCCATCCGGGACTGGCTGCCCTGACCGCCGGTGCCTTCGGTGCCTGCGTCGGCAGCTTCCTCAACGTCTGCATCCATCGTCTGCCCAAGGGTGAATCCATCGTCACCCCCGGATCGCACTGCACCTGCGGTCAGCCGATTCCCTTCTGGTATAACATCCCACTCTTCGGCTGGCTGTTCCTCCGTGGCCGCGCGCAGTGCTGCGGCGCCAAAATCTCCGTCCGCTACCCACTCGTCGAACTCACCACCGCCCTGCTCTTCGTCGCGGCCTGGACGTTCCTCCCTCCGGCTAAAGCCGCGGTGGCCTGTGTCTACCTTCCGCTGCTCGTGCTCCTCGCGGGTTGCGACCTCGACGACATGATGGTCCCCGACGCCCCGAACTTCGCGCTGGTCGGCACCGGTATCATCCTCGCGATGCTAGTCCCATCGATCCACGGCGAGACCCTACATTCGATCGAAGCCGTGAATCGCTTCCGGGCGCTGATCGAGGCCCTGCTTGGAGCCGCCGTCGGTACGGCGTTGGTCTGGTGGATCCGGACCATCGGCAGCGTCATGGCCGGCCGCGAAGCCATGGGCGAAGCCGATATCATCCTTTGCGCCGGGGTCGGTGCCTACTGCGGCTGGCAGGGTGCGGTTTTTTGTCTCTTTGGGGGCTCGGTCATCGGGGTCATCACGGCCCTCCCGGGCCTGATTCAGGCCAAAATAAAGGGGGAAGAGTATGCTGGAGTGGTGCCTTTCGTGCCCAGCATGGCCATCGCCGGGGCCGTCTGGTTCTTCCGAGGCCCCGAACTGGTCACCCTCTGGCGTGACTGGACGGCTTCGTGAATCATTCTGACTTGTCAGCCCCCTCCCCCCGTCCAATCATCGAACTCACCCCACTATGAAGCAGCTTGCCCTTGCTACCTTAATCGCTTCCGCCGCCCTCGTCGGCTGCACCACTTACGACACCCCTAACCATGGTCGTAACGTCTCGCTGGAGCCCGCCCACAACTTCCTTGGCCTCGTCAAGGTCGAGTCCGGCTCCTTTGCTCCGTCCGAAAAGGCAACCATCGGTGCCAACATGCGCGAGTTCAGCGCACGTCGCATCACCTCGGGAGACCGCATCACCCTGCTCTGGGGCGCCGTCACCCTGACCGACTACTAAACCGACAAGTAGCCCTTGCAGAAGCCCCGGATTCGGGGCTTCTTCATTTACAGGCCATGAACGACCCCGGAAGCAACGTCGCCCGCCATCTTCGGATCGCGGCTACCGACCGTCCGGACGGTCTGGCGACAAAGTCACCCGTCGGCGTCAACCCGACGGGCGAAGTCCGCCACGCGGTCCGCACCTTTCGCCAACTCGACCAGGAGAGCGACTCGGCCGCCGGCTATTTCGCGGCCGCCGGCATCGCCGCGGGAGCGCGGGTGCTCCTCGCCGTCCGGCCCGGCCACGACCTCATCGTCGGGATGTTCGGCCTACTCAAACTGGGCGCCGTCCCGGTGGCCATCGACCCTGGGATGGGTTGGTCCGCTTTCCTTGATTGCGTCCGCCGCTCCCGCCCGACCGCGCTCGTCGGCGTGCGCACGGCGACCCTCCTCAGCCGACTGCCCTTCGCTGCCTTCCATTCACTTCACCATCGCGTGACGGTCGGAAGCTCCGCCTGGCGCCAGGCGCTGACCGCCACCTCACCGACGCAGCGGGCCGCTGGCCAAGGCCGGCCCCGACACGCTCGCAGCCATCCTCTTCACGTCTGGGTCAACCGGCGCACCCAGGGCGTCTGCTACACGCACGGCATGTTCGACGCGCAGATCGAACTGGTCCGCAAGACTTACGCGATCAGCCCGGGCGAGACCGATATGGCGATGCTGCCGCTCTTCGTCGCTCTCTTCACATCCGGCCCTCGGCACGACCACGGTCACGCCGCTCCTCTGACCGTCAAGCCGCTCGCGGCCGACCCCGCCCCGCTGGTGGCCGCCCTCATTGCCGAGAAAGTCACGAGCTCCTTCGGCTCGCCGGCCATCTGGAGCAAGGTCGCCGACCACTGCGAGGCCCGTGGCCTCAAACTGCCCGACCTCCGCCGCCTCCTCATCGCAGGTGCCCCGGTCTCCGGCGAGCTGCTGGCTCAGCTGCGCATCATCGCTCCACACTGCGTCACGCACACCCCCTATGGCGCGACGGAATGCCTACCCGTCACGACCATCACCGCCGATGAACTGCTCGGTGAGGCTCGTCAACTGGCCCTCCGCGGCCAAGGAACCTGCGTCGGCCGGCCCGTCAGCGGCGTCGAGATCCGCGTGAT
>BGOI01000023.1 GCA_003569165.1 Opitutia bacterium
GTGATGGTGAACCGCGTCTGGCTGCAGGTCTTCGGGCAGCCGCTCGTGGAGACTCCGAGCGATTTCGGCGTCCGCACCCCGCCGCCCAAGAACCCCGCGCTCCTGGAACACCTGTCGGCCCGCTTCGTCGCCGACGGCTGGTCCGTGAAGCGTCTCCTGCGTTCGCTGGTGCTGTCGGCCGCCTTCCGCCAGTCTTCCGCGCCGCAGGCCGCCGGATTGGCCAAGGACCCCGAGAACCAGCTGCTCTGGCGCATGAACCGCCGTCGGCTGGATTTCGAGACCATGCGCGACAGCATGCTGCGCGTCGCCGGACGCACGGAGGGCAAGGCCGGTGGGCAGCCCTTCGACTTGATCGCCGACTTCACCACGCCGCGCCGCACGGTCTACGGCTTCATCGATCGCCAGAACCTCCCCGCGGTGTTCCGCACCTTCGATTCGCCAACCCGGATTACCACGTGGCGAAGCGCAACCAGACCACCACCCCGCAGCAGGCCCTCTGGATGCTCAACCACCCGTTCACCCGCGCGCTGTCCGACGGCTTGGCGGCGAAGGCGACGGGCGCGACCGACGCCGACCGGGTGCAGGCCCTGTACCGCGCCATCCTGGGCCGCGCGGCCACGCCGACCGAGGTCGGCCTCGCCACCGGGTTCATCCGCGATTTCGGGACCGCGCCACCGCCCGCCGTCTGGCGCAACGGGGTCGGCGGTTGGGATGCCGCGAAGAAACTCGTCTCGTTCGCCGAGATGAAGACCCGCGTCGACGACCGCGTGGCCCCGCAGGCCAAGATCCCCGACCCGGTGAACGGCGCGTCGACGCCCATTACGACGGAAAGCCCGTGTGCACACGTGACCCTCCCTTGGGTCGTGGACGGCCACGCGATCCTGCTGGCCGACGAGACCGTCGCCGCCTCCGTCGCCGAAGAACGCCTCGCCTCGCTCGCCTCTGCGCTCGCGATGCCCGTCTGCGTCATCCGCCGTCCCGTCGCCGCCTAACCCTTTTCAAACCGCCATGTCCCTCGCCCAAATCACCCAGGTCAAAGCCCTCGCCCTCGCCGTCCCCGGCGACGACATCGATACCGACCGCATCATCCCCGCGCGCTTCCTCCGCTGCGTGACCTTCGACGGTCTCGGCGAACACGCCTTCCGCGACGAGCGTACCGGTCCTGACGGTAAGGAGCGCCCCCATCCGATGAACTCGGCCCAGGCAGCGCGTATCGCCGCCGCCAAACAGGGCGTCATGGTCGTCGGCTTCAACTTCGGTTGCGGCAGTTCTCGCGAGCACGCCCCGCAGTCGCTCTGGCGCTTCGGCTTCAACCGCCTTCGTCGGTGGCAGCTTTGCGGAAATCTTCTTTGGTAACTCCACCACCCTTGGCGTGCCTTGCCTGACCCTCTCCAAGGAAGACCTCGCCGAGTGCGACGCCTTCGTGCGTGCCAATCCTGACGTCGAAGTCACCGTCGACGTCGTCCAGCTGACCGTCTCCGCCGGCGCCAAGACCTGGAAGGCGGATATCGCCGCTCCTCCGCCCGTGACGGCCTCGTCAAGGGCAAGTGGGACCCCATCGCTGACCTCCTTGAAGGTGCCGATGCCGTGGCCAAGACTGCGGGCGGTCTCGCCTACGTCGCCGGTAAGTAAGCCGACTAGCCAGTTAAAGCAAAAGGCCGCCCAGTGGGCGGCCTTTTTGTTGGGCGGGTGTCGTGCTTACTTAAAGCGAACACCGTTGGCGTCCTGCGTCACCGTGCAGGCTTCGACGATGGCCCAGATCCACATGAAGAACCATAGGATGCCGCAGCTGAGGACGGAGACGAGCAACTGGATGATGCCCTTGGTGTTGTAGCCGGCGAAGAAGTTATGGATGCCGCAGCCAAGAAGGACGGCTAGGAGGACGTAGGCCACGCGATCCTTGGCGTCAGGGTGGTGCTTGGCTCGGGACGCTGTGATACTGGAGAGAAATCGTAGCCGTTTGGGACATCGGCGGAGGCACCGGCAGGCCGGCGGCAAGCTGGGTCTGCTGGAGCGGTGTCCAGTTGGCCATGCCGTTGGTCCAGACCAGCGTGTCGATGGAGATCGTCCGGTTGGCGATGAGTGAGCGCATGGTGGCTTCGTCGACTGGACCGATGCGATTGCCGTTCTGTTCGTAGTACCACATGCGATGGTTCTGGGGGGTAGGGGATCCCCTGTAAAAACAAAAGAGGCCCGTCGCCGGGCCTCTTCGTTATAATCTGGTGGCTGCTTTTCAGCCCTTCCAGATGCGGAGGAGGGCGTCGGCCATGTCGGAGGGCGTGGCCGCGACGGAGATACCGCACTCTTCGAAGATCTTGATCTTCGCGGCGGCGGTATCTTCGGCTCCGCCGATGACGGCGCCAGCGTGGCCCATGCGACGTCCAGCGGGAGCGGTGGCCCCGGCGATGAAGCCCGCAACGGGCTTCTTGCAGTGCGCCTTGATCCAGCGGGCGGCTTCGACTTCGGCGTTACCACCGATTTCGCCGATCATGATGATGGCGTCGGTTTCCGGGTCGTCGTTGAAGAGCTTGATGACGTCGAGGTGCGAGGTGCCGTTGACGGGGTCGCCGCCGATGCCGACGCAGGTCGACTGGCCCTTGCCACGGCAGGTGAGCTGCCAGACGGCTTCATAGGTGAGGGTGCCGGAGCGGGAGACCACGCCGACGTTACCACGGCGGTGGATGTAGCCCGGGGCGATGCCAATGCGGCAGCCACCAGAGGACTTGTCGCCGCGACCAGGGGTCACAATGCCAGGGCAGTTCGGACCGATCAGGCGCGTGCGACGGCCGGCCATGGCGCGCTTGGCGCGGACCATGTCACGGACCGGGATGCCTTCCGTGATGGCCACGGCGAGGTCGAGGTCGGCGTCGAAGCATTCCAGGATGGCGTCGGCCGCGAAGGGCGGGGGGACGAAGATGGCGGAGACCGTGGCGCCAGTCTGCTTGGCGGCTTCGGCGACGGTGTTGAAGATCGGGACCTTCTTGCCGGCGTGTTCGAAGACTTGGCCGCCCTTGCCCGGGGTGACGCCGGCGACGACCTGTGAGCCGTAGTCGAGCGAGAGACGGGCGTGGCGTGCGCCGAAATCGCCCGTGATACCTTGGACGAGGATGCGGGTATCTTCTTTAACGAGAATAGACATGAGAGTGTGCGGTGCGGGGTTACTTGGCGTTGACCAGCTTCACGATCTTCTGGGCCGCGTCGGCCATCGAATCGCCCGACACGATCGTCAGGCCCGAAGCGGCGAGGGTGGCCTTGCCGCTTCGACGTTGTTGCCTTCGAGGCGGACCACGAGGGGCAGCTTGAGGCCGGTTTCCTTGATCGCCTCGATGATGCCTGTGGCGATCACGTTGCAGTCCATGATGCCGCCGAAGATGTTCACCAGGATGCCCTTCACGTTGGCGTCACCGAGGATGATTTTGAAGGCTGCCGTCACTTGGTCCTTCGTTGCGCCGCCGCCGACGTCGAGGAAGTTGGCCGGGCTGCCGCCGAAGTGCTGGATGATGTCCATCGTGGACATCGCTAGGCCGGCGCCGTTGACGAGGCAGGCAATGTTACCGTCGAGGGCGATGTAGGATAGGCCGAACTTCGAGGCTTCGATTTCCTTGGCGTCTTCTTCGTTCAGGTCGCGGAGAGCGACCACGTCAGGGTGGCGGAAGAGGGCGTTGTCGTCGAACGACACCTTGGCGTCGAGGGCGAGGAGCTTGCCTTCCTTCGTGACCAGGAGCGGGTTCACTTCGACCATCGCGCAATCCTTCTCCCAGTAGAACTGGTAGAGCTTCGTCACCAGCGTGACGCACTGCTTGAAGAGGTCGCCCGAGAAACCTAGCGAGAAGGCGATCTGGCGAGCCTGGAAGGCCTGGAGGCCGACGGCTGGGTCGACCTGCACCTTGAAGATCTTTTCCGGGGTGTGGTGGGCGACGTGTTCGATTTCCATGCCGCCTTCGGTCGAGGCGACGATGACCGGGAAGGACGAAGCGCGGTCGAGGAGGATGGCGAGGTAGTACTCGTCGTCGCGGCCGTCAGGGCGCTTGCCCAAGTTGGCGGCTTCCGTGAAGTAGATCGTCTGGACCTTGCGGCCGGCTTCGCCCGTCTGGGCGGTCACGAGGGTGTTGCCGAGCATCGCCTTCGCGTTCTCGAGGGCCTTCTCCTTCGTCGGAGAGAACTTTACGCCGCCCTTAAAGCCGTCGGTGAAGGTACCTTTACCGCGGCCGCCGGCGTGGATCTGGGACTTCACATGATGCCACCGGAGGTGTCGATCTTGGCGAGCGCGCCTTCGAATTCGGCGGCAGAGGTGACCGCCACGCCCTTGGGCACGGCGACGCCGAACTGTGCGAACAGTTCTTTGGCTTGGTATTCGTGAATGTTCATGAAACGGGACGGAGGCTACCGATTAACCCTTCAGTTCAGCATCCTTGGCCTTGAGGTTCTTTTCGATCTCGGCCGTGAAGTTGTCGGTGTGGGTCTGAATCTCCTTCTCGGAGCGCTTCAGCTCGTCGTCGGTGATGAGTTTCTCCTTGTTGCCCTTCTTGAGGACTTCGAGGGCGTCGCGGCGGGCGTTGCGTACGCGGACCTTGCCTTCTTCGGCCATCTGCGTGGCGCGCTTGGCGAGCTCGAGGCGGCGTTCGCCGGAGAGGGAGGGGACTGGGCAGCGCATGAAGTTGCCCTGCGGGACGGGGTTGATGCCGATGTTGGCGGCCATGATGGCCTTGCGGATATCATCCATCACGCCCTTATCGAAGGGCTGGACCACAATCGTCTGTGCGTCGGGCGTGGTGATGGCGGCCATGTCCTTCAGGCGCTGCGTCATGCCGTAGGCTTCGACGTGGACCTGGATGTTCTCGATCATGCCCGGCGAAGCCTTACCGGTGTGTAGCGTGGCGAATTCGTGCGAGGTGTGGTCGACCGCCTTCTTCATGGCGTTGCCGCCGTCGGCGATGAGTTTTTTGAGGTCCATGGGATAGGGTGGGGGTATGGTTTGTTGTTGGAAAATCAGGCGACGAGCGTGCCGATACGCTGGCCGAGGACGGCCTTCTTCACGGCGCCCTTCTCGGACATCGAGAGCACGATGATCGGGAGCTTGTTGGCTTCGCAGAGCGAGAACGCTTCGGCATCCATCACGCCGAGGCGCTTCTGGAGGGCTTCGGCGTGGGAGACGCGGTCATAGCGCTTGGCGTCCTTATGCTTCATCGGATCCTTGTCGTAGACCCCGTCGACCTTGGTGGCCTTGAGGATGGCGTCGGCGCCGATCTCGTTGGCGCGGAGGGCGGCGGCGTAGTCGGTCGTGCAGTACGGGTTGCCCGTGCCGGCGACGAAGATGACGATGCGCCCGCGTTCGAGGTGGCGGGTGGCGCGGCGCTGGATGAAAGGTTCGGCGATGCGGTCCATCGGGATGGCCGTCATCACGCGGCATTCAAGGCCGGCCTTCTCGAGGCGGTCCATGAGGGCGAGGCCGTTGATGACCGTGGCGAGCATGCCCATGTTGTCGCCCGTGGTCCGATCGGTGCCGTTGGCGCGCGCGCCGGCGAGGCCGCGGAAGATATTGCCGCCGCCGACGACGACCGCGACCTGGGTGCCGACCTTCTGGATCGAGCGGAGCTCTTCGGCGAGGCGATCGAGGACCGCGCTATCGATGGAGGCGCCGGTGGTATCGTTCCGCAGGGCTTCGCCGCTGATCTTAAGCACGATACGACGGTACTTCGGCTTCTTGGAGGAGGTGGCGGGCATACAGGGGAAATGAGCCTAAGAATCCCCAGCGTCAACCCCGCCTTGGTCTCGCTTGACTCCGACCCATGAGTCGCTGTTCAGTCGGGGTGCGCAGACCCGTGGTGTAATGGTAGCACAGGAGTTTTTGGTTCTCCTTGTCGGGGTTCGAATCCCTGCGGGTCTACGCTCCTTCTGGGCGGTCCGTCTGCCCAAAAAAGAACCCCGGCGAGCCGGGGTTCGATGCGTCGCCTGGAAGGGCGGCTTAGGCGCGACCGAGGTATTCCTTGTTCTCGGTGCTGACCTTGATCTTCTCGCCCTGCTTGATGAAGAGCGGGACGTTGACCTGGAGGCCGTTTTCGCAGGTGACCGTCTTCTGGACGTTGCCGGCGGTGTCGCCCTTGACGGCGGGCGGGGCTTCGAGGACTTCGACGATGACGGAAGGGGGGAGGTCGACGGTGATCGGCTTGTCTTCGACGAAGAGGACCATGTAGGAGGTGCCCGAAATCAGGAACTCCTTGGAGTCAGCGAGGGAGGCGACCGAGATGTAGTATTCCTCGTTGGTGCTGGTATCGACGAAGACGTAGCTGCCGTCGGCCTCGTAGGACATCTCAAGGGACTTGGTGCTGTTGTCGAAGACGTCGAAGCTGACTCCGATGCCGCAGCGGACCGGGATCTTGGCGCCGGTCTTGATGGAGCGGAGTTCCATCTGGACGTAGGAAGCGTTGTTCGGGGGGGTGCGAACGAGGCACTCGAGAACGATGCAGAGCTCACCATTGTAGCTCATGATGTTCTTCTTCTTGATACGGTTGACGGGTAGGGAGGCCATGGGAGTAAGGGCGGACACAAGCGGACGCCTTCGGGACGGTCAAGCCGGACTTGCCCGAAACCAGGGTAAGGGGTGTTTCGCCCTGTAAAATAGGCGTGTGGGGACTGACGCCGACTTACTCGAGCGTGAACAGGACCCCGCCAATCTGGGTGATCTTGATTTTGGCGGCGGTGCTGCCCGCGGCGGTCGCTGCGGCGGTGGCTCCGTTTGAGCCTTCGACCGAGGCGCCGTCGACGGCCTCGACCTCGATACCAGTGTAAAGGGAGATCATCTTCGAGTAGAGTTGCTGCAGTTCGGCCTTGGTGGTCACGACCATCTCGACGGTCTTCGCGTGGGTGGTGTTCGGGTAGGTCTTCACGACCAAGTCGCCGGTACTGTTGCTGACCACGTTATTGACCTTCGATTCGATGATGGCGAGCGGTCCGGGAATCGGGAGCTTGCTGGCGTCTTTCGGGTCGAGACCGCGGTTTTCGGAGTTGGCGGCGCTGGCGCGGTTGGCGCGGTTGGCGACGTCGGCCGTACCCGGCGGGCGGGTATTGTAGATGCGCAGCTGTTGGTTGGAGTCCTTCATGTCGATGACGACTTCGGCGACGATGAAGGAGCCAGTGGTGTATTCCTGGAAGGAGATCGACAGGATGGCGTCCGCGCGGCCGTAGAAGGCCATGTCGGTCTTGTTCACCTTGATGCCGAAGATGCCTTGGTTGCGGATGGCCTTCTTGGTCATTTGGAACGCTTCGGCCTGAGGGGCGAGGACGGCGATCGCAAGCAGGGTGGCGGCGAGGGCTTTGGGGCTCATGGCGTTAATCCTTTACCCACGGGGGTGCCGAAGCAAGATTACAACCGATGCTGAGCTGCCAGAATCTCACCGTACAAGCGGGTAACTACGGCCCCGTCATCCTCGACGGCGCCAACGCCCGCTTCCTTCCGCGTGGCCTCAATGCCGTCATCGGGCCTTCGGGTTGCGGTAAGACGACCTTGATGAAGGCCATCTTGGGCATCCTGCCGTCGACCGGCGAAGCCTGTCTCGCCGGCCAGCGTATCACCTGTACCGAAGACCTCGTCGGCAAGGTCGGTTTCGCCCCCCAGTTCACCGCGGCGCAGCCCCAACTGACTGTCGCTGAGTCCTTGGCTTATGCCCTCGAGCTCGCCGTGCCGGATGCCGCCGAGCGCGCCCATCGCCTGGAGTCCGTCTTGGGCGTCACGGGCCTGGCCCCGCACCGCGATAAGCGGGTCTCAGCCCTTTCCGGGGGGCAGTTGCGCCGTCTTTCGCTCGGCCTAGAACTCACCCTCGATCCGCCCTGCATGGTCTGCGACGAGGTTACGTCGGGCCTCGATCCTCAATCCGAGGACCAGATCCTCGCGCTGCTGCGCAGCCTCGCCGAGACGAACCATAAGAGTTTCGTCTGCATCATTCATAATCTCGGGAAGCTCAACCAGTTCGACTGGGTCACGGTCGTCTACCAGGGCGACGTGGTCTTCCAGGGTTCGCCGGACGCGCTGCTCGGCTATTTCGGCATCCCCGATGGCCTGCGTCTTTATGAGGTGCTCAACGCCTCGGACCTCGCCACCTGGCGTGATCGCTGGGCCATTCATCAGGCCGAACATCCGGATTCTTATGAGGTCGCCGTCACCAAGGTCGGCGCACCTGCCGAGCTCGAACCGCTGCCGGAACCCTCGGTCCCCGATGGTGTCTCGCAGTTCACGACACTGCTTTCCCGTCGGCTCAAGCTCTTCTTCCGCGACACTGGCTACCTTGGCCTGACGCTCGCGATCACGTTCGGCTTCCCGCTCCTCGTGATCATCTTCAACCTCGATGGCGTCTGGGATGTCCTGAAGATCCCGATGGACCGGAATACCGCGTCGATGGCGGAGGTGCAGCAGGCGCTCAAAGTGCAGATGTCGAACGCCCAGCTCGCCGGCCTCGCCGCCGGTTTGATCATGTTCCAGGTCATCCTGCTCACGCTCATGGGCGCCAACAACGGCGGCCGCGAGATCTCCGCTGAGCGCATGCTTTACGAGAAAGAGCGCATGACGGGCCTACGTCCGTGGGCCTACGCGTTCTCCAAGATCGTCTTCGTCTCCCTCGTGGCGATTTTCCAAGGGGTCTGGATGTGTCTGTTCGTGAAGCTCATTTGTAATTTCCCTGGACCTTGGGCGGAGCAGCTCGCCATCCTTGCGGCCAGTTGTGTCTCCATGTCCGTCGTCTGCCTCGGCTTCTCGGCCATGCTGACTTCTCCGGAGAAATCTTCGCTGCTCTCGATCTACCTCGTCGGCTTCCAGCTCCCGCTCTCCGGGGTAGTCCTGGCTTTACCCGCGGCGCTGACCTGGGTCTGCCGGCCTTTCATTAACTCCTATTGGGGTTGGTCGGGCTATATGAAGTCGATGATGGGGCAGCCGCTTTACGACGCGTATACGGCCAGCATGCCCAATCAGACCGCCTATGTGGCCAGCACCACCGAAGGCTTGGCGGTCCTGCTCATTCAGGGCTTGGTCGGGTTCTGTCTCGTGGTGTACGGCTGCCAGCAGAAGCGTTGGAACTGAGGCCTAGGCTGAAACCCCTAGGCCCATTCGGCTTCGTTATTTCCCTTATAAGGGAAATCGCTGGAACAAATCCCAAACCTCCTTAGGATTAGGGAAGGTCAGACCCCGCCCATTTCCATGTCCAAAATCAACCCTCTCTTTTTCGCTCTCGGTATCCCGGTCGTCGTGATCGTGATTCTCGTCGCGATCGTCGCCCCGCGCATGGGCGGCGGCGGTAATTTTGCCGACCTCACACCTTTCTCCGTCGAAGCCTACCGCAAGGATTGGGCCACGCTCCAGGGTAACTCCTATCGCCTCGACTGTCAGGTCGAGCAGCAGCTCGCTTTTGTCGAAGGCCGCGGGCGCGTTCTCGCCGTGAAGCCCATCGAGAAGGACCCGACCCGTCCCGCCGGCCGTATCCCCATCTTCGTCCCCGCTGGCTCTACCGACTCCTTTGAGGTTGGCCAGCGCTTCAAGTGCAAGCTGCGCGTCACCCGCGACCTCCTGGTCGTCGAAGCCCTCGAACGTTTCTGAACCTTTCCCCTATGCGTCACTCTCTCTTCAGTCTCTTTGGTTGGTGTGCGTTGACCGTGATGGGCTTCGCCCAGGCGCCGCCACCCGGTGCGACGGTGAACAGCGGCGGCACGGCCGGCGACTACAAGAGCTCCACCGCCGAAGGTGGCGCCGACCGCGTCTTCAATGTCAACAGCGACTCCGTGGACATGGAGAACGGCACGATGCAGTGGAAGGGCACGACGATGAACCTCGGTAACTCGCGCGCCGTCCGCGCCCGTTTCGAGCGCTACCTCGCCGCGCCGACCGATAACGGCGATATGAAGCGCTATGTGGCGCTTCTCGACCAGATTCAGTTCCTGCTTTCGGCCCAGTCCGTCAACCAGGACAATTACTACCGCAACCAGCAAGAGGCTTTTAATCTTTTGTTCAAGGCGGCGGAATACGACATCGACGCCAACAACTCCCTCACTATCGCCTCCCAAGTTCAGAAGATTTGGGTGATGAAACAGGAGTTCCGTCAGATCGAAATCACCAAGAATCAGATGGAGACCCTGCGCAAGGTGCAGGAAGGAATCATCATCAACCGTGCCGATAACATCGAGGCAACCAATGACGCCCGTTCAGAGGCCGGGTCCAAGTCCAGACCGCTGGCTAGGTCTTCCGGCGGCGCCACCGAACTCGCTTATAAGGTGAAGGATGAAGCCCGTACGCAGGCGCAGATCTTGGCTAAGGATGCCGAACTGCTCGCACTCGGACTCAAAGCGAAGATCGAGTTCCAGTCCCAGATGGTCTCCTTCCTGATGGCCCGCCGCTATCGTCACTCGCTGATCACGAGTTCTTTCTACCGCGTGCTCTTCAAGGGTGGTAGCCAGAATATCGTCGTTGGTGCCAAGGAAGTGAAGGAGTTCTTCCCGATCTCCGACTTCGTGCCGACGCTGGAGTCCTTCGACATGCTTTCCCGCGAGGCGATCAAGGATACGTCCAAGGGCATGCAGACCGTCGATGACCTGGTGAAGCAGGGCGAGCTCTATGGCGCCTTCGAGCGACTGCAGGAGACTTTCTTCCTCGGTGAGTTCGAGCCCGTCGTGATGTCCTACCCACAGGAGAAGAAGCGCGAGATGCTCGCCCTCTGGAAGGATCTCCGCGAACTCCAGCGGCTCGGCGATGAGCGCGACCTCGGCAGCGTCGAAGGCTACGTCAATAAGGTCCGCGGCCGCGCCCGCGACTTCCCCGGCGCCCCGATCCTCTCTAAGGTCACCAACGCGATGAACGCGTCGAACATGTCCCTGCTTTCCGCCAAGGGCGCCGCCTTGGCTGGCGACAATGTCAAGGCCGAGGCTGCTCTCGAGCGCGCCGCCAAAATTTGGCCCCAGAATCCCGGCGTGAAAGACTTCGCCACGCAGGTGGTGAGTCGACAGGACACGCTGGCCCAGAAGATTCCGGAATTCGACCGCCTCATGACGGAGTCGAAGTGGCGCGACATCTACAATAAGAAGTTGGAATACGCCTTGGCGCTGGCCCAGGACAAGGAGCGCTCCGAGAAGCTTCGCAAGGTGGTCAACCGGGTCGGTGAGCTCGACGCCAACATCCAGAAGGCCTCCGTGCTGGCCACGCAGAATAATCCCTACCTCGCGTGGGACGTCATCGTCGAGGTGTATAAGACGGAGTCCGACGACATCGTGCTCGCCAAGACGCGTTCCGACATCGCTCCGCTGGTCGCCAATTACGCTCAGCTCATCGGCCATGCCGAGAAGCTCGAGAAGGATGGTGCCGAAGCGGCTGCGCTCACCGCCTGGCTTTCCGCGCAGGACCTGAACCCTGCTTCGCCTGCCTGTGGCGCCGCGGTCAAGCGTCTGGCGAAATCCGTGGCCGAGAGCGCCGTGATTCGTTCGACGGGCTCCGTGCCCGCCCCGCCACCCGCACCTGCTGCCGACGACGAAGTGCCCGTGCCGGCCAAGAAGTAAGCCTTACCAGAGGCTGACCGGATTATCTTCCAGAGGATCGACCACCGTGATGCGGAGGTCGGTTTTCTGGGCGCGCACCTCGTTCATCAGGGCGTCGACAATGATGGTGCGGTTGCACTCCTTACTGAGGTGGCCGAGGTAGAGCTCCGTCGTCTGCCATTCGCGTAGGCTGAGGAGAAGGTCCTTCGTCTGGACGTTCGAGAGGTGGCCGAAGTTACCACGAATGCGTTGCTTGAGCGAGGCCGGGCGCTTGGAGAGATCGAGCATCTCGTCGTCGTAGTTCGCCTCGAGCACCAGGATGTCGGCGAGCGCGACGTGATGTTTGACGACTGGCGTGGCGTGACCGAGGTCGGTCAGCCAGGTCAGCCGCTTGGCGGGACGGGCGTCTTCGGCAGGCAGATCGAAAGCGAAGCCAACCGGATCAGCCGCGTCGTGCGGGATGGGAATCGAGGTGATCTGAATACCGCGGAATTCGAAGGTCGTGCCGGTCTCGAAGAGCTGCCAGTCCGGCTGCGACTTGAACGAATCCTTCATGCGACGGGCCGTCTCGCGGTTGGCGAAGACCTTCAGCATCGGATTCTGGCGGAGCAGGGCAGGGAGGCCGACACAGTGGTCCGCGTGTTCGTGGGTAATGAAGACCGCGTCCAGGGCGCGTGCCTCGATGCCGAGCTTCTGTAATGAAGCCTCCAGTCGGGGGCCTTGGAATCCCGCGTCGAGCATCATGCGCGTGCCGCCCGCTTCCAGGAGGGAGCAGTTGCCGGAGCTGCTCGTGCCGAGGATGTGGAAGGCGAAGGCCATGTCAGAGGGCGATGCAACCCCGTCACGGTGTCGCCTTCAAGCCGCCATTCGCCCTTTTCCGCTTGAGGGCGAGGGCGACCGGAGGGAAGGTAGGTCATCCCGCCATGCCTTCCCTTCCTCGCGTCATCAGCATCATCATGGGGGGCGGTCGTGGCTCCCGCCTCTATCCCCTGACCAAGGACCGCTGCAAACCGGCCGTGCCGCTCGCCAGCAACTACCGCCTGGTCGACATCCCGATCAGCAATTGCCTGAACTCCGGCTTTAACCAGATCTTCGTCCTGACGCAGTTCAACACGGCGTCCCTCCACAAGCACATCCAGCAGACCTATAAGTTCGACGGTTTCGGCCGCGGCTTCGTCGACATCCTCGCCGCCGAGCAGACGGGCGACAAGGAGACCTGGTATCAGGGCACGGCCGACGCGGTCCGCCAGAACCTGCATCACTACAATCTGAAGGACGAGGATCTGGTGCTCATCCTTTCCGGCGACCAGCTCTACCGCCTCGATTTCGACGAGCTCGCTCGCCAGCACATCGAAAATGCCGCCGACGTGACTATCGCCGCCAAGGCCATGCCGTCCGACCAGGTCAGCGCCCTCGGCGTGATGCGCGTCAACGCCGACCTTCGCATCGTCGAGTTCGTCGAGAAGCCGAAGGATCCGGCCGTCATTTCCTCCCTCGTGCTTGGCGGTAACGCCCGTGCCCGCCTGTCCGACAAGTCTGATACGCCTTACTGTCTGGCCTCGATGGGTATCTACCTCTTCTCCGGCAAGGTCATGCGCGAGGCTCTGGCTGACCCAGCCCAGACCGACTTCGGTAAGGAAGTCATCCCTGGCTTGCTCGCCTCGAAGCGGATGATGGCCTACGTTTTTGACGGTTACTGGGAGGACATTGGTACCGTGGGCTCCTTCTGGGAGTGTAATCTTACCCTCACCGACCCGGTGCCTCCGTTCGATTTCTTTGACGGTCAGAATCCGGTCTACACCCATTCCCGTTATCTTCCTCCGGCCAAGCTTAACGGCGCCCGCTCGCAGCGCGTCCTGATGGCCGATGGGGCCATCGTTGACGATTCCGAACTGAATCGCTGCGTCATCGGTGTCCGCTCCGTGATCCGCGGCGGCTCCCGCCTCGAGAACGTGGTCATGATGGGAGCCGACACCTTCGAGCGTCCGCATGATCTCGCCAAGAACAGCTCCCTCGGTCGTCCTGATATCGGCGTCGGCCCCAACTGCCTTATCCGTAATGCCATCATCGACAAGAACGCGCGCATTGGCGCCGGCTGTCGCCTCGCACCGACCGGCCTGCCCGAGAAGTGGGAGACCGACGCTTTGTTCGTCCGGGATGGCGTGATTGTCGTCAAGAAGGGCGCCATCGTTCCGCCTGGGACGATTGTCGGGGAATGAATACCTACGCCCGGACCTACTGGTTCACTTGGGCGTTCCTCGTCATCGCGGCCGCCTTGACGGGCGTGGCTTCGTTGAAGTCCGCCTTCTTCGGCGGCCTTTTCGCGGCACTGCTGTCGGCGTTACTCTCCAAGGTCTATGAGCGTGCCGGTCCTCGTTATGCGCCGCTCATCGGCGCCACGGCCGGTCCCCTCTGGGTGATCGCGATGTACTTTCGGATCCGCTGGTTTGGGTCCGCTGAGGATTTCCAGATGGCCCAGTGGACGCTGGGTACGGATATCTCGGTGCATGCGGCAGGTTTCGCCGGGGCGGCGTTGATGACGGCCTTGCGGGTTCGCTTTGAATTTCCCAAGGCGTTCGGTGGCGGCCTGCTGCTCGCCGCGGCCATGACGGTCGTTCCTTATGGCGTCATTGCTTGGATTGACCATCGCGTGGCCGGCCCGGTCGACCTCGTGGTCCTCGTCTCGGCGGAGGTGCCTGTCGGCGAAGGTCCGATCCGGCGACCCGGTGCGGTGCAGGCTAAACTGACGCCAGACGAAATCCTTTTTCTGAAAGAACGCATGCTCGTCGTCGAGGGTCCGGGCGGCATCGAGGTGGTCGATGAGCAGGGCCGTCGTTATTGGCCATTAGTCCGGCGTCGGCTCGTCTACCCTGGTAATCCCGGAGGTCCGGTCCGGACGGTTCTGTTCATCTTGCCCCCCGGCTTGGTCGTTCCCGAGACCTGGAGCGTACCGGTTCACCAAGACCCGAAGGGCCTCGCGCTCGTCGCCGTCGCCGCTCGGAATGAGGTCAAATTCTCCGGTGGGCCGGTCAGCCAAGCGGTGCGTCTCGACGTATCTTTGGCGGTGAAATCCGGCGAAGATGCGGTCACCTACCAGAACTTGCAGGTCGAGGCCTTCCGGAAATCTCCCCTCGGTGATCTTTACGCGAACGTTCGGACCCAAGGTATCGGCGCCGCGTTTCCCACGAGTCTGATTGATCCGAAGACGCCGGTTAAGTTGGAGGAGAAGGCTAAGCCTCGTCTGCCGAGTATCGGCGCTGACCCTGCGGCCAAGTAGGCGCGGTCAGGTCGTCGAGCTCAAGAAGTCGCGGTGCAAGCCGGCGTAGGCTCCTTGCAGGGCGAGGAGTTCGTCGTGCGTGCCGCGTTCGACGATACGTCCTTCATGTAAGACGATGACGCAGTCGGCACGCCGAATCGTGCTGAGGCGATGGGCGACCACGAAGCAGGTACGGCCCTTCATCAGGCGGGCGAGGGCGACCTGAAGCCTGGCTTCCGTGAGCGTGTCGACAGCGCTGGTGGCTTCGTCGAGCACCAGGATGCGCGGGTTGGCTAGCAACGCACGAGCGAAGGCGACGAGCTGTTGCTGGCCCATCGAGAGGCCGCGTCCTTTCTCGGAGCAGGGCGTATGGATGCCGGCGGGAAGGTCTTCGATCAGGTCGAGGCAGTCGAGGTCGCGGAAGGCTTGCCGAATCTCCTCGTCGGTCGCGTCCGGGCGAGCCGACTTCACGTTCTCCGCGATTGTGCCTGCAAAGAGGAAGTTCTGCTGGAAGACGAAGCCCATCTGACGGCGTAGGGTCTCTTGGCGGATATCGGCGAGGTCATGGCCGTCGACGATTACCTGACCCGTGAGCGGCAGCTGGAATTTCGCCAGTAGCCCAACGATGGTGGACTTGCCGGAGCCCGTATGGCCGACGAGTGCTACGACCTGCCCTGGCTGGGCGACAAAAGAGATCCCGTGCAGGACCGGGCGGTCCGGGATGTAAGCGAAGTGAATATCCCGGAACTCCACGTGGCCTTTGAGCGCTGGGCATTCGCTCGCTGTCGGTTTGTCCGTCCAGGCCGGCGGCGTGTCGAGGAGGCGGAAGTAGCGTTCCGCGCCAGCCATCGCCAGGGTGGCTTCCGATAGCTGCGTGCCGATGATGGTGATCGGCGAGAAGAACAGGTCGGCCAGGAAGAAGAAGGTCACCAAGTCGCCGAGGCTCGTGCCGGTGCCGGAAAGGGCCGCCCAGCCGCCGACGCCGATGAGCGCAGCCATGAAGCCTTGAGCGTTGAGTTCGAGCAACGGCAGGTAGAGTGACGTGAGGCTGGCAGTCTTGACCACGTTGCCGGCGAGACTGCGGACGAGACGCGTAAAGATGCCGGCGTTAGTGTCCTCGCGGGCGAAGCCCTGCGTCACGCGGATACCTTGCACTGTCTCGGCGAGCGCAGACGTCACACGGGAGAAGGTCTCCTGCTGGACGCGCGAGGCGTGCAAGATCTTGCCGCGGAAAAACCCGTGCACCAAAAGAAGGCAGGGGACGATGGCCAGCAGGACGAGGAACAGCTGCGGATTGGCCAGCAGCATGAGCGCCGCCGCGCAGGCCATCTGCCCGAGGGAGACGAACGAGATGAAGAAGTTGTTCTGAATCCCGTTACGCATCGCCTCGATGTCCGAGATCATGCGACTGATTAGGCTGCCGTGGCGCCGAGCGTGGAAGAATGAGAGCGGCTGCGTGAGCAGGTGGGCCATCAGCTTGTCGCGGAGGTCGCGCAGGATGTTCTCGCCGATTTGGTGGGCAAGACGGATGCGCCAGTACAGGGCGACGTCGGCGACGATGAAGAAGACCGTGAACAAGGCGAGTGCCCGGAGGGTCGCTGGGCCGTCGCCCGTCGTCACGGGTCCCTTGATGATGGCGCCGACGAGCCAGGCGAGGGCAGGTAGGGCCATCGCGCGGAAGACGCAGAGGCAGAGCAGGGTATTACGCTGCAGTCGGTGTGGGCTGGTGAAGGCGAGGAGGCGGGCGACGGTCGACCAGCGCAGGGGGAGGCGATCCGGCTCTTCTTCGTCGGGCCGGAGGCGGCGGACCGCGATTTCGAGGCTGCTCTTACTCATGCGACGACTCCCTCCGATTGGACGAGGATGGCACGACGGTAATGCCCGTCCTGCGCCATCAGTTGCGCGTGGGTGCCGACCTGCACCAGTTTGCCGTGCTCGAGGACTAAGATTTGGTCCGCCCGGCGGAGCGTGCTCAGGCGGTGGGCCACGATGAAAGTGGTGCGCCCGACCATCGCCGCTTCCATCGCCTCCATGATTTCCTTCTCGGTTTCTGGGTCGATGGCCGAGGTCGGGTCGTCGAGTAGGAGGACCGTCGGCTCAAGCAGCAGCGCCCGGGCGATGGCGATGCGCTGGCGTTGGCCGCCGGAGAGGTTGACGCCGCCTTCGCCGAGGAAGGTCTCGTAGCCTTCGGGCAGCGCCATGATGAACGTGTGGGCACCGGCGATGCGAGCGGCCCGTTCGATGCGCTCCTGTGTGGCGTCGGGGTGGCCGAAGGCGATGTTGGCCGCGATGGTGTTCGAGAAGAGGAAGTTCTCCTGGAAGACCATGCCCACCTGGCGGCGGAGTTCGGGCAGTGGCAAGGCGCGGATATCGTGGCCGTCGAGGGTCACTCGGCCGGAGCGCGGGTCGTAGAAGCGGGGAATCAGCGAGAGGAGGGCGGACTTGCCTGCGCCGGTCGCGCCGGCGATGGCGATGCGTTGGCCGGGCTCGGCGACGAACGAGAGTTCGTGCAGCACCGTGGCGTTCTCTTGGTATTCAAAGCTAACGTTGTCGAAGGCCACGCGGCCGAGGAAGCGTCCGGGGGAAGCGGCCCCGGGTTCGGTTGCGACGCCTGGGTCGGTGTCGAGGATCTCGAAGATGCGCTTGGCGCCGGCCAAGGAGACCTGGGCGTTGTCCACCACCGACGCAAGGGTCGTCACCTGGGCTGAGAACTGCTGCAGCAGGCCCGCGAAGGCTACTAGGCCGGTGCCTAAGGCGATTTCACCCCGCGCGACCATCCAGCCCCCGTAGCCGATGAGGATGGCCATGGAGAGGCGATTGAGGCCGTCGATGACGGGCCAGAAGAGGGCGATCTCGCCGAAGACCTTACGTTTCTGGAGGCGGATATCCTCGCTCCAGCCGGCGAAGCGACCCATCACGCGCGGTTCAAGGGCGAAGCCTTTAACGACCTGGATGCCTTGCACGTTCTCCGAGAATCCGAGCACCATGCGATCCATCAGGTCGCGGTTCTCCTCGTAGGCCGGCCGGACCTTCCGGGAGAAGCGGATCGCGAACCAGATCTGGAACGGCAGCACTGCGAGGCAGGCGAGCGTCAAGCGCCAGTCGGTGCGCAGCATGTAGACCGAGCAGGCGACTAGGGTGATGGTGATGATGGCGAGCTGGAGGACCACGCCTTCGATGAAGAGCCGGATGGCGTGCGCGTCGGAGGTGACGCGGTTGATGATTGAGCCGCTGGCGTTGGAGTCGAAGAAGCGGAAACTCAGTTGCTGGAGTTTAGCGAAGACCTGCGAGCGCAGGTTGACGACGATGCGGCCGTGCAGGAAGCGGACCGACACCAATCCGAAGACATAGGAGACGATCGCGCGGAGCAGGGCCGCGCTGAGGATGCCGGCGCCGAGCCAGACGAAGACGGCCTTGTCGGTCGCGTCGGTCGGGACGAAGAAAGGCAGTGGCGGCGCGGGAATTGCCCGGTCGGTGCAGTGGCGGACGAAGTCGATGCCGACGCCCGCGAGGGCGATGACTGCAACGGTCAGGAAGACCACGACCAGCTGTAGGCCGAGGAGCTGGAGGCAGTCCGAACGATATGACCAAGCGATACGCAGCAAACGCCACAGCGTGGCTTCACGGCTGTCGGCGGTCGGAGGGACGGAAGCGGCGGGCATGCGCGTCAGGGCGCAGGCCAACTTAGCGGATCATCTGGCCTTCCCGCGAAGCCTTCTTGCGGAATTCCGCGAGGATGCTGGCGGTGATGGGGCCGGGCTTGCCGGTGCCGATCTTGCGGGCGTCGACTTCGATGACGGGGATGACCTCGGCAGCGGTGCCGGTGAGGAAGCATTCGTCGGCGTTCCACACGTCGTAGCGCGTGATGTTCGTCTCGACGGTGGGAATCTTGAGGGCGGCGGCGATCTCGAGGGCGACCTGGCGGGTGATGCCCACGAGGGCGCCAGCGTGGGAAGCCGGGGTGATCAGGCGGCCTTTGTGGATGAGGAAGACGTTGTCGCCGCTGCACTCGGAGACGTAGCCCTGCTCATTGAGCATGAGGCACTCGTGGAAGCCGTGCTGCTGGGCTTCCATCTTAGCCATGATGTTGTTCAGGTAGTTGAGCGACTTGATCATCGGCGGCAGGGCGGCCGCGCTGACGCGGCGCGTCGGCACGGTGATGATGCGCATGCCCGTGGTGTAGAGTTCCTCAGGGTAGAGCTTGATCGTGTCAGCGATGCAGACGATCGAAGGCTTAGGGCAGTTCTTCGGCGAAAGGCCGAGGTCGCCGAAGCCGCGCGAGACGACGAGGCGGATGTAACCGTCGGTCAGGTTGTTGCGGCGGCAGGATTCGCAGACGATCTCGGCGATCTCTTTGCGGGACCAAGGCATATCGAGGCAGAGGGCCTTAGCGGACATCTCGAGACGCTCGAGGTGCTCGTCCAAGCGGAAGACGCAGCCCTGGTAGAGGCGGATGCCTTCGAAGATGCCGTCACCATAGAGGAAACCGTGGTCGAAGACCGAGATCTTGGCCTCGGCCTTGGGGTAGAACTTTCCGTCGATGTAGACTTCCATGGTGGTGAAAAGGTCAAGTTGGGGGGAGGAGGCGGGTTTTTCCAGCCCGAAAGCCCCTATTAGGGCGGTAATCTCCCGGTTTAGGCCGCTTCGCGGACGGTCAGGCGGAATTTCCCTGAATCCTCCGGGGCGATCAGGCTGACGGATTCCGCGGTGACGGTGATGCCGAGGAGGCGGCTAAGTTCGGTCGTCAGCTTGGCTTGGGCCGCGGTCAGGCTGTCGCCCTTGGCTTCAGGCAGGAGGAAGAGGTGCGCCGACCCATCGGCTTTCTGGCGGAGTTGATAATGGGCGATGCCGCTGATTCCAGCGAAGGCCTGGTCGATCATCCGCGTGGTCAGGATACGTCCATCGGCGCCGCGTAGGGCGTCGCGCTTGCGTCCGTGCACGCGATATCCGTCCGGGGTGCGTTCGACGAAGTCCCCGATTTCGTAACGCAGAAGGGGTAGGTAGGGGTTCGTGAGCGTGGTCACGAGGAGTTCACCAAGTCCGTCTGCTGAGGTGCTTTCAAGTATCGCGGTCTCCGGGCTGACAAGCATCACGTCATGATGCTCGACGAGCAGGTGGCCGGTCTCGCTGGAGCCGTAGAGATTGATGACCGGCACGCCGAAGACGCGTTCCATGATCGCGCGGTGGACGACGCTGGTGTATTCGTAGCTCGTCAGGATGAAGCGCAGGGAAGGGAACCTTAGGCCTTGGCGTTCGCAGTGAAGCGCGAACCAAGCTCCGTGCACGGGATCCACATCGAGGAAGGTCGGCGCCCAGTCGGCGACTTCCTTGGCCATGCCAGCGAGTTTCTCTTCGCCGAGCGTGAAGGGAATGCGCGACTGGTTCACGAAGAGGCTGTCACCCAGCATCCGCTGTTCGAGGTTCAGCCAGCGATTATAGCAGCTCACGCCGCTGCAGCCAGGCGTGGTGAGGACGGCTCGTCGTAGGCTGGGGCTGGTTCCGAAGAGCTCGGCGAGGAAGGGGTTGCGCACCAAGGCGCGGCGTTCTTGTTCGGCCCACCAGGTCTTCCCGAAGACGACGCGGACGCTGGCACCGGAAGTTCCGGAGGTGCTCTCTTCTTCGATTAGACCGCGGGCGAGGAGAGTCTTGAGGTCGAGGCCAGCAGGAAGGAAGCCTTCAGGTGAGTGTTCACGCAGCTGGCTTTTGGTGACGCGCGGTAGGTCGGTGAGGTGCGGCGAGGGGAGTGCGAACGCGGCCTGCCATGCCTTTGTGGCGTAGAAAGGAACCGTGACCGTCTGCTCGATGGCCTTCTGCGGGCATGCCGTGCCGTCTGGAGATACGGCGGTGGGCATGGATGAGTGCGGCATGTGTGCAAGGAGAAGGCATATCCGCTGAAAGCAAAACGAAGCCGTCTTTAAACGGCGGATTAATGCCATATAACGGTATTCGTCCTCGTGGGGGAACTATCATGATTGAACGAGGTCTTTTCTCTTCATAACACCCCTCATGCGATTACCCCGTCGTTCCTTCCTGCGTAAGGCTGCTGTCGCCGCCCTTGGCTTCACGATCATCCCGCGTCACGTGCTTGGCCGCGGCTTCGTTCCGCCGAGCGAGACGCTGAATCACGTCATCGTCGGTTGCGGCGGTATCTCCGCGATGCACTCCGAGCCGCGCATGACGGGTAAGAACCGCATCATCGGGATCTGCGATGTCGACGCCCAGCGGATGCAGAAGAAGTTCGAGCGTATTAAGCTGGCCGGAGGCGGTACGCCGATGCAGGCCGAAGATTTCCGTGAAGTCATCGCCCTCCCTGACGCCGACGTCGTCCACGTCTGCACGCCACCCCACTGGCATGGAGTCATCGCCGCCATGGCCGCCCGTCGCGGCAAGGCCGTCTGGTGCGAGAAGCCGCTCACGCGCACGATCGGCGAAGGCATCGCCCTGAGCCGCGTGGTACAGCAGACGGGCGTCCCCTTCCGCGTGAACACCTGGTTCCGCCTCAATCGCACGAACTATTACGGCGTCGGCCCGGCCCGTGAAATTAAGCGCGTCGTCGCCAGTGGTGTCCTCGGTGGCCCGCTGACCGTCCGTCTCGCGCCCGTCGGCGGCATCGCCTGGAAGGTGAATCTCTGGACCGGTAAGCCCGATCTCATGCCCGAGCCGATCCCCACGCATCTCAACTGGGACATGTACTGCGGTCCCTCGGCGTTGATTCCTTATCACCCGCATCGCTGCCACGGTTCCTTCCGTGGCTATTGGAACTTCGACCAAGGCGGTCTGGGCGACATGGGCCAGCACTTCCTCGATCCGGTGCAGTACTTCCTCGGCAAGGACGGCGAATCCCCCGTTACCGTCGAATGCGATGCTCCCGCCCAGGACGCCATGGCCTGTGGTGTCTGGAAGACCGTCACGATGACCTACAAGGACGGCACCCGCATCATCCTCGAATCCGAACTCGCCGAGCGTAATCCGGAGAATCCCTTCCTCGAAGGCCCGAATGGTAAGCTCTTCGCCGGCATGCGTTGCAGCCGTCCGGAGCTACTCGTCAAGGCCGCCGAGTTCCCGCTTCCCGAATATCAGGAAGATGATTTCGACGTATGTGCCCGCGAGAAGCGCCCGTTTGGCTACGGCGTCAACGAGGCCTTCCGCAGCTCAACGCTCGTCAACCTCGCCGCCCTCTGCGTCCGCCTCGGCCGTAAGCTCAATTTCAAGGCCGACGCCAGTGGCTTCATCGATGACAATCAGGCCAACCACCTCCACTCGCCAGCCCTACGTGGCAACTGGTCCATCTGAGCACACTCTGATCGACACGACCATGAAGCACCTTTCCCTCTTCCTCGCCTGCGCCGCCTGTCTCGTCGGTACGGCTGCCGAGGCTCCGTCCGACGCCACCTTCGCCGACCTCGCGGTCGCGGAGAAGCGCCTCGCCGCCCAGCAGGCGATCTTCGACCACTCGCGTTCTTTCATCACGGCTTCGCCTGAAGCCAAGGCTTGGTTCGAGCGCGTCCGTGTCGCCGCCAAATCGTCCGAGAATCCTGAAGTAAAGTCCGCCTTGAGCCAGGTGCTGCTCCTGGATCCTAATCATAAGCCGCTCCTGCCCCTGAATCCGAAGCAGGCGCAGCAGTATGACGCCCCGGAAGGCACCACGCCGGAAACCAAACTCGCCCACCTCGAGCGCTTGCTCGACCTTCGGCGCTCCTCGAAGGAATACCCATTGACCAACGACGAACTGATCGCGCTCACGAAGAACGAGGACTTTGCCACCGCCCAGCGGGCTAATCGCCTGCTCCGTCGTATCAGCTCCTCTGTCGCCGCTCCGATCCTCTGGGAGCGTCTGGCGAAATTGACGCAGCGTTCGCAGGTCCAGGAAGTTGAAGACGAGATTCTCCGCCTGCCCTCGACGCTGGCCGCCAAGTACCTCCCGGTCGAGTTCGCCGGCACCGCGCTGGCTTCCAAGGCCGCCTGGATCCGCGTCGTCGCCGTCCGCGCAAACCGTCTCAGCAAGACCGGCAAGGCCTTACGCCCCGTGCTGCTCCCGTTGCTCAAAGGACCGGCCAACGAGTTGACCGAAGCCGCCTGGGCCGCCGTGCCGCGTTTATTCTCCGAAGCTGACCGCGCTGCGTTGACGGAAGCCTCGCAAGGGCTTTCCGAACGCCTCGCGCCTAAGGCGAAGGCCGCGCTCGACGCCCTCCCGGCCAAGTAATCTCCCCTGACGCTTGTCGCTTGCCGAGAGGCGGGCGGGGGATTGCTATGTCTCCATGGCGCCCGTCGCGAACAAGGAGGACTCTCCGAACCTAATCCTCGCCGGATTCATGGGCACGGGGAAGTCCGCGCTCGGACGCCAGCTGGCCAAGCGTTGGCGCCGCCGTTTCTACGACACCGACGAACTGGTCGAGAAACTGGCCGGTGTTTCGATCGCCGACATCTTCGCCGAACATGGCGAAGAGCATTTCCGCGCCCTCGAACGCCAAGTCGTCGAAGGCCTACTTCCTCCGAACGGTGCCGTCATCGCCTGTGGTGGTGGCCTCGTCGTCCCGCCGGGCATGGGTGAGCTGGTCCGTTCGAAAGGCATCGTGGTCACGCTTTTCGCTTCGGTCGACACCATCCTGCGTCGGACCGCGGGCAATTCGCGTCGTCCGCTCCTCAAGGGCGACGATCCTGAGGCCAAGATTCGTGAACTCATGAAGAAGCGCGAGCAGGCCTACATGAAGGCCGGTATCGCCGTTTACACCGATGGGCGTTCGCTGCAGCAGCTCTGCGTCATCGTCGAGCGCGTCTACGAGCGCGAGGCCCGCGCGCTGCTCAAGTCGCGTCCGAAGTCGGAATAGGCGCGAACGCGTCGCTCGTGGGTGGCTGGTCGCGGAACAGCTTCACCACTTCGAGGAATTCCGCGCGATCAATCAGGAAGGCCCCGAGGCTGAGAGGTGCGGCGTGGGGACCTGGCAGTCGATGAGGAAGTAGCCGCAGGCCTGGAGGCGGGCGACGAGCGTGGCGAAGCCGACCTTCGAGGCGTCCGCCTTCAGGTGGAACATCGATTCGCCATGGAAGAGGCGGCCGAGGGCGACGCCGTAGAGGCCGCCGACGAGCTGGCCTTCCCAGTTGACCTCGACGCTATGGGCGATGCCGAGGCGGTGAAGTTCTCCATAGGCTTTGATCATGTCCTCGTTGATCCAGGTCCCATTTTGGCCGGGCGGGGGACTTCGGAACAGCGGCGCATCACCGTCTCGAACTGCTGGTCAAACGTGACCGACCAGCCTTTCTTGCGCATGGTCTTCTTCAGGCTATCCGTCAGGCGGAAGTCGGCTGGCCGCATCACGAAGCGCGGGTCCGGACACCACCACTTCACGGGTTCGCCCGTGGAATACCAAGGGAAGATACCGGCCCGGTAGGCCGCGATCAGGTTGGGCGCGTCAAGCTTCCCGCCGCGGGCCAAGGGCGCTCGGGCGGGGGCTTTCGACGGATCGCCGCGATTCCATTCCTGCATCGCCGATACTTTTGGCGAAGCGGAAACGGCGGGCAAGATTAGTCCTTGGTGATATTGTAGACCGACGGGATCGAGATACCGAGCTCAGCGGCGATTTCGCGGACCGGGGCGCCTTTCTTGCGCATGTATGGGCCTTGGCGCGCATGCTGTCCGAGATCTGGGCGCGGGGCGCGGTTCGGGCGGGAGAGCAGTTTGATGAGGCGCTTGGCCAACTCGGGCTTCGAAAGGCTGGCGACTTCGCGTTCGATCAGCGACTGGCGTTCGCTGTGTTCGTCTTCCCAGGTCTGCACGGCGAGGTCGCGGGCCTTGGAGAGGGCGGCGCGGACGTAGGCGTCCTTTGAGGTGAAGGCGGGTCGGAGTTAGGTCGATTTTCATGTAGGAGTGGGCGTGCTTTTTTTATCCATGGCGTAAGAGATAACTTTTGAAGCGGTTTGGATGCCTCCAACGTTTATTATAATCTCCTTTGTCAAACTCTTGTAGAGTTTTTTACCCCTAATTCATTACTAAGAAATGTCGCTTTGACCTTACCTACTCCATTCGAGCATGCGGCGGAGCGGAATCTCGGCGGCGACGCGGATGCTCTCTTCCATCAGGAATCTCCGGCGAGCCATCGCGTAGGCAATCACGTACTTTTGCTAGGGTATTCATCTTCATGAACTTACAATCGTTACAGGAACAGCGATCCGTCGGAGCGGATACGAACGTCTTTCCAGGCACTTCTTTACGCAGGCGGTGGATCATCCCTGATTCCGTAGTAATGATGATCGTTTCGGCTGTCTGTTGTTTGCACCAGCCGACCATCATTTCGGTCGAGCAGACCATGTCAGCCATCTCGCGGACGGCTTCAGTACATTCAGGGTGGGCCACAATGGGGGCTCCAGGATGCGCGGCTTTGGTGCGGAGCAGGGCGCCCGGCGTGAATTGCACGTGGGCGTAGCAGTTGCCCGGCCACAGCTGCATCGAGCGGCCGGTCTTGCCGGAGACCCAGCGGCCGAGGTTTTGGTCCGGTACGAAGAGGATGTTTCGATCAGCCGGCACGCGGTTGACGATCTTCGAAGCGTTACCGCTGGTCACGATGACGTCGCTGATCGCCTTCACCGCTGCGCTGCAATTGATATACGCGACGACGTAAAGGGAAGGGTCCGCGGCTTTCGCGGCAGCGAGTTCGAGGCGGGGCAGGAGTCGGCCAGCGAGCAACCGGCGTTCATGTCCGGTAAGAGCACGCGGCGCGTCGGGTTCACAATCTTGGCCGTCTCGGCCATGAAATGGACGCCGCAGAAAACGATCGTCGACTGCTTCGCCTCGGCGGCCTTGTAGGCGAGGCCGAGCGAGTCGCCGACGAAATCGGCGACGTTCTGGATGTCCTCGCACTGGTAGTTGTGTGCAAGGATGATGGCGTCCTTAGCCTTTTTGAGGGCGATGACTTCCTTCTGCAGGTCGGACAGCGGCGTGCCACCGAGGGGCAGGGAGGGAAGACGGAAGCGGAGGGATAGGGGATCATGGGCGGGCGGCCTTGCGCTTCTGGCAACGTTCGCAGAGCGCGGTGACCTGGAGTTTCTGGGAGATGGGGCGCATACCGTGCTTGGCGGCGACGGCCTTGCCGTACCATTCCATGAACGGGGCTTCGACTTCGACGATCGTCTCGCAGCTTTCGCAGATGAGCTGGGCGCGGAATGTCGCGCTGCCGGCTTCCGCGAGGTAGTACTTGTGATCGCGGCCGACATCGACCTCGCGGATCACGCTGCTGCCGATGAGCAAGGGGATGGCACGGTAGATGGTGGCGCGGGAAACACTGCGGTCGAGGGAGCGAGCCTTCTTCAGGAGATTCCTCAGCGGTGTAGTGGCCTTGGATGGTCCGCGCGCCCTCGAAGACCGCCATGCGCTGGCGGGTCGCACGTAGCCCCTGCTGGGCGATGAACGCCCGGAAGGCTCCGGATTGCTCCGGCGATTCACTGGCAAGAGGCTTGGGCATGCCGATTTGAGACAGTTTTGATACTGAAACCCCCTCGCGTCAATAAGGGACGCGTCATTGACACCGGCCAGCAGTACCCCTTCATTTACCCCCCTTTTCCCAAAGGGAAAGGCCCTTCACCTGATGTACCACAATACGGACGATCTTCGCATTCGCAGCCAGCACCCCCTGCTGACTCCCGCCCTCGTGCTCCAGGAGCTCCCTGCGTCCGAGAAGGCTACCGAGGTCGTGACGACCGCCGTAAGGATGCCGCCAAGGTCATTTCCGGCCAGGACGACCGTCTGATGGTCATCGTCGGCCCCTGTTCCGTCCACGATACCAAGGCCGCCTTGGAGTACGCTGCCCTCCTTCAGAAGGAAGCCCAGAAGCATGCCGCCGAACTCCTGGTCGTCATGCGCGTTTATTTCGAGAAGCCTCGTACCACCGTCGGCTGGAAGGGCCTGATCAACGATCCACAGGTTGATGGCTCTTTCCGCATCAACGAAGGCCTCCGCCTCGCCCGCGGCCTCCTCGCGCAGATCGCCGAGATGGGCCTGCCGTCCGCCACCGAATTCCTCGACCCGATCACGCCCCAGTACGTGGCCGACCTCGTCTCCTACGGTGCCATCGGCGCCCGCACGACCGAGAGTCAAATCCACCGCGAGCTCGCTTCGGGTCTCTCCATGCCAGTTGGTTTCAAGAACGGCAACGACGGTTCGATCCAGGTCGCCGTCGACGCCTGCCTCTCCGCTCGTGCGTCCCACTGGTTCCCGTCCGTCACCAAGGAAGGGGTCGTCGCCATCTTCCAGACTGCGGGTAATCGGACGCGCACATCATCTTGCGCGGCGGTTCGCGCACCGGGCCTAACTACGGCGCCGAATTCGTCACCGACGCCGCG
>BGOI01000024.1 GCA_003569165.1 Opitutia bacterium
GGGCGGTCATATGATGGAACTCAATCATATAAATCATGGGTAGTAAAGCACAACCATTCAGGGTCTTTACCCCATCTTAGCCCCTTTTAACCGCGATCAGGAACTCTTTGTTACCGTCCCGGCCTTCGATCGGAGAGGGAATCACCCCGAGGACCTGGGCGCCGGGAAGCGACTGAATGGAAGCGGTCAGGCCATCGACCACGCGGGCATGGATGACCGGGTCCTTGATGATCCCCTGCGCCTTGTCGGCCTCGGCCCGCGTCGCCTCGAACTGCGGCTTGATGAGCGCGATCAGATGCCCGCCCTTCCCTGTCCGCTCCCACGCGGCCGGCAGAAACTAGCCTTAAAGAGATGAACGAGAGATCCATGACCACGATGCCGTAGGTTCGGTGCGGCAGCTCAACGGTGTTGATCTCGCGCGCGTTGAACTTCTCGAGGTTCTTGATGCGCGGATCGTTGCGGAGCTTTGAATTGCAGCTGAGCCGTACCGACATCGACGCACGTCATGCTGACGACGCCGCGCTGCAGAAGACAATCCGTGAAGCCGCCGGTCGACGCGCCGACATCGAGACCATGGAGGCCTTCGACGGAAATCTTAAAATGGTCGAGTGCACCTTCGAGTTTCTCGCCACCGCGGGAGACGAAGCGCGGAGGCTGATCGACGATCAACACCGCATCTTCGGGAAAAGACTGCGAGGGCTTGCTGACGACCGCGTCAGGGCCGGAGCGGACCTTGCCGGCGAGGATGAGGGCTTGGGCGACTGAGCGGGTCGGGGCGAGCGAAAGCTTCAGCAGCAATTCATCCGCGCGCATCCTGCCGGGCTTCGCAGCCATCGGTCAGTCGAGGAAGCCCGTGAGGGGCGAGGTCGGTTCAGCCTTATCGGAACCAATACCTAGGCCGGCTTCGCGGGCGGCGCGACCGGCTTCGACCGCGAGGCGAAAAGCGCGGGCCATAGCGATAGGATCGCCTGAGGAAGCGATCGCGGTGTTCACCAAGACCGCATCCGCACCCATCTCGAGGGCTTCAGCGGCGTGCGAAGGTGCGCCTAGGCCGGCGTCGACGATGACCGGCACGCGGGCCTGTTCGATGATGATGCGAAGGAAGTCGCGGGAGAGTAGTCCGCGGTTCGAGCCAATCGGCGCGCCCAGCGGCATGACTGCGGCGGCGCCGACTTCTTCGAGACGCTTCGCGAGGAACTGGGTCGGCGTGGATATAGGGTAGGACCGTGAAACCTTCTTCACCAGTTTCGCGACAGGCCTCGAGGGTCTCAATCGGATCGGGCATCAGATACTTCGGGTCCGGGTGGATTTCGAGTTTGAGCCAGGATGTGCCGAGGGCTTCGCGGGCGAGCTCGGCGGCGAAGATCGCCTCCTTGGCCGTGCGTACGCCGGAAGTGTTGGGCAGGATGAGATGCTTCTTCGGATCGAGCGCGGACAGGATACCGTCATCCTGAGCGCCGAAGCGGACGCGCTTGATGGCCATCGTGACCACCTCAGCGCCACAGGCGTCGAGCACCGCACGGAGCTGCGCGGCGGAAGCATACTTGCCCGTGCCCGTGAAGAGGCGCGAAGCGAAGGTACGGTCGGCGATACGGAGCGAGGACATCGTTGCTTGCACAATCCGAACGGAGACGGGCTTGTCCAGCCCTCGCATCCGAAACCTAGGCGGACACCGCTTCGACCAACGATTTCGCGGCCGAAACAGGGTCGCTCGCCATGGCAATGGCACCACTGACCGCAACGCCATGGGCGCCAAGGGAGCGGAGCTCCGGCCAGTCGGCGGCGTTTACGCCACCGATGGAGAAGCATGGCAGCGGCGCGGCGGCGGCGATGAGGGCCGCGAGAGATTCGGGCGTATGGATTGCCGCGAGCTTCTGCTTGCTGGCAGTATGCCGAAAAGGACCGACGCCAGCGTAGTCGACGCGCACGCCGGCAAAGCGGGCGAGATGCGCGGGCTCGTTGAGCGTCACGCCCACGATGGCGAAGTCGCCGAGCAAGGCGCGGGCTGCGGCAGGTGAGGCGTCGTCGCCGCCGAGGTGGACGCCGTCGGCTTCGGCGCGAAGCGCGACCTGCGGCGGAATCATTGACGATGAACGTCGCACCATAGTCGCGGCAGAGTTCGGCAATCGCAGCGGCTTCGGCGACCCAGACGTCTTCGGAGAGATGCTTCGCGCGGAGCTGAATCCAGCGCACGCCGCCTTCAAGGGCTGCGAGGGCCTGCGCCCGATGCGTGAGCGGCGAGGCGTCGAGCGTCAGGAACTGCAGGCGCGGGAACACGGCCTAGTACTTACGCTTCAACTTGCGTGCTTCCTTGCCGTACCAGGCGCGCTCGAGGTCGAGGAACGCGCGAACGGGGTCCGGCTGCTTCCAGACCGAGCCGATGAAGGCGATGCCGTCGAAGCCCATCGCGCGGGCCTGCGCGGCGTTCTTCGGGGTGATGCCGCCGAGCGCGTGCACAGGGGCGCCGCCTTCGGCCTTCCAGCGCTGGAGGATGACCTCGTATTCGCGGAGCGTCCGGCGAGGGCGATGATCCTTCTTCGAGACGGACTCGAAGATCGGCGTCAGGAAGACGTAACCGCAGTCCTTGTCGGTGGAGCGGAGCTCGTCGTAATCATGGCACTTGGCGCTGACTGGGGCGTGCTTAGGCCAGCGACGCGGGATGCGTTCGCCCGGGTGCATCTGGAAGCCGCCGAGCTTGTTCGCTTCGACCAGTTCCGGTTCTTCGCCGAGGACGATGCGAGGCCAGAAGGTTTCGGGGATCGCGCGGAGGAACTGCTCGTAGTGGCGGCGATCCCAGTCCTTGCGGACCTGGACATGCAGGCGGCCCAGGCCGGCATCGAAGAGGCGACGGACCTGCTTGGTATCCCAGCTGCCGTCGTTGGGGGTGAAGAGCACGAGATTCTCCGGGGCCGGGGCTTCCGGCTCGCTGACGAAGAGTCCTTTGATGAATTTGAACATGAGAGGGAAATCAGCCGCCTTGGGCGGCGCGGATGACGAGGATGCGGGCGCCTTCGGCGAGGGTATGGGCGGACCAGCGGGAACGCGGGACAACCTGTTCATCAACCGCGGCGGCGACGGCCGGCTCCTGGGCGACGCCCAGCTCGGCGAGCAGGTCCGCCAGCGAACGGGCGGCGGTCTCCTTGGGCTCATCGTTGACGGTCACGCGCATGTGAAAAGCACCCTGCCCCGCGGCGGGCGGGCTGGCAAGCGGAGGTTTGGGGTTGCGAGGGCGGGCTGGCGGGCTTGGCTGAAACCCATGAAGAACCTGCGCCTCTGCCTGCTCTCCGCTGTGGCCATCCTGGCCGCCCTCACCCTTTCCTCCTGCAACAACAAAGAACAAATGAAAGACTCCCCTGCCGCCGGCACCCCTCGTGCCATCATCCACACCAACTACGGCGACATGACCGTCGAGTTCTGGCCCGACGTCGCCCCGCGCACCGTGGACAACTTCCTGAAACTCTCCCGCGAGAAGTTCTATGACGGCACCGCCTTTCACCGCGTCATCAAAGGCTTCATGATTCAGGGTGGCTGCCCGAACTCCAAGGTCGGCGCCCGCGGCGCCCCTGGCACCGGTGGCCCCGGCTACATGGTCAAGGCCGAGTTCAACAACCGCGCCCACGTGAAAGGCGTGCTCTCCATGGCCCGCTCCCAGGACGTCGATAGCGCCGGCAGCCAATTCTTCGTCTGCCACGGCGACGCCTCTTTCCTCAATAATAAATATACGGCCTTCGGCAAACTCGTCGCCGGCGAGGAGGTCCTCAACAAGATCGCTAACATCCGCTGCGTCGGCATGGAAGGATCCACCCCGACCGAACGTGTGGAAATCACTAGCGTGGAACTGGTTGAGGCCAAGTAATCATTCCCTCTTTACAGCCCTTCCCGACCGCCTAGCCTAACGTCTCCCCATGAAAACCCTCAGCACCCTCGCACTCCTCACCGCCGCCACCGCCGCCCAGGCTTACACCCTGGACGTCAACGTCGGTCACTCCAAACTCGATAACTACGACAGCGTCAGCCTCATCGGCCTCGGCGTCGGCTCCCACCTCAACAATGAGTTCCACCTCGGCCTGAACGTCGGTCGTAAGAACATCAGTAGCGACGTCGCCCTCGTCGACGCCAAGGCCACCAGCGCCACCCTCGATCTGACCTACAGCCTGTCCCCCGTGGGCGGCATCCGTCCGTTCATCGGTGCCGGCGTCGGCGCTGTCCGCTTCAAGGGCGACAGCATCCACACCAAGAACGCCTTATCTACGAAGTTCTTCGTGGGCCTCTCCTTCCCGATCACCCAGAACGTCGAGTTCTCCGTGTCCGCCCAGAACTCCAAGTTCCATGGCGTCCAGGAGATTGAGAACGGCCCGAAGGCCACCGTCACGAGCTGGGACGGTATCGCCGCCCTTCGCTTCAACTTCTAATCGGAGTTAACGCCCAAACAAAAGCCGCCCATTCGGGCGGCTTTTTTATTGGCTGAATTCCGGCCGACCTCAGGGGACGAGCAAGCCGGTTTCCTTCATCCAGGCGCCAAGCAGGTCCGTCCATTTCTTTGCGGCTTCGCAGCGCTCGGAGGCGCCCCAACCGTGGCCTCCCTTGGCCCACACATGGACTTCGGTGGAACCGCCCATGGACTTGAGCGTCTTGGCGAAGGCCATTGAGCCTTCGGCAGGATAAGGATCATCGGCGCTGTGCGCAAAGAAGGCCGGCACGGGCTTCGTACCCTTGGGCGGAATCACACCATCCGGGCCATCGCGCAGGGTGCTGTCCGGCTTGTCCTTCTCGAAGAGATAGGCCGGGTAAACCATCACCGCAAAATCCGGACGGGCAGCATCGACTTCCGCCGGCGAGTAGGCCACGCGGGCAGCGAGGTTGCCGCCGGCAGAGAATCCGAGGATGCCGACCTTGGCCGGATCCGCATTCCATTCTTTAGCACGCTCGCGCACGATCTGAATTGTGCGACGGGCGTCCATCACCGGGACAATCCATGGCTTATCCTTATCACGACGCGGCACGCGATAACGCAGCACCACAGCGGCGCTGCCAAACGCGTTGAGACGACGCGCGACTTCGGCGCCTTCATGTTCTTCCGCGAGGATACCGTAACCGCCGCCCGGACAGACAATGACAATCGGGGCGCCAGGCTTGGCGGCGGGATAGACGACGAATTCCGGGATGAACACATCACCTCGGTGCGTCTGCTTGTTGAGCGTCCCGCGCGGGTCTTGGCCAGGCTTGAGCGTGAGCGTCTCGGCCGGTGGGGCGCCCTCCCAGACGGCTAGCGGGGCGAGAGGAGCGGCGGTGCAACCAGCGAACGCCAGGAGCAGGGGTGATAGGAGACGGGTCTTCATAGGTAAGGTCATTCGTGGCGAAGGGCTTCAATCGGGTCGAGACTCGCAGCGCGAAGCGCCGGGTAGACGCCGGCCACGAGGCCGACGACAACCGAGAAGGCGAGGCCTTGGGCCATAATCACCCAGTCGAGCGTGGCGACTGCCCCAGTGGGAAGTGCCTGCATCAGGATATAGTTCATCAGCGAGACAATGCCCATCGAGACCACAAGGCCGATGAGGCCGCCGACGACGGAGATCACCGCCGCCTCGGAGAGGAACTGCAGGAAAAGGTCGGACCCGCGCGCCCCGACGGCCTTGCGGACACCGATCTCGCGGATGCGTTCATTGATGGAGGCGAGCATCACGTTCATGATGCCAATACCGCCGACGAAGAGGGAGATGCCGGCCACGCCGCCGAGCGAGAGTTTAAAGGCTGCCTCCGTCTTGCGGAAGTCCTCGAGGGTCTGCTCGTTCGTCGTGATCGCGAAGTCGCGGAGACCCTTATGGCCAGCGAGTATCGTGCGCTCGGTCTGCTCGACCGCGTCGCGCAGGAGCTCGGCGTCGCCGATGCGCAGGCCGAGGCCGCTCAGACGGTCGTTGCCGATAAACTTCGCCTGAGCCGTCGAGACGGGGATGAGCGCCCCGCTGTTGCGCCAGCGCCAAGAGCCACCGGAGCTGCGCGAATTTGCGGAACGGATCTGCATGCCGCTACCCTCGATATTATTAAGTATCCCGATGACCGTGAAGCGGCGGCCGCGAATCTTGATGACTTTGCCCACGGGATCCACGTTGGCACCAAAGAGTTCCGGCACGACGGCCGAGCCCAGGACGATGACGTCGTTCATGTTGAGCACGTCCAGGTCGCTGATGAAGCGGCCGAAGCCGGGATCGACCCAACGCTTGGCGACCGGCAGGTAGTCCGCCGTGACGCCGGTGACATAGGTGCTCGTCTCGCTTCCGTCGATAATGAGGCGCTCGAACCCGACGCGGGCTTCCGGCGAGATATTATCCACCAGCGGCACCGTCTTGCGGATGCGTTCGACGTCGCGCATGGTGATGCCTTCGGAAAGCTCGGCCAGGTGCTCCTGCTCTTTGGGTAATTGCTCGCGTGAGACGGTGATCTTCTCGATACCACCCATGGCGTCAACGAACTGGCGGAAGTTACCGACCATCCCTTGGACGACGGTGACCATGGCGACGAGGGAGGCCACGCCGAGGATGATGCCCGACATCGAGAGGAGCGAACGGATCTTGTTGGCCTGAAGTTCACGGAGGCCATTGATGATGGCAGGGCGAATGCGATCGAAGAACTTCATCGGGTGCGGTCCTCCTGGACAAGACCAGCGCGCATGGAGATGATCCGGTGAGCGTTCTCGGCAACGGAAAGGTCGTGGGTGACGAGCACCACGGTGATGCCCTCCTTGATGAGCGAGCCGAGGAGGTCGAGAATCCGGTCGACGTTCTTCACGTCGAGGTTCCCCGTCGGTTCGTCAGCGAAGATGATGGAGGGCGAACCCACGATGGCGCGAGCGATGGCGACGCGCTGGCGTTCACCGCCCGAAAGCTGACTCGGGCGATGGTCGAGACGATGCGACATCCCGACGCGCTCCAGCGCGACAGCGGCCGCCGCCGCATTGGCGACGGGGTCGGAGTTCTCGCGATACAGCAACGGCAAGGCCACGTTCTCGAGAACCGTAAGGCGGGGCAGCAGATTAAAAGACTGGAAGACGAAGCCGACGCGGTTGGAGCGATACCAAGCGCGCAGGTCGGGCTCGAGCTTGGCGACTTCCAGTCCGTCGAACACGATACTGCCTTCAGAAGGCGTATCCATGAAGCCCAGGATGTGCATCAGGGTCGACTTACCGGAACCCGAGGGACCGAGGATCGCGACGAACTCGCCTTTTGGAAATCGAGATCGACGCCCGCGAGCGCATGGACGGTCTCGTCGCCCATGACGTAGGCCTTACGCAAACCGCGGATGGCGATGAGCGCAGGCATCTCAGCGGACGATCGAGGGGCGCACGACGGCAGGGCGGATGAGGCTGACGATATCCCCTGTGGGCAACGCCTTCCTTGATCTGAGACCAGCCAGCATCACTGAGCCCACCTTCACCTTATGAGCATCCCATTCACCGTCGGCATTACGGACGTAGACCAGGCGATCGGCTCCGTCGATGAAGACCGCAGACACCGGCACGGCGGGTGCACCCCTTGACGCTGTCGACGGTCACGGTGACGTTGGCGCTGATGCCGGGACGGACGCCGTCGCCGGCCGTGAACGAGACCTGCGTTGGGAAGACGCGCAAATCAGGCACCTGAGGTCAGCCGTACCGAACGGGGTCATGAAGTTAATCTTACCGGGCTTACGCAGGCTAGGGATAGAGTCGAAAGTCACCGCCGCATCCTTACCAATCTCGACGCGCGTGGCGGCGAACTCGTTGAGATTGACGTCCACCCGCAGGAGCGAGGTAGCGGAAATCGTCATGATGAGCGTGCCGCTATTGATCGACTGGGCGCCGATGACGATCTGGCCCTCCAAGATGGTGCAGTCGGAAACCTGGCCGTCATGCGGAGCGCGAATCACCGTCTTGCGGACGTTCTCGGAAGCCTTGTCCAGACGGGATTGGGCGATCTCACTCTGGAGCTTCGCAACCTCGTAGGCCGTCTTGGCGTCGAGCATCTCGCGCTCCGAGACAAAGCCCTTGGCCTGAAGGGCCTCCGAGCGGCGGAGGTCACGGGTGATTTTCTCCAAAGTGAACTTCTGCAGCTGCAAGGTGCGACCGGCTTCATCCGCATCGGCCTTGGCGAGGACCGGGTCAAGTTCGGCGAGGACCTGATCTTCTTCACCATGTCGCCCGTCTGGACTTAGAGCTTCTGGAGCTTACCGCTCACTTCCGCGCGAATGTTACTGTAAATCACGGCACGGACGAAGCCCGCAGCTTCGACTGTCTCGAGGATATCGCGCTTCTCGGCCTTGGCTTCGAAGGCGGGGGCGAGCGGCTGACGGCCGCCGCTTTTCTTATTAGGCCAGAAGGTGAAAGTTAATCCGCCGATGACGGCGAGGATGGCAAGGGGCTTGAGAAATTTCATGGGGTGACGGTCAGAGGGGGGAGTGGGTCTTCGGAGCCAAGGCCAGCACCGATCTTCTGCTCAATAGCGTCCATCGTGAAGCCGTGACGAGGGAGGATAGATCCGTCGAGGCGGGCGACCTTCGCGGAGGCCGCGCGGGCGTCGAGGTGCGACTGCACCCAGTTCAGCTGAGCGGAATCAAGGGCGGCCTGAGCTTGGAGCACGCGAAGAACATCGGACTGACCGGCATCATAGCGCGCGCGCTCGCCCTCGTAGACTTGCGCTGAAGTTCAAGGAGGACGTGGAGGCGTCGACACGGCGCGGGCGGCTTCGAGTTCGCGCCAGGAGGCGCGCGCGCCGAAGACGAGCGACTGGCGGGCGTCGGCCAGGCGGAGCTCGGCCTGGCGTCGGGCGCGATAGGCGGAGCGGAGGTTCGCCTCGGACTCGCGGAAGCCCAGCGGGAAGCTCAGCTTGAGTTCGGCGTAATTGCTCCAGCCCGCCTGCTGGCGATAGGCGTCGTAACCGCCCGAGACGCCGGCGCCGGGATTGCCGAAGCGGGAGCTCCCGACGGAAAGGTTGAGGCTCGGGTGGTCGTTCTGCTCGGCCTGCGCGACGCCGGCCTCGGCCTGCGCGATGTTGGAAAGCTGGATGCCGTACCGAAGTCGAAGTCGGCGACCGTGCGGATCCAGGGAGCGAAAGCCTGCGGGGCTGGCACGGCGGCGGTCGGCATTCTCATCGACAAGCAAGCCTGCTCGACCGCGGCGGCGTCGCCTTGGCCAAGGAGCCGGCGCAGATTCATCTCCGCGCTGTCGAGGGATTGACGGGCGTTGAGCACGGAGACCCGCTGACTCGAGACATCGGCTTCGGCCTGCAGTTCTTCGAGCACCGTCGGCGTCGCCGAGCGAAGCGCTTGGCGCGGATCTGGGCGAGCAAGGATTCCGCGAGCGCAGGCTCGTCTCGCGCAAAGAGACCAGGGTGCGGGCGCCAGCGAGGGACCAATAGGCGACTTCGGTATCGCGGATGAGATCGAGGGAGGCCGCGCGCAGAGCGAGGCGATTGCGATAGGCTGCCTGACGCGACGAGATCAGCGCGCTGAGGTTAACCGCGCGCCAGCCGCCGGCGAGGAGTGGCTGCGTGTAGGCGACGTTGGTGCCAAGTTCGTAGCTGAAGCCGTGGCGTTGTTACCCGACTCCGTCCAGAGGCGCGTCAGGCCGGTACCGACGGAGAGCGCACCCCCCCAGGAAAACTTCTGGCTCAACTCTACATCAGAGTCATGCCAGCGCGTGGCCGGACTGCCGGCCAAGAGATTGGCGGCGGTGCGGCTTCCGTTGATGCGGTTAGTCCAAGCGAAAGTCGGTTCAAAGACTGACTCCGAGACCTCAACCGCATCCAGCGAGCGAAGCGCCTCGAGGCGGGTGACCGTCAGGCCGAGATTAAAGAGGAGGGTCCGGTCGATGGCCTTTTCCAGGGAAAGAGGGCCGGCCGGGGCCGCCGCCGGGGCCGTCGACGCAGGCACGCCAGCTCGGCGCCACGAAGGGACGCCGCCGCCAGAAATGCCATGGTGAGGACAAGACGCATGAATAGGGGTAGTACCTCATAAAGAGGAGTTTGTTCCCGCTGTAAAGCAAAGCGGCGCACCTTTCGGTGCGCCGCGTGGAAAGGACTGGAATCAGCCCTTACTTAGCCTTCGAGATCTCGACGAGCTCGACCTCGAACTCGAGGACGGACTTGGCGGGAATCGGGCCCTGGCCCTGTTCGCCGTAGGCGATGGCGGCCGGGCAATAGAGGACGATCTTACCACCGACGCCGATGAGCTGGACGCCTTCGGTCCAAGCCGGGATGACGCGGCTCAAGGTGAACTCGGTCGGCTCATTGTTACGGGTCTTGGTCGAATCGAAGACTTTTCCGTCGACGAGCTTGCCTTCGTAGCGGCACTTCACGGTCGATTCCTTCGTCGGCTTCACGGCGGAGCCCGGAGCGAGGATCTTGTAGCGGAGGCCCGAAGCGGTCTTGGTCACCGACTTGTCGGCGTCGACCTTGGCGAGGAACTCCTCGTTCTGCTTGCCCCACTTGCCGGCCATGGCGTTGACGCGTTCCTGGAACATGGCGTCGGCGCCTTCACCGAGTTCGGCGGGTCGAACTTCGGCTTGTCGCCGCGCATCGCCTGGCGCACGCCGACGAGGAAGAGTTCGATCTCCTCATCGGTGAGCTCGAGCTGCGAGTTCACTTGGGGCATGGGGGATTGGCTGGCGATGGAGAAGCCAAGCATGGTCCAGGCCTGTTTGACCTGTTCGGGGGTGAGCGGTTTCACGATTTTTGCGGGGGGAGGAGTGGGGATGGCCGCAGCGGCGGCGGGCTTCGCCTCATCGGCGGCATGGAGAGATGCGACGGCGACGGCCAGCGCGGCGAGGACGGGGTATTTCATGGGAAGGAAGTTACTAGACGATTCAGGCCCTCGGGGGAAGCACCTTTGCGTGCTCCTGCAAGGAACTGACCGTGAGGGGGTGCTCGCGGAGGGAGCGGATGCCTAGGACGGCCGCGCGGGCCGCGTTCATCGTGGAGGCCATGTACACACCACGCAGCACGGCTTCGGAACGCATCGCGTTCTCATCCTTACGGGGGAGCATACCGGCGGCGGTGTTCACGATCATCTGCAACTGGCCGTTCTTCAGGAGGTCGAGCGCGTTCGGGCGGGCGCCTTCGGAGATCTTGCCGAGCTTGATGACCTTGACGCCGGCGGCTTCGATGGCCGCAGCGGTGCCGCTGGTGGAATAGATATTGAAACCGAGGGACGCCAGGTCGCGGGCGACGGCAACGGCGCCATCCTTATCGCGGTCCTTGACCGAAAGGAAGGCACTACCAGCGACCGGCAACGCGGGCTGCGCAGCCATCTGCGCCTTGGCGTAAGCCATGCCGAGATCGTCGTCGCAACCCATGACTTCGCCGGTGGAACGCATCTCGGGCGAGAGCGCGACCGGGGCGCCGGGGAAGCGGCTGAACGGGAAGACGGATTCCTTGACGGACCAATAAGGCGGACGGATCTCGCGGGTGAAGCCGAGGTCCTTGAGCTTGGCGCCGAGCATGCAGAGCGAAGCGAGTTTCGCGAGCGGCACGCCGATGGCCTTCGAGACAAACGGGATCGTGCGCGAGGCGCGCGGGTTGACCTCGAGCATGAAGACGATGCCGTCCTTGATCGCGAACTGGATGTTCATCAGGCCAATCACCTTGAGGCGCTTGGCGAGCGAATGGGTAATGCGACGGACTTCGTCGACGAGGGCTGGCGATAGGGAGTGCGGAGGTAGCACCATACCGGCGTCGCCGGAGTGCACACCCGCGTGCTCAATATGCTCGAGCATGCCGCCAATGACGGTGGTCTCGCCATCAGAGATCGCATCGACGTCGAGCTCGATCGCGTCTTCAAGGAACTTGTCGAGCAGCACCGGCTTGCCGGGTGCGACATCGAAGGCCTCGCGCACGACGGACTTCAGCTCGTCCATGCCGTAGACGATGAACATGCCGCGTCCGCCGAGAACGAAGGACGGACGGAGGAGGACTGGGAAGCCAATCTCTTCGGCGGCCAAGTAGGCTTCTTCGGCCGAGAGGGCGGTCTTGTTAACGGGCTGGCGGATGCCAAGCTCGATGAGGATGTCCTTAAACTGCTGGCGGTCCTCGGCGAGCGCGATGCTGGCGGGCGAGGTGCCGACGACCGTGACGCCGGCGGCTTCCAGGTCCGCGGCGAGGTTGAGCGGGGTCTGGCCACCGAACTGGACGATCGCGCCGATGCACTGCTCGGTTCGGTAGATCTCCAGGATGTCCTCGAGGGTGAGCGGCTCGAAGTAGAGGCGGTCGGAAGTGTCGTAGTCGGTCGAGACCGTCTCGGGATTGGAGTTCACCATCACCGTCTCATAGCCGGCGGCGCGGAGCGCGTAGGAAGCGTGGACGCAGCAGTAGTCGAACTCGATGCCCTGACCGATACGGTTCGGGCCGCCGCCGAGAATCATCACCTTTTTCTTGGCGGACGGACGGACCTCGGACTCGTCGCCGTAGGTGGAGTAGAAGTAAGGCGTGAAGGATTCGAACTCCGCGGCGCAGGTGTCGACGAGGCGGAAGACCGTCTTGATGCCGGCGGCGTTACGCTGCGAGTAGACAGCGGTGGGCGAGATGCCAGTCGCATGGGCGATCTGACGGTCGGCGAAGCCAGCTTCCTTGGCCTGGCGGAGCAGGTCGGTGCCGACGGACTTACCGGCGGCCTTGAGGGCGAGCTCGATGTCGACGATGCCACGCAGCTGGCGCAGGAACCACGGATCGATCTTGGAGAGGTCGAAGATTTCTGTCTCGGTCAAGCCCGCGAGCATCGCGTAGCGGACGAAGAACGGACGCTCTGGATTCGGGCGGGCGAGGCGCGCGCGAATCTCCGTGAGGTCGGTGAAGGCGGCGTCGCCGAACTTGCCGCCGCAGCCGAAGCCCCAGGCGCCGATTTCGAGGGAGCGGAGCGCCTTCTGGAAGGATTCCTTGAACGTGCGACCGATGGCCATCGCCTCGCCGACGGACTTCATCGCGGAGGTGAGGGTCGTATCGGCGCCGACGAACTTCTCGAACGTGAAGCGCGGAATCTTCGTGACGACGTAGTCGATGGTCGGCTCAAAGCAGGCAGGCGTGGACTTGGTGATGTCGTTCTGCAGCTCGTCGAGCGAGTAGCCCACGGCGAGCTTGGCGGCGATCTTCGCGATCGGGAAGCCCGTGGCCTTGGAGGCGAGGGCGGACGAACGCGACACGCGCGGGTTCATCTCAATGACGATCATCCGGCCGTTGGCCGGGTTGACGGAGAACTGGATGTTGGAACCACCGGTCTCGACGCCGACGGCGCGGATGACGGCGAACGAGGCGTCACGCATCAGCTGGTATTCCTTATCGGTCAGCGTGAGGGCGGGGGCGACGGTGATCGAGTCGCCCGTGTGGACGCCCATCGGGTCGAAATTCTCGATCGAGCAGATGATGACGCACTGGTCCTTGTGGTCGCGCATCACTTCCATCTCGTATTCCTTCCAGCCCAAGAGGCATTCCTCGATGAGGACTTCGTGAACAGGCGAGGCGTCGAGGCCGGCTTGGGCCATGCGCTCGAATTCTTCTTTGTTATAAGCGATGCCGCCGCCCGTGCCGCCGAGCGTGTAGGACGGGCGGATGATGACCGGGAACTCGCCGCCGATGAGGGCGATGGTCTCGCGCGCGGCGTCGAGGGTCTTCACGACACGGGAGCGCGGGACGTCGAGGCCGATCTCGAGCATCAGCTTCTTAAAGATTTCGCGGTCTTCGCCGCGCTCGATCGCGTCTTCCTTCGCACCGATGAGTTCGACGCCGTACTTCTTCAACACGCCGGTGCGGGCGAGCTTGAGCGAAAGGTTGAGCGCCGTCTGGCCGCCAAGCGTCGGGAGGAGTGCGTCGGGTTTTTCCTTGGCGATGATGCGTTCCACGGATTCGACCGTGAGGGGTTCCACGTAGGTGACGTCCGCCGTCTCCGGATCCGTCATGATCGTGGCCGGGTTGGAGTTCACCAGGATGACACGGTAGCCTTCTTCGCGGAGGGCCTTGCACGCCTGGGTGCCAGAATAATCGAACTCGCAGGCTTGGCCGATGATGATCGGTCCCGAGCCGATAATGAGGATTGAGCGGATATCGGTCCTCTTAGGCATAGTGTTCCGCGGACTGTCAGCGACCGTTGGAAGGGTGGTCAAGTGGGGACTTCTAACAATTGCGGGCGCGCCGCGGGAAGGCGCTTGCAGGGTTGTCCCGGGCGGGCATTCATCGGGGCGTGGACATCATCAGGATAGCTGGCATCAAGTCCTTCGGACACCATGGCGCCCTGCCCGAGGAGAAACGTCTCGGCCAGCGGTTCACGGTGTCCGTCGACCTCGAGGTCGATACCCGTCCGGCCGCCGCCGACGACGACCTGAAACTGACCGTCAATTACGCCGATGTCATCCGGACGGTCGAAGCTCAGCTGACCGGCCAGCCGGTCTACCTGATCGAGACCCTCGCCCAGCAGATCGCCGCGCGTATTCTGGGCACTTTCGAGGTGGTCAAGGCCGTCACGGTCGAGGTCAATAAACCCTTCGCCCCGGTGGCCGCCGAGTTCGACGCCATTTCGGTGAAGATTCGCCGCGAGCGGGCGTGAAGGGCGCCCCCCAGCACACTATCCTCGGCCTAGGCAGCAACCTAGGCGATAGGGCTGACATTATCGCCCAAGCCATCGAGCTTCTGGGCAAACTCCCCGAAACCCGTATTTTGGCTATTTCGGAGGCCGTCGACTCGGATCCGGTAGGGTATGCCGATCAGCCTAAATTCTTAAATCTCTGTCTGGCAATAACTTGTCGATTTAATCCCGACGAATTACTGGTAAAAACCCTCGAGATCGAACGTGAGCTCGGCCGAGAACGGACCGCTCACCGCAACGGACCCCGGACCCTGGACATCGACCTCCTCTTCTATGAAGGGGGCGCATGGGATAGCCCGACGGTCACCCTCCCCCACCCTAGGTGGTCTTCCCGTGGGTTTGTCGTGATACCCCTAAGTAATCTCCTTCAGGACCCTGTCCTCGCCAAGCACCCCGCCTGGACTTCGCTCGCCGCGGAGGTCCGGTCCCTGTCCCTCGGAGGCCAAGGCCTCCGCGCATGGCAAGGCCCGACCCCCTGGAGCATGACTCCCTGACCCTCGACCGCTTCGGACACTGTCCGGCGCTCTGGCTCGCCCTGCCCCTCCTGCTTGGCTGCTCGATTGATGCGGCCACGGGAATCTCGCCCGGCCCTTGGTTGCTCGGCGGCGTGATCGCCGTCGTGATCGGTTGGTTCGGCCGACGCCAGGCCATCATCGCCGGAGTCGCGATCGTGATCGCGGGCACGGCGATTGGCGCGGCGTGGCATCAACTACGAATGCCGCCGCAGACGCCAGCCATTGTCCGACGACCGTTTGTCGAAATGCCGATTCTCGTCGAACGGGCGACACCGCGTAAGGACGGAGACGGCTGGACCGGGCTCGGCTGGATCACTGATCGCGACGGCGGCCTATTCCGCCGACGCGTCGCGCTCTCAGCGCACGGAACCTGTCCCGCCGAAGGTGTCGAACTGATGATCACCGGCGGCCTCACGCCAATCTCAGCCGACGCAGACGGCTACGACGCCTGGTTACGTTCGCAAGGGGCGACACTCAAGCTGCGTGGCGGCCGCGTGCTCGGCGAACTGGCTCCACCGTCGAGCTTCGCGGTCTGGCGCCAAGCCCAGCAACGCCGGCTGGACGCTTGGTTGCGGAACATGCCATGGGATGATCCTGACGGCGGTGCGTTGCTGGCCGCCACAATGCTTGGCCGGACCGCATTACTACCGACGGACGCAAAGGAGGCGTTCGCGGCGACCGGCACACTGCACCTTTTCGCCATCAGCGGCCTACACATTGCCGGCATGGCCGCGGCCTTGCTCTGGCTGGCCAAGCGGGTACGTCTGCCGGAACTCCCATCGGGCTTGGTCATCCTCGCGCTACTCTGGCTGTATGTGCAGGTGACGGGTGCGTCGCCCTCTTCGGTGCGCGCTTGGATCATGGCGGCGTTCCTCTGGGGTGGACACGCGAGTGGGCGCGATACGCCGCCCTTACAGTCCCTCGCGCTCGCCTGCGCGGTGACGCTCATCCTCTCTCCAGAAGCCTGCACCGACGCCGGTTTCCAACTGAGTTATACGGCAGTGCTCGGAATTATCGCGGCCGGCGGGCCGGCGGCACATCTCTGTGCGCAACCGACGGAAGAAGAGCGCCTGACGCCGGCCGAAGTTCAGACCTCGATGCAGAAGCTGCGTTGGCGCACACGTAAGTTCCTACTCGGCGGCCTGTGCGTCTCGCTCGCGGCCACGCTCGCAGGGGTGCCGCTCACGCTGGGACTCTTCGGATCGGCGAGCTGGGGCGGCGTCTTCGTGAACCTCGTGCTCGTGCCGCTCTCGGAGATTCCGCTGATGCTCGGGATGGCCTCCGTCGCGTGTAGCGTCAGCGATTGGCTCGCGCTGCCGGCATCCTGGATCAACGGCCTCGCGGCCGTGCTGCTCCACCTGATGACTTGGATCGCGCAGGTGTGTGCGCTCGTGCCATCGATCAATCTGGAGCTGGCCCTCCCCCATCGCTGGCTCGGCCCGCTCGGTGGCGCACTCCTTGCCCTCGCCTTCCTGTCTCAGGCCCAATCCAAAAGCCTAGGACGCCTACTCGGAGTTCCCGCCATGGTATTGGCGGGCTGGCTGATTCTCGTCTTTCTTCTACGCGCCTTATCCTGACCTTGCCAGTCTCCGGCTAGAGATAAAAGTCCCGGCATGTCCCCGTCCTCGCTCCGCTCACTCGTCGCGCTTGCCCTCACCGCACTGGCCGTCCCCTCGCCCGCCGCTCCGCAAGAATGGTCGGGCATCTACCCCGAGCTCGCCTATTTTAATAACGAAGGCGAATGCGGTACCGGTGCCGTGGTGCCGTGGGCTGACCGCCTTTGGGTCATCACCTACGGACCGCACCTGCCTTATGGCTCGAGCGACAAGCTCTACGAGATCACACCCGACCTGCAGCAGATCGTGCGCCCCGAAAGCGTCGGCGGCACGCCGGCCAACCGCATGATCCACAAGGAGTCCAATCAGCTGATCATTGGACCCTACCTCATCGGCGCCGAACGCGAGGTGCGCATCATCCCGCCGAAACTCATGCCTGGTCGCCTGACCGGCAACGCCCGCCACCTGACCGACCCGGCGAACAAGATTTATTACGCTACGATGGAAGACGGCCTCTATGAGGTCGACGTCCGCACACTCGCGGTGAAAGGCCTCATCAAGGAGATCATGAATAAGCCGAAGCCCGGCCAGACCGCGGAAGTCAGCCCGGCGACCATCACCTCCACGCTCTCCGGCTATCACGGCAAGGGACTCTATTCCGGCCAAGGTCTGGTTATCCTCGCCAATAACGGTGAACGCAGCCCCAAGGCGCTACTCGACCCGACCATCGTCAGCGGCGGCCTCGGCTCGTTCAACGGCGAAGGCAACTGGTCCCTCATCCGGCGCAACCAGTTCACCGAAGTCACCGGCCCCGGCGGCCTGACCGGCAACGCCGATCCGGCGAAAGATCCGATCTGGACCGTCGGCTGGGATTTCCGCTCGGTGATTCTCATGGTCATGGAAGATGGCAAGTGGACGAGCTATCGCCTACCCAAGGGCAGCCACTCGTATGACGGTGCGCACGGCTGGAACACCGAATGGCCGCGCATCCGCGACATCGGCGAAGAGGGTTCCCGCCTGATGACCATGCACGGGCTCTTCTGGAAATTCCCTGCAAACTTCTCGTCGAAACATTCCGCTGGCGTCACGCCGCGCTCCGCCTACCTCAAGGTCATCGGCGACTTCACCCGCTGGCAGGACCGCCTCGTCTTCGGCTGCGACGACACCGCCAAGTCCGAGTTCCTCAATAAGCGTCCCGCCAAGGGCGCGCTCGCCGGCCCCGGCCAGTCGCAGTCCAATCTCTGGTTCACCGCACTCGACGCACCGGATAAGCTCGGCCCGGCCATCGGTCGTGGGAGCGTCTGGGTGGACGAACCCGTCCAGGCTGGCGTGCCTTCGGATCCTTTCCTGCTGGCCGGCTTCGCAAAACGCGCCGTGCAGCTACAGCATGACGGCGCCGACGCGACCAAGTTCACGCTGGAGATCGACGAACGCGGCGACGGCCAGTGGAAGTCGTGGCGCGAAGTCTCACTGAAAGCAGATGAAACCACGCAGTGGGTCGAGATTCCCGCGACCGTCGCGGGTCCATGGATTCGCGCGAAGGCGGATCGCGACGTCGCCAAGGCGAGCGTCACCTTCCAATACGCCGCGAAGGATGAACGCATCACCGAGCGCGGCACGCTCTTCAAGGGACTCAGCAAGGCCGGCGACTCCTCCTCACAGGGCGCGTTCCTGCTCACCCGCGGCGCGAACCTCCGCACGCTCTCGGTGCTGGCCGCGACCGTGACGCCCGACCAGACCACGATTGGCGAAGCCTACGAACTCTCCGCCGACCTTAAGCTCACCAAGCAGAAGGACTCCGAGGTCGCCGCCACCGTCCAGAAAAACACCCCCATCCCGCAGGGTATCATCACCGCCGACGAAGCCTCGGTCATCTTTGAGGAAGCGGCGTGCGCTGGCGCCTGCCCCGCTCGGCTTCGCCGGCTCAGGACACGCTGCTCGCCCGCAGCGCGCTCCGCAAGGCACGCGAAGTCTGCACCGAACGCGACATGCTCCAAGCCCATGGCACTTTCTACGAACTCCCCGCGTTGAACGCCAAGGGTGCCATCCGCATGCGCCCGATTGCGACCAGTGATACTGCCGTCCATGACTTCTGCTCCTACCGAGGACTGCTCGTACTCAGTGGCGTCTCGGCTAGCGCCGCGCAGGATGACCGCCACATCATCCGCTCCGACGACGGTAAGGCCGCCGTCTGGGTCGGCACGGCCGACGATTTCTGGCAGCTCGGCAAGCCACGCGGCTTCGGCGGTCCGTGGAAGAGCAGCAACGTCACCGCAGGCAAACCGTCGGACCCTTATCTCATGACCGGCTTCGATAAGAAGCGAATCACGCTAGCCAACCATGGTGAGGTCGAGACGACCATCACCGTCGAGCTTGATGCCGCCGGTGATGGCCGCTTCGCAGCCTACCAGAGCTTCAAGCTCGCCCCAGGCGCAAAGGAGACCTTCGAGTTCCCCGATTGGATTAATGCCTATTGGGTTCGGACGGTTTCGTCGGCCACGACCAACGCCACCGCGCAGCTGACCTACGAATAGTCGCAACCATTGGCGGTTTCCGTGGTTCTACTGGGACAACCCCATGTCGCTCCGCCTCCTCGCCCTCCTTGCCCTCGTGTCGCCGCTCTGCGCGGCCGATGCCCCCGCCACCCTGCTCGCGCAGCCAGATAAGGAAATCGTCAGCGACGCGCTGACCAAGGAAGCCAAGGGCGCCGAGTGGAAGATCGCCAAGGGTAAGTGGGAACGCGCCGCCGATGGCATCCGGGTCGAAGAACTTCCGGACGACAAGCATGGCGCCGCCGGCCGCGTGCCCGTGAAGCTCCAAGATTTCGTCGCGGCCTTCGAATTCCGACTCGATGGCGCCAAGTCGATCTCGCTCAGCATCAATGACGCCAAGGAACATGTCGCCCGCGTGATGATCACGCCGACGTCCTTCCGCGTACAGAAGGATGATCATGATCATGACGGCCCCGAGAAGAGCATCATCTTCCTGAATCAGGCTCAGGCCTTCGAAGCCGGCACCTGGCACAGCGTTGTCCTCGAGATGGTTGGCGACACGATGGTCGCGACAATCGACGGCAAGATCAGCGGCTTCGGCAGCGACGATCTCTTTAAGGCCGAGAAGGCCAACCCTGGCTTCACTTGCGCCGGCCAGTCCGCCACCTTCCGCAACTTCGTGATCTGGAGCGCCAAGGCCGAACCTAAGGCCTCTTGGAAAGAAACCAGCGTCAAAATTGCGGAAGCTATGAAGGCCGCGCCGAAGCCCGCCGCACCTGGTGCCGGCAAGGGCAAGGGCGCCGCGAAGGGTAAAGGCAAGGGCGCGGCCGCGAAATAACCGCCCCGTAGGCTGATTTAAAGTCGGGGAGCCATCTCCCCGCTTGCACCGAGGGAGGTTACGACCAAGTTCGAACTTCCCTCTTTCATGAACGAGCCCTTCGACACCATCGAGGAAGCCCTTGCGGATATCGCCGCCGGGAAACTCGTAATCGTGACCGACGACGAGAACCGCGAGAACGAGGGCGACCTCGTGATGGCGGCCTCGAAGGCCACGCCCGAGACGGTCAATATGATGATCCGCCACGCGCGCGGTCTCATCTGCGTCCCTACCGTCGAGCATCAGCTCCGCCGCCTGGGCATCTCCCAGATGGTGCCGGAGAATCGTGAATCGCAGCGCACCGCCTTCGCGGTGGCCGTCGACGCCGCCGAAGGCATCTCCACTGGCATCTCCGCCTACGACCGCGCGAAGACCATCGCAATCCTCGCCGACCCGCAGGCCAAGCCCGAGGCCCTTGTACAGCCCGGACATATTTTCCCGCTGCTCGCCCGACCCGGCGGCGTGCTCCAGCGCGCCGGCCACACTGAAGCCGCGGTCGACCTCGCGTCCCTCGCCGGCCTCCACCCGAGCGGAGTCATCTGTGAAATCTTGAACGAGGACGGCTCGATGGCGCGCCTGCCCGAACTCGTCGAACTCAAGAAGAAGTTTGGCCTGCACATGATCTCCATCGCGCAGCTCATCGAGTTCCGCCACCGCCGCGAACGCCTCGTCGAGCTCGTCGCCGAAAGCCCGTTCCAGTCGGCGTGGGGCGAATTCAAGCTAAGCGTCTACCGCTCGCTCCCCGATGGACGCCAGCACCTCGTCTTCACCCTCGGCCAGCCGGACGAATCGCCGACGCTCGTGCGCGTGCAGCGCGAGAATATGCTCGGCGACCTTTTCCGCGGCAGCGCGTTCGGCGCCGGCACCTCGCTCGCCGCCAGCTTCGAAGCCGTCGCTAAGGCCGGTCGCGGCGTGATCGTTCACGTCACCCAGCCTTTCGGCGGCGTGCAGGCCGACCAGTCCGGCATCCGCCTCGGCGCCATGGACGCGCGTGACTACGGCATCGGCGCCCAGATCCTTTCTCATCTCGGACTCCGCCGCATCCGGCTCATCACGAACAACCCACGCAAGGTCGTGGGGCTCGGTGGTTACGCCCTTGAGATTGTCGAGCAGGTTCCGTTCTAAGGGTTTTCGGCCGTTTCCGCTTGCAGACGGGTTCGGAAGCGACTCCATCGCCCCTCTGTTCTTCTGCCATGAGCCTAGACAAGCCCACCCCTGACGCCATCGACGGCGCCGAACTTCGCTTCGCCATCGTGTCGGCAGGCTATAATGCGGAACTGGTCCAGGCCCTGAAGAAGAACGCCATCAAAGGCCTCCGTGCCGCGGGCGTCCCCGCCGCGTCGATCGTCGAGCTCGCCGTCCCCGGCTCGGGCGAGATTCCCTTCGCCGCCTACATGTCGGCCATGACGGGCGACTACGACTGCGTCATCGCCCTCGGCGTCGTCATCGCCGGCGACACCCCGCACCACGAGATCATCGCGAATTCGACCGCCCTCGCCTTGCAGGATGCGGCCATCCGCTCCGAAGTGCCAGTGATCAACGGCATCGTCGTTACCAACAACCGCGAACAGGCCGTGGCCCGCTGCCAGGGCTCGCTCGACCGCGGTACCGAGTTCGCGCACGCCGCCCTCGCCATGGCTCGCCACCGTATCACGCTCGGCGAACGTCTCGATCAGGTCGAGGAAGAGGAACGCAAGCGCGGCGGCCAGGAACCTTTCGCCCAGAACTGAACGATGGAAAACGACTCTCCCATTTCCGCCTCCGCGCGCGCCAAGATCCGTATCCGGATCAAGGGCGTCGACTACCGCATGGCGGACCAGACTGCGGCCGACATCATCGCTAGCATCGCCGGCACGGGTGCCCGTATCTCGGGCCCCTTCCCCCTGCCTTCACAGGTCGAAGAGCCGCGCACCGCCCTCCGCGAGGAAATCCGCAGCCATCGTCGCCTCATCGAAATCATCGGCTCGAGCCCGAGGACCGTCGACGCGTTCCGCCGTCACAACATTCCGGCCGGCATCGAGATCGCCATCGTCGCTCCCGACGAACCAGTCGTACCGGACCCCGCCGCGCCGCCCGCCAAGCGCAATCGCCGCCATGACAGCCGCGTGGCCGCCATGCAGTTCCTCTGCTCCTGGGAAGTCCAGCGCCACGCCGACATGGTGACGGGGCTCTTCGACTTCTTCTCCGAACGCCCGCAGCCTCGTGAATATTACGCCTTCGCTGAAGAGCTCATCCAGGGTGTCATCCGCGACCTCGCGCTCATCGACGAGATCATCGGCAAGTACGCCAAGAACTGGGCCTTCGGCCGCATCGCGCGCGTCGACCTCGCCATCCTGCGCATCGCCATCTTCGAACTGATGCGCCGCACGGACATCCCGCCGGTCGTCAGCATCAATGAGGCCGTCGACATCGCCAAGGAGTTCTCGACCGAGGAATCCAAGCGCTTCGTGAACGGTATCCTTGATAGCTATAAGGAAGAATTGGGCCGCGACCCGCGTAAAGCCGAGGGGGGTTGAACCATGGCGGGCTTCTTCGAACGACTGAAGTCCGGCCTGAGCCGCACGGCCGAGGCCGTGGCCAACTTGCTGGCCCGTCCGATGGACGCCGAGTCGGCCGAGCAACTGCGTGAACGATTGATCGCCGCCGACTTCGGTCCGGCGACTGCCGACGAAGTCGTCGAAGCCGCCCGCTCCGCTTGGAAATCAGAAGCTGCCCTGCGCAAAACCTCCCCCGCCGAAGCCGCGGCTGAAAGCATCGTCCGCGCGCTCGGCGGCGAGACTGTCGCCGCGCCCGCCTTCTCCAAGCCCCACGTGATCATGCTCCTCGGCGTGAACGGCGCTGGCAAGACGACCACCGCCGCGAAGCTCGCTTGGCGCTGGCGCGAAGAAGGGAAAACCTGCCTGCTCGGCGCCTGTGACACATTCCGCGCCGCCGCGGGAGAACAACTTTCCGCGTGGGCCGACCGCCTGGGCGTCGAGGTCGTCGGCGGAGCCGCCGGCGCCGATCCCGCCGCCGTGGCTTTCGATGCGGCCAAGGCTGGCGTCGCACGCGGCGTAGACGTCGTCATCCTCGACACCGCGGGCCGTCTCCACACCAAGGCCCATCTCTTGGAAGAGCTGCGCAAGGTCGTCCGCGTGACGGCCAAGGCCCACCCCGGCGCACCGCACGAGAAGTGGCTCGTCATCGACGGCTCCTTAGGCGCCAACTCGATCGAGCAGGCGCGCATCTTCCATGAAGCCGTCGGACTCACCGGCCTGATCGTGACCAAACTCGACGGCACCGCCCGCGGCGGCGCGCTCGTTGCCGTGGTCCGTGAGTTGGGCGTGCCCGTCCGCTTCATCGGCGTCGGCGAGCAGCCAGCCGACCTCCAGCCCTTCGATGCGCGAGCCTATGCCCGCTCGATCGTCGGTCTGGCCGAGTGAGGTTGTCTTGCCAGCGAGGGCGCCTCGCCTCAGCGTGAACCCATGTCGGCCGAGACCGTTACCGTCGAACTAGGCCAGCGCTCCTACCCCGTCCGCATCGGGGCCGGGATGTGCCAGGAAGCCCTGGCCGTGGCTGAACGTCGCGTGGCCTCCGGTCAAAAGTGTGTGGCGATCACCTCGCCTGGCGTCGCCGCGGCCCAATCCGGCTTCGCCGCGCAACTTGCCCGTATCATGCCCGTGCTCGCGACGGCGTCGGATGGCGAGACCGCCAAGTCGGCCGCCGAACTCGCGCGCGTCTGGGATTTCCTCGCCGCCAATGGCGTTGCCCGCGATGGCGCGGTCTTCGCGCTCGGTGGTGGCGTCGTCGGCGACCTCGCCGGTTTCGCGGCGGCCTCCTACCAGCGCGGCGTCGATTTCTACCAGATGCCCACGACCCTGCTCGCGATGGTCGACAGCTCCGTCGGCGGCAAGACTGGCATCAACCTCGCCGCGGGTAAGAACCTGGTCGGCAACTTTCACCAGCCTACGGCCGTCTTCGCCGATACCGACCTGCTGGCCACCTTGCCACCGCGCGAGTTCGCCGCGGGCATGGCTGAAGTCATCAAGCACGGCATCATCGCCGACGCCGACCTCTTCGGTCTCCTGGAGCAGAACTCGCCGCTCGCCTGGAATCATCCGCTGCTGCCGCGCGTGATCCGCCGCTGCGTCGAGATCAAGGCCGGCGTCGTCGCTGGTGACGAACGCGAGACCCGCGCCCAAGGCGGCCGCGCACTCCTCAATCTTGGACACACTTTTGGTCACGCCATCGAGGCCACCGCCGGCTACGGTACGTATCTGCACGGTGAAGCCGTCGCGATTGGCCTCGTAATGGCCGCGCGCCTTTCGGCCGAGCTCAAGCATTGCACCGCCGCCCAGGCCGAACAAGTCGAGGCGACGCTCAAGCTCCACGCCCTACCTACCGCGCTGCGTACGCCGCTGCCACTCGAACCCATGCTCGCCGCGATGCGTCGCGACAAGAAGGTCCGCGGCGGCAAGCTACGCTTCGTCCTGCAGGCCGGAATTGGCGCGGCCTGTACGTCGGATTCCGTGCCGGAGGAAGCCGCGGTCCGCGCCCTGCTGGCCGGCGGCGCCGCCCGCTGAGTTCCGTCCGCTTGACCCTGCGTGTGGGTTGGCTTTGGATACGGTATGCCCCGCCTCCTCTGCGTCTGCCTGCTGACGGCCACCGTCATCCTGCGTGCCGCCGAGGCGCCTGAACCAGGCCACACCTATTTCGGTCGTAATCAGTACATCGAGTATATCGCCGGCAGCCTGCCCTTCGTACTGTCGGCCGCACATGGCGGCCGCGATAAGCCCGCGGAACTTCCGGACCGCGCGAAAGGCACCTTCGCGTTCGACACTAATACGCAGGAACTCGCCCGCGCCATCGACGACGAGTTTGTCGCGCGCACTGGCCAACACCCGCATGTGGTCATCTGCCGCGTCACACGTCGCAAGATCGATTGCAATCGCGAGATCGTCGAAGGTGCGGCCGGCCATCCGCTGACCGAACAGACGTGGAAGGATTTCCAAGGCTTCATCCAGACCGCGCAGAAGGCCGTCGTCGCGAAGCACGGCAAGGGCTTCTACATCGATCTGCACGGCCACGGCCACGCTGATGCCCGCCTCGAGCTGGGCTATGCGCACGACCGCCAAGAGTTCGGCCTGCCGGACGCCGAACTCGCCAAGCCGGAGTTCATCAAGAAAGGCACGCTGCAGTTCTTCGCACTGAAGAATCCGTCCGCCTATCCGGCGCTCCTGCATGGGCCGCAGAGTTTCGGCGCCCTGATGGAGAACGCCGGCTTCCCCTCCACGCCGAGCCTCGGCAAGCCCGTCCCCGGCGAACCTTACTTCAACGGCGGCTACAACGTCCGCACCCACACCGCACCCGGCACCGGCTTCGCGGGGTTGCAGATCGAGAGCCACTCCAAGGGCGTGCGCGACACCGACGCCAGCCGGCGCAAGTTCGCGGCGGCCTTGGTCGAGCAGCTCGCGGCCTACCTTGACGCCCAGATGGGCCTCAAGTTGCCGCTAAAGCCAAAGGCAAATAGGCCTTACTGCTGAGGACCCACGGCCGGCTTAGCCGCGCGCCAGTCACCCTTAAGCAGACGATCGTCGTTCTTCTCGTTGGCCGAGCGCACGCGGTCCTCGAGTGAGCCTTGGCCAGCCGCCTGACCCGAGACGGCCGCAGCGGCGGGCGTCTTCTCGGTGACGAACGAACGGTCGCCCAGCGGACTGGCGCAGCCGGCGAGCAGGAGAAGGGAGAGCAAGGATAGGGTCTTCATGATAAGGTCATTTGGCGCGACGCTTGGCGTCGATCTCGAGCCAGGCGCGCAGCGCGAGGGCGGACTTCCGCGCGCGTTCGCGGGCGGCGGCGAGGTCGTCGGCATCGGCGACCTCAGCCTTCGTGAACGAATAGAACTTCACCTTGGGCTCCGTGCCGGAAGCGCGGACGGCGATGCGGCGGCCATCGGCCAGCTCGGCGAGAATAAACTCCTCGGGCGGAACGCGTTCGCCTTCCGCATCGAGCACCTTATCGCGCTCGTAATCCGTGACGCGGAACGACCTTGGAGCCGTCGATGGACGGCCGGCGGCGTGGCGCGCAGGAGTCGACGATGCGGCGGGATGGCAGGCGGCGCCCTCGGCGCCTTCGAACGAAAGTTTCAAGAGATCCTCGTGGTGGGCTCCGTAGCTGAGGTGCAGCACATCGAGCGCGTCGAGGAGCGTGCGGCCGCGGGAGCGGAGCAGCGGCGGAACTCGCAGAGCATGACCACCGTGGCGTTAGCATCCTTATCGCGGACGGCATCGTCCGCGAGGTAGCCGTAGCTTTCCTCGGCGCCGAGCAAGAAGAGCGTGGAGTGGCGCAGCGCCAGCGGGGCTCGACGACGGAGCGGGAGCGCGGGGCGGCATCGGGGCCGGCACCTTCGGCCAGCGGCGGTTCCAGTTCTCGAGCTTGCGGGCGATCCACTTGAAACCGACGAGGGTCTCGACACAGCGGATTGCCATGGCGGGCGCAGATTGCGGCGACCAGCGGCGTCGTCACCAGCGATTTCACCACGGCGGCGTTCGGCGAACCGGCTTCAGGCAGGATCCCGGCGTCCTTCAGGGAGGAGAGGCGGAATTCGGTCAGGAGGGCGGCGACTTCGTTGCCATTGAGCAAGCGATGTCCACCCGCGGGCAGTGGGCAGGCCACGCCGACGCGGTCGGAATCGGGGTCGTCGCGAGAATGAGGTCGGCGCCAATCTCGTCGGCGAGCTTCAGCGCCAACGCGAAGGGTGCTGGCGTTCTCCGGATTCGGGGGAAGCGACGGTCGGGAAGCGGCCGTCGTGCTCGCGCTGCTCCTCGACGACGTGCGGGTCGATACCGACGCGGCGGAGGGCGGGCACGACCATGACGTCGCCGGTGCCATGGACATTTGTGAAGACGACCTTCGGCGTGTGGCGCGAAATGACCTCGGGGTCGAGGACGACGCCGGCGAGGCGGCGAGATAGGCGTCTTCGGCGGCGGTCGGGCACGGTGAGCACGCGGGCGAGATTCGTCTCGAGGTAGGGAGCGACATCGGCAGGGCCGAGTTTGGCGACTTCGGAGACAATCGTGGCATCGTGCGGAGGGAGCACCTGCCCGCCGTCGCCGAGCAGCACTTAAGCCGTTATCGTGCGAAGGATTATGGCTCGCGGGTGATGACTACGCCGGCATGGGCGCCGAGATGACGGACCGTGAAACTTAGCTGGGGGGTCGAGCGGGCGCCCGACGAAGAGATAGGCTTCGCCGCCGAGCTCGCTCCAGGCACCGGCGATGAGCTCGGCGAAGTGACGGGAGAAATGGCGGACGTCGTGCGCGACGACGAGGCGGGCCCGGGCTGGGTCGCCGAGGACATGCTTCCAGAGTCCGATGACCGCGCGGAGGACGTTGATGTCGTAAGGCAGGCCGAGCCGATGGCGGCGCGGACCGGGAGCCCCTGGGAGTCGAGCTCGTTGGCGGCCGAGACGCGGGCCGACGGTGCGACCGCGGCATGCCGCCTAGTCCGAAAGCGATACCCTTGTAGAAACGGTCCTCGATCTCCGGCCAGGCCCCGCGGTCGCAGAGATCTTTCAGGGAATCGATGGCGGCGGCCGGCAGGGCACCGGAGCGGAGCAATCCCGGCGTTGGCCAAGCTAGAGGCGGAAACCTGCCCCTTACCCTGGGCGGCTTGAAGAAGCGAAAGAACGGCGGCGGAAGCGCTCATGAGTCCACCCATACTTACCCTCCCGGGGCGGGGACAGCCGTAGCGGGGGTTGACACAAACGGTCCTTTGCCAAGGTTGACCCCCATGCCTGACGACCGTTCAACAAGCAGCCCCCGGCTGGCGACGACCGTAATCTCGTCGTCGTCGACGAGGATTTCGTGAATGCGGACACCGAGGACCGCCTTTGGCTCTTCTGGGAGCGCA
>BGOI01000025.1 GCA_003569165.1 Opitutia bacterium
GTGCTTGGCGGCCGCCCGCAGGCCGTCCCAGGTGTAGCGCAAGGCGTTGAAGAGGCGGGCCGGCCCACCTTTGGACTTCATGGATTGGCCGTAAGGCTTGGGATTAGACATCTATCGGCACCTTACCCCCTGTTTTCTCAGGGCAAAGGCATTTTTAGGCCCCAAAAATCGCTTGCCAGAGGGGGGTGCTACCTTAGGTTCAGAGGTTCCTTAGTCGGAAAACCTACCATGCGCGACGATTACCTCCAAGATGCCCGTAAAGTCATCCCTGATGCGAACATTCTCATCAACGTGATCTCCAAGCGCGTGAAGCAGCTTCGCAGCACGGCCGACTACTCCGTCCAGCCGCCCAAGTATAACCACACCCTGGGCGACGTGTTTGAAAAGCTTTCCCCCGAAGACATCGCCCTGCGCGAAGTCATCGAAGGTCGTATCTCTTGGGAGTTCCGTCCTGAGGATCGTCTGCCTGCCTAAGGCAGTCACCCGCCACAGCCGGCTTGCCGGCGAGTAGCCTTTTCGTCACCCGATGGCCGCCCGCGAGAGCACGTTCTACCCGAGGTCAATAACCCGAAGGCGGGACGTGACTATTTCATCGGCCCGACCTTCGAGGCCGGGATCGTCCTGCGCGGCACCGAGGTGAAGTCCCTTCGCGCCGGCCGAGCCAACATCGCCGATGCGTTCATCAAGATCAGCCCGAAGGGCGTGATGCTTTACCACGCGCACATCGCGGAGTATGATTTCGGTAACCTCAACAACCATGCTTCCTATCGCACCCGTCAGCTGCTGCTGAAGGAGGCTGAAATCGAGAAGATCGCCGCGGAGATCCAGTCCGGCGGCCACGCGATTATTCCCTTGAAAATCTACTTCAAGCACGGCCTAGCGAAGTGCCTCATCGCCGTGGGCAAGGGCAAGAAGATGCATGACAAGCGTCAGGACATCAAGGAACGCGAAGCCAAGCGCGAGATCTCGCGCGCGATGAGCCGACGGAAGTGAAGCCGCCGCTCCACCTCGTCCTGCTCCGCCCGGAGATCCCGCCGAACACCGGCAACGTGGGCCGCATGTGCGCCGTGACGGGTTGCGTGCTGCACCTCGTCCACCCTTTGGGCTTCAAGATCGATGACGCCAAGCTGCGTCGCGCCGGCATGGATTACTGGCACGAACTCGATGTCCGTCATCACGACAACTGGGATGCTTTCCTCGCCTCGCCCGGCCGTCCGGAGCGTCTCTGGCTTTTCACGACCAAGACCACGCGCGGCCTCTGGGATGCGGAGTTCCAGGAAGGCGATGGGCTTGTCTTCGGCAACGAAGGCTCCGGTACGCCCGACGAGATTCACGCGTGGTTTGGTCCAGACCGCGAAGTGAAGATCCCGCACTTCAACGATAAGACCCGCTCGCTCAACCTCTCGACCGCCTGCGGGATTGCGACGTATGAAGCGCTGAGGCAGATTAAGTCTAGAGGACTGAGTTGAGGGCTGGATGGAGGTCTGAGTTGAGGACTGAATTGAAAAGCAGATCTTAAGGCGGAGTTTGCCTTAGGGGTGACTGAGGTGATTGGCGACTGGCTGGTGTGTGCGAGAATGCTTCGATATCCGGATGGAGGAAGAGTCTTTGGGTCCAGATTATCGAAGGTTGTCGGCATGGTCGGAGGCCAGCGACCTTGCGGTTTCTGTCTATTTGATGTGCCGCGCCAACGGCACACGGCTTGATGCCGATATCATCCATCAGCTAAGACGCTCGGCGGTTTCGATCCCGTCAAATATCGCCGAGGGCAACGCTAAGGGGTCGAATAGGGATACCTTGAAGTTTTTGTATATCGCTAGGGGTTCGCTTGCGGAGCTTGAGACTCAGCTGCTCATCTGCGTCAAGGCGGGCTTCTTGAAGGAATCGGACGTCTTAATCGTTTCTGAACACTGTAACAGGGTGGGCCGTCTGCTTGGAGGCCTCATTCGGTACCGGAAATCCCGACCAGACTGATAGCCGGCCCGACTGGCTGATCCACGCAGTCCTCCATTCAGTCCTCAATTCAGGCCTCCACGCAGTCCTCCCATCTAATTTACTCCTCCTCCCGCTTGCCTTCTCCCTCCCACCCTTACCCTCACTCTTACTCTTTCCAGCATGTCTCGCCTTGAAGTAGTCCGCTCCCGCATCGCGCCTGCCCGTGCCCGCCTCCTCGCGCACCCGCTGTACGCCCGGATGGCTTCGCTCGACGACGTCCGCGTGTTCATGCGTTCACACGTCTTCGCGGTCTGGGATTTCATGTCGCTGCTGAAGCGCCTGCAGCGCGACCTCACGTGCGTGACGGTTCCGTGGGTGCCGGTCGGCGACGCCGAGGTGCGGTTCCTGATCAACGAGATTGTCTGCGGAGAAGAATCCGACGTCGATCCTCGCGGAGGCCGCATCGCCCACTTCGATCTCTATCTGCGCGCGATGCAAGAGGCAGGTAGCGACACCTCGGCGGTGGATAAGGCACTCGCCTCCGTTCGGGCAGGAGGCTCCACTGCCGCCGCTCTTGTTTCCGCTGGTGTCTCGTCCGGTGCCGCCGCGTTCTCGGGCGCGACCTTCGCCCTGGCCACGAACGGAAAGTCCCACGAGGTCGCCGCAGCCTTCACCTTCGGTCGCGAGGACCTGATCCCGGATATGTTCACCGAACTCGTCACCCGTCTCAGCCGCGAATACCCCGGTAAGCTCGACACCTTCCGCTATTACCTCGAACGGCACATCGAGGTCGATGGCGGCCATCATGGCGCCATCTCGCTTCGCATGGTCGAGCTACTCTGCGGTGACGATGATCGTAAGTGGAGCGGAGCCGCCGAGGCCTCCGTCGCCGCGATCGAGTCGCGCATCGCCCTCTGGGATGCGATTCTAGGGGAGCTTAGGGCTGCCTGACGCGTAGGTTACGGTATTCGACCTTCATCGGTGGGCCGACGTGCACCTGGACGCCGAGTTTGCCTTCGGGATGGCGGGCCGTGGCATCGTCGTCGATGACCACACTCATGACATGCCCGTTGAGGATGTGCACCTGCGTACCGCCACGCACGATGAGATGGTATTCGTTCCAGTCGCCATTGCGGATGAAGGTCGCGAGCTCCTTCGAGTCGCCGACCGAACCGATGACCTCGGCTTTCTGGCCAGGACGCACGCGGGTGATCTGGCCGCGGAGCGCGTTGAAGGTGCGACCCCGTTCCTCGTAGTTCTGGCCAGTGTGTTTGCTCTTTCCGTCGATATCGGCCTGCGGGCCGGTCAGCGCGAAAGGCAGCCCCTCGACGTAGGCGCTGCGATAGTTGATGCCGCTGTTGCCTGCGTCCGAGATGCGATACTCCGCCTTGAGCTCGAAGTCACCGGGCAGCGAGCCTTCCCAGATGATGAAGGTGTTTCGCTTCACGATGGTCTCTGGCGTGATCTCGCCGACGATCGCGCCGCCTTCGCAGCGCCAATATTTCGGATCACCGTTCCAGCCTTTGAGGGTCTTGCCGTCGAAGAGTTGCTTCCAGCCCAGGGTCTCTTCCGCCGAGGCGACGGGCATGGTCTGTTTCGGCGTGGGCGGGCCCACTTCGGCGGCTCCCAGGAAGAGGCTCGTGAGCAGAAACGTAGAAAACACATTCATAGGGAAGGGTGTCACAGGAAATAGGGTGGAATCCCATAAGGGTCGCTCCTAAAAGTATGCCATCCCACCCCATGGCCAAAACCAATCGTCCTCTCGCCAGCCGTATCCTCTACGGTCTGCTCTTCGGCGTCGTCGCCGGTCTCGTCACCCTCGGCGTCGGGCACTATTCGCCCTCGTCCCTCGCGTTCATGCGCAAGGTCGCGACCCACGTCTTCGACCCGCTTGGCCAGGTCTTCCTCCGGCTGTTGTTCTTCGTCGTCATCCCGCTGGTATTCGCCTCGCTGGCGGCCGGCGTCGCCCAGCTTGGTCGCTTGGATCGCCTCGGTCCGCTCGCCGGTCGCACCTTCGCGCTGTTCTTCCTCAACATGGCCATCGCCGTCAGCCTCGGCCTGGCGATGATGAACGTCCTGCGTCCCGGCGACCATCTGGATCCCGCGGCGAAGACCATGCTGATGCAGGAATTCGGCGGCGCGGCCCAGAAGCATGTGGCCACCTCCGCGGCCACGCCGGCGGTCGACCTTGCCGGCCTGGTCGAGATGTTCATGCCGAAGAACCTCTTCGGCGCGGTCGTCGGCCATACCAACGGCTCGATCGGCGACGTCCTCCCGCTCATCCTCTTCGCCTTGCTGGTCGGCGTCGTCGGCACGCAGCTCGTCGAGGCGAAGCGCCAGCAGCTGCTCTCGGCGCTCGAGCTCGTCTCCGACCTGATGACGGGCATCGTGCAGCTGGCGTTGAAGCTCGCTCCCTATGCGGTGCCGCTGATGATCTACAGCGTCATCGTCAAGATCGGCCTGGACATCCTGGTCGCCCTCGGGGTCTTCGCCTTGGGCTGCCTCGCGGTCATGCTCTTCCACCTCTTCGGCACGATGTCGCTCTGGCTGCGCCTTTGGACGGACCGGAAGCCGCTGGCGTTCTTCCGCGATATCCGCGGCGTGCTGATCACCGCCTTCTCGACCAGTTCCAGCAACGCGACCCTGCCGGCCGCGCTGGAGTGCTCCAAGCACACCCTCGGCCTCAAGCCGAGCGTGGCCGGTTTCGTCCTGCCGCTCGGCACGACCATGAACATGAGCGGCACCGCCCTGTACGAAGGCTGCGTGGTGCTCTTCGTCGCGCAGGTCTTCGGCGTCGACCTTTCCGTTGGCCAGCAGCTCACGTTGTTATTCCTCTCCGTGCTCAGCGCCGTCGCCGTCGCGGGTATTCCCGGTGGCTCCTTGCCGCTGATCGCCGGCCTGCTGGTCACCTTTGGCATTCCGCCGGAAGGCATCGGCATCGTGCTCGGCGTCGACCGGGTCCTGGACATGGCCCGCTCGATGACGAACGTCGGCTCCGACCTCGTCACGACGGTCGTGGTCGATGCGCAGGAGCGCAAGGCCGACGCGGCCTCGTCTTAGAAGCCTCGCAGCAGGATCACGCCGGCGATGGCGATCGCGCCGCCGAGCCAGAGGCGCCAAGAGGGGCGCTGGCCTTCGATGGCCCACTGCATCACCAGTCCGATGAGAGGGGTGAGCGCGACCACGCTGAGTACGAGCGCGGCGGGGTGCTGTGTCAGAGCCCACTGATAGCAGGCCACGCCGAGCGCCGGCCCAGCGATGCCGTTCATGAGCATCCACCAGGGAGCGGAGGCGGAGGCATAAGGCCGGCGGATCTTTGCGAACAGGCCCTCCTTGCGCGAAGCCCAGAGCAGAAAAAGCAATACGACAGGAAGACCGCCGAGCAGGCGCACGAATGCCTGGGCGAAGCCATCCGGAATAGTTTCTCCGGCTTGCTTGCATGCTTCGACGGTCAGCGGGGTGCTCACCGCGCCGCAAGCCTGGCCGAGGGCCGAGAGTACGCCGAGCCACACGCCGGTCCGACGGTCCGCCGGGTCGCCTTCGGCGGGTGCCCCGAGCGCTACGGCGACGCCGACGAGGATGACCAGCGCGGCCAGCATCTGCGCGCCGCTGGGAGAATGTCCAAGCGCCTCATATTCGAGGATGAGTGCGAACGGCGCCGCGAGGCACTGGGTGAGCAGCATCGTCAGGCCGACGCCGATGCGCGGTAGCGCGTGGAAGAGGGCGATGTCGCCGATGCCGAGTCCGAGCACGCCGCCGAGGATGAGCCAGCCCCAGCCGGCGCAGAACGGATGCCGGCCGCTGAACGCGACGAAGAGGCCGACGATGACGAGCGCGACGAGCAGGCGGCCGAGGTTCGCGAGGTCGGTCCATGGTGCGCGGAGCTACGCCGGGCGCAGGTCACGGACCAAGCATAGAAGAAGGCGGCTCCGAGGGCGTATTCCATCAGTCGAATTTCTCGAGTACGGCGACGCCGACAGCGTCGGCCCGCATGCGCCCTTCACCGTTCAGGCGGAAGTTCGGGCCGGCGAGTTCCATGAGGCCTTCCTCCACGAGGTCGGCGAATAACTGGCGTACGCCCGGCGGCAGGGGCGCGTCGAAGCGCGCGGCGAGTGCGAACGGATCGACGCCGGCGTTGAGGCGGAGGCCGAAGACGAGCGCGTCGCAGAGTAGGTCCGCGGGGCTGAGGTCCTTGACCTGCTCGAGCACGGGCTGGCTGGCTTCGATGCCTTTGATCCATTGATCGAGATTAGAGGGGTTCGTCCAGCGGCGGGCGCCCCATTGTGACGAGGCGGACGGACCGTAGCCAATCCACGCACCCATCTCCCATGTGATGAGGTTATGCCGGCAGGCATGGCCAGCGCGGGCGAAGTTCGAGGTCTCGTATTGGACGTAGCCGTTTTCCTCGAGTGTTTCCCAGGTCCGGCGATAGAGGCGCGCTTCCAGTTCGCGGTCAATCTTCACCTTGCCCTGCGAGAGCTTCACGAACATCGCGGTGTCCTCCTCGAAGGTCAGGCAATAGGTCGATAGGTGGTCAGGCTTGAGCGACATCGCGCGATGCAGGTCGTCCGTCCAGCGCTTCTCGTCCTGTCCGGGAATGGCGAAGATGAGGTCGAGGTTGCGCGAAGCGAAGCCGGCGGCCTCGATCATTTCCCAGGCCTCCATGATTTGCTTCGGCGAATGACGGCGGCCAAGCGCGTCGAGCGTGGCGTCGTCGAAGCTCTGCACGCCCATCGAGACGCGTGTGACGCCGATCACCTTCAGCGCGGCAAGCTTGTCGGCACGCACGGAAGAAGGGGCGAGTTCGACGGACCATTCGCCCGGGCGGCCGGCAGCCTTGGTCATGGCCTTGCCGAGGCGCAGTAGGTCTTCCGCCGGTAGCAGGCCGGGCGTGCCGCCGCCCCAGAAGGCGGTCTCGACTCGCCCAGGCGGGTGGAGTTCCATTTCCCTTTCGATGGCGGAGAGGTAGCGGTCGATTTCGCCGCGCTTAGGTTGTTCCTGGTAGAACGAGCAGAAGTCGCAGGACGACGCGCAGAACGGGACGTGTAGGTAGAGGGCCGTCGCGGACTGGACGGTCGCGGACATCACTCGAGGCCGAGCTGCTTGCGGCCGGCTTCGGAAATCATCCGCGGATTCCAGACCGGGTCCCAGACGATTTCGACTTCAGCGGATTCGACGCCGGGCAGGGCTTCCATCTTCGATTTCGCGTCGGCCGCGATGACCGGGCCCATACCGCAACCTTGTGCGGTCAGTGTCATCTTCGCGGCGACCTTCTGTCCACCGCGTTCGCCCGGCGAGAGTTCGAGGTGATAGATCAGGCCGAGGTCCACGATGTTGACCGGGATTTCCGGATCGAAGCATCCCTTGAGCGCTTCCCAGAGGGCTTCTTGGTTCACCGGGCCGCTGATGACGGTCTCGTCCTTCCTCGCGTACTGGCTTACGGCATCAGGGCCGAGGGCTTCGATGTCGGCCGGTGCGATACGAAAGAGGCCCATCGGGGTGCGGACCGTGACCGAGCCGCCGAGGGCTTGGGTGACGTGCACTTCCGTGCCCGCTTCCAGAACCACGATATCCCCGGCGGGGATCAAGGTCGCGGTACAGTCGCGGAGAAGCTTATGGGTGGAGGACATGCAAAGAAAACAGGCGGTTCAGGCGGGGGACGCAAGCGTGGGGTGCCGGCGGATGTGCTTTTGGAGGTAATCAGGTTGCAGGGTGAGATGACGAGCAGGGTTGTGGCCCGCCATCGGGCGGCTAACTTTTAATCAACCCCACCTTCCCATGCGTTGCTTCCTGGCCCTGTTCCTCGCCCTGACCGTTCACGCCGCCCCGGTTTCCCTGTTCGACGGGAAGACCCTTGGCGGGTGGGAGGGTGATGTCACTTGGTGGCGCGTCGAGGCTGGCGAGATTCGCGGCGGTTCGCTTACGACTAAGGTCCCCAAGAACTTCTTCCTCGCGACCGAGAAGTCCTACCAGAATTTCGACTTACGCATCAAGCTACGCCTGACCGGCACGGGTTTCGTCAATAGCGGTATCCAGATGCGCAGCGTGCGCGTGCCGAACAGCTCGGAGATGAGCGGCTACCAGGTGACTATGGTAAGGGCTGGTACGGCAAGATCTACGACGAGAGCCGCCGTAATAAGGTCATCGCTCAGTCGAAGGACGCCGCCGCCGTGCTCGCCGCCGTCAAGGAAGGCGAGTGAACGAGTATCGCATCCTCGCCGAAGGGAATCGTATCCGCAGCTGGATCAACGGAGTGCCCGCGCTGGATTACTCGAGACCGAACCGAATATCGCCGCCGACGGTAAGATCGGCATCCAAATCCATTCCGGCGGCATGGCCGAGATCCAAGCCAAGGACATCACCATCGAGGAACTTCCGCCTCGCCTGGCGCACTGACCTGGGACAAGGTAAAGCCTACCGAAAAGAAGGCCGAGCCCGCCAAGGCCGCACCCGCGAAACGCGACACCAGCTACAACAACGTGCAGGGCGTCCGTCGCTCCGCCGAGGAGCAGCAGAAGTTGTTCAAGCTTCCCGAGGGCTTCGAGGTCGAGCTCTTCGCCAAGGAGTCCGCCGACGTCGGCAAGTTCATCATGCTGATCTTCGACCAGCAGGGCAGGGCGTGGTCCAGCACCGCGCTGGAATACCCGGTCGACGCCAACGAGAATCCCGCCGCCGCCGAGGCGCTGTATAAGTCCAAGGCCCGCGACAAGGTCGTCATCTTCGATAAGCCCTTCGAGTCGGGCGTCCGTCAGCCGCGGACCTTCGCCGATGGGCTGGCGATCCCGGAAGGCGTCCTGCCTTATAAGGATGGCGCCGTCGTCCAGCATGGCCATGACATCGTCTTCCTGCGCGACACGGACGCCGACGGTAAGGCCGACGTCCGCGAGGTGCTGCTGACCGGCTTCGGTGTCCAGGACTCGCACCTCTTCCCGCACCAGTTCACGCGCGCGCCGTTCGGCTGGCTCTGGCTGCGCAGGGAGCGTTCAATTCCGGCAAAGTCACCTCGACCAAGGGCGACGTCACTGACTTCCCGAGCACGCGCATGGCGCGTTTCCGTCCGGACGGTAGCTTCTTTGAGCCGACGAGCGTCGGTCCCTGCAACATCTGGGGCCTCGCGCTGACAGGCGAAGGGGAAGCCTTCATTCAGGAGGCCAACGACTACGGCTATCCCGTGATGCCGTTCCATGAATATGCCCTCTATCCTGGCTGCGCGGATCGCCTCGCGAAATCCTACCAGCCGCCGTTCCCCGTGCAGGCCCCTGATTTCAAGATGAGTGGCAGCGGCCTGAGCGGCCTCGCGCTCTCCGACGCCGGCGTCTGGCCGAAGGGCTATGATGGCGTGATGTACATCGCCAACCCGATCACCTCGAAGGTCAATGCCGTCCGCCAGCACCGCGAGGGCTCAGGCTATCGTCTCGAAAAACTCGACGACTTCGTCAGCTGCGATGACCCGTTCTTCCGCCCTATTGCCATGACGATGGGTCCGGACGGCTGCCTCTATATCATCGATTGGTATAACAAGATCATCAGCCATAACGAGGTCGCTCGTAACCACCCTGACCGCGATAAACAGTCGGGTCGTATTTGGCGCATTAAGCCGAAGGGCTTCGTGCCGCCGGTGGTGCCGGATTACACCAAGCTTTCTTCCGCCGACCTGATCGCTCGCTTGGGTTCGAAGGTGGTCGCCGACGCCCATCTCGCCTGGCAAACGCTCGCTGACCGTCGCCCTGAAGAGGCCACGACCGCCGCGCTATCCGCGATCGCCGGTGATGCCTCGGCTGCCGCCGCCCGCCGCATCCAAGCCCTCTGGGTCCTGGCCGAGCACGGTCAGAAGGTCGGTCCGCTCGCCGAGCGCCTCCTCGCTGATCCGAATCGTAATGTCCGTCGCGAAGCCGTGAACGCGTTGCGTCACCTTGGGGCATGGTCGCCCCATTTCGAGGTGCTCGCCGCGCTTTCCACGGATGCCGATGCCGAAGTCCGCGCCGCCGCCATCAAGGCCCTCGGCGAGGCATCGGTGAAGTATCCCGCCGCCCTCGGCGTGTTGATGCGATTCGCTGGACCTTCGCTCGACGGTCCGGTCGCCGCGGATCGCCGCGGCAAGCCGATCAAGGTCGGCGCCGCCTATGAGCGCGACTTCGAACGTTTCCTTGTTCGCATGTATCTCGAACGTCAGCCCCGAGGCGGTCGCCACGTTCCTCGCTTCGCCGGAGGCCAAGTCCCTGCCGGCCGAAGGACGCATGTTCGCCGCGCTCGCGCTCGACCCGAAGGTCGGCGCTCCCCTCGTCGCCGAACTCGTCGGTCAACTCGGCCGCGCTCCCGGCCCGGATGAACTCTTCGCCGTCGCCAAGACGCTCGAACAGCCCGCCAGCGTGTCGGTCCTGCGCAAACTCCTGGCCGATGCGGCCATCCGCAACCGTGTCGTGGAAATCCTGCTCGTCACTCGTACGGATCTCGATCCGGCCAAAGTCGGTCCGGTCGTCGCCGAGGCCGCGCAGGCCTTGGTTAAGCAGGGCGTCGCCGAGCGTGCCCTGGCCGCCCAACTCATCGGCGGCTTCCAGCTCCTCGCGCTCGAAGACGACCTGCTCGCCTTGGTCGGACGCGAGGAGTCTCGGCGCGATGCCCTCATCAGCCTGCAGCAGTTACGCACGACGAAGCCAGATGCTGTCGCCGCACTCGTCGGCACGTCGCCAGCAGACGTTTCAAATCTCGCCCTACGCGCCCTGGTCGCCTCGCGTGCACCGCAGGCTTCCGCGCTCGCGATGAAGCTTTATCCGACCCTTTCCGTCAACGACCGCAAGGTCGTGCTCGATGGCATCAGCGGCACCAAGGCCGGAGCGAAGGCCATCGCCGCGGGCCTAGTCGACAAGTCCGTCGCCATCGCTGATATCGAGACCCCTGTTGCTGAGAAACTCGCCATCGCCTTGGGCGACAGCCCTGAACTCGCGATCGTCTCCTCCCAGCTGGGCGGCGTCTTCCGTAGCGTGCTGACCCTCGACGGTTCCAATGATGCCGTCGCCAAGTCCGGCCTCGTCCTCAAGGGAACCTTCACGGTGGAGACTTGGGTCCGTCTCGACGGCAAGATCGACAACAACGACAGTCTCCTCGGCGGGGGTGGCAAGTTGGACCTTAATTTCGCGGGCGGCATTTTCCGCGCCTATATGGGCGGGGAGATTCGCGACGCGGTGGTCTCATCCAAGCCGACCTCGGTCGGCATCTGGACGCATATCGCCCTGACTCGTGACGCGGCTGGCATCCTTCGCGTCTATCAGGATGGCGAACTCACTGGGACTTCAAAGTCGGCCCAACCTCACGACCTGCCCGGGCTGACCCTCGGCTGGTCGACGCCTGCGGGCGGCACGCAGGGTGCTTTTGCCGAATACCGGATCTGGAATGTCGAACGTAAGCCTGCCGAGGTCCGGACAAACATGACCCGCACCTTCGCTGGCGAAAAGCTTCCTGAGTCGCTCGTATTCGCGTCGGCCAGTGGCGACGCCGCCTGGGGTAAGCTCGGCAAGGGTGCCAAGATTGTGCGCACCACCGATGCGCCGCCGCTCCTCAACGCCGAGCAGTTCGCCGCGGTCGCGCAGAAGACGGCCCGCTTCATGGCACTGTCGGCTAAGGCCGGCGACGCCGCCAAGGGCAAGACTCTCGTCGCGCTCTGCCAGGCCTGCCACATGATCAATGGGCAGGGCGGCCTCATTGGACCGAATCTTTCCGGCGCCGGCGCGATGGGCATGGAAGCCGTCATCCGTAATATCATCGAGCCCAACGCCGCCATCGAGGCCGCTTACCGTATCTTCCAGGTGAAGCTCAAGGCCGGTGAGGTCATCGAGGCGTTCTACGTCTCCGAGGACGCCACCGCTTACGTGATCCGTCAGGCCGGCGGCGCCGACCGCCGCATTCCGAAGGCCGAGGTCTCGTCCGCGAAATACCTGCGCCGGTCGCTGATGCCGGAAGGCTTGCTCGACGGCTTCTCAGACGAACAGGTCACGGACCTTTTCGCTTACCTGAAGACGCTGAAGTAAGCCCTACCCCTGCCCATACCCCTATCCCTACCCCTATCAGGCCTTCTTCGCTTGCCGAGGGGGCGTAGGGGCTTACGGCTTGAGGCATGTCTGTCTGGTTCAATCCTGCCCGCGAAATCGACGCCCTGCTGCGCAAGGCGGCGACTTCCGTTCCCGGCCTTGAAGCCGACTTCAACCCCGAGCTGAAGCCGTCGGATCCCCGCCACGCCGACTTCCAGGCCAATGGCATCCTTGCCGCCGCGAAGAAGGCCAAGGCCAATCCGCGCGCCCTCGCCACCGCGCTCGTCGAAGCCGTCCGCGCCCAAGGCGGGCTCGATGACGCAATCGTCCAGATGGAAGTCGCCGGTCCGGGCTTCATCAACTTCAAGCTCACGCCCGCCGCCCTAGGTGCCTGGCTCCGCGAATATCGCGACGAATCCAAGTGGCGCGCCGGCGCGGCCCGCCTGATGCGCGGCCGTAAGGTCGTCATCGACTATCCGTCGCCCAATACCGCCAAGCAGATGCACGTTGGCCACCTTCGCCCAATCGTCATCGGCGAGGCCGTCGCCCGTCTGATTGAGTTCTGTGGCGCTGACCTCGTCCGCGATAACCATATCGGCGACTGGGGCACGAACTTCGGCATCCTCATCCTCGCCATCCGTCGCGCCGGCTTCCAGCTCGACGCCAAGAGCCCGAACGCCCTCGAGGACCTCGAGCGTCTTTACAAGGAGGGCAGCGTCGCCACCAAGGCCGACCCCGCACTCATGGACGCCGCCCGCGCCGAACTCGCGAAGCTCCAGGCTGGCGACCCCGCCAACACCGCTCTCTGGAAGGAGATCGTCGAGGTCTCCAACGCCGCTTGCCAGCGCATCTACGACCAGTTCGGCCTCAAGACCGACGTCATCCTCGGCGAATCCTTTTACCGCGATAAGGTCGACCAAGTCTACGCCGAGCTGGCGAAGTACAAGCTGGCCGAGGAAAGCGAAGGCGCTCTCGTGGTCTGGCACGACGAGGAGCCGCGCTTCTCGCGCGACGCCGAGACGAAGATGCCGTTCATCGTCCGTAAGAAGGATGGCTCTTCGAACTACGCTTCTACCGACCTCGCCACGCTCCTTTACCGCACCGAGCACTTCAAGGCCGACGAGATCGTCTACGTCACCGACGGCCGCCAGCAGGACCACTTCCACCAGCTCTTCGTGACCGGCGCCAAGTGGTTCAAGGCTTCGGAGCGCAAGCTTCCGCGCCTGCGTCACGTCTGGTTCGGCACGATCCTCGGTGAGGACGGCAAGGCTATTAAAACCAAGTCGGGCGACCCGGTTCGCCTGCAGGCACTCATCGATGAGGCCACGCAGCGCGCCTTCGTCGCCGTCACGAACAAGAGCCCGGAACTACCGGAAGCGGAGCGTCGCGAAATCGGCAAGGCCATCGGCGTCGCCGCCATGCGCTACGCCGATCTATCGTCGAACCGCACGATGGATTACACCTTCTCGTGGGACAAGCTGCTCGCCTTCGAAGGCAACACCGCGCCGTACCTCATGTACGCCGTCGTCCGTGTCCGTTCGATCTTCCGCAAGAGCGGCCTGGCCGTGGGGCAGGGCGAGGAAGGTGCGACCGATCCGGAAACCCCGGCTGAGATCGCGCTCGCCCGCAAGCTCTTGGCGTTCACCGCCGCGCTCGACCAGGCACTCGAAGAACTCCGACCGCACCATCTCTGCACCTACCTGCATGAGCTCGCCGCCGCCTACGGCACTTTTTACGCCGCGGACAGCGTTATCGTGGACGACCCCGCCGTGAAGGCCCGCCGTCTCATGCTCTGCTCGCGCACCTGCGCCGTCATGGAAACCGGCCTCCGTCTCCTCGGCATCGAGCCCGTGGAGCGGATGTAAGCGCGATTCGTGCCTAATCGCACGGGTTCGCTCATGAGTGTCAAGGGTTCGAGGTAGACCTCCGTCAGGCGTGGTATAGAAAAATATCACCCCTATGGAGACGCCTGCCCCGAAGTCTGAACGCCTCTTATCACTCGATGCCTTGCGCGGCTTCGACCTGTTCTGGATCGTCGGCGGGCATGGTATCCTGGTCGCGCTGTTCAAGCTGACCGAGTGGGGTTGGCTGGGTGCGATTGATGCGCAGTTGAAGCACGTCGATTGGAATGGATTCCAGGCTTACGATCTCATCTTTCCGCTGTTCCTCTTCATGGCTGGAGTCTCCACGCCGTATTCGCTGACGCGCCGGCTCACGGAAGGCGCTCGCAGCGAAGTCATCCGCAAGGTCATCCAGCGCGGCCTGATCCTCGTCCTGCTCGGTATCATTTATAACAACGGTCTCCAGTGGAAGGGGCTGGAGAATATGCGTCTCGGCAGCGTGCTCGGTCGCATCGGTCTCGCAGGTATGTTCGCCCAACTCATCTTCGCCTTCAATTTCGAGACCCCAAAGCGCCTTTGGACCTGGCTCGCCGGTATCCTGCTCGGCTACTGGGCGATGCTTTCGTTCGGCCATGCGCCGGGCTTCGCCGCAGGGGATCTGACGATAGAAGGCAACTTCGCTAGTTACGTTGATCGATTGCTCCTGCCCGGGAAGCTTCACAAAGGCATCCACGACCCCGAAGGTCTACTCGCGGTCCTGCCGGCGATCGGTAACGCCTTGCTCGGCATCCTGGCGGGATTGTGGCTGCGTCGTTCCGCGGAGGAAGTCTCCGGCGACCGTAAGGCCGCTGGTCTGGCCCTTGCCGGTCTCGCGCTGCTCGCCGTGGGCGGCCTCTGGAGCTTCGTGTTCCCGTTGAACAAGAACCTTTGGACCAGCTCGTTCGTCCTCTGGACCTGCGGTTGGTCGAGTCTGTTGTTGGCTTCGTTCTATTGGCTCATCGACGTTCGCGGCTGGGCGCGCGGCTTCGGCGCCTTCTTCGCCGTCATCGGCATGAATTCCGTCCTCATCTACATGTCCGGTAAGTTCCTCAACTTCGACTTTACTGGGCAAGCGATCTTCGGCGGACTCGCCCGCGCCTTCCCTCCGGCGGTGGCCTCAGTGGTACTCGTCACGGGTATCTTTGCGGTGAAGTGGCTGCTCTTCTGGTTCCTCAAGCGTCAGAAGATTTTCCTGAAGGTGTGACCTGCGGTTGAGCGAGGCCGCTCAACCCTACCTTAGGCATGGTGGGCTATGTCGTGACGCGGTCCCGACCCTACCCAAGGCAGGGCTTGTCTTCCCCTTGCCCGTGAGGACGCTGTTGGCATGGCCGAACCAAAGCTGAAGGTTACCCGGGGCGACATCATCGCCCGAGGTGTCCTCTGCCATTGCCCCAACTGCGGCAAGCGTGGCCTGCTCGCCTCGTGGTTCCGCCTGGGCAAGGCTTGCCGCTCGTGCGGCATGGACCTGGCGCGCTCGGCTGGTATCTATTCCGGCACGACCTCGATCGGCTATGTCGCCTCCATCGTCTTCGTCATCATCCCCGTCTGCTTCCTCGTGGCCTTCAAGGTCCTGCCCGTGACCGCTGGCGTGCTGCTCGGTATCTTCGGCTCCTTTGGTTTTATCGTCCTAGTCTACCCTGTCATGCTCTGCTGGATGGTGATGGCCTACCATGTGGCCCTGCCGGGCGAACTGCCTGCCAACGGTGGACGGGAAGGCCGGGACGAGTGACCGCATAGGGCCTTGACTTACATCTTCATATCTAGATAAGAAGATACTTAAGATGTCTCGCTCGCTGCTCATCGATGCGCTCCGCAGTCCCGTGCGCCCCACGGTGTCGGTGGAGTTCTTTCCGCCTAAGGACGCGGAGGGTGGGGCACGCATGCTCAAGGTTGCCGAGACCCTGAAGCCGCTGGGCATCGATTTCGCCTCCCTGACCTATGGCGCCGGGGGTACTTCCCGCGACACGACGATTACCTATGGCGCGGAGCTCGTGAAGATGGGCATCCCGCTGATTGGGCACCTGACCTGCGTCGGCCATTCCCGCACCGAGCTCGCTGGGATCATCAGCCAATATGACAGGGCCGGGTTCTCGGGCATCCTCGCCCTGCGCGGCGATCCACCCAAAGGTCAGAAGGACTTCGTCGCGCATCCGGAGGGCTTCGCGCACGCGCAAGGGCTCGTCCGCCAGATCGCCACGGAGCAGCCTGGCCGTTTCGCGGTCGGCGTCGCCGGCTTCCCGAGCGTCATCCGGACGCCACGGACGATCTCTCGGACATCCGTTTCCTGGCGGGCAAGGTGGCGGCCGGCGCGGACTTCGTCACCACCCAGCTCTTCCTGGATAACGAAGACTATTTCCGCTTCGTCGACCGGGCCCGCGCCGCCGGCGTCACGGTCCCGATCCTGCCGGGCATCATGCCCGTCCTCTCCTTGAAGCAGGCGCGTAATTTCTGTGGCTTCTGCAAGGCGCGCATCCCGGACGCCCTCGTGCGTGAACTCGAGGCCTGCGGCCCGGATGAGGAGGCCCAGCGCAAGGTCGGCGTTTCCTGGGCGGTCCGTCAGGCCAAGGGCCTGGTCGCCCGCGGTGCGCCTGGTTATCACGTGTATATCCTCAATAAGGCCGAATCAGCCGTGGAGCTGTTCGCCGCCTTGCGGGCCTGAGGGCTCAATAGGTTTGCCGTCCGGCGAAGGGTCGGCTGACTTTCCGCCATGGGCGTCATCTCGATCAGTTCTGGATGGCAGCGCGGATTCTGGAGCCTGATGGCGACCCAGTTCCAGACTGCCTTCAGCGACAACGCGCTCAAGAACCTGGTCATCCTACTGGTCCTCGGCAGCGCGATGCCCGTCGAGCAGCGCAACACCTACGTCGCGCTTGCGGGCGGACTATTCGCCGCTCCTTTCATTCTTTTCTCGATGCTCGGTGGTTGGCTGGCGGACCGGTTCAGCAAGGCCGCGGTAATGGGTGCGGTCAAGCAGGCCGAGGTAGGCATCATGTTGTTTGCGGCGGTGGCCTTGGCTTTCGAGGGCGTGTGGGCGCAGCTCGCGGCTATCTTCCTGATGGGCTGCCACAGCGCCGTCTTCGCCCCTTCGAAGTATGGGATCTTGCCGGAGCTGCTGCCGCATGATCGACTCTCGTGGGGCAACGGCATCTTCGAACTACTCACGTTCCTCGGCATCATCTTCGGCATTGCCGCATCAGGCTTCCTGGCGGAAGCTTTTGTCGGCCAGCAGGAGTTCTCTGGTCTCCTCCTCGCTGCGCTTGCCGTGTTTGGCTGGATCTGCAGTCGCGGCATCACGCCCGTGCCGGCCGCTAACCCCGCGTGCGCGCCGCGCATCAACCCCGTGACTGATCTCTGGGCACGCCTCAGGCTCATGCGGATGGACCGTGACCTCTGGCGGGCCAACTGGGGCAATGCCGGCTTCTTCTTCGTCGCCGCCCTAGTGCAGATGAACCTGATGATTTACGCCCAGGACGTCTTGCATCTCAGCACGTCTAAAAACGCTTATCTCAACCTCGCCCTCGCCCTAGGCATCGGCTTCGGCAGCGTCGCCGCCGGCTACGCCTCCCGCGGTCGTATCGAATATCGGCTCGTGCCAATCGGTGCCGTCGGCCTGGCGCTTTGCTCCGTCCCGATGGGTGTCCCCGAGGTCTCTTTCACAACCTTCGTGCTGTGCCTGATCGGCCTCGGTTTTGCCGCCGGTCTCTTTATCGTCCCGATCGCAGCCGTACTGCAGCATCGGCCGGCGCCGGAGGATAAGGGCGCAGTCCAAGGGGCAGCCAACGTCCTGAGCTTCATCGGCATTCTGGCTGCCTCCGGCGTGCAGTGGCTCTCCTTCCAGACCCTGCACCTGACACCGGGGCAGGTCTTCTGGGTTTGCGGGGCCTGCGCGTTACTCACGGGCGCCTACTCGGCGATCTCCCGCGGGCGCTTCATCCGCGGAGAGGCCTGATTTCTTAATCTTGGATTAAGGGCGGTTAGGGTAGAATATAGGGCCAGCACCCGATGCGCATCCTTATCGTAGAAGACGAAGCCCCTTTGCGTAACGGCCTCCTGAAGCTGCTCCGCGAGGAAGGTTACGCCGCCGACGGAGCCGTCAACGGCGAGGAAGGCCTCCACAAGGCGATGGAGTGCGACTACGACGCCATCGTCCTCGATTACCTCATGCCGGTCATGGATGGACGAGAGATGCTCCGCAGGCTTCGCCATACCAAGCGTACGCCGGTGATGATGCTCACCGCCCGTAACTCGGTCGACGATCGCGTGGCCGGTCTCGATCTCGGCGCCGATGATTACGTCTCGAAGCCTTTCGTGCAGCAGGAGCTGCTCGCCCGTCTCCGCGCGCTGGTCCGGCGCAACCATAGCTCGGCCGTGGCGGTCATCTCCCTTGGCGGTATCGTCATCGATACGACCACCCGCCGCGTGACCAAGGACGGCAAGGACGAGCCCGTCACTGGCCGGGAATACGGCCTCCTGGAATACCTCGCGCATCGTCGCGGAGCCGTGGTGCCGCGGGCCGAGCTCTACGAACACCTCTTCGACGAGAATGAGGATACGCTTTCGAACCTCCTGGAAGTGCACGTCTGTAACCTGCGCCGCAAGTTGGGTGCTGACCTCATCAAGACGCGGCGGGGATTGGGTTATGTCATCGAGGCGGCCCCGAAGGCTCCCGTTCAGCCATGATTTTTCATTCCATCCGCTGGCGGATCCTGGCTTGGAATTTCGGCCTGCTTGCCGCCACGGCTTCCGTGCTCCTTGTTGCGTTCTACCGGCACGAGAATCAGGCTTGGCTCCAGGAACTCGACCTGCGCCTCCGTCGAGAGATGACCCGTGGCATGGGCGCACTCAACGAGGTCGTCCCAGGCGTCGCCGGCCCGCGCAATCCCGCGCCCGCTGTGCGACCAAGCGGCAAAGCCGCCCCTCGTGCGGAGAGTGCTGATCAACGCGCGACGAAGGCTAAGACAGCCTTGGTCGAGATCGCCGGTACTGGTGTCTGGGTCCAGGTCGTCGACCTCGAAGGGAAATCCCTCTATCGTTCCGCCAATGCGCCGACCGAGCCTGAATTGATCACCCAGGCTTTGGTTGACCTCGATGCGAAGCCGGAAGACGGCCCGGCCCGTCCGCAGGACCTCATGGTCACCTTGCCTGGTCACCGGGTCCTACTGCATCGTCCGCCCGGCCGTAATCTCGTCATGTTCGGCAGTCCGACCCAGCAGCTGGATGCCACGCTCGCCGCGCTCGCCCAGAGTCTGACGCTCGCGGGCTTCGCGGTCGTGTTCGTCGGCTGCGGTATCGGCTGGGTGCTGGCCGGTCGTTCGCTCAAGCCTATCGATCGGATTGCGGCGGACGCGGAAGGCATCGCCGCCGGGGATTTTGGTCGGAAGATCGACGTCGAGGATACCGAGAGCGAACTAGGCCGACTCGCGGTCGTGCTCAACGACACCTTCGGCAAGATGAACGCCGCCCGCGAACATATGGCGCAGTTCACCGCCGACGCCTCGCATGAGTTGCGGACACCGCTCACGGTCATCCTCTCGGACAGCCAAGGCGCCTTGCGTCAGGAGCGCACGCCCGAGGAATATCGCGCCACACTCGAGACCATCAAGCAGTCGGCCCTGCGGATGAAATCTATTTCCGACGCTTTGCTTGAGCTCGCCCACGGCGACGCCGGTCGACCCGTCGCGCAGGATGCCTGCGACCTCGCGGACCTCGCCGATGAATCCGTCGCCTTGCTGGGCCGGGTCGCCCGCGAGCATGGCGCCAAGCTTGTCCCGCACCTCGAAGGAGCTCCCGTGGTCGGCGACGCTGGCCGTCTCGGACGCGTTATCCTCAATCTTTCCGTTAACGCCATCCTGCATAACGAGTCCGGCGTGACCGTCACCGTGACGACTGGTGTCATCGACGGGTGCTCCGAGTTGCGTGTGGCCGATGACGGTCGCGGTATCGCGCCGGAGAGCATCGGAGGCATCTTCGAGCGCTTCCGTCGGGTTGATGCCTCGCGCTCCCGGCATACCGGCGGCGCCGGCCTCGGTCTCGCAATCGTCAAGCAGACTGTCGAAGCCCATGGCGGTACCATCGCCGTGACCAGCGAGGTCGGCAAGGGAACCGTCTTCGTCGTCCGTCTGCCGAAAGCCTGATTAGACCGTCGCCAGCACGCGCTGCTTGATCTCGGCGACGGGCATCGCGTTGAGCAGGACGGGTGAGAGGCGGTTCTCGTTAATCAGCGGGAGGGCCGTGAGGTGTTCGCTGAGCACGAGGTTACGGTTGGCGGCGACTTCATCGACGCGATCCACCGGCGTAAAGCGCGGGGTCGATTTAAGGACTTCCGGGTGGGTGCGGATGAGGTCGCCGATGGCCAGCACGACTTCGGCGAAGCGATCGAGCTCGTCCTTCGTGTAGGATTCCGTCGGCTCAATCATCAGGCCGAAGACCTCGGGGAAGGCTACGGTCGGGGCGTGGAAGCCAAAGTCGAGGAACAGCTTGCCGACGCGGCCAATGATGCTCGCACGCGGTATGCCCGAGGCCTCGATGCGTTTGAAGTCCTCTTCGGTGAGCGTGATGATGAACTCATGCATGCGCGGCACGCCGTCGGCCGCCGCGGGGAGTGAAGGGAAGGACTTGCCGAGCTTTGAGAAGAGGTAGCGGCTGGAGAGAACGGACATCGCGGACATGCGGCGGACGCCTTCCTTGCCGAGGCGTTGCAGGTAGGTGTAGACGCGCACCTTGTGGGCGAAGTTGCCCCAGTGGCGGTGGAAAGAGCCGATGCTGTGCTTCGGTTTGACCGGCACGTAAACGTCGCCCTGCTTGGCGATCTGGAATCCCGGGAGGAAGTCGACGAGGCGTTCGGAGACGGCCACGATGCCGTCGCCAGGGCCGCCGCCGCCATGCGGGACGGTCCAGGTCTTGTGGAGGTTGTTGTGGACCGCGTCGACGCCGAGGGCGCCGAGGTTCACCCAGCCCGCGATGGCGTTCATGTTGGCGCCGTCCATGTAGACGAGGCCACCGACACGGTGAATCTCCGAGGCCATCTTCTGGAAGTCGGTCTCAAAGACCCCGGAGGTATTCGGGTTAGTGACCATCATACCCGCGATGCGCGGTCCGAATTCAGCGATCTTCGCGGCGAAGTCGGCCTGGTCAACGCGGCCATCAGGAGCGGACTTCAGCAGCATGATACCTGAAGGCGAGCCATCAGGGTTACGCTTGGTGGCGTAGCCAGCCGTGGTGGCCGTGGCGAAGTTCGTGCCGTGAGCCGAGGACGGAATCAGGATGATGTCGCGGTGCTGGCCGTGGTGACGGTGGTAGGCTTGGAAGAGCTTCAGGCCGACGAGTTCGCCCTGGGCGCCAGCGACGGGCTGGGTGGTCAGGCCGGCGAGGCCGGTGATCTTGCGGAACCATTCCTGCGTCTGCCAGAGGAGTTCGAGTGCGCCCTGCGCGTCTTCGATTGGGGCCTGCGGATGGAGGCCAGTGAAGCCCGGGAGTCCAGCGGCCCAGTCGTTGATGTGCGGGTTATACTTCATCGTGCACGAGCCGAGCGGGAAACAGCCCGTGTCGGGCGACACGTTGAGTTCGCCGAGCTTCGAGTAGTAGGCCTTCAGTTCGGCCAGCGAGAAGGAGGGTAGTCCGACGGCGCCTTGGCGAAGCAGTTTGGCCGGAATCTCGGCGAGCGGTTTCGTGCCGGCAGATTTGCCATAGAGGCCTTCGAAGAAGGCGATGAGCTTATCCGTGTCGGCGGAGGTCTGCAGGTCGCTGAAGGAGATCTTAAGCAGCGAACATCCGCAGGGCGTGCGCCCGGTGATATCGACACCCACGTGGAGGCCGGCGGCGCGTCCCTTGGCGATGACGGCGGCGGCGGGCTCAGGGAGCATCAGGCTGAACTCGTTCCAGAAGGCCTGGTTCGCGTAGCAGACCTTGAGACCCGGGATATTGTGCAGCTGGGCGCCGGCGCGGCGGGCTTGGTCGCGACCGGCGACGCAGCTGGCGGCCATACCGGCTTCGCCGCGGGCGAGGATGGAGGCGCCGGCAATCGTGGCGATGAACGCCTGGTTGGAGCAAATGTTGGACGTGGCCTTGTCCTTGCGGATGTGCTGCTCGCGGGTGGCCATCACCATCACGATACAATCGCGGCCGGCGTTGTCCTTGGCCTTGCCGACGAAGCGTCCGGGGGTCTCGCGGACTTCGTTCCTCTTATCCGCGTTGTGGCGGACAGCAAAGATACCGAGGCCGGGGCCGCCGAAGTTGGCGCCGATAGCGAGGTGCTGGCCTTCGCCGACGAGGATGTCAGCGCCGGCGCGGCCGTATTGGGCCGGGGCCTTGAGGCCGCCGGTGGCGAGGAGCATCGGGTCGATGACTGCGATGGATTTCACGCCGGCGTCGGCGCAAGCGTCGGTCAGGGCGTCGACGTCCTCGAGCAATCCGAGGGCGTTGACCTGGGGGAAGATGACGGCGGCGAGTTGCTTGCCGAGGCGCGCGGAGGCGGCGGCGATGCCGGCGGCGGTCAGACGGCCGGTGTCTTCGTCGGCCGCGAGGAACTCAAGCTTCACCGACGTGTCCGCGACGTGCGTGCGGAGGACTTCGAGGTCGCCAGGCAGAAGGTTGGCGGCGACGAGCACCGTGTTCGCTTCGGCATCACCCATACGCACGGCGCAGACGGCGGCTTCGAAGAGCGCGCTGGCGCGTTCGTAGAGCGAGGAGTTGACGGCTTCGAAGCCGGTCAGCTGGGCGAGCGTGGACTGGTAAATCCAGTGGGTGATCAGCGTGCCCTGGGAGCGCTCAGGCTGGTAAGGCGTGTAAGAGGTCGTCAGGTTGCGAATCGAGCAGACGTGGCCGACGATCTCGTTGGTGCGGTAGACCTGGAGGCCGTCGCCGAGGAAGGCGGTCTTGACGGAGTTCTTCTTCGAAAGGGACTCCATGCGATCCGCAAGGGCCTGGTACTCGAGCTCGTCAGGGAGGTCCTGGGCGCCGGGGAATTTTACCGCGGCGTTGATGTGGGCGAACATGTCCGGGAAATCCTTGGCGCCGATGGCGGCGAACATGGCCTGGATGTCGGCCTCGGTTGCCGCGACATAATGCCGGGCGAGTTCGCGGGTGATTTTAGACGGGTCGTAGGGCAGCTGGGCCATGGATGTAGGAAAGGTTTTGAAGGAGGAAACGGGTCTCGCAATCGCCCACCAAGCGAGGGTGGGGGTATTAGAGAATCACGGTTTCGGCATAAGGTTTGGCAACCCATTCGAGGCCTTGTGAATAAGTCTTTGGGCGGTGGTGCGTTGCCAAGGTCGGGCCTATGCCCAAGGTCGATTTATGACCAAGCAGGAACGAGCCGATTACGTGGGGAGGGAGCTCGCGAGGCTCTACCCGGCAACGCCGATTCCGCTGGACCACACGGATGCCTACACGCTGCTGGTTGCGGTGGTACTTTCGGCCCAATGTACGGACAAGAAGGTCAACGAAATCACCCCGGCGCTCTTCGCCGAGGCGGGGACGCCGGCCAAGATGGCGGCCATGACCGAAGCAAGGGTCCTCACGCTCATCCGCCAGCTGGGGCTAGCTCCGCAGAAATCCAAGGCGCTTGTCGGGTTAGGCAAGATGCTCATGGCCAAGCATGCGGGGCAGGTCCCGCGGACCTTCGAGGAGCTCGAGGAGCTTCCCGGCGTCGGCCACAAGACCGCCTCCGTCGTCATGGCGCAGGCTTTCGGCGTGCCGGCCTTCCCAGTGGACACGCATATCCATCGCCTCGCGAAGCGCTGGAAGCTCAGCCAGGGCAAGTCCGTCGAGCAGGTCGAGAAAGACCTCAAGCGGCTCTTCCCCGAGGATAGCTGGAATAAGCTTCACCTCCGGATCATCTTCTACGGACGCGAGCACTGCACGGCACGCGGGTGCGACGGCAAGACGTGTGGGATTTGCGCCGCGCTACGCGCGGCGTAGAGGACTGAGTCGATCACTGAATAGAGGGCTGAGTGGAGGACTGAATGGATGATGAGAAGCAGCCCATTTCTGGGATGTCTTAGTCAATTCAGCCCTCCATGCAGTCCTCCACGCTGCCCTCAACTCAGTCCTCAACTCTGACCTTTTACTTCACCAACGCTTCATGCTTCGCGCGGAACTCGTCGCTCCAGGCGGAGGGCTGATGCGAGATGCCATCCATGCGACAAATGGTGCGGGAGGCCTTGGCGTAAAGGATGGCGTGATCTGGGCTTCGGAACTCGACATCTACGGTCAGGCCGGCCGCGCGGACTTTGCGGACACTGAGAATTAGCTTAACGTCGCACTCTGGGCGGATGGCGACGAGGTAGTGCAAGTCGATGTCGCGGACCACCACGTAGACATCAGGCGCCACAGCGGGGTCGATGGTGTCTTTGCCCATCAAAGCGATGAACATGACCTTCTGCGCACGCTCCATCATGAGTACATAGTGCGAGTGATGGAGGATCCCGAGTCCGTCGGTCTGGTCGAACCAGGTCCGGATGGTCACGTGGAAAGTCTTATCAGGCTGGAGTCCGTCGGCGGGCATGGGAAGAGGGATGGGGTTAATGGGGGCCGGGGCAAGCGTGCGCGCTACTTCGTCCGCAGCGTCGCTGCGAGGCGGTCCAGCTCAGCCCAGGTCTCGACGGAGGGCTTGAGGCCGAGGTCGCGGCGGGCGGCGGAGACATCGAACCAATGGTCCTTGGCGAGTTCGACGGCGACAAAACGGGTCATGGGCGGCTCGCCTTTGAGGCGGAAGAGCGTCCAGGCGCCTTCGAGGAGGGCGCCGAGCCAATAGGCTGCGCGCTGGCTGATCCGCTTCGTGATGGGTTTTTCACCGGCGCCGACGAGCAAGCGATTGATGAAAACCCAGAGCTTCACGGGTTCGCCTTGCGAGAGGAAGTACGCCTTACCGTTGGCGCGGCCGGCGAGGAGTGCGTCGAGCGCGCCGAGGTGCGCGTCGGCAGCGGTGTCGACGTGCGTGACGTCGACCTGGTTCTCGCCGTCGCCGACGATGCGGAGCTTGCCGGCGCGGGCACGGGCGAGGACGCGTGGGAAGAGGTGATTGTCTCCGGGACCCCAGATTAGGTGCGGGCGCAGCGCGCAGACCTTAAGTTTTTCGGAAGCGGCCTTGAGGGCGACCTCCTCGGCGATGGCCTTAGTCTCGGCGTAGGCGCAGAGCCAGTTGTCACCGTAAGGTAGCGATTCGTCGGCGCCACGGAACGATTCGCCGTTGAAGACGACGCTCGGGGTGCTCGTATGCACGAGGGCGCGGACGCCATGGGCCAAGCACGCACCGACGACGTTCGAGGTGCCGGCGATATTGATACGGACGTATTCTTCCCAAGGGCCCCAGACGCCGGCTTTGGCCGCGACGTGGAAGACGTAGTCGCAGCCTTTGACGGCCGAGTCGACCGTCGCGCGGTCAGCGATGTCGCCGCGGAGGAAGTCCACCTTAGAGGCGAGTTCGCCAGTCATCGGCGTACGGCCCAGCACGCGGACGCGGTAGCCGCGGGCGAGGCAACGGCGCACGACGGCCTGGCCGAGGAAGCCGGCGCCTCCGGTGATGAGGACGAGAGGAGAATTCATCGGGCGAGACGGGCGGTCCATTCCTTGGCGAGCTGCAGTCGGTGGATCTTGGCGTTGTGGCGCACGTCGACGGGTAGGGCGCGCTGGAAGACGATGTGCTTCACGCGATCGGCCGGTGGATTGATGCGGGCGACGTCGCGTAGTTCAGCGATGAAGCGGGCGCGGTCTGCTTCGGTCTCCGGAAGGAGCCGACGCGAGGTTCGACTACCAGGGCAGGCGTTTGATGTGGGGCGGCGCCGAGACCGATGAGCGCGCAGCGGAAGACCTGCGGATGTTGGCGGAAGGCGGGCTCGAGCGATTCCGTCGGCAGTTCGCCTTCGGCGGTGTGGACTTTTCCACGCGTCGTCCGAAGAAGAACAGTCGGCCTGAGGCATCAAGCGAACCCAGGTCGCCCATGCGATGCCAGACGCGGGCGCCGTCAGCAATCTTCGCGAGGCGCGTCGCTTCAGGGAGTCCGTCATACTCGCGGGTCACGCTCGGGCCGGTACGCGATGATTTCGCCAATCTCGCCGGGCGCGCAGGGCTGGGCTTCGGCCAAGGTTAGAAGCGGGCCGTCGGATTCTCTGATCACGCGGATCTCGACGCCGCTGACGGGCCGGCCGACGCACGTGCCTTGGCCGCGGAGGGCCAGTTGACGAGCCTCACCGAGCAGTTCATCGGCGGTGACCGTCGTGACCGGCAGGCACTCCGTCGCGCCATACGGCGTGTGAGTCACGCAGTTTGGCGCGACGATGCGGAGCTTGGCGAGCAGTTCGCCGGAGACCGGAGCACCAGCAATCAGCAGGCGGCGGAGGTCGGGTAGTTTGAGGCCACGGCCTCGCAATGGTCAGCGATTTTACCCCAGATGGCGGGGAGCCGAAGGAGCAGGTGACCTTCTCCGCAAGCAGGGCCGCCGCGAGTGGCGCAGGGTCGGCGGCGAGCGGGCGGGATGGGTCGAGGAGCGGCGTGACGGTGGTCGTGCCGAGGGCCGGATTGAAGAGCGCGAAGAGCGGCAGCATCGCCATGTCGGTCTCGCCCGGGCTGATCGCGTAAGTCTTGCGGACCAGTTCGATCTGCGCGTCAAACATGCCGTGCGTGTAGCAGACGCCCTTGGGTGCGCCGGTTGACCCAGAGGTGAAGAGGATGGCGGCGAGCGTGTCGGAGCCGGCCTTGGCCAGCGGCCGCTGCGTCGGTGAGGGTGGCGGTCAGCGCCTGGCTCCAGGCGGAGCTTCCGACCGTCACGCGATGGTGAAGTGAATGGAAGGCAGCGAAGGGCAGTCGGCTGAGGAGGGTCGCCGTGCGCACGCCGACGAGCGCGGTCGGGCGGGAGCGGCGGACGCAATCAAGGAAAGCGGACCAACCCATCCCAGGGTCGATGGCCACCGGGACGGCGCCCAGTTTGAGTAGGCCGAACATCCCGACGATGAGGTCGTGGCCGGGCCGGACGGCGAGGAGCACCCGCGCTCCCGCGGCGATGCC
>BGOI01000026.1 GCA_003569165.1 Opitutia bacterium
GGTCAAAAAGCCTTGCCCGGCGCTCCGGACGTACGGTGGCGAACGGACGCCACGCAGTGGCGCCCTACCTCATGGTGCGCGCGGTCAGAACCCGGCGCCTTGACCTTCGTCTTCACGCGCAGGAGCCGGTCCTTGGACGTGATGTAAAGCGTGCGGCCGTCGTCGCCCCAGGCGAGGTTCGCGGTGGGCTGGCCGCAGAAGATGGAGCCGAGGTGCTTGCCTTCGGGGGAGAGGGATCAGCACGCCGCCGGGTCCGGTGGTCCAGATGTTGCCGTTGACGTCGAGTTTGAGGCCATCGCACGAGCCCGGCGTTCCTTGCTCTCAAGGAGCGGCGATGAAGACGTCGCCGCAGGACGGAGCCATCGAGGTTGCAGACTGCGACGCGCGGGTTCTTGCCCGTCCGAGACGGCGAGGTAGAGCGACTTCTGGTCGAGGCTCAGGGCGATGCCGTTGGGCCACTGGATGTCTTTTTGTCACGAGCGAGACCTTGCCGTCGGGCGCGAGCTTGTAGACACCGTGGTATTGTGTTTCAGACTTCTCGCCCTTGGGTAGGCCGTAGGGCGGGTCGGTGAAGTAGAGGGAGCCATCCTTGGCCACGCAGAGATCGTTGGGGCTGTTGAAGCGGACGCCTTCGTGGTTCTTGGTCGCGAGCGGCTCGAACTTGCCGTCGCCACCGAGGCGGGCGACGCGTCGGGAGCCATGCTGGCAGAGCAGCATGCGGCCCTGTGCGTCGACGGAGAGCCCATTCGAGCCTTGGTTTGCAGAAGGAGCGTCGGTGCCGCTGGGCTGCAGGAAGACGGAAGCCATCGCGTCGCCTTCGATCCACTGATAGGCGACGTTGTTGGGCACGTCTGAGAAGACGGGTGCGTCCTTTGTACCACACCGGGCCTTCGGACCAGGAGTAGCCGCCGTTCGAGATGGTCTCGATCTTGGCATCGCTCGCGATCAACGCATCGAGCGCTGGGTCGAGTCTCTCGATGGATTGCTTCGGGCCATCGGCGGCGACGGCGGTCAGGACGGAAAGGAAGAAGGCGGGGAGGAACTTCATGCGGAAGGGGTAGGGTGGGTACCGGGCGGAGGCAAATGTTTGTTAAATAGGTGGAAGCGGTTGCGGTTAGCGGATAGCGGTTGGGAAAGGATAAGTTGATCCGTTGACCCGTTGGCCGGTTGGCCAGGGAGACATTGGCTCAAAGGGAAACCGGAGACCGGATGATTGGCTGGGGCGCATTTTCAGGTCTCGGGTCTCGGCCATCAGGCACCGGGTACGGGTGATCAGGTCAGGTACGGGTTCAGGAAATCTGTCCTCTGTCCTCCGTCATCGATTCAGTCATCGCCCCACTTCAGGTGGCAGGTGGCAGCCCCGGGTCACTGGTGGCGGGTGGTGCAAAGTCAATTCAGCCCCTCCACTCAGTCCTCAACGCAGCCCTCCATTCAGTCCTCCGTGATCGCTTCAGCCCTCTCTCGTCGCTTCCCCCCTCTGTCATCGACTCTGCCCTCCCAAGTCTTGCCCTCTCCCCAAAACCCTCCTTCCTCACCTCTGTGAAAGCCCTGCTCCTCACGGAATATAAGAAGATGGCCTACGTGGACGTGGCCGATCCGGTCTGCGGTCCGGACGACGTCCTGATCCAGGTCCGCGCCTGCGGGATCTGTGGCTCCGATATCCATGGTTACGACGGCTCCACGGGCCGCCGTATCCCTCCGCTGGTCATGGGCCATGAGGCCGCGGGCGTCATCACCGGCGTCGGCGCCGCCGTGAAGGGCTTCGCCCTGGCGATCGCGTGACCTTCGATTCCACGGTCTTCTGTGGCGAGTGCGTCCACTGCAAGCGCGGCGACGTCAACCTTTGCGACAACCGCCAGGTTCTCGGTGTCTCCTGCGGCGACTACCGCCGCCACGGCGCCTTCGCCGAATTCGTCACCGTCCCCGCCGGATCCTCCATAAACTTCCCGCCGAACTCGGTTTCGCCGAAGCCGCGATGATAGAGGCCGTCTCGGTCGGCGTGCACGCCGTCCGCCTTACGCCCGTCGCTCCGGGCGATACCGCCGTCGTCGTGGGCACCGGAATGATCGGCCTCCTGACGCTCCAAGCCGCCAAGATCGCGGGTTTCGCGCAGGTCATCGCCGTCGATACCGAGGACTCGCGTCTCGCCGTCGCGATGGAACTGGGCGCGACGCACAGCTTCAATCCCCAGACCGGCGGCGACCTCACGGAATTCGTGAAATCGCACACCAAAGGGCAGGGCGCTGACGCCGCGTTCGAGTGCGTCGGCCTCAACGCCACCGTGCTCTCTGCCATCCACGCCGTGCGCAAGGGCGGCACGGTCACGCTCGTCGGTAATCTCACGCCGAAGACCGAACTCCCGCTGCAGATTGTCGTCACTCGCCAGCTTCGCCTGCAGGGTTCCTGCGCTTCCGCCGGCGAGATCCCGCGCTGCATCGAACTCCTCGCCACGAAGCAGATCAAGGTCGACAAGATCATCTCCGCGGTCGCGCCGCTGGCGCAGGGCGCCGACTGGTTCGCCAAGCTCTACGCGGGCGCTCCTGGCGTGATGAAGGTCATCCTCTCACCTCAGGTCTGACCAATAGAATCAATGGCTTTCTTCGATCTCACCGGTAAGGTCGCCTTCATCACCGGCACCAGCCGCGGCCTCGGGCAATACTTCGCTCGCGCCCTCGCGCAGGCTGGCGCCGACATCGCGATGTCGAGCCGCGACGCCTCCAAACTCGCCCCCTTCCGCAAGGAGATTGAGGCCCTCGGTCGCCATACCTGTGGTGTCGACCTCGATGTCCGGGATCACGATAGCATAAAAGCCGCGGTGGCTTCGGTGGAGAAGCAAATGGGTCGCATCGACATCCTCGTGAACAACGCCGGCTGCAATGCGCGCAAGCCCGCCCTCGAGGTCACCTGGGAGGATTGGAACATGGTCCTCGACACGAATCTCCGCGGCACGTTCTTCACCGCGCAGGCGGTCGCTCCGGGCATGATTGCCCGTGGCTACGGACGCATCGTGAACATCGGCTCCGTCACCTGCGTTGCGGGTTACGCGGGCCTCGCGCCCTATGGTGCCAGCCGTGGCGGCGTGAAGCAGCTCACCATGAGCCTCGCCGACGACTGGGGTCGCCACGGCGTCACGGTCAATTGCCTCGCCCCGGGTTGGTTTAAGACCGCCCAGAACGCCGTCCTCTACGAGAACCGCGAATGGGTCGAGTACCTCTGCGACCGCATCCCGCTCAAGCGCCCCGGTGCGCCCGACGACCTCGCCGGCCCAGTCGTTTTCCTGTCTTCGGAAGAGAGCCGCTATGTGACCGGCCAGACCTTGTTGGTTGACGGGGGCATCAGCACGGGTGCTACTCGTGCCACGGTCGCCCCGCCGAAACCCTGATCTCCCTGCGCCATGCTCTACGCCCTGCTCGCCATCGCCGTCCTGGTCCTGTTGGTGACCTGGCTGAAGCTTAATCCGTTCATCGCGCTGCTGATCAGCTCGCTGACGCTCGGCGCGATGGTCGTGGCCACGCAGGGCGCGCTCACGATGACGGAGGTCCTCAAGGCCTTCCAGACGGGCTTCGGTAACACCTTGGCCGGCACTGGCGCGATCATCGTGCTCGGCGTTGTGTTCGGAAAACTGCTTGCGGAATCGGGCGGGGCAGGGGTGCTCGCCAAACAATTCATCCGCACGCTCGGCCCTTCCCGCATTGGTCTTTGCATCATCCTGCTTGCGCTCTGCGTGGGTATGACGACTTGGTTCGCCGTTGGCCTGCTGCTCATCCTGCCGATCGTCATCACCCTCGCCAAGGAGACCGGTAAACCTTTCCTACTGCTGGTGCTGCCGCTGTTATCGTTCCTCTCCGTGATGCACGGACTCATGCCCCCGCACCCGGGCCCCGTCATCGCGATTGAGGCCCTCCATGCGGACATGGGTAAGGTCATTCTCTGGGCGCTCGTGCTCGGGATTCCCGTCGCCGCCATCGCCGGTCCGTTCTTCGCGAAGATCGCCGTCAAGCGGGTCGAGGTTGCCACGCCCGAATTCACGCCGTCGGTTTCCGCGAACCAGACCTTGCCGACGTTTGGGCTCACGATCTTCACCGTCCTGCTGCCGGTCATGCTGCTGCTGGCGGGTACGTTGGTTGAGCTCCTGCACGCCAAGGAAGCGCTCTGGGGTAAGGTCGCGCTCTTCGTCGGCCACCCCGTCATCGCCCTGCTTTTATCGGTACTTTTCGCTATGTGGGCCTTTGGTAAGCGCTGCGGTCGTTCCCCTGGCGAACTCCTGAAATTCTCCGAGCAGAGCGTCTCTGGTATCGGCATGACACTCATCCTCGTCGGTGCCGGCGGCGGCTTCGCGCTCGTCATGCGCACGGCGGGCGTGGACAAGGAACTCGCTGAATTGGCGGCGTCCGCGGGGCTGCCGTTGCTCGTTTACGGCTGGCTCGTCTCGGCCTTCATCCGCGTCGCCACCGGCTCCGCGACCGTCGCGATCACCGTCGCAGCGGGCTTCATCGCGCCTGTTCTGGCGGCGCATCCAGGCACTAGTCCCGAGCTCATGGTCATCTCGATTGGCTGCGGCTCGCTCTTCCTCTCGCACCTCAACGACAGCGGCTTCTGGATGGTCAAGGAATGCCTCGGCCTCACCGTCGGCCAGACGCTGCGCACGTGGACGATCACCGAGACCCTCATCGGTTTTTCCGGGTTAGGGATGGCATTGTTGGCTGAGCAGGGGTTGAAGTTTTTTAACTAGGGTAGGGGCGCGACTGCGTCGCGTCCGTTCGCAGAGGCTCATCGGATTAGCCGGGCAGAGTTTCCGACCCTTCTAGCATCCATCCGCCCACGGACGCGACGCAGTCGCGCCCCTACCCGATGCAGCATCATGTCCCGCCACCTGCCACCTGGGGCTGCCACCCGCCACCTGAAATTCATCTTCGTTTCCCTTCGATTCAGCCCTCTGTCATCGATTCAGCCATCGGTGCTTCTAGCCTCCATCCGCCCACGGACGCGACGCAGTCGCGCCCCTACCTGACCCTATCGAACTCCTTTGTCTCGAGGTAGGGCTGGCCATCCTTGGCCGGCCGCGGCCGAGCAGGGATGCTCGGCCCTACCCGATGCAAGCGTCAGGTCTTTTTCCATGCAGCCCGCCATTCAGCCCTCTACTTTTCCCATCGATTCAGCCCTCGATTCAGTCCTCAATGCAGTCATCGACTCAGTCCTCTCTTTTGCTCTCCATTTATTTAACCCAATGAAATCAGCACTTTTATCATCCACTCTTCTTTATCTCGCATCCTTCCTCGTCTCGCTCGCCGCCGAGCCGGTCCGCATCATGGCGATTGGCGATTCGATCACGCAGGGCGGCAAGACGTTCGTGACGTATCGATTACCGCTCGACCAGAAGATGCGCGCCGCTGGAATGAAATATGAATTTGTCGGCTCGCAGCAGAGCGAGGGACCGAACGGTCCGCTCTGGCACGAAGGCTACGGCGGCAAGAACGCCGAGTTCCTCGCCGGACTCATGTCGCAGAAACTCAAACAGATGAAGCCCGACATCATTCTGCTCCATTGCGGTCACAATCACTCCGCCGAGGAGAAGCCCGTGCCGGGCATCATCGCCGCCGAGCGCACGATCATCGAGGCCGCCCGCAAGCATAACCCGAAGGTCGTCGTCCTGCTCGCCTTGGTCATCCCCAGCGGCAAGTTGCCCAAGTACGCGTACATCCCCGAGCTCAACCAGGCTTCGGTCTTACTGGCTCGCGAACTGAGCCGTCCGGAGGCGCCGGTGATGATCGTGGACCAGTTCGCCGGCTTCGATCCCCAGAAAGACACCATCGTGGACAAGGTCCACCCGAACGCCCAAGGCGCCGAAAAGATGGCTAATCAGTGGTTTTTGGCGCTTAAACCTTGGGTGAAGTGACCGTTTAGAGGCCCAGAGGCCCGGAGGCCCAGAGGCCCAGAGGGTAGGGGATTGGTCATCCATTCAGCCCTCAACCCAGCCCTCGATTCAGTCATCGACGCAGTCCTCTGTCATCGATTCAGCCATCGGTGCTTCCACCGTCCGTCCTCCCACGGACGCGACGTCGTCGCGTCCCTACCCCATGACTTTGGTCAGTTTCCTAACTTGTCGATTAAAGGGCATGTGAATAACTTTAAATGAATCCTAATGAGGATTAAATGACTGATTGATGAGTTTTTACGCAATTAAATGCGTAATTTAACACAATTTTAACAAATAAATTAAAACCCCCAGATCAAACGCCGTTTAACCCCTAGGGCAGGCTAAAAATACCCAAAAACGGTTGTGCGGCTGGGGTTATTACCCCAATATTTTCGATACCCCCCCATTGATGTCACTTCCCCGTGACATCCCAAAATTTATTAAAATGAAAAGTTCGAAGCCCCGTTCCCTTTTTCCCCGCGCGTCCTTGATGGTCGCCGCCGCGCTCCTTGCCGTCGCCGCGCCCGACACCGCCCGCGCCGCCAACTACACTTGGAACAACGTCAACTCCGGGACGTTTGACTGGAATAAATCCGCCAACTGGACGTCGGCCGGTTCCGGTTTCCCCGATTTGATGCGGGTCACGTCTCCGCTGGGATCGACTCCGGGCGATGTGGCCAATCTCACCAACAACATCGAGGGGGATAATCTCATCCTGCTGAATGCCAACATCTCGCTCGATCAGCTCAACATCGGCGATTCGGTCGGCAGCAGCCAAATCCTCATTCAAGCCGGGACCATTGCGCACCCGGGGTTGTTCCCGCTCATTTTCACTTCGGGCGCTGGGCAGCCTGATCCCAGCCTCTCCAGAGGCTCCCTGGTCTTCGGTTCGGCCGCGTCCACCTCGCCTGTTGCCATCGTCAAGACAGGCATCGGGACGGCGGACGAAATCAACGCGTTGGTTTATTTCAACTCCGCGCTGACCATCACCTCCACTGCCTCGGCCGGCAAGCTTACCTTTTCTGGCGGCCTGCGGTCGGGTCTGTCCTCCATCACTTTCACCGGGGCGGGCACGACGCTCATCAAGACGGTCACGCTCACCACTGGGGGTGATCTGATCAAGGAAGGCCTCGGCACCTTGGAAGTGAACATCGGCCTCGCCCACGCGGGTGAGACGCTGATCAACGCCGGTTTGCTGCGGGCCACCGCGGGCAACATCCTGCCGACCCGGGCCGCCGTGACGGTCGCGGCGGGCGCCGCATACGACGTCAACAATACGGCTCAGACCATTGGTTCATTGTCGGGTTTCGGCCAGATTCGTAACTCCAGCACTTCGGCGCAGAGTTTCCAAATCGGGCGCAGCGACACCTCCTCCATTTTCAGCGGGACGTTCGCCGGCGCCGGCTCCGACACGGGGCTCGGCTCGATGGGCATCATCAAGTTGGGGGCGGGCAACCTGACCCTGAACTCCGCCAATGCCAGCATCATCACCGGGAATCTGCAATTGCGCGGCGGCTCCTTCGTCCTCGACTACGCGAACGTGGCGCCCCCGGTCAATCTCACCGGAGCCACCACCACCGCGAGCAGTCGTTCATTGACGGTCGACAGCACGGCGTCACTCGCCCTCGGTCGGTTGGTCACCGGCGGGAGTCTCCCTGCCGGCGCCTATGTCACGCGCATCACCAGCTCGACGGTCTTCGAGGTCAGTGCGGCCCCGACGACGTCCGCCACCGGCCTGACCTTGGTCTCTTCGCAGCCCCACCTGCTCGGCATGCCCAGTTCCGCACAGCCCGGCCAACTGACGCTTAACGGGGCCAACTTCCTTTTGCAGGGTAAGGTCGGTTTGGACATCAAACAGTTCTTCGGCCAGGTCAATTTGAATGCCCAAGGCGGCTCCATCACCGTCCAAGGGGTCGCCGCGCCGAACACCACCGAGCTCGTGCTCGGTAATCTTACTTTCGGAACGGTCGCCGATGCGCGCGGCATCCTGCTCGTCGCGGCTCCTGATTCCGCCGCGATCACCACCTCTTCGGCGCTCAGTTCCGGCGGCATCTACGGCGCAGGCCGCGCAGTCTTTAACAACACCACGTCGGGGAATTCCTATAATTGGCTTACCTCGAAGTCGTTGGCGACGCCTTTCCGGCTCGTTGGGTTGTCCGATGCCCCCGCGGTCAGCGTGGGCGGTGGCACCACGGTCGGCACGACCGTCCTGACGGTTCCGGCGGCCATCACCCTGGCAGGTGGGGCCACCACCAGCGGTTCGACCACCGTCACTGTCACCAGCAACGCCGGACTCGCCGTGGGTATGGCCGTGCGCGGTTTGGGTATCCCAGAAGGCGCCAGCATCGCGTCCATCCCGGTCGGAGGCACCTCCTTCGTGTTGACCACGCCGGCGACCGCCGCGGGAACGGGCCTCAGCTTGAGCGCGGGAGGGACGACGGGCTTCTTCCCGGGCATGAATATTACCGGGACGAATATGCCGGCTGGCGCCATCGTCACCGCGGTCACGGGCACGACCTTGACCATCAGTGCCGCCGCTTCCGGCTCCACCGCTGGCAGCGCGACTTTCACCGCCCAGGGTTACCTTCCTTTACCGCTCTCCGGCGGCGTCGCCACGGTCAATTACCTGCTCCCCGCTAACCAGACTCTTTCCGGCGCGACGACTTTGGGTACGCTCAAGATTCCGACGGTCGCGACCACCAACGCCACGCTGGGCTTGGCGGGGTTTGACCTGACCTTCGGAGCGGCGGGCGGCGGTATCCTCGTCACCGGTACTAGCCCTTTTGCGATTGGCGCCAACCTCACCGACCTGGGCGGCATCAAGGCCGGGGCCACGGGTGGTCCTGTCTTCATCCATCATTATGGAACGGGAGTCCTTTCGATCAACGCGCCGGTCAAGAATGCTGCTCCTACTATTAATACCGACCTGGTCATCGCCGGCACAGGGGTGACGCGTCTGCTGGGAAGCATGTCCTATTTGGGAACGACGGCGGTCCTGCAGTCCGCGACCTTGGAGTTCACTAATGTCGGCCCCTCGGGTGCCGGCACCCTCGGTCTGGGTCTCGCCGCCCCGGTGGTCATCGCCGACGGAGCGACCTTGCGCTTCGCGAATACCACCGCAGGGACTTACACCTTGGCGGGCGCCACGTCGGCGAACAGCCACGTGTTCACGTTGCCTGGGGGTAATGCCCGGATCGACGTCCCCACCTCCGGAGTCATCTTGGTAACCTCAGGAGCTTTCTCCGGGGCCGGAGGCCTGACCAAGACCGGTGCAGGGACTCTTCAGTTTGCAGGTGCGGCGAATTTCGAAGGACCGCTGATCATCTCAGCCGGCAAAGTCCTGATCCCTGCGGCCGACCGCATCGCTGACAGCGTCCCTGTCACGATTGCCAGCGGGGCAATTCTGGAAATGGCCGACTCCGACAGCTTTGGTTCCCTCTCGGGCGACGGCACGCTCAACGTCACCGGAACCACCGGTCGGATCGTTGGTTTGGGCTCAATCAATACCAACTCTACCTTCAGCGGGGCTCTCACGGGCCTCAACGTCGGGCATTCTTTCGCCAAGCGTGGCAGCGGGGTCATCACCATGGACATGCCCGCCGTCTCCAATTGGGCGGGAGGCAACACCTACATCGATGGGGGAGTCATCCGTATCGCCACCGGCAGGGGACAGCAGTTCAACCCGACCGCCAATCTGGTGGTCAACCATGACTCACGGTCGGGCGTCTTCGATCTCAACGGCTCACAACAGTCCATCGCGGCGCTTACTTTCTTCAATACCCAGAACTCGAACATCAACTCGCAGGCCTTAATTCTGCTGGGCAGCGAAGGTAGGTTGACCTTGGGTGGCAACATCACGGTCAACGCCCATATCGGTCCGGGAACGCAAACCGCTGGCATTATCGGAACGGGCAACGGGGCCACGCTTGACTTAGGGGAGGCTCAGCGAACCTTCACGGTTCACAAAAGTCTGAATCTCGCTCCCGGTGAAGCCGAATTCGTTGTCGATGCCCGCGTGGTGGGAGGGGTGCTCGGGGGCATCCTGAAGAGTGGTGGCGGCACCTTGCGACTCATGGGCTCCTTTGAGATGGGGGGGTCGGTCGCCAATCGTTTTGAGGCGGGACTCACCATTCTTGATTACACCAAGGCCTTCACCAGTGCGTTTGACACGAATCGTCTCAACCCCCTGGGCTTGCTGGAATTGCGTGGCGGCACCGTCAGGCTCTTCGGTCACCCGACCAGCCCGATCAGCCAGTCCGTGGCTGGGTTGATCCTTCCCTCCGATAGCAACTCCCTTGTTCAGGTCGATTCCGGACTGGGCACCCAGAATATCGTCCTCAATCTCGGGCCGATTTCCCAGCGTCTGGGCGGCACGCTTCGTTTCGTGCTCCCCGCAGGCACCCAATCGGCGGTCAACGGCATCACGACGACCACTCGCAACGACCTCTTCACCGGCCTGGTCGGCACGCTGAGCGCGGCCGCCACCGTCACGGATGGCGCGGGTGTCACCAGTTTCGCCACTCGCGTGGGCACGAACATCGTTCCCGTCTCCGCCATTTCGCGTGATGCCGTCGCGGGCATCCTTAACGGCGAGCACATCACCGATGTCTCCGGCTACACGGGCACGACGCTCAACGTCAGCGCGCCGATCACCCTCCGCTTCGCGGCGGCGGGGACTTCGGTCCTTTCCCTCCCCGATGGCGGCATCCTCAAGGTCATCTCGGGCGGTATTCTCAGGACGGCCGACGCTGGCGTCGCCTCCGTTGCCGTCAGCGGCGTGTCCACCACGGCAGGCAGCGCCTCCGTGACCATGGCCAGCACCGCCGGGCTGCTCGCGGGCATGCCGGTTTCCGGCCCCGGCATCCCCGCGGGTACCCGTATCGTCGGGGTCGTCGATGCTACGAATCTTCTCCTCAGTAATGCGGCCACGGCCACCGCCGCGTCCGTTTCCCTGAATGCCGGCGCCATCACGGTCATCCAAGGCGGCACCTTGAGCTCACCCACGCGTGACTTGATCATTTCCAGCTTCACCCGGGATTTCGCCGCGGGCGCGGTGGGCAATGCGGAATCATACTACCCAGTCCAAAGACTGGTGATCACCTCGTCGATCGATGGCCAGCAGGGCATCACGAAGACCGGCAACGGCACGCTCGTCCTACGTGCCGGGACTCAGGCTAATTCCTTCAGCGGACAAGTCCGCTTGCAGGAAGGCGTCCTGCAGCTCGCCCGTAGCGGACGTGGTTCCTTTGCCGTCGGGGATTCCTCCACGATTGTTTTCTCCGGTGCGAAGTCCTCGGTGCTGCAGATGCTCCCCGACGCCGTCGCATTGCCGAACGCTTCCACCACCGCGGGCTCAACCGTGGTGAAGGCTGAGAGCACCGCTGGTCTCGCGGTGGGCCAGCCCATCATCGGCTTGGGGCTCTATTCCGGGACGAGGGTCGCCGCTCTCACCCTGACGGGCGAGTACACTTATGTCGGGGCGATCGCGATCAGAGGGGCGACTCTCGCCAACACCAGCAACACCGTCACGCTGGCGGCGCCGGTGGCCCTGGGCGGCGCCGACACCAACGCCGCCTCGACTTTCGTCACGGTCGCTTCCTCCGCCGGCTTGAGCGTGGGCATGGGCGTCAGTGGTCCGGGAATTCCGGCGGGCGCGAGCATCGTCAGCATCACCTCCGGGACCTCCATCGAGCTGAGCGTACCGGCCACCCTCACCGCCACCGCCGTTTCCCTTAGTGCCGGTGGTGCTTCCGGCCTGGTCGTGGGTCAGACAATCACGGGCACGGGCGTGCAGGCGGGATCCCGGATCCAGTCCATCGTCGCCGGGGCCACTCCCTCTATCTTCCTGAGTTTGCCGGCTACCAACTCCGCCACGCTGGCGCTGGGGGCCGCCGCGGTCACGCAGGTGACGACCCAGGTCCCTCACGGCATCACCACGGGTGAGTTCGTCACCTTCAGCGGGGCGGGTTCGGGCTATAATCTGACGGTCGAGGTCACTGCCGATCCTAATAATACCAATCGGTTCGTCTACGCCACTCCCGGGGCCGTCGCCCCGGTGACGATTCCCGAGACCCTGACCATCGATGCGGGTAAGCGCTTCCTCGTCGACCGGCTCTCCTTCCAGAGCACTACCGCCAATTATCTCCAGTCCCCCACCTTCTATGGCGAGACCGTGGGCTCCCTGCAGGGCGGCAATCGTCAGCAGAATTCCCACTACTCCCTCATCGACCTCGGGATCGGGGCGACCTTGACCGCCAACCAGACCACGAACACCACCTACAGCGGCTCGCTGGCTGGTTCGGGTACCTTGCGCATCATCGGGAACGCCGAACTCACCCTCGGTAATTATAACGCCAATCATGGTGACATCGTGATCGACGGCGGTGTCTTGAGGATTGCCACGGCCAACAATGGCGGCGGCGGCAGAATTTACCAGCTCATCAATGCCGGCAATACCCCAGCCCTCAAAGTCAACCGCTACGGCGTCCTCTTCCTTGACCGCACCGCAGTGGCGGCGAACGAGACGGATTCCATCGGCATCGTGCCCATCCGCCTCAACTCCGCGGCGGGAACCCGGGGAACGCTGGTGACCGGATCTTTGTTCGCAGACACGAACCCGTTGGGCTTTTTCGTCACGGGAACCGGCGCGGACGGGCGGACGGAGCTCATTGGTGCGATCAACTTCGAGTCCGGTACGAATTACCTTTCCATCAATACGTCCGGCAATCGGCGCAACACTGTTTCCGCCCTTGATTTTGTCCGCGGCACGCCCCCCGACGGGTCCCTTTCTCCCGCCCTCTCCTTCGCCACGATTAATGTCATCGGCCGTCCGCTGGCTAATCGCAACACGGCCGCCGGGGTGAATTCCTCGAGGTGGCTGATCACATCGGGAGAGAGTACTTTCATCAGCCGAATGTCCGGTGCCTCCGGCTTGGACCTGACCCTTGCCAACGGTGTCACGACCGCCGGCAGTCCCGTCGTCACCGTGACCAGCACGGCCGGGATGGTCGCGGGGATGGCGGTTGCCGGGACCGGTATTCCCGCCGGCTCCCTGGTCGCCAGCGTAGACGCGAACGGGACCACCTTCACCTTGACTGCCAACGCGACGGCGGCGGGGTCAGCCCTCGCGCTGACGGTCTACCCGCGCACTCAGAGCATCGTCCCTTGGGGCATCGGTTCCAGTGATTACCCTCTCGATGGAATTACCTCGGAGGCCGCCTTTGGTAACTCGTTCCTGACCTATGTTGCGGGTCAAGGCCTGCGTGACCTGAGTCACACCCTTGATTACGCGACGCTTACCTCCAGCGCCGAGACCAATGTGAACGTCCGCGAAGTGCTCGCCGCCAATCTGACGGTGGCCGCCAGCCGGACGCTCAACTCGCTTGTCCTTCACCATAATCCAGTCGCCGGTACCAGCGCCAACTACGCCTTCACCGGAGCGGCGGGGTCAAGCCTGACGACCGGAAGTGGAGCCTTTCTTTTCACGCTGAGCCCCCTGGCCGCCGCCTCCGCGGACAACGCCATGGACCTCTCGGGTTTCGACGGCGGAATCCTCCTCGGATTCGGTGCTCCCAAGGAATACGTCTTCCACGTCGTCAACCCAGGTTCCTCGGCGATCACGCCGCGGCTCACGACCACGATCTCCGCCCCGTTGGGTTCCGCTGGCTACCTCACCAAGTCGGGCCGCGGCACCCTCGTGCTCACCGGTACCAACGTCGCCGGCGGCGGCGTCAAGACGGCTTCGCCTCTCACCTATTGGGGCACGACGATCAACGAAGGCACGCTCAGTATCTCTTCGCTCGCCAACATCGGCGGTAATACCGGTCCGTTGACCTTGGCGGGTGGCACCTTGCGTCTCGCGCCTGGTTTCGCGGACGACATCTCGCAGCGCGCCATCACTTTCCTCTCCGCGGGCGGCACGTTGGACGTCGGCGCCAATAACCTCGTCTTCGCCAACGCGATCGGCGGGGCGGTCGGGGTTGGTATCGGTGGCCTGACTAAAGCGGGCACCGGTTCGCTCACTCTGGCGGCCACCAGCACGTACATGGGTTCCACGACGGTCGCCAATGGCACCCTCGTGCTCGGCGGCGGGGCGAGCAATCGCCTGCCTACCGCCGGTGAGCTCTTCCTCGGCTCTGGCGCGGGCTCAGCTAGCGGCGTGCTCCAGCTCGGTAATGCCAACGGCGCCAGCAACCAGACGGTTTCCTCGCTGTCCGGCGTCACGGGCATCCAGGCCGCGGATCTCACGATCCTCAACCCTGGCCAGGGCTTCACCTCAGCTCCGACCATCACCTTTGACGCCATTGGCGGTCTCATGGGCGCGCAGGGCGCCCAGGCCGTGGCCACGGTCCTGAACGGCATCATCACCGGCATCACCATCACCGATCCGGGCAGCTATCGTCCGGGCTTTGCTCCAGTTGTCACGGTCACCGGCGGCGCGGGTAATTCCGCTTCGATCGTCGTCCGTGGACTGGGCAGCGTTAGCAACAACGCTCTCGTCGGCGGCGCCTCCGCGGTCTCGAACCTCACCGTCGACCAAGACATCGCCACCATCTATAATGGCGCCATCGGCGGTCTCGGGGCCAACCAGAATAACATCGGGCTCATCAAGTCCGGCATCGGCACCCTGACGCTGACTGGCGCGACGCTTTCCTACGTCGGTCAAACGACCGTCCTCGCAGGTCGCCTCAACCTCGCCGGTGGTCAGTCCGCCCCGCTGGGCACGTCGTCCGTCAAGGTCAACGCCGGCGCGATCCTCAACTTCAACAACACCGTCGGCCAAGCTGTCGCGCTCGGCGCGGGCGTCCTCGACCTTGGAGCCGGCGCCTCGGGCTCGGCCTCCCTCGGCTTCGACATCGGCTCGCTCGCGGCCTTCGACCGCATCAGCTCGACCAGTGCGGCGCTCGCTGCGAACCGTGTCATCATCAACCTGACCGGTCTGACCGGCCTCACCGCGGGGTCCTATGACCTCCTCACCGCGGCCAGCGGCTTGGCGAGTGCGACTTACTCCCTCGGTGACCTGCGGACCTTCGGTGGACATACTTTCGCCCTCACCAACACGGACACCGCGGTCACCCTGACCACGACGGCCTTGCCGACCGACCTCTATTGGCGCGTGGGCGCCGACGTCAGCTGGTCCTCGCTGAACTACGCCAACTTCGACACCAACTTCTCGACCGACGCCGCGGGCACCATCAACGCTAAGGGCTTCCCGGGCATCGCTAACAACGTCATCTTCAGCGCCACCCCTAGTGCCGCGACGGATGCTTATGTGGCCACCCTCGACGGCGACTTCACCGTCGGCAGCATTCGCTTCACTTCCACCCCGAGCGGCATCACCAGCGTCATCATCGCGCAGGGCGGACCCGAGACCACCACGGCCCTGACCATCGCTCCCGCCAATTCGGCCGATGGTATTCGGATCGACGCTAACGCGGGCAATATCTTGTTCAGCACCCCGCTCGTGCTCGGTGCCGACCAGACCTGGACCATCGACGGCACCGGGGTCAACGGTTCCTCGCTCGCCGTCTCCGGCGCCATCGGCGGCCTGGCGGGCAACGACCTCGTCATCAATGGCCTCGAGGGTTCGACGGTCGTTTTCTCGGGTCTCAATACCTACGCCGGTACGACCCGTTTCCCGGGGCTCGTTCTCCGGGCCGGTGTTGCTAATACCTTCAGCCCGAACTCCACCCACATCCTCGCGACGCAGGGCAGCACCTCGGGCATCCTCCGTCTCGACGGTTTCAGCAACGTCCTCGGCGGCCTTGGCGGCGTGGGCATCGTGGAGAACTCGAATGCGGTCACCGCGGTCACGCTCACCGTGGGGCGCAATAACGAGAACACGAACTTCGCGGGCGAGATCCGTGACGGCGGCCTCACGGCCCTCGCCCTGACCAAGGTCGGCACGGGCGCCCTGACCCTGTCCGGCACGAATACCTTCACCGGTAACACCTTGGTCAACGGCGGCGTGCTCAACCTCGCCGGCATCTACACCGGCGCCACGGCGACTTCCTACCTCCTTTACGGTAACAGCCCGTACCAATCCACCGTCAACGTCAGCGGTGATGTCGACCTGTTCTCCATGCAGGGCGCCAACACCACGGGCGCGGTCTCCGTCTACAACCAGACCGGCGGCACGGTGCGTCTCTTCACCACCGGCGGCAACGGCAACCAGCGCGTCGCCGTCATCGGTTATGGTTACTTCAACCTCACGGGCGGCCTCTTCCAGATGTCGACCGGCACGGCCATCAACCGTTTCAACTTAAACGAAAATAATGCTAACGCCGTCGGCGTGGCCTACGTCGGTGGCTCCGGTGTGCTCAATAACTCCAATAACACGACCGATTGGTTCATCCTGGCCTACCAGGGTCTCGCGCAGTTCACGGTGGGGCAGGGGGGCTTCGTCAACCGCCAGAATTCCGCCGGCCAGATCGGCCTCGTCCTCGGTGGTACGGGCACGCAGGGTACCCTGAACATCGCGGGTGGCACGTTCGACTTCGGTGGCAGTAATCTGCGCTGGGGTAACGGTGGTATCATCGGCTCGACTTCGACCTTCAATGTCACCGCCGGCACGGTCCTCATCGGTAACAACGCCTCGGTCAACATGACCTCCGGTCGTGGTAACCTGGGTTACAGCAACTTTGCGGGCGGTACGATCAAGGCCAACGCGGCCATGACGCAGGGCTTCCTGCCTTCGCTCCTCGGCAATGCCGGCGGCGCGATGCTGACCGCGGACAATCGCGTCATGACGCCCTATGGCGTCTGGACGAACACCCTCTTCGGCGCGATCGACAACGGTGCGCTTGGCGCCTCCGCGAACGGGGCCCTGACCATCGATACGAACGGCTTCCCGGTCTCCCTCCCAGGCCTCACCGCTGCCACCGGCACGGGCGTGACGCAGACCAACCTCGCCGTCACCGGCGGCTCCGGCTACATCGGCGCCCCTCTCGTCACCTTTAGCACCGCTGGCCTCGTCGCCGGCGGCACCCCGGCTTCCGGCTATGCCGTCATCAGCGGCGGCCAGGTCACCGGCATCGTGATCACCAGTCCGGGCACCTATCTGCCCGGCACCGTCCCGACCGTCACCCTCACGGCGGCGGCGGCACCGGCGCCGCCGTCACCGTCGGCGCGCTCAACACCGCCAACACCGCGGGTCGACTCATCAAGAACGGCCTCGGCACCCTCACGTTCAACGGCGTCAACACCTTCGAGACCGCGATGACCCTCAACGCCGGCGTCGTCGCCGTCGGCGCCTACGGCGCGCTCAACGCCACGACCCTCGACACCACCAAGCTGGGTCGGTTCCTGGTCGTCGGCCAAGGCGGTGCCATCGTCGCGAACGCCGCGGATTCCCTCGGCAAGATCGAACGTTTCACCAACGCCTCGAGCACCGGGGTGGTCTCCGTCACCGCGGCCACGGCCGCGATGGACGTCAATCTCAGCAAGGCCGGCGCGAACCTCACCGGCATGGGCCTCGGCGCCGGCATGGGCGACGTGACCTATACGGGCACGTATACCCCCGGAGTCGCCGGCGTCTACCGCCTCGGCGGCGGCGGCAGCGTGCTGAATTTCGCTTCGGCGATCGGCGGCGGCTATGACACGCGTGTCGACATCATCGGCACGTCCGTGGCCTTCTCGGGCACGAAAACCTTCAAGGGCGGTCTCGTCCTCAACGCCGCCGGCACCTTGCAGGTGCTCCCCGGCAGCGTCTCGGCCGGTTACGGCGCGAGCGCCGGCGGCCTCATCACGACCGGCGGCACGATCCGCTGGGCGACGGGCGCGACGACCGACATCACCGCCGGTCCGGGCGCGATCCCGGGCGGCATCACCCTCTGGGGCTCCGCCGTCCTCGATACCAACGGCAACAACGTCGAGCTCGCCGGTTCGATCGGCAACCGCGCGGCCACGGGCAACTCCCGCGAAGGCCTCTCCGGCGGCCTCACCAAGATGGGCGCCGGCGTGCTGGCCCTGTCCGGCGCGAACACGTTCACCGGCAATACGACCGTCATCGACGGCTCGATCCTGCTCAAGCACTCCGACGCGCTGGCCTACAGCGGTATCAATTACACGAACGTGATGTCGGCCGCCAGCGTCGTGTTCGACTCCAGCGTCGCCTCGCGCACCTTCACCATCGGCGGCCTCTTCGGCACCCCGATCAACATGGCGTTGGTCGACAACGCCAACAACCCGATCACCCTGCGCGTCGGCAACGGCGGCCAGAACACCACCTACGGCGCCGTCTTCTCCGGCGCCGGCGCCCTGACCAAGATCGGTTCGGGCACGATGAACATCACCGCGGCGCAGACCTATACCGGCGCCACGACCATCATCGCGGGCGCTCCCGGCACCACGGCCGGGACGCCCAGCAAGGTCAGCACCCTCCAGCTGACCTTCAGCACCTCGGTCGCGACCAACATCATCTCGGCCTCCTCGGCCTTGATCCTCGGCGGAGCCTCCGCCCCGCAGGTCGGCACCCAGCTTTCCGGCGCCCAGCTGGCCGACGTCGGCAACGGCAGCGGCCGTCTCCTGCTGACCGCGGCCGCCGCCACGACGGGGCAGACCTTCGCCTCGACGACGCTCGGCACCGGCGCCTCGGACATCGTCTTGACCAGCAGCGGCACCCAGCCCGTCTCGCTCACCCTCGGCGCCATCACGCGCGGTCGCGGTGCCACGCTCTTCATCGGCAATCCGAACAATACTCTGGCCGCCGGCAACGGCGTGTTCACGACCACGGGAACGGCCAGCTCGCTCCTCACCGACGCCAACGGCACGGCTTACGCCGTCCTGGCCACCGGTAGTTCCACGACGGCCACGGACTGGGCGATGAAGAACGCCGGCAACGCCTGGCTCACCGCCGCCCTTTACACCGCGTCGGCCGCCGGGACGGCCAACTACGGAGTGACCCTGACCGGGGGCGCGACCACCGTCGGCAGCACGACGGTCACCGTCGCCAGCACCACCGGGCTCTTGGTCGGCGCCGCCATCAGCGGCCCCGGCATCCCGGCCGGCGCCACCATCGTCACCATCGGCACGGGCACGATGACGATCAGCGCGAACGCCACGGCCACGAACACGGCCCAGACCTTCACCGTCGCTCCGAACCTCAACCTGGTGGAGTCGAATACGACGCCCGCCGCCAACTGGACCACCCAGACGATCAATTCGCTGAGGTTGAACAGCACCAATGCCGTCACGGCCACCATCGGCGCGGGCAACACCCTCACCATCGCGACGGGCGGCATCCTCTTCGGTTCCTCCGCGGGCGCTTCGACCCTGACCGGCGGCACCGTCGTGCCCGGCGCCGGACGCGAACTCGTCGTCTTCGCCAACGGCAACACCTTCACCATCAATTCCGTGCTCGGCGAGAGCGTCTCGGGCGCGACCGACGTGACCTATCGCGGGCTGGTGGGTGTCGGCGTCGGCAAGAACGACGTCCTCATCGGCGCCAACAACCTCTATTCCGGCAATACCTACATCAGCGGCGTGCGCGTGCGCACGGGCAGCGCGGCCGTGACCTCGCCCTTCGGCACCGGCGCCAACGGCAACGTCTACGTCTACGGCAACAATGGCGGCCAGTTCCTGATGGCCGATTCGGCCACCATCTCCCGCAATTGGTACGTCATCGGCAACGGCTGGGAAGAAGGCACGTCGCAACCGGGCGCCTTCCACGGGGTGATTCGCCTCGGCAACGGCTCGGTGCTCGCCGGCACCCTCAACCTGATGGGCGACGCGGGCATCCGCGCCACGGGCGCCGAAGCCACGATCAGCGCCAAGCTCTTCGGCAATTACAACCTCACCGCGCGCAGCGGCTGGGGCGACGGCACGATCAAGTTCACCGGCGACAACACCGGCTGGGCCGGCTCGTACAACATCGGTTCCGGCGCGTACCGCTTCGACAGCCTGGCCAGCCTCGGTTCGCCGACCTCCATCCAGCTGGGCATCTACGGCTCCATCATCCCGAACTTCGCGGGCGTGCAGGCCGCCGTCATCGATAAGATCGCCTACGGCTCGCTCGGCACCATCGCCCTGCGCGTCGGCAGCCAGGCCGAACCCCTCGATTTCCGTTCGGCCAACGCCGCCGGCCTCGTCCTCGGCGCCAATGAGAACCTCACTTACACGGGCGCCCTCCAGCCCAACGTCCTGAACGGTCAGCCGACCCTCCGCCTCGGCGGCGGCGGTGCTAACCTGACCTACGCCAACAGCATCACCGGCAACACCGCCGTCGTCCTGACCGGCGGCTCGGCGAACAACAGCTACGGCACGGTCATCCTCAACCCCGCGGCCGGCGCCGGCGGGAACACCTATGTCGGCGGTACCATTGTCGGCCAGAACGGTCCGTTCGGCGTGGTGGAAGTCGCGGCCATCACCAATCCCTGGTCGGTCTTCGGCAATGGCCCGATTACTTTCGTCAGCGCGCAACCGCCGTTCCGCCTGGCCTCGGGCATCCCGAGCTTCGCCACCGACCCGCTCGCGGGCGACATGTCGTCCGCCACGAACCTCACCGCTATCGTCAATAATGGCGGTATGAAGTTCAATGTGAACCGTGCCGCCGACACCGATATGATCGTCTTCGCCCGCGGTATCGGGTCCTACGGCCCGGCCGGTTCCTTCGTCAAGGAAGGTCGCGGCATCCTCCGTCTCGACGGCATCAACACCTATCTCGGCAATACTGACAATAGCGGTCCGGGCACGACACTGGTAGGCACGCTCCTCCTCAACAACGCCAACCCCTTCAACGCCGGCTACGGCATCAACGGCGCGGCGGCGGGCAACGTGTTGTATTGGAACAACGCCCTCGGCAACGTCACCCAGTTGAATCGCGACGTCACTGTCGCGACCATCGTGGCTCCGAGTCTCAGCGGGGCGTTGCCTGCCGGCAGCGTGCTGAACCTCGCCGGTTACAACCTCACCATCGCGGGCACGGCCAGTACCGAATTCGCGGGCTACATCTGGGGCGGCGTCGGCGCCGTCGGCACGCTCGGCTCGGGCGGGCTCATTAAGGTAGGCTCGGGTACATTGACGCTCTCTTCGGCCAACTCGGCCAATTACACCGGCAAGACCACCGTCCTCGGCGGCACGCTCAGCCTCAACTTCAACAACCTGACGACGGCGCCCAGCGCCATCATCAACAGCGTGAGCACGTTGGAGCTCGGCGGTGGCATCCTGAATTTCACTGGCAAGACCAACGGGACCAACTCGCAGGCCTTCGCCGCCACGACCCTCCTGCCTGGCGGTTCGCGTACCACCTTCACCGCCACGACCCCGGTCGCGCTGACCTTGAACCTTGGCCTGATCACCCGCGCGGTCGCCGGTTCAGGCATCGATTTCCTGACGGCTCAGAACGGCACGGGCGGCACCTTGGTGCTCAACTCGAACGATGCCGCCACGGGCACCATCATCGGCGGCTGGGCCACAGCCGGCGCTGGCGGCAGCTTTGCGGCCGCCTCTTCGGGCAAGGCCACCCAGCTGGCGACTTACTCCCCCACCTACGCGGCCGGCGCGAACGTCGACAACGGTACTTTGGCTTCCATCGGTGGCGCGCCGCTCTCGGTCAACTCACTCCGCTTCAACTCGTTAAACTCCGTCACCCTCGACGCCACGGGTGGCCTGACTGTCGCCTCCGGCGGCGTGCTCATCACGCCAACTGTCGGGGCTAACGCCGTCACCATCCAGGGTGGTACGATCACCTCTGGGAACGGCTTGGACCTTATCTTCCACCAGTGGAACGCCAGCACGGTGGGCTTTGTGACCGTCGCTTCGAAGATCACCGGCAACATCGGCCTGACCAAGGTCGGCCCTGGTACGCTCATCGTCAATAACCCTGCCAACGATTTCACCGGCCCGGTCAACATCGGCGGCGCGGCGGGCGTCTTCCGCGTCGAAGCCACGGGCGCCCTCGGCGCGAGCACCAACGTCGTCAACCTGATCAGCACCGGCCAGTTCCAGATCGACCAAGGCGTCACCATCGCCAACCCGATCAATATCAAGTACGCCACCGGCGTCGTCGGCCAGGGCGCGATCTTCCTCTCCGCCTCCTCCGGCGTCGGCACGCTTTCCGGTCCGATCTTTATCCAGAATACCACCTTTGCGGGTGGCTTGTTCGCCTCCAACGGCGCGACGCTCGACATCACCGGGCCCGTCACCGCCGCCCCCGGCCAGATGGTCACCACGCGCGCGGGTAATGTGCGCTTCTCGAACAGCACCGGCACGCCGTCCGACTACGACTACTTCTACAATCAGAACGCCGTCGTCACCCTCGGCGCGAACAACGCCCTCTCGACCCGGGCCATCGTGGACATTGGCTCCGTCAGCACGGCCTCGTTCGACCTCAGCGGCTTCAGCCAGACCATCGGCGCGCTCACCCGCGTCGCAGCCCAGACGGCCACCGTCACGAACACCTCCGTCGCGGTCTCGACCCTGACGATCAACGTCGCGGCGAACGATGGCGGCATCCTGACCGGCGACTGGAACTACGCCGGGCAGATCACCGGCAACCTCGCTCTCGTGAAATCCGGCGCGGGCATCCAGCTCCTCTCCGGCGCCAACTTCTACACTGGCGGCACCACGGTCAACGGCGGCACGCTGCGCATGGGCAACGTCAACGCCCTCGGCGGCGACACCGGCTTCAACGGCGCCCTGACCGTCAACGGCGGCACCCTCGACATCTTCGGCGTCGGCAACGCCTCCATCGGCACGCTGTCCGGCGCGGGCGGCGCGATCAGCGACTCGGGCTTCTTCTCGGGCAGTTCGGTCGTCTCGACCTATTCCCTCGCCGATTCCGCCTACGCGGGCGCGATCAACGACGGTAATTTCCGTGCGCTGTCCCTTTACAAGGACGGCACGGGCATCCTGACTCTCACCGGCGCGTCCAACTACTCCGGCGTGACCAAGGTCTTCGAAGGTGCGGTCCGTCTCGGCAGCAACGCCGGCCTCGGTTCCGCCGCCGGCGCGACGGTCGTCTCCTCCGGCGCGGCGGTCCAGGTTTCCGGTAATATCGTCAGCAGCGAGCCCTTCACAGTTGCTGGTACGGGCACTTCGGCCACCACGGGCGTCCTCCGCAACATCTCCGGCACCAACACCCTCGGCGGCGCGGTGACCCTCGGCGCGGACTCCCTCTTCGGCAGCGACGCCGGCACGCTCACGCTCGGCGGGACCGTTTCCTCGGCTAACTATGCCCTGACGTTGAGCGGCAACGGTGACCTCGTCCTCTCTGGCGCCGTCTCCCTCGGCACTGCTGGCCTGACCAAGTCCGGTCTGGGCGTCGCCACGCTCGGCGCGGCCAACAGCTTCTCCGGTGCCACCGTCGTCACCGCCGGCGCCCTGCGTCTGGCCCACGCCGGCGCCATGGGTTCATCCTCGGCGCTCACCGTCGCCGCTGGCGCCGGTTCTACAGTTGGCCGGTAATATCACCTACCTCGGCATCACGCGACCTCGCCGTTGCTCCAGAATATCTCCG
>BGOI01000027.1 GCA_003569165.1 Opitutia bacterium
AATCAGCGGCTTCAGCCTGGATTCGCACCCGTCTGCAGCGCGGCAAAGTCCACTGCCCGCGTCACGCAGGCCACCGCCTCACGCACCCAACGCCAATGGGATCACGAAGCGGTCGCCGCCAATCTCCGAGGAACTTTCCAAGTTGGCGACACGTTGTGGCGTCAAGTTTTTCGGCCGACGGCGAACTCTTGTTGCGCCTCGCTGAGAATAGCCGTCGTCCGTCGGTAGTGCTGCCTGATTTCGACGAAGTTGAAGTTTTGATCCGGGCCGCCTTCGAGGAAGCACTGAAGAATCTCATCGTCATGCGCCAGGCCGAGGGCGCCGCCTTGGCCAAGATCTGAACTGGCGCTTGCGAAGATGAGAGTCATGGTCACGGGCATGCAGGAAGCCTGAAGAGGCCGCTCCGGTCCGTCACCGCGACGCGATGCTCAAGCGGCTTAAGGATGCCGGACTGAACCTCGACGTCACTGACGAGAGGGTACTCAAGGAGCTCGCGCTTTTTGCCGACCCGCGCGGACACACCGAGGAAGTGTTTCGCCTTAAGAGCCACATCGCCCAGTTTTTCAAGCTAGCTCCTACAGCCTAATTGCGGACGAAAGCTCGATTTCTTGATTCAGGACTTCTGCGCGAGTTAACACCATCGGCAGCAAGGCCTCCGAAATCCGCCACGACCAGCTGGTTTTGGAGGCGAAAACCGAGATCGAACGCGTCCGAGAGCGGTACAGAACCTAGAGTAAGGTTTTTTCGGGTGTGGGTATTGCCACGGACGCTTTCCCATGCCTTTGTCTATCAACACTACGCAACGTCATGTCCAACAACCTCACCAAGCGCGAAATCGTCCTCAAGATTTTCACGGACAAGGTGCTACCCGCAGAAGCACATCCGCGACTCGGTCCGATGACCCTCGATGCCATCAGCGAAGCTCTGCTGGCTGGACGCGACGTGAGCTCCGCAACTTCGGCGTGTTCCAGGTGCAGGTCCGCAAGAGCCGTATCGGACGTAACCCGAATCGCCCGGAGACGGATGTCGTCATCCCGAAGCGCGCGGTGATCAAGTTCAAAAAAAAAAAAAAAAAGGCCGGCAAAGAATTGAAAGCAAGCTGAAGTCGTACGACGTCGAGAGCCTGCTCAGTAATTTCGCTTCGCGATGTCCGATATTCGAACGCTCCCCGGTTTCCGGAGTTCTATCCTGAAGACCGTGCCGTTCTCGGGCATGTCATGGACGTCTTGCGGCTCGCCTGTCGTCGCTATGGCTTCCGTGAATGGGAGTCGCCGGTGCTTGAAAACCGCTCGAACTCTTCACCGAGAAGTCCGGCGAAGAGATCGTCCGCCAGCTTTTCAATTTCGAAGACAAGGGTGGTCGCAAGGTAAGCCTACGTCCTGAGATGACGCCGTCGCTGGCCCGCATGGTCGGGCCAAGGCCAATGGCTGCCCAAGCCGATTCGCTGGTTCGCGATCGGCGAGAACTACCGCTACGAGAAGCCCCAGAAGGCCGTCTCCGCGCGTTCTATCGACTCATGCAGATTTTTCTTGGCGAAGCCGGCCCCGCGGCCGACGCCGAAATCATCGCGCTCTGCGCCGACTGTCTGCTCGGCTTCGGCCTGACGCAGCAGGATTTTCGCATCCGTGTCTCCGACCGCACGCTCTGGTTCCGCTACCTCGGCAGCCTCGGCGTACCCGAAGCGCAGGCCGGAGCCGTGCTTGGTGTTGGTCGATAAGTTGGAACGCGCGCGCCCAAGGACCTGCTCGACGCCATGACGGCGGCGCTCGCTGGAACTGAGGTCGACCCCGTCAAGACCTCGAAGCCGCCCGCGCCTTCGCCAATACGAAATCTTTGGCCGACCTCGAGAAACTCGCCGCCGGCGACGCTTCGATGACCGAACCGCCTGGTCGAGTGGAAGCATCTCCTCGGCACGCTCACCACCATGGTTTTGGCGAATGCGTCGCCATCGACCTCACCATTGTCCGCGGCCTCGCTTACTACACCGTTTTCGTCTTTGAAGCTTTCGAGACTGGCGGCGAAGCTCGCGCGCTGCTGGCGGAGGTCGCTATGACGCCTTGGTCAAAAAGCTCGGCGGTCCGGATCTGCCCGCCGTCGGTTTTGGCATGGGTGACGTCACTTTGCGAGACCTCCTGGAGCTCAAGAAGCTTATCCCGGCTTACGCCGACGGCCCTGACTTCTATGTCATGATCCTCGGCGACGATGCTCGCAATGCTGCGCCTCGAAGACATCGCAATCTTTCGTCGAGCCGGCTTCCGGGTGGAATATAATCTTAAGGACGGCAAGTTCCCCAAACTCATCCAGCGGCCGAAGTCGCCGGCGCAAAGTACGCACTCGTCTACGGTGGCAGCGAAGTTGCCAAGGGTGTCGCCAAAGTGCGCAGCCTGGCTGATCGCTCAGAAGCAGATGGTCCCACGCACCGACCTGATCCCAGCCCTTCGTGCCGTGCTCGAAGAAGGCATGCGCGCCATCAGCCCTGAGGTCATGACCGAGCAGACGCGCCAGTACCAGGCCATGGCGAAGACCGCCTCCTGGACGATGGTCTCGCGTGTCCTCGGCCTGTTCCGCGATCAGCTGACGCCGCCGTCTTCGGTGCTTCCGCCATCGGTTCGGCGTTTATCTTAGCGTTCCAGATCCCGAACCTCTTCCGCCGACTGCTGGGTGAAGGCGCCCTGACCGCGGCCATCGTCCCGGTACTGGCGGAGAAGTCCGTCAAAGATGGCCAGTCGGCTGCGTTCGGCTTCCTGAACTTCGTTCTGCGGAAGGTCTTCCCTTGGATGCTCGGGCTCACGATGATTGGCATCGGCTCCGCGCTACTTTGGGCGTTACTTTGGCCGACCAACTCAGCGGCGGCGATCCTCACGGCCATTTGCTTACCCTATATGCCGCTGATTTGCGTCGCGGCACTGTTCACCTCGGCGGTGAACCTCAGCGGTCGGTTCGGCTTGGCGGAGATAGCTTCGGGCGTGCTCAACCTCTGCATGATTATCGGCTTGGGCGTCTTTGGTGAAAACCTAGCCAGTACCGACATGGGTAAAGCTATCTGGCTTTGCCTGGGTGCGCTGGTCGGGGGTGCGTTCCAGTTGCTCATTCCTCTCTGGGGCCTACGTCAGGAAGGTTGGCATCCCCGGCTGGCGAACGTGGACGAGACCGCGTGGAAGACCCTCAGCATTGCCTTTCTACCCGCTGCGCTCGGAGCTGGGGTACAACAGGTCAACGTGCTCATCTCGCGCGCGATGGCTTACAATGTCAGCGATGCAGGCCTGATGTATTACTACGTCGCCAACCGCATTGTCGAACTCCCCATCGGGTTATTCTCGGCCTCGATTGCCGTCGTCATCTTCCCGGCGCTCGCCACCGCCTTCGCCAGCCGCGACATCCCGGCGCTGGCCCGCAACTATGGGCGAGGCATGCGCCTCGTCCTCGCGATTAACGTCGGGGCCGCGTTCGGATTGGTGGCCTTAGCTATACCCATCGTACAGCTACTTTTCCAATACGGGAAATTCAACGCAGGTAATTGCCTAGAGACCAGCAACCTCCTTGTGCTGTTCGCGATTGCCATGCCGTTCTACGCGATGATTTCGATCGTCACGCGGGCACTCAACGTCGCCGGCCAGACCAAGGTAACCTTTATCGCCGCCATCCATGCGATGGTCATAAACGCCGCGGGTTCGCTGATTGCCGTCTGGATGGGCAAGGGTGTCGAAGGCCTCGCCTTAGCCAACGCCATCTCGACGATCTGGCAGTACTTCGTGCTTCGGCATTACCTCCAAAAGTATGCGCCCGAGTTTCTAACCGAGAGCCTCCTGAAGCCAGCCATCCAGGTCATCGGCGGTTCACTCGTTTTAGCTTATATCTCATTCCAAGGCTATGCTTTCCTGCACAACATCCTCACCGGCCATCTGCACGAGAAGCTCAACCTCATCATTTCCATGGGGTCGCTGGCATGGCTGGGATGGTCTTCTACGCCGTCTATCTGGACAAACTCGGTTATCCAGAACGCGATCTCTTGCGCGGCTACGCCAACAAGTTGCTGCGGTTCTTTGGCGTCCAGCTCAAGGATTGAACGCGGCTTCGCGGTAGGCCTTCGGCTGATAGCGGCGGAGCAGGGCTTCGAGAATCGCGACCGTCTCTTGGTCGATGAGACCATCGACCTTGGCCGAACGAAAGTGGCGCTGAAAGGCTTCGACACCGAGCTTAAGTCCGGCCTCACCAGTTTCTAGAGCGTAGCCGTAGGCCGTCAACAGACTGCGCACGCGACCAGGCGTGAGATCACGTTTCTTCTTTAGATTATCGGCGACCTCATTGGAGAGCGGCCATGCGCCAATCCCAAGCGAGGCGAGCTTGGCCCAAGGAAACTTCGAACCAGGATCCACCTTGCGACCTACGGCGATGTCGGAATGTGCGAGCACGTTCCAGGGTTTGATGTCATGACGTCGGATGATTTCCTCGCAGAGGGCGAAGATGATATCCGCCTGGGCATCCGAGTAAGGATAAACGTTGCCGTCGTAATTGATGATCTCGATCCCGATTGAATTCTGATTGAGATTGATCAGCTTACCCCAAGCACTTTTGCCGGCATGATAAGCTGACATATTTTCGGGCACCATCCGGATGACCCGGGGCTTAGGTTCGTCAGTGACCACATAGTGGACGCCGACCTTGTGCTTGGGGTCCTTGCCTTGGAGGATCTCCAAGGAGGAGGGCAGGGAGCCAGCGGTATGGTGAAGGATCAGGCAGGTCACTGGTTCCTTACGCGGTTCGGCGCCCAGAGACCCAGGCCCTTGTTCAATGACCAGACCCGTGAACTTTGGCTCACCCATGGCCGGCTTGATCTCCGGTTGGTTCGTCGTGGTGCAGCCGATAAACGCCGCGGAAATGACCACCCACGCCAGCCCGAAACGACAATATGAGCGAATGGGTGCGTTCATGGGGTGATGTCTAAAAGATAAGAAAGGGGTGGTTTAACCCAAGATAAAACAGTTTTAACGTATTAATACGTTGTTATTATTACGTTATACTTAACTAGACATAATGTATATTGTGCGAAATATAGACCCAGATGGCAATCGTATGCAATTGAGTTATTGATTGGTCGATTGGTTACGCTCATAACCGAACTTCCCCTAACCAATCTAGCTCCGACTTTATGAAAGTAGCCCGCCACATCATTGAAGCACGCCGTGAAGCGATTGCTAAACTTCTCTCCAAAGTCGGGTATGTCCCTGTCCTGGAAATCTGTAAACAATTCAACGTCTCCGAGGCGACCGCTCGCCGCGATCTGACCGAACTCGAGAACCAGCGTCGCATCACTCGTACTCATGGCGGTGCGCTCTCTGATTTCAACCGCAACTTTCCGCCGCTTGACGATCGGAAGATCGAGGATGCTGAAGCCAAGCGTAAGATCGGCAATCTGGCCGCATCGCGCGTTAAGGCCGGCATGACCGTCTACCTCGACTCGGGTTCGACCATCTTCTTCGCCGCCGAAGCCATCGCCTCCGCCGTTATTCCGGACCTGCAGATTGTCACGACCTGTCTGCCGACGGCTCAGCTTATTTCATGCCTCCCTGGCGTCGAGGTCTACATCCCAGGTGGCCTGTTCCTTACGCGTCACGCGATGGTCGCCGGCGACCGTACGCTTGAAGAAGTCGCTCGCTGGAACTTCGATGTGGCCCTGCTTGGCGCCGAAGGCATCGACGAAAACGGCCTTTGGAATTCTCAGCGCGATATCTCCCACCAGCAGCGCGAAGTGATCCGTCGTAGCGACGAAGTCTTGATCTGCATGAACAAGGTCAAGCTCGGCCGCGGCGGACCTTGTGCCGTGACCCGCGACGTGAGCTCCCTTTTCTTGGTCACCGATGCGGACGCCGCATCGGTCCAGAAAGCCAAGGTCAAGCTCCTGCCTGAGCGCGTTCTGACCGCGCTCTAATCGCCTCGATTCTTCCGAGGAATGTCCGCCGACGTCATCCAGTCGTTGCTTGAGCTGTCCCATCAGTTGGGCGCTGAACGTCTGCGCATGGCGATCCTGGGCGAAGGCAACACCTCCGTCCGGCTGGATGATCATTCCTTCGCGGTCAAGGCCTCGGGCTCAAACTTAGCTTCGCTCAAGGAGTCAGACGTTACCCGCTGTGCCTTCGACCGCTTGCTGCCTTTGCTCGACGCCTCCGCGGCGACCGACATTGAAATCGACCAAGCCTTACTGGCGTCACGTTTGGAGCCGGCCGACAAGAAGCCTTCGATTGAAGCCCTCTTTCACGCCTACCTGCTCACCCTTCCCCACGTGCACTGCGTCGGCCATGTGCATGCCATCGCGGTGAACCAAATTCTCTGTTCGCCGCGAGCCCGTGAGTTCGCCGAGAAACGTGCCTGCCCAGACGAGATTGTGATGTGCGGCGTGGAGTCTGTCTTTGTGCCTTACGCCGAACCTGGCCTCGGTCTCTCTCAGGCCATCCGTCGTGAAGTTGTGTCGTTTGTCAAACGCACCGGGCGCGACCCGAAGATCATCCTGCTTCAGAACCATGGCATCATCGCCGTCGGTTCCTCCCCCAAGGCGGTGCTGGGCTCCCTGCTCATGGCAGAAAAAGCCGCGGAGATCTTCGTCGGTGCCTCCGCCCTCGGCGGTCCGGTGTTCCTGACCCCCGCCCAGTGCGAGCGCATCGCTGGCCGTCCTGATGAGCATTATCGCCAGAAGATGCTTGGAATGTGACCTTTCAACCCCTCCCCTGCCCCCTTTGAACATGTCCAATTACCTCGCCATCGACCTCGGAGCCGAATCCGGGCGTGTTATCTTCGGTCAGCTTAAGGCCGGAAAGTTCACCATGAAGGAGGTGCACCGTTTCTCCAACGGCGCTATCACCGCAAATGGTACCCTGCGCTGGGATATCATCCGCATCTTCCGCGAGATCCGCATCGGTCTGGCCAAGGGCGCCAAGCTCGGTCCGATTAAGTCCGTCGCCTGCGACTCATGGGGCGTCGACTATGTCCTACTGAAGGGAGACGGTCCGCTGCTCTCGCTGCCCTTTACCTATCGCGACGAACGTAGCTTCAAGTCTTACGAGCTAGCCATGCGCCGTTTCTCCCAGAAGGAGATCTTTGAAGGCACCGGCATCGCCTCCATCTCGATCAATACGCTCTATCAGTTATTCGACGATGCCGAGAACCGCCCGGAAATGCTCCAGTTCGCCGACACGTTCCTCCTCATCGGCGACTACATCACCTGGCTCCTGACCGGCAAGGCTCGCGCCGAAGAGACCCTGATCTCTGGCAGCCAGTGCTGGGATACGCGCAAGCGTGATTGGGCTTGGCCGGTGCTCAAGAAGCTCGGCATTCCGAAACATATCTTCCCCGAGCCCGTCGCCCCGGGCGTGAAGCTCGGCAAGATGCTGCCTTATCTCGCCAAGGAAACCGGTCTCGGCAAAGCCGAGGTCGTCACGACCTGCGCGCACGACACCGCCGCTGCTGTCGCCGCCGTCCCGGCCACGAAGGGTGATGATTGGGCTTATCTCTCCTCCGGTACATGGTCGCTCATCGGACTCGAACTCGATAAGCCGCTCGTCAACGAGACGGTACGTAAGGCGAAGTATACAAACGAAGTCGGTTTCGGAGGCACCTCGCGATTCCTCAAGAACCTCGTCGGTCTTTGGGTTCTGCAGGAATGCCGTCGCGAATGGATGGAGAAAGGCGAGGTCTCCGACTACGGTGAAATCGTGAAGCTCGCACTCAAGGCGCCTTCGCTACGCTCATTCATTCGTCCGGATGATGTTCGCTTCGCGAAGCGCGGCGACATGGTCGCCAAGGTCCAGGCTTACTGCCGCGAGACAAAGCAGCCTATCCCGAAGACGCACGGAGAGATCGCCCGCTGCGTGCTCGAATCCCTCGCCCTCCTTTACCGCGTCGAGATGGATGGCATGGAGAAACTCACCGGTCGTAAGCTCAAGCGCCTGCACATCGTCGGAGGCGGCTGCCGCAACGCGCTGCTCAACCAGGCCACCGCTGACGCTACGGGCCGTACCGTGATCGCCGGACCTGTCGAAGCCACCGCCGCCGGCAATATCCTCGTCCAAGCCATTGCCATGAAGGAACTCAAGAACCTCGACGCCTTGCGCAAGGTTGTCCGAAACTCCTTTGACGTAGTGACTTACGTACCTAACCCCACGTCCACCTGGGCCGCAGCTCAAGCCAAGTTTAATGGTTTAAAGAAGTCATAAAACCCCTTACTCAACACCCTCAATTTCCACGTAACAAACATGTCCAACTACAAGTACGTCTCTCACCTCTGGAACGATGCCGAAGCTGCGAAGCTCGATCCGGTCGGCCGTCTGGTCTATCGCTCCAACAAACTCGGAGCTGACCAGCGCATCACGAACACCGGCGGCGGCAACACCTCCTCCAAGATCGTCGAGAAGGACCCCCTGTCCGGCGCCGACACCCCGGTCCTCTGGGTCAAGGGCTCCGGCGGCGACCTCCGCACCAGCAATCGCGAGAACTTCTCGTCCCTCTATCAGGACAAGCTCGTCGGCCTCCAGCAGTCCTACGCGGCCCGCACGGACAAAGGCCTCAAGTCCCAAGCCGAAGATGACATGGTCGGCATGTACAATCACGCGACGTTCAACCTGAATCCTCGCGCTTCGTCGATCGACACTCCGCTGCACAGCTTCCTCCCGGGCAAGCACGTCGACCACATGCACCCGAACGCGATCATCTCGATCGCCGCTTCCAAGAACTGCGAAGCCCTGACCAAGGAAATTTTCGCTGGTAAGATGGCCTACGTGAAGTGGATGCGCCCGGGCTTCGAGCTCGGCCTCGCCATGCAGGACATCTCCCGCCAGCAGCCAGCCATGAAGGCCATCATGATGGGCCAGCACGGCTTCATCTCCTGGGCTGACGACGATAAGGCCTGCTATGAACTGACCCTCGCCATGATCGAACAGGCCGCGGCCTTCATCGACGCCAAGTACCAGGCCAAGGGCGGCGACGCCAAGGTCTTCGGTGGCGCCCTCTACCAGACCCTCGACACCGAGAAGCGACACGCGGCCTTCGCCGCCATCCTGCCTTGGCTCCGCGGCCAGGTCTCCAAGGAGAAGCGCTTCATCGGTACCATTCAAGACGACGAGAAGATCCTCCGCTTCGTGAACTCGAAGGACGCCCCGCGCCTCGCAGAGCTAGGCACCTCCTGCCCTGACCATTTCCTCCGCACGAAGATCAAGCCCCTCTATGTGAACTGGAATCCCCAGTCCGAAGACGCCGCCGCGCTGAAGACCAAGCTCGCCGCCGCCCTCGAGCAGTACCGCAAGGACTACGCCTCTTACTACAACGCCTGCAAGCGCCCGAACTCTCCGGCGATGCGCGACCCTAACCCGACCGTCGTCCTCATCCCCGGCCTTGGCATGATCGCTTGGGGCAAGGATAAGTCCGAATCCCGCGTCACGGCTGAGTTCTACAACTGCGCCGTCGAAGTCATGCGTGGCGCCGAAGCCATCGACCAGTACATCGCCCTCCCTCAGCAGGAAGCCTTCGACATCGAGTATTGGCTGCTCGAAGAAGCGAAGCTGAAGCGCATGCCCGCAGAGAAGGAACTCGCCCGTCAGGTCATCATCGTCGTCGGCGCCGGCTCCGGCATCGGCAAGGAGACCGCCCATCGCCTCGTCAAGGAAGGCGCCCACATCGTCTGCGTCGACAAGAACGTCGAGGCGGCCCAGGCCACCGCCAAGGAGATCACCGACAAGCTCGGCACGGGCATCGGCGTCGCCGGCACCGGCCTCTCTAACTGCGGCCCCGCCATCGGTCTCGCCGGTGACATCATGGACCGCTCCTCGATCCGCAAGATGCTCGACCAGGTCGCGCTCGCTTACGGTGGCTTCGACTCCATCTGTGTCACCGCCGGCATCTTCGTCTCGCCTGACACCACCGGACACATCCCGGACGACAAGTGGGCGCTCACCTTCGCCCTCAATGTCACTGGTAGCTACCTTGTCGCCGACGAAGCATTCAAGACTTGGAAAGAACAGGGTCTCCGCGGCAACCTCGTCCTGACTACCAGCGCCAACGCTGCCGTGGCCAAGAAGGGCTCCGTTGCCTACGACACCTCAAAGGCCGCCGCCAACCACCTCGTCCGCGAGATGGCCATGGAGCTTTCGCCCCTTATCCGCGTCAACGGCGTGGCCCCGGCCACCGTCGTCCAGGGTTCGGCGATGTTCCCGCGCGACCGAGTGATCGCGTCGCTTGCGAAGTACAACATTCCCTACACCGATGATGAGGCGACCGATTCGCTGACGACGAAGCTTTCCCGCTTCTACGCCGATCGCACCCTGACGAAGAACCCCATCACCCCCGCCGACCAGGCCGAAGCCTACTTCCTTCTCGTGACCAATCGACTCAGCAAGACGACCGGACAGGTCATCACCGTCGACGGCGGCCTCCACGAAGCATTCCTGCGCTAAAATTATGCGCGTCTCCCTCCTCGCCTTGTTCGTCGCTTCAATCGCCGTACTAGGCGCAGAGGTGAAGCCGTTCAAGTGGTCGGGCGAGCTTAACGTGCCCGACCCGACTTCGGTGACGTTCGACGAAGCGGGCAACGCTTACATCGCCTCGACCACTCGCCGCAAGGCCGGCGACCTCGACATCCGTGAGCACAGGGCATGGATTGCTGATGACGTCGGCCTGACCTCGCCCGCGGAGAAACTCGCTTTCTACCAGCGCGAACTCGCACCAGGAAAGATGAAGGCCGGCCGCGGGAGCCTGAAGGACCATAACAAGGACGGTTCGGTCGACTGGAAGGATCTCACCTTCCACCAGGAACGGATCTACAAGCTCACTGACACCGATCGCGACGGCGTCGCCGACAAAATCACCGTCTTCGCCGAAGGCTTCAACTCACCGGTCTCGGGCATCGCCGCCGGCGTGCTTTATTTCGACGGCTGGGTCTACCTGACCGCGATCCCCGACGTCTGGAGGCTCAAGGATACGGATGGCGACGGCGTGGCGGACGTGAAGGAAGTCATCGCAACCGGCTTTGGCGGACATATCTCCTATGCCGGCCACGACATGCACGGCCTTCGGCTTGGGCCGGATGGACGCATCTATTGGACCGTCGGCGACAAGGGCGGCAACGTCACGAGCAAGGAAGGACGTCATTTCTTCTTCGCGCACGAAGGCGCGGTCCTACGTTGCGAACCGGACGGCAGCGGCTTCGAAGTCTTCGCCCGCGGCATCCGCAATACGCAGGAGATCGCCTTCGACGCCTTCGGCAACGTGATCGGCGTGGATAACGACGGCGACCAGCCGAAGGAGCGTGAACGTCTGATATACGTGCTCGAAGGTTCCGACACAGGTTGGCGTAACCAGCACCAATACCAGACCATCGAGAGCCGCTGGATGAAAGAGAATATGTGGATGCCGGCTGGCGCGCCCGACCAGCCGCTGTCCATTACCCCGCCCATCGCCAACTACTCCGACGGACCGGCCGGCTTCCTCTTTGAACCAGGGCATGCCCTCGACGGCGACCTCCGTGGACATTTCATGTTGGACCAGTTCCCCAAAGGTAAGATGGACGCCTTCACGCTGGCTCCTGACCGCGACACCTTCCGCCAGGAAAAGCTGCGCGTGATCAACGAGGGTCTCATGGGCATCGGCATGACCTGGGCTCCGGATGGTCGTGCCTACTTCGCCGACTGGATCGGCGGCTACCCGCTCGACGGCAAGGGCGCGATCTGGAGCATCGAGATTGCCCCGAACCTCGATAAGTCCTCGGAATCTTTCCTCTCCAAGCCTTTCACCGTCGCCATCCCCAAGGACGAACTGATGGGCCTGCTGGCACACCGCGACCAACGGGTCCGCGTGAATGCCTCGATCCGACTGAACCGGCTTGGCGCCTGGCAGGAGATGCTCGCACTCGCTCTGAAACCTGAGACTCCCCGCTTCGCGCGCATCCATGCGATCTGGGGTTATGGAATGGGCGTACGTCTTGGCAAGGTCGCCGACGTGACCGCGTCATTGGCCTTGCTCGAAGACGCCGATACCGAGATCCGCGTGCAAGCGCTGAAGATATTGAGCGAAGCCAAGCCGTCACAAGTGCTCTCCGGTAAGGTCGGCGCTCAGCTCGCGCACAAAGATCTCCGCGTCCGCACCCAAGCTGGTATCTCGCTCGCCAAACTTGGAGGCAAAACCCCTTTCGACTCTTTCCTCCAAGACGCCGAGGCCGATCTCCGCCTGCCTTGGCTGCGTCATGGCCTCGTCAGCGGACTCGCCGGGACGCAATCCTCCGAGGATCTGCTCTTCTTAGCCCAGCAGAAGACCGGCGCCGAAGCGGTGTTCGCTACTCTGGCGCTCGCTCGTCAGAAATCAGCCTTGCTCGGCAAGCTCCTGTCCCACGCCAACCCGGAGGTCGTCACTGAGGCTGCCCGTGCCATCCATGACGACGAAGGCATTCCGACCGCCCAGGCGGCCCTGGCCGCGGCCTTCGGCCAGTCCAACCTCCCCTTCCACGCCGCACGCAGGTCCCTGAATGCCAATGTACGCCTAGGCGACGAAGCTTCGTTACGGCGACTGCTCGAGTGGACGCTCAAACAGCCGGCTGGCGCGCCCCTCCGCACCGAAGCGCTCAACGCGATCCTAACCTACGACCAGCCTCCGTTGCTGGACACGGTCGATGGCACCGCGAAGAAGTATGCCGTCCGTCCGCTCGCCATGGTCGCCGGCGTCCTGCGCTCCCGACAGGACGACCTTCTGGCGATCCAGAAACCCGAGGAACGAGCCCTGGCCCTCGGCCTGTTGGTGAAGTACGAAATGGATATCCCCTTCCCCGTCCTCCTTGGACTGGCGGAAGACCTCAAGGCGGCGCCGACGGTCAGGCTGCAGACTTTGCGGCTCCTGGGTCGCAAGAACATCGAGGCCGAAGCCATCCTCCGGACCCTGCGCTCCGCCGCAGGCGAGGGCAATCCGTCCGAAGTACGCATCGAGGCGATCACCCAGCTTTTCGTCCGTGACTTGGCGGCGGCCATGCAGACCGCCCGGCTCATCATCGACTCCAAGTCGGCGAAACTCCCGGAGAAGCAGGCCGTCATCGCCGCGCTGCGCGGACGCACGGACGTCGTCTCAGTCAAACTGCTGCAGGAACTCGTCGACCGCCTCGCCAGCCGCAAGCTCGACGCCGGCCTCAAACTTGATGTCTTCGAGCTCGCCAAGGAATCCCGCGACCCCGTCGTCGCCGCCGGCCTGAAGAAGTATCTCGCGGTCGGCCCCAAAGGCGGGCTGAAGATGGCGTCTCCGGAGCTCCCCTACGAGGTGCTGACCGATGGCGGGGATGTCGTCCTAGGCAAGGCCATCGTCAACGGACACCTCGCCGCTAATTGCACGGCCTGCCACCGAATCGATTCCGACGAAGGCAGCGAAGTTGGCCCGACCCTCCGTCAGATTGGTGCGCAACGCACCAAGGCCGAGATCGCCGAATCGCTGATCGAGCCCTCGGCGAAGATCGTCGCCGGTTTCGGCATCGAGACCATCGCTCTCAAGGATGGCACCTCCCTTGCCGGCAGCGTCGTCAAGGAGAGCGCCAAGACGCTCGAGGTCAGGTTGCCGGACGGAAAAACACAGAAACTCGCCGTCTCGGCCATCGCTTCGCGTACTCCGCCTGTCTCGGTCATGCCCCCGATGCTCGGCATCCTGACCCCGGCTGAAATCCGCGACGTCGTCGCCTATCTCTCTGGCCTGAAGCCGAAGGCCACCAAGGCCAAGCCGGTAAAGGCCAAGAAATAGTCGATGCGTGGTTGAGTCAGCGACCGGTTAGGCCTCAACTGAGGCATGCTGCTACGTCTCCTGCTGCTGGCGCCCTTGGCGGCCATGGCCCAGACAAATTTGCCTGCCGAATGGCAGAAACAGTACGACGCATGGTATTGGCCGGCCCAGATGTCGCGACCCGAGAATGTCCGCTGGTCTGACTCTGGCCGCCTCATGGCTTACGCCTGGAAAGAGAATGCGGGCCTTACCTGGAAGGTCGTCGATTGTGCTTCGGGCGTAATCCGTCCGGCGTTCGACCATGAGAAGGTCGCGGCGGCTCTTTCTGAACAGACGAAGAAAAACGTCACCCCTAAGAAATGGCCCTTCACCCGGGCGATTCCGCTCGACGATGGCCGCGTCCGTCTCGAGTCCGACACCGCGGCTTGGATCGTGGAAGCAGACCAACGCCTGACCCCGAGCCAACCTGGTCCCAAAGGCGCAGCAACGTCCCCCGAAAAGACCGGAAAAGGACCCGGAGAATCAAAACGCCTGTCTTCTTCGAAGGTCCGCGCCGAAGCACCGAACGGGGAACTCAAAGTGGAACTTCGCGGTGGTAATGTGATCCTCATCGACCTCAAGAAAGGCAGCGGTGAAACCAAACTCACGCAGGATGGCGTCGAAGGGAAAGACGCCTTCGTCGGCCCAATCAGCTGGTCGCCGGACAGCCGTCATTTCGCTCTCTGGCGTGAACGCACGGTGCCCGTCCGCCAATACCTCGTGACGGATTCGGTCATGCAGACCGAGAAATCGATCTCCTACGACAAGCCTGGTGACGACCGTACGGAACGTATTCCCTGGGTCTTCTCGGTCGATGGAAAGACGTCTATCCGCCCCACGGCTGACGTGCTGCCGCTGCCTTACTCCACCGAACGTCTTGACTGGTCCGCCGACTCCAAGCGCCTTCTTTCCGAGTTCATCAAACGCGGCTTCACCGGGCATGGCATCATCGAATATGACGTCGAGCGACGGAGCTGGCGTCGATTGCTCACCGAGGAAGACCCCAAGTTCGTCCACTCCTTCGCGACCCGTTATCGGTACGACCTGGACGAAAGCCGGGCTCTTTGGCTTTCCGAACGGACCGGCTGGCTTCACTTGTATTCCATGGACCTCAAGACCGGCAAGACGCTGGACGCCGTCACGAGTGGAGCCTGGGTCATGAAGGAAGTGCTCAAGGTCGACGAGAAGGCGGGCTCGATCACCTTGGTCGCCCTAGGCCGCGTGCCCGGCGAGAACCCATACCATCAGCATATCTGCAGGGTCGGCCCAGGGCGCACGTTCGTCGACTTAACCCCTTCCGATGGACACCACGAAGTGACCTTCTCGCCCGACCGCCGTACGCTGATCGACGCCACATCGCGGGTCGATCAACCGCCGACCTACACCCTGCGCAGCGCGGCAGACGGCCGGGCCATCGCCAAGCTGGGCGAAGCTGACATCAATCCGCTCAAAAAGGCCGGCTGGACGCCCACGATGCCGTTCGTCGCCAAGGATCGCGACGGCAAGTTCGACATCTGGGGCGTCGTCACCCGACCACATCCGTTCGATCCAAAGATGAAGTATCCCGTCATCGAGAACATCTATGCCGGACCTCATGGGTCGTTTGCCCCGCGTTCCTTCAACTGGTGGAACCGCATCCATCGTGAGCTTAGCCTGCGAGGCTTCTACGTCGTCCAAATGGACGGACGTGGCACCAGCAACCGCGGAAAGGAATTCCATCAGTCCAGCTGGCGCAACCTCAAGGACGGCGGTTTCCCCGACCGCATCGCCTGGATGAAGTCGCTCGCCAAGTCCGAGCCCAACATGGATCTCTCCCGCGTGGGCATCTTTGGCGGTTCCGCCGGCGGCCAGAACACCGCCCACGCCGTCCTGCTGCATGGCGATTTCTACAAAGCCGGCGCGGCTGACTGCGGCTGCTACGACAACCGGATCGATAAGCTCTGGTGGAACGAGCAATGGCTCGGCTACCCCATCGGCCCTTGGTATGAGGAGAACTCCTGCGCCAAGTACGCCGCCAACCTCCGCGGCCGGCTGTTCTTGTCCGTCGGTGAATCCGATACCAACGTCGACGTGAAGTGCAGCTACGACTTCCGTGACGCCTTGCTGGCCGCCGGCAAGAAGGACCAGATTGAGTTCCACGTCATCCCAGGAGCCAATCACGGCGCCGGGGAATCCAACGAGATGCGGGAGAAACGGGCCCGCTTCTTCGAATCCGCCCTCGGCAAGCCCCTTCCTCTCTAACCATGACCACTCCCGCCCCCGGCCTGATCGAACTCAGGCTCAATAACGTCGGCCAGCTGTTCAATACCATGGACCCTTCGCCCTTCCATGAACGCGATCTGGATCACGACGCCGAAGAGTTCATCCTCAGCTGGGCGCGCGAACATGAAAAAGATTCAGACCTCCGGATCCGCATCGTACTGCGCCAGCCCGAAGACGCCGAATCCGCCCGGCTAGTCAGAGAATCCATTCAGCATTATTTTGAATATCGTGCACGCATCGCCCGCCGCGACCTAGGGGAGCTCTTCCGTGAAGGCCGAACTTCACTCCTTATCGGCCTCCTCTTCCTCGCCGCCACCCTGGTACTGCGCGACCTGATCAACCCGGGCTATCGGCTGGGCAATTACCTGCACGAAGGACTGACGATCTGCGGCTGGGTCGGGCTCTGGAAGCCCATCGACATCCACCTATACCGCTGGTGGCCCCTGCGGGCCCATGGGAGGCTCTTAACGAGGCTTTCCGGCTGTCCTGTCGAAGTCGTCTTTGAGGCCTGATAGTAGGGTCGCCCTGCACTTATGGGGCCGGTTAGCCGAGGCGAAATAACGAATTTTTTACGATGATGCATTGACTGAGGGGGAGCCCTGCCCCAATCCCAACCTTTCGCATGCAGAATTTCGCGAGCCAGTGCCTGGACCAGACCAAGGCCCTCCTCAAACTCAACTTCAATTCCCTTTCAGCCGATGGCACTGTCGTGCCGGTCGAAGGGGAAGTCTCACGGGCCGATGAGCCCGGTCACGCCGCCCTGGCCTTCGGGGAATACTTCCGTGCCACCGGGGAACTCCACCTCGACCGACAGAATATCGCCGAGATTGTCGCCCGAACGATCACCGCCCAGGTCCGCATCAGCAAAGGCTCTGACAATGGTATGGCCTTTGCCTGCCTCGGCCTCCTGGCGTTTGGCCCCACCGCGAACGTAACCCAGTCTGGGAAATCCTCGATGAAGCCACGCGTGCCCTCATCGACGAGCGCCTCGCCATCGAGAGCGACCATCATGACCACGTCCAGGCCTTCGATATCGCCAAGGCTGTCTGTCGCTTCTCCTTTGGCCTAACTAAGAAAGATGAAACCGGTCCGTTGGTCGACCGCTTCATGGATCGTATCGCCGCCGCCTCTACGGGTGGTTTCCAAGACGAAGCCTCCAAGGCCGCGAACGCTGACAACTTCGGCGGCGCCTTCGACCTGTACGGCGTGGTCTCCCTGATCTTCATCCGCCAGTCGCTCCAGTTGCACGCCAACATCCAGCTTCGCGACTCCAAGCTGCCGAAGTTGCGCTCGTTGGCCGAGAAATACATCCGCGTCATCATGGACACCGTCCGCGAAGACGGCCTGGGCTGGTCTTATGGTCGTGGTATCGGTGCCTACGGCCAGATGCACTGCATCACCCTACTCCTTCAGGCCCTGCGCGACCGCTGGGTGCCGGTTGATAAGGAACCGCTCGCACGTGACCTCGTGCGTCGTCTTTACGCCAACTTCTTTACCACGTTCTTCGACGCCGAACACGGCCTTATCATCGTCCGTGACGCCGAACGCGACACCATCCCAGGTCATACGACCCGCATGGCCAACTTCGACGCGGCCCGTTACCTTCCCAGTGGTCGCGCCTCGCCAAGACCATTGGCGGCGACCTCGAAGTCGTCAAACCTGTCAGCCGCCTGCCGGTCTGCCGTTCTTCTCCTTCGATAAGTCCCCTCGCAAGGAACAAGGCCTGCTCTCGTATCAGGATCCTGCCTCCGGCCTGCACATTATCCTACCGATGGTATCGTCGGGTTCACACCGCTTCTCTGACTCGCTGGCCTTCCCGCACATGCCGGGCGTCTTTGACTGGCCGTCCAACCAGCAGACCAGCCCGTTCATCCCTGAGTTCACGATCGCCGGCAAAGTCTACACGCCTTCCTTCTACGGGAAGAACGCCCAGGTCGCCATGGGTACCAAGGCCGGCACCTACCACTTCCGCTACGACCAGCCTGACCTGATCGACCGCGACGAAAAGCTCTCCTCAAATATCGCCTCGCTGAAGGTAGATTGGGAATTCAACGGCGGCCGTATCGTCGGTCGCTTCACCTGACCGCCAAGTCCGCGGTTATGCTCGAGGATTTCCGCCTCGTACTCCCCATTGCCGCGACGCATTCGCGCATGACTCCAGGCAACTCCCTGGTGCTTGGCGCCGAGTCCCATCGCTGCGAAGTGATCAAGGACGACTTCCACTCTACCTGGGCCGAGACCAGAGTCGTGAGCGACAGCCCTAAGCACCGCACCTGCTGGGGTAAGGTCCACTTCTACCAGACCCTGCAGCGAGACAAGTCGATGCCCCTGCGCGCCGGCATGAACTACTCCTTCGAAATCGCCTACCAGCCCCACGTCGTGCGGGCTGGGGATGCAGTCTGAGGTCGGTTTACCCATCCGCCAGCCTTCGGGGTTGTCCTAGGCCCTTCCGGTGCCCTATTGCCTAGGGTATCTTTTCATGCCCAGTCCGTTCTACATCACCACGGCCATCGACCTACGCCAACGGCTCGCCGCACTCGGCCATGCCTATGAAAGTCCTCTCCGACGTGATATCGCGCCACGTGCGCATGAGCGGCCGCAAGGTGCACTTCCTTACGGGTTTAGACGAGCACGGCCAGAAAATACAGCATCCACCGCAACTCCTGCTAATCTTTTTTGTTCATTAAGAGGGATTCCTAATTTTTCATAAGTTTTTTTAATCTCAGGATCAATTTCATCCAATGACTTAGGACCTTCTTTAAAACTCTTTGGCGCTGAGTAATAATATAAAGCCTGGTAATCAATTTTAGGATACTGAGGTTTTTGCCAGTTTGGCTCCATCATTAATTGTAATCGATCAAAGGCTTTTAATCTCCAAGCCAGCAGCCATTCAGGTTCATTTTTTTGTTTGAAATAAACTGAATAACTTCTTTGTTCAGTCCTTTTGGAGCTCTAACGGACTCCACATCGGTTACAAACCCGTAGGCATAATCCTGTTTAATTTGCTCTTGAATTAAATTATCTGACATTTAGTGCTCCATTTTTAAAACAATCTGACTTCCAAATATTAAAGAAGGTTTCAATTTGCTCTTTAGTAGAATCCCAGCCCAAACTAACTCTAATTGCTGAGTGAATATATTTTTCATCTACTTGCATTGCCTTTAAACATGGGACGGTTCAACTTTACCAGAGGAACAAGCCGCACCAGAACTCACACAAATTCCTTTTTGATCAAGG
>BGOI01000028.1 GCA_003569165.1 Opitutia bacterium
CGCAGGCGAGCGTGGCGATGGCGGAGGAGCTCAGGAGATTAGGGCCGGCGAGGCGGCGTTGGGGCTGGAAATACCAAAGGTCTCTTCGCGTAGACCTCGCGACGGAGGCCTTTGATCTTGGCGCCGATGATGTCGGCATAGTCGATGACGAGCACCTGGGCGCCGGCGGCGACAAGTCCAGGGACGATGGCCTCGCGCAGGAGATGGGATTTACCGGCACCAGGAGCGCCCGAGATGAGCACATGCCCGCCCTCGATCACCCGTTGGGTGTGATTAAGGGTCCAGACTCCTAATTCATAGGGGACATGCTGGCATGGTGAACGGCTGCGAAGCAAGAGCGGTAATGGAGGGGGCATGCTGGCACGGTGACATGGGGAAATGGGCACACACGAGAGGCACCACTAGTTGACCGGTTGACCAGTTGGCTGGTTGGCCAGGGCGCCTAACAAGGGGATCATAGGATTAGCTAAGCGCCGGTTACTTCCGGAATGCAGGCTCGAACGGCGGCGATGGCAATCGCCGCCCTACCCGATGTAATCTCCTGCCACGTGGAACGATGGTATCGTTAGGGTACAAAAAGCCTCCGGTTATGGAGGCTGATAGAAAGATTAGGACAGCACGTGGTGCTGTCCCTACCTCTTACTTGGCGGAAGCGCTGTAGATCTTGGATCGTCGAACTGGCCGGTGTGGCCGGGAGCTGCGCCGGCGACGCCGATTCGAAACGCGACTTGGTGGCGTGGGCGATGCCAGAAGACTTGAGGTACCGACGGGCTTGCCGTCGAGGACGACGCGGATCTGGTCGTCGATGATTTCGACGACGAGGGTCTGCCATTCGCCCGGCTTGACGTCAGCGGGGAATGTGGCGGAGCGAACGACAATGAGCTTCTGGCCTTCGGCCTTGCGGGCAGGATCCTGCAGCATGGCGCGGGTCTCGTTCTTCATGTTACCGTCGCGTTCGTCGATGATTTGGACGGAACCCTTCTTCGTCTTGGCGTCATAACGGACCTGGGCGCGGCAGATATGGCCGTAGTGGGCGGCGGTGTACTTACGGTCGTCGAGTTCGACGTCCACCATCGAGGCGCCGTCGAGCTTGATGCGGCCATTCGACGATGGAATCCTTAGTCGGGACTTCGAGGCCATGGACGGCCGCGTGGGCTGTGATGACTCCTTTACCATCCTTGGTTGGCTCGGCCTTCAGGCGGGTCTGCACGCCCTGGAGGGCGCCACCTTCGATGGAGAAGGTCGGGACGACCTTGACCCAGCGCTTGTCCGGGGTGCCCGAGAAATCGTCGGCGAATAGCAGCTCGCCCTCTTGGCGATCGATTCGGCCGGGATGGTCGGGAGTTTAGGAGCGTCGGCCGCGAAAGCGGTGGCGACGAGGAAGAGAGGGAGGAGGGATTTTCATGGGGAGAGGAAAATACAGGTGCAAAGGTGCAAAAGTGCAAAGGTGAATTCTTGCAGGACTAGGGCTAGGGTCAGGGCCAGGCTAGTAACACGATAGAGATTCATCGCTTCGGGTGGCAGGTGGCGGCCCCAGGTGGCGGGTGGCGGGCGGAGGCAGGGACGTGATTGCCATCACGTCCGTTCGCGGACGGATATGCGGTATCATGGGACTAGCTAAGCGCCGGCGACTTACGACCTACGGGCTCGAACGGCGGCGATGGCAATCGCCGCCCTACCCGATGCAATCTCCCGCCACCTGCCACCCGGGGCTGCACCCGCCACCCTGAGAATGAATAGGACAGTACGTGGTCCTGTCCCTACCTCGGGACTGCTTCGCAGCCTGCCAGCATGCCAGCAGATCCCCCACGCGAAGCGTGACCGAACCTTTGGCTCGCCTACCCCCCACCCCGACCCCTACCCCTACCCCCTTCACCATGTCCACCAGCCGGCTGAATTTCAAACTCGAGGCGACGGCCACCGGCTCGCGCGCCCGGGCGGCGACGTTCCGCACGCTGCATAACGAGGTAAAGACGCCGCTGTTAATGCCCGTGGGCACCCAGGCGACGGTCAAGGCGCAGACGTTCGACACCCTGCTCGAATCCGGCTCCCAGATCCTACTGGCGAACACCTACCACCTACTCCTGCGTCCGGGTCCCGAGGTCTCAAGAGCTCGGCGGCATCCATAAATTCACCGGCTGGGAGAAATCCTTCCTCACCGATTCCGGCGGCTTCCAGATTTTCTCGCTGCCGCATGCCCGTAATATGAAGGAAGAAGGCGCCGAGTGTCCGCAGCTACGTCGACGGAGCCATCCACCTGCTCAGCCCCGAGACCAGTATCGGCACCCAGGTCGCATCGGCAGCGACATTATGATGGTGCTCGACCAGTGCATCCCTCGACCGCCGATCGCTCGACCGCCAAGGAGGCGCTCGAGATCACCCATCGCTGGGCCATCCGCAGCCCTCAAGGCCCGCGGTGATTCGCCCCAGTCCATGTTCGCGATCGTCCAAGGCGCCCTCTACCCCGACTCCGTAGATCAGCGCCGACGGCCTAACCAGCTGCCGTTCGATGGTTCGCCATCGGCGACTCGCGGTCGGCGAAGGCAAGAGCCAGCGCGAAGACACGTGCGAGATCGCCGCGGCGATGCTCCCGGCCGACAAGCGCGCTACCTCATGGGTGTCGGCACCACCGCTCGACCTCCTTGAAGCCGTCCATCGCGGCGTGGACATGTTCGACTGCATCATCCCGAACAAGGTCGCCCAGTCGGAACGGCCTACACCTCGCGTGGTATCCTGCAGCTGCGCCGTTCGATCTATAAGTTCTCCGAGGAGAAGATCCGACGCCCTGTGCAAGTGTCCGGTCTGCGCGAAGTATTCGCGTGGCTACCTGCATCACCTCACCAAGACCAGGAGCCGCTCGGTTGGACGCTCCTTGGGCAGCACAACATCTTCTTCTATCACCAGATGATGCGGGAGATCCGCCAGAGCATCCTCGAGGATTCATTCTTGGCGTATTACCACGACCGCCGTCAGGTCCTGCAGGTCGAGGACATGGATAATCCCGCCGTCCCGCCGAAGGTCGGCAAGGAGCGTCCGTCCGCGCACCCTCGGGGATTACGAGATCCATATCCACGAGGTCGAGGGCTTCGCGAATATCCGTCAGATTTCGTCGGGTGAGATTATGCACCTTCGTCGCGCGCCCATGGACGAAGCCAAGGCGCTGTACATCGATCAGGCTAAGCTCTCCGAGCGCCTTAAGCTCCCCGAAGGCCAGACCCCTGAGACCGCCGCCCCGATCGTCATCTGGGACCTCGGACTCGGCGCCGCCGCCAACGCGATGGCGTCGATCCTTTGCTACGAGGCCGAAGCCGCCAAGGGCCCCGTGCGCAACCTGAAGGTCATCAGCTTCGAGAACGACCTCGATTCGCTCAAGCTGGCCATGACGCACAAGAACCGCTTCGAGTACCTGCGTCACTCCGGCCCCGACGCCGTGCTCGCGCGTGGCACCTGGCAGTCACGTCAGTATCCCGGACTCAGCTGGGACCTGCATGTCGGGGACTTCTGGCAGCTCGCCTCCAAGGCCTCCGCCGCGCCCGACATCATCTACTACGACTTCTTTTCGCAGAAGACCAATCCCGACTCCTGGGAGCTCGAGTCGTTCGACAAACTCTTCGGTTACTGCGACCCCAATAAGTCCGCGCAGCTCTTCACCTATTGCTCGTCGACCACCATGCGCGTCGCGTTGCTGAACGCCGGCTTCTATGTGGCAAACGGCGAAGGCACCGGCTCGAAGAAAGAGACGATCGTCGCGCTCAGTCCTGGTTTCCCGACCCCCTGCCCTTATCCGTTGGTCGGACAGGAATGGCTCGAGCGCTGGCGTCGATCTTCGAAGAAATTCCCGGATGGACTGACGCCTGAGCAGCAGGCGGAAGTGGAGAAGAGGATTGAGGGACATCCGCAATTTTCAGCGGGCTGAAAATTGCGGAGGGGACACGGGGACAAGGTGACACGGGGACAAGGGGAGGTAACAACGTTTCGGGTGGCGGGTGGCGGCCCTAGGTGGCGGGTGACGGGAAAATGTATCGGGTAGGGTTGAGCGCCCTCGCTCAACCGCGGCTGATCAAGGGTGATCAGCCCTACCTGAGGCCCGATGAAACTTCCTGCCACCTGCCACCTAGGGCTGCCACCCGCCACCTGAGAATGGGCCTGCTGTCGCTTAACCTTTCCTTAACGGGAGAGATGATATACTCCTCCTTCTTCCCCAGTGGATTCCACCCCGCCCAAGCCGCCCCGTCTGCGCCCCCGTGCACCGACGACCCCGCCGCCCCCGCCCCCGCCGACGGAGACCGTGGCCGCGGCGGCACCCGAGCCCGCCCCGGAACCAAAGCCTGAGGGACAGCCCAAGAAGTCGCTCTTCAGCCACCGCATCTTCCGCTTTGGTGGCGAAGGCCTGGCCGCCTCATTAGCGATTCATGGCCTGTTGTTATTTGTGGCCACCGTCTGGGTGGTGTCCGTCGCGGTGATTCAGAAGAAAGAACCCAATACCTTCGCCACGGGAGCAGGTGGAGGAAATAGCGGCGAGCGGGCGATTGCGCAGAAGACCAAGGCGAAGCCCAATGCACCCAAGAGCGTAACCAAGAGCGCCACCCGCATCACCTCTAAGAGCGCCAGCTCACAGATCGCCCTCCCCGACATGCCGGACCTGAACCGCGTCGCCCTCGGAGCTATGGCTACCTCCTCCAAAGGATTTGGTGGCGGGGCCGGCGGTGGCATCGGTGGTGCGATCGGCATCGGCAAAGGCGGCAAGAATTTCACCGGGCGTTCCGTCATGGGTATGAAAATCAGCGGCGCGAATATCGCCGTTTATTTCGACAACTCGCCCTCGATGGAACCCTACCTCACGGGGGTCGAGAGGCAGATCAAGGAGCAGTTCCCCAGCGCTGACGTCTTTCGCTATTTTGGTATCTTCAACCTGAACCAGGACGGCGAGGTCGTGGGCGGTAAGCCTAATCAGAAATACACCGTCGAGACCGTCGAGCAGATCGTCGCCAACCGTAATGGTGGCCGCAAGGGCGCAGCCAACGATCCCGGCAAGCTCAGCCCAGGCGGGCGGAATATGCTGAGCAATAAAGACGCCCAATTCCGCGTCGGCGGCGTCGGCGCGTGGATTGATGTCATGCTCCAGCAGAAGCAGTATGACGCCATCGTCATCTTCTCGGACTTCGAGGACGGCATCATGCAGTATCGCGCGAAGGGCGAGACCCTCCCGCGGCTCGTGTTCGACGCCGACTTGATCCCACGGACCGATGACCGCACCGAAGAGGAGAAAGCTTGGGAAGAACGGTGGGTGAAGACTTTCGGTCTCGCGGTCGACCACAAGGCCCCGCGTTTGTATCTCTATTCCACTTCTAAAGAGCCCCAGGAGCTGTATAAGCGCTGCGTCACCGCATCCGGCGGAGAGTTCAAGATGGTGACGTTGCCGAGGGGTGGGATTTTCGGCGAGCCAAAGAAGGGGAAGAAATAGCGCGGCGGAGCCGCGAGCATACACTAGTTGACCAGTTGATCAGTGGGCCAGTTGGCCGGACAATCACTAGTTGGCCAGTTGACACGTTGACACGTGGACAAGGAATCCAGAACTAAAGGGGAGACCGGGAACCGGAGAGGCTGAGCTCAAAGGGAGAAGCATAGGGAGACCGGATGATTGGCTGGGGCGCATATGACCGAAGCATTAATCCCGGTTTCCGGTTTCCCTTTGAATGGGTGATCGAGGCAGCTAGGGCAGCACGCGGTGCTGCCCCTACCCTGCGCGGCGGAGCCGCGAGGTATTGGCGGTTAGCGGCTGGCGGTTGGGAACACAAAGAGGCAGCGGCCGGCCAAGGATGGCCAGCCCTACCCGATGCAGAATGAAGAACTCAAAGGGAGACCGGGAACCGGATGATTGGTTGGGATGCCTTAGGTAGGGCGTGGCTCTCCGAGCCCGCCGTTGGGCCTTGAGAGAAGAGGATGTCGATCGAGGTACGTATGTCCGTCCGCGAACGGCGGGTTAGGGACAACCCGCCCAACCTCGAGGCAGAGAGGCAGTGCTCGAGTACTGCCACCTGCCACCCGGGGCTGCCACCCGCCACCCGAAGTTGGCAATTCCCCAAATAAAAAGGGTCGCCACCCCTGGCGACCCTCTGGCTGCGGACAGCCACCTATGCTATGAAGACCGACACCAAATTAGAACGAGGACGAGAGGCTGAGGTTGAAGCGGTTTTCGGAGTAACCGTTGTCGCCGGAGCGGTATTCGTAAGAGGCCTCGGCGTTGAGTTCGCCCAGCTTCCAGCGCATACCGAGGGTGCCGACCGCGTAGTCACGATCCGCGTTCGGGAGGGTCATCGCGACGCCGACCGTGCCACCGTTCGTGGACACCGACACATTGGAGGTCTGGTCTTTGCCGCCGAAGTCATGGTCGTAGCCCACGCGGACGAAAGGCGTGTAGGTACCGTTCGTGATCTCGAAGGCCTTGGCCAGCTCGACCGCGGCCGAAGCCGTGTTGGTCGAGAGACGCTGGGTCGGGTAGGTCACACCGCCGATGCCGGCTTCGGTGTAGCCATCGACCCGGGCGCTCGTGCGGGAAAGACCGACCGTGGGGATGACGGCCCAGCCGCCGACTTCAGCGACCGTGGCGCCCAGGACGAATTCAGCCGAAAGGCTCTGGCCTTCGGTCGCGCCGCTCGGGGTGGAGCCGTAAGCGCCCGCGGACTGGATCGTGTCGAAGTCCTGCGTGCCGGCGGTGACCGTGAAGCTGCCGAAGAAGACGTCGCCACGTCCGATGAGGTAAGAAGTCACGCTGCGTCCCGTGTAGCCGATGTTCGAGCCATCGGAGCCTTCGGACTTGCCGTCCTGCATGCCGATACCGAGGCCGAAGACGAAGCCCGTGCCCACTTCCCACTCCAGGCCGACCGCGCCGGCGTTGGAGCGAGAGTCGAGGGCCGGAGTGAGGACGCCGGCGTCTTCGGAGATGTTGCGGATGCTGCCGTCGAACCACCAGCGGAGGCCGCCCTTATTGCCGTGGGTCTGGGGCATGCCGCTGGCGCAGAGCTCGGAAGTCTGTTCGGCCGTCTGCCAATCGAAGTCAGCGGCGACCTTGGGGGCGGCGAGGCGCATGCTGCCCGTGAGGCGACCCTTGAGGATTGAGCCGAAGTTCGTGCCCATCAGCTGGGCCGAACGGAGGGACTTCGAGGCCACCGCCGGGGCACGATTACGAGCGGAAACGACCAGTCCCGGGTCGACATATCCCGGCAGGGTCACGCGGTAGACCAGGATGCGATTGGGGCTCTCGACGACTTCCTTACTCGTGACCGAGGACAGGGCGTTGTACGTCGTGCCAATCATCGTGCCGGTCGGCGTGATAAAGTCATTATCATTACCGACCAGCAAGAAGTAGTCGTTTGGGTTAGCAGTATCCAGGCAGGAAACCACCGAGAGGGCTTCCCATTTTTCGGAGAGAGAGTTAGTAGAAGCAGCGGTGATTGTGCGGCTGGCGAGGGCGGCGGTGGCGACACCCGAAGCACCGACCGTATTTAGGTTGAGGCCGAATCGCGCGAGCTGATTGACATTGAGCAGGTTGACGAAGTCGGTGGTCGTCGCGGCGACGATGCCGGCGACCGGAGCGAGCGTTGGGCCCGTGCCCGTGACGGTGGTCGTGTAGCCCGTCTCGTAGACCGTGCCGGCGAGATTCGTGGCGTTGGCCGTGCTGACCAGCGCAACGCTCTTGAAGACCATCGGATTATCCGCGTAGCCCACGGCGGACGAGCCCGAGGCGTAGGCGGCGTTGCCGGAACCGTTGCCGTTACCATCGCGGGTCAGCACCATGAAAGTGTTGCTGCTGAGCGCCACGATCTCGGACTGCGCGGCGGTCTTATTGGCGGCGGCACCAACGCCCTTGCTGCTGAGGGTCGGCAGCTCGACGAGGTAGTGACCGATCGGGGAAGAAGGCGTGCCGCTCTTCGTGATGTCGTAGACGAAGAGGCGGGTGTAGGCGCGATTGAAGTCGGAATTCGAAGGCGTATCCTGACGGGTCGCGCTCTGGAGCATCGCTACGAGATACTTGCCGTCGGGAGTGATATCGACCGCTTCCATGCCCTGGTTATCGCGACGGCCGCCGGTCTGGACGCCAGTGGCGACGGCGGCGGAATCGGTCGTGAAACCGGTGTAGGCAGAATTGGAGAACTGCGGAATCAGCGCCTGCACCGGCGTGATGACGCCCAGGAGCTTACCGCTCTTGGAGACATTGAGGATCGAGGCGCCGTATTCATCAGAGATGTAGAAGCTGCCATCGGCGCGGATCGCCAGACCTTCGCCGTCAATAGTCAGCTTGCCGTTGGCGACCGGCACGTTGCTCAAACTACCGAGGGTCGTGGCGGTCGGATTCACCGCGGTGGTGGCAGCACCGTCGAAGTCGGTGACCTTGATCGTGCTCTTGAAAGTCAGGGTCACCTGATTCTGTAAGACGTTGTTGGTCGTGTAGTCGGGCGTGAAGGCCAGGTCGAACTTCTGGATGCGGGCGGCGTAGTCGATGAGACCCGAGACATTGTAACCGCGGTCAGGAAGTGTATAGAGCGTGCCGGCGTAGGAGCCGTCGGCGTTCTTGCGCCAGCTGCTGACGTCGACCTTGAAGGAAGAGAAGGAACCAAGCGTGTCGCCTAGTCCGTCGATTGCACTGGAGGAGAACGTGCCCACGCCGACGAGACCCTTGTTAAGGTAGTTAGCACCGTTGAACGAAACCGTCTTCACCGCGCCGACCGCGGTCGTGTCGAGATTCGGCGTCGTGTAGGTGATCGGACCGGCCGACAGAGAGATCGAGGCGGCGGCGGCGAGGAGCAGGGAGCGAGTGAGGGTACGCATGTGGGTGTGCGGTGATATCGTTCGCTTGTTTCGCCGACCACAAGCGTGGCAATGTGAGGTGTTAGCGGCAAAAATGGCGGATGTGACAGACGCGGAGAAACCCGTCACACATGCGTCATTAAAAGACGAAAAGGGGACACACTGAGAGCATTTCAGCCACAAAGCCGACACCCTATCGCCATCTTCCGACTTTTCGGCTTGGGGGCGGACGCATGAAAAGATATCAATCCCTCATGCGCTTCTTGAGCCTTATTCTTGGCCTCCTTCTCCTGACTGGTTGCAAGCCGGATAAGCCGATGCCCGACAACGAGAATGCCGTCACGGCGTTCGCGCTTCAGCACTTCGTCGACAGCGACGTCATCACCGGCGCCGTGACAGCAGTGGTGGGTCCGGACGGCATCATCGCCATCGAAGCCTTCGGCCTCGCCGACGTCGCCAAGAAGCGCTCGATGAGCAAGGACTCGATGTTCTGGATCGCTTCGATGACGAAGCCCATGACCGCGATGGGCGTCATGATGCTCGTCGAAGAAGGCAAAGTGAAACTCGACGACCCGCTCGAAAAATTCGTCCCAGAATTCAAAGGCATCCAGCTCAAGACCGCACAGGGCTTGGTCGCACCGCAACGCCTCGTCACCGTCAAGGATCTCCTCACGCACACCAGCGGGATTGATACCACGACCGCCACCCCCGCGAACACGCCGGTCGACACCCTGCCCTTATCGGAGATGTGTGTCGCTTACGCCAAGAAGCCGCTCGTGAACGAGCCCGGCAGCCAGTGGACTTACAACAACAACGCCATCAATCTCCTTGGGAGCATCATCGAGGTCGCCAGCGGCAAGCCGTTCGCTGACTTCATGGAAGAACGCCTGTTCGAACCCCTCGGCATGACGAACACCACCTTCTGGCCCAGCCCGGATCACCTCGACGTGCTCGCCAAACCTTACAGCAAGAGCAAGGACAGCGGCGAACTCGTCGAAGCCAAGAACAGCCGCTTCAGCGAACCCCTCCATGACTCCAAGCGGACGGCTCTGGCTTCCGGCGGCCTGTATTCCTGTGCCAAGGATCTCGGTAAGCTCTATCAGATGCTCCTCAACGAAGGCCAACTCGACGGGAAGCGATACCTCAAGGCCGCGACCTTGAAGCAGATGACCAGCAACCAGCTCGGCGACCTCGCCAAAGTCAGCTTCGCTCCCGGTATGCACATGGGCCTCGGTTTCCATATCGTGCACGCGCCTCAGGACGCCACCGAAAGCCTCAGCGCCGGAACCTATGGCCATGGCGGTGCGTTCGGTACCCAGGCGTGGATCGATCCGGTCAAGAAGCGCGCTTACGTGCTACTCATCCAGCGCACCGATCTCAAGAATTCCGACCAGAGTGAGATTCGCCGCGAGTTTCAGAAAGCGGCGAGCGAGGCGTATGCGCGCTGAGCGCGGACGAAGAGACAGAGCTCAAAGGGAGACCGGAAACCGGATAGTTAGTTTGGGTGCATCTTGGCAGGGCCTTGCGGAACGCGCGCCCAAGGTTGACCGGGGCGGTCATCCCTACCTCGAGACATAGATCAGAACTCAAAGGGGGAAGCATAGGGGAACCGAATGATTGGCTGGGGAATATATGACCGCAGCATTCATCCCGGTTTCCGGTTTCCCTTTGAGTGGTGAATCGAGACAACTAGGACAGCACGTGGTGCTGTCCCTACCTAGCGACAGCGCAATAAGGGGTCAGACACGTGTGAAAGGTATCAGCGGTTGGCGGTTAGCGGTTGGGAACACAACCGAGGCAGATCCAAGCTGCGCGCGATGAAGTCAGACCCAATTGCGTTTCTGACGGCGGATTTAGACACACTTACAGCAGATATAGGTCATATCCACGGGTTGCGTATGGGGTGGAGGGTTTCTTAATCAACCCACCCCACCCCAGCCATGACCCTATCCCGTCGAAATTTCCTGCGTTCCGCCGCGCTCGCGACCCTCGCCTTCCCGGCGATCGTCCGGGCCCGCAACCTGAACTCGCAGGTCCAGATCGCCGCGGTGGGGGTCGATGGCAAAGGCGAATCCGACATCAACGAATGCGCCTCGCACCCCAAGGCACGTTTTGTGGGCTTCTGCGATATCGATGCCGGACGCTTCGCCAAGATCGACAAACGCCATCCCGGCGTGACGCACTTCGCGGATTGGCGTGAGATGTTCAGTAAGCTCGGCGACGGCTTTGATGCCGTGACCGTCTCGACCCCTGACCACATGCACGCGTTGCCCACCATGGTCGCCATGCGACTGGGCAAGCACGTCTATTGTCAGAAGCCACTCACCCACACCGCCTGGGAAGCGCGGCAGTTGCGCCTGCAGGCCGCGAAGTCGAAGGTGCGCACCCAGATGGGCAACCAGATTCATTCCGCGAAGGAGTATCGTACCGGCGTGAAGCTCATCCAGACCGGCCGCATCGGCAAGGTCCTCGCCGTGCACACGTGGCACCCCAATACCGGTAACAAATATACCGGCATGACCGCCGCGCCGGCGTCGGGCCCCGTACCCGCCGGCGTGAATTGGGACCTCTGGCTCGGCACGGCGCCGGCCCGCGAGTTCGCGCCTGATGTCTATCATCCTTTCAAATGGCGCGACTGGGTGGACTTCGGTAGCGGCACCATGGGCGACTTCGGTTGCCACCTGCTCGATCCCGTCTTCACCGCGCTCAAGCTCGGCGCTCCCCTCAGCGTCAAGGCGGACAGCGTCGGCGCCAATGCGCAGACCTGGTGCGCGCAGCAGACCATCGAGTGGATCTTCCCCGGCACCGAGTACACCAAGGGCAACACCCTTTCCGTCACCTGGTACGACGGCGGCCGCCTGCCTGACGCCACGCTCGCATTGCTTCCGCCCGGCAAGACCTTGTCCGCCGCTGGCTCCATCTTCATCGGCGAACACGGCGTCATGATGCTCCCGCACGTCGCGATGCCGTCGCTTTACCCCGAGGAGAAGTTCGGTAAGAACCTTAACCCTGGTGACCTTGCGCGTCGGGCCCGCGCCAAGGACAAGCCCACCGATAAGGTCGCGATCGATCTCGCGGACTTCGTCGAAGGCTCCAGCCACTATCATGCCTGGGTCGATGCGATCACCCAAGGACACGAGACCACGGATAATTTCGCTTACGCTGGTCCGCTGACCGAAGCCGTGCAGCTTGGTAATGTCGCCTCGCGCTTCTCGGGCGTGAAACTCGAATGGGATGCCGCGAACATGAAGTTCCCGAACAAGCCAGAGGCTGAAGCGCTGCTGACGAAGGAGTATCGGAAGGGATGGGAGCTCATCGCCGCTGGAGCTTAAAAGACAGAGTTGATCCGTTGATCAGTGGGCCAGTTGGCCAGAGAGACAAAGAGAACGTGCAAAGGTGCAAATCGGAGCGGAGCTCCTGTGCAAAAGTGCAAAGGTGAACGATACATCGTTTCGGGTGGCAGGTGGCGGCCGCAGGTGGCGGGTGGCGGGAAACATTCTCACACCGCAAGTAAAGGCTCGAAGGTAGATTCAGGGCGGACGCGTCGCCGATGCGCCCCTACCCTGCCACCCGCCACCCGGGGCTGCCACCTGCCACCTGAAGTGGTTCAGCAACAGCTATGTCGTGACGCGGTCCCGACCCTACCCAAGACAGGCCGCTGAGGTTGAAAAATTGGCATTCGGGTGACTTGGGAAATGCCGAGTCTTACAACGTTGCAACCTTCCGCCTAAAGAGGGGTTACTTGGTCAGATTCCTATGAAAATATCCCGTCTCCTTGCCCTTGGGTTCTTGCTCTCCACCGCGCTCCATGCGGCCGACGCCAAGAGCTCAACGTGCTCTTCATCGCGGTCGATGACCTGCGCCCCGAGCTCAGCTGCTACGGCAACACCGTCATCAAGACGCCGAACTTCGACCGCCTCGCCCAACGCGGCATGGTCTTCAATCGCGCTTACTGCCAGCAGGCCGTGTGCAGCCCGTCGCGCGCCTCGATCATGACCGGCAAGCGCCCTGATGCCACCCGCGTCTGGGATCTTGAGACGCACTTCCGCGTCGCGCTCCCGAACGTCAAGACCGTCGCCCAGTTCTTCAAAGAGCATGGCTATTACTCCCAGGCCATGGGCAAGATTTTCCATGGTGGCTTCGACGACGAGCCAAGCTGGTCAACGCCGTGGATGACGCCCAAGGCGCCGACCTACGCCAAGGATCCTACCGCCGCCGACAGGGTGAAGGAAGACGTGAAGAACAAGGGCAAGGGCGTGGCCTTCGAAGCCGGCGATGTCGCTGATGACTTCTACACCGACGGCAAGACCTCGCGTCTGGCCGCGCAGACCATCGGCGAACTAAGCAAGAAGGGCCAGCCGTTCTTCCTCGCCGTCGGTCTTTCCAAGCCGCACCTCCCGTTTGTCTCGCCCAAGAAATATTGGGACCTCTACGACCCGGCCAAGATTCCGGACACCGCGAGCCCCTACCCCGTCGGCGCCCCGGCCTACGCGGGCGACAGCGACAGCGGCGAATTCCGCGCTTACATCAACGTCCCGGCGAAGGACAAGAAACTTGCCCGCACCCCCCTGCCAGCTGCTTTCGCCTCACAGGTGCGCCACGGCTACTACGCCGCCGTCAGCTACACTGACGCCAATCTCGGCATCCTCCTCGACGCCCTCGAGAAGGAAGGCATCGCCGATAACACCGTCATCGTCCTCTGGGGCGACCACGGTTGGAAACTCGGCGACCACGAAGAATGGGGCAAGCACACCAATTTCGAAGTCGATGCCCGCGTGCCGCTGATCTTCAGTTACCCTGGCCAGAAGACCGTCGGCCAGAAGAGCAATTCGCTCGTCGAATTCGTCGATGTCTACCCCACCCTCGTCGACCTCTGCGGCCTGCCCAACCCCGACGTCGACGGCGTGAGCCTCAAGCCCGTGCTCGAGAACCCCACCGTGACCGTGAAGGCCGTCGCCATCAGCCAGTACCCGAAGGGCGCCGGCATCACCAAGAAGGAAGGTGCCAAGGGCACCGCCAAGCGCGACGTTATGGGTTACAGCATCCGCGACGACCGCTGGCGCCTGACCCTCTGGCGCAGCCTCGAAGACAATAAGATCGTCGACACCGAACTCTACGACCTGGTCAACGCCCCCACCTCGCCCGAGAACCTCGCCAACAAGCCGGAGAACCAGGAAGTCATCGCGCGTCTCTCGAAGTTCCTGCCTCCGCCCATCCCGGCCGCCGACCCGAACGCCACGAAGATTGCCAAGGGCAAGAAGAACATCGTCGACGTCGACGCGAAGAAGAAAGACGAGGACGCCACCGCCCCGAAGATTGCCGCGCCTGCGACCGCGGACGCCTCCAAGGACCGTGTCGGAATGTTCACGCGACGCGACGTGAACAAGGACGGCAAGCTATCCAAGGAAGAGTACATGGATAAGCAGAAGGACCCGGCCCACGCCGCCGAGAACTACATCAAGTTCGACAAGAACAAGGACGGCTCCCTGACCAAGGAAGAGTTCGTCAAGATGGGCAAATAAGCCCATCCGTTCACCTCCGACAAGTAAGCCGTCGCGGCCGAGCAGGGATGCTCGACCCCACCCGAGGGAGAGGCTAACCCTGCATCCATTTCCCGCCATTTGAACAAGTGGCGTTGACGAGTGTCCAAGGGTTAACGAAATCAAGTTACCCATGAGAAACCCCCTCTCTGCCCTGCTGGCCTTTCTGCTGGTCGCCCTCTCCCCTCTGTCCGCTCAGGATGGCTTCAAGCCGATCTTCGATGGGAAGACCCTCGCAGGCTGGGACGGCAACCCGGAGCTGTGGTCCGTCGAGGACGGCGCCCTCACCGGCAAGACCAAGGGGCCCGACCATCTCGCCTACAACCAGTTCCTCATCTGGAACGGCGGCGTCGTGAAGAACTTCGAGCTACGCGCCAAGGTGAAGTGCTCCGCCAGCAACTCCGGCATCCAGTACCGCAGCAAGGCGCTGCCGGAAGTCGGCAAGTGGGTCGTCGGTGGCTACCAGTGCGACATCCACGCCAACACCCCTTACAACGGCATGGTGTACGACGAGCGCGGTCGCGGCATCCTCGTGCAGAACGGCCAGAGCGTCATCATCGACGACAAGGCCGCCAAGTGGCTCGCCGCCGAACATGACCCCGTGAAGGTCGACTTCACCGAGTGGCACGAGTACGTCATCATCGCCCAGGGCAACCGCCTGATCCACAAGGTCGACGGCAAGGTCACCATCGAACTCGTCGACCACGACGCCAAGGACCGCGAACTCGAAGGCCTGCTCGCCTTCCAGGTGCACAAAGGCCCGGCCATGATCGTCCAGATCAAGGACGTCATGCTCAAGGAACTGCCCGAGGTCCCGCTCGTCACTTTGGACAAGAGCCCCATCCCCAGCGACGCCCAGCGCATCGTCGCCCCGGCCCCGGGCAAGAAGGCCCCCGCCAAGAATGCGCCGAAGGCCGCGCCTGCTCCGGGCAAGGCGAAGGCCAAGGCTCCGGCCAAGAAAGCCCCCGCCGCGGACACCGGCAAGGAGATCGGCGAGAACAAGGCCACCCCCGTCAGCCGCATCAAGGCCCCGGCCGGCTTCCAGGTCGAACTCCTCTATTCCGTCCCCGGCGCCGAGAAAGGCTCCTGGGTCGCGCTCTGCACCGACGACCAAGGTCGCATCTACGCGAGCGACCAGTACGGCGACCTCTACCGCTTCCCGCCCCCGCCGCCGGCCAGGCCCTCAAGGCCGCCGACATCAAGAAGATGCCGGTGAACATCCGCGCCATCAACGGCATGACTTGGGCTTTCGGCGCGCTCTATGCCGGCGTGAACGATTACGAGAAGAAGATCCCCAGCGGCTTCTACCGGTTGAGCGACAGCGACGGCGACGACCAGCTCGACAAGGTCGAGCTCCTGCGCGCGATCGAATCCGGCGGCGACCATGGCGTGCACAAGGTCGTCGTCACCCCTGACCGTCAGGGCTTCTACCTCATCTGCGGCAACAACGCCATCAAGACCGAGACCCCGGCCACCTCGCCCGTCGCGCCGCTCTGGGGTGACGACCACCTCCTGCACCGCATGCCGGACGGCCGCGGCCACAACCGCCACGTGCTCGCCCCGGGCGGCATCGTCTACCGCATCAGCAAGGACGGAAAGACCTTCGAGACCTTCGCCAGCGGCTTCCGCAACATCTACGGCGGCGTCCTCAACCGCGCCGGCGACCTGTTCACGTACGACGCCGACATGGAGTATGACTTCAACACCCCGTGGTATCGCCCCACGCGCGTGAACCACGTCGTCAGCGGCGGCGAATACGGCTGGCGCAACGGCGCCGGCAAGTATCCGGAATTCTACCCCGACAACCTGCCGGCCAACGTGAACATCGGCCCCGGCTCGCCCACCGGCATCGCCTTCGGCTACGGCGCCAAGTTCCCGGCCAAGTATCAGGAAGCCCTCTACATCATGGATTGGAGCTGGGGCAAGATCTACGCCGTCCAGCTCAAGCCGCAGGGCGCGAGCTATGTCGGCGTGAAGGAAGATTTCATCCAGGGCGCGCCCCTGCCTGTGACCGACCTCGCCATCCACCCGCAGGACGGCGCGATGTACTTCGCGATCGGCGGCCGCAAAGTGCAGTCCGGGCTCTACCGCGTCACCTACGTCGGCAAGGAATCGACGGACACGGTCAAACTACAGCCGGAAGCCCCTTCCGCCGAAGTCCTCGCCCGCAAGGCCCTCGAGCAGTACCACGGCAAGCAGGACCCCAAGGCCGCGGACGTCGCCTGGCCCCACCTCTCGTCGTCCGATCGCTGGCTGCGTTTCGCCGCGCGCGTGGTCCTCGAGCATCAGCCGTATGCCGGCTGGAGTGAGCGCGCCTTCGCCGAGCAGAACCCCACCGCCCGACTCGAGGCCTTCCTCGCGCTGGCCCGTCAGGCCGCCCCCTGCCCTTACCACACCGCCAAGGCCTCCAAGCCTGATCCGCGCACGGGCATCGCGCCGACGACCGCCGAGCCTACCGCCGAACAGGCCGCCCTGCGCGACCGCCTGCTCGCGGCCCTGCGCGCCGACGATTTCACGAAGCTCACCCAGGAGCAGAAGCTGCTGAACCTGCGCGTCGCGCAGATCGTCCTGCATCGCTACGGCAAGCCGGACGACGCCGGCATCGCGGCCGTGACCCGCTACTACGACGCCGCCTATCCCGCGGCGAACTTCGAGCTGAACTGGCTCCTCACCGAGACGCTGAGCTTCCTGCAGTCCCCGACCTTGGCCGCCAAGGCCATGGCCGTGGTCGCCGACGCCGGCAGCCAGGAGCCTGAGATGGAGATCATGCGCAGCCTGCGCATGCTGAAGGCCGGCTGGACTCCTGAACTCCGCGAGAAGCAGCTCAACTGGTTCGTCAAGGCCGCCAGCTACCGCGGCGGCTCGAGTTTCGGCAAGTTCATCGAATTCATCCGCAACGACTCCCTCGCCACGTACTCACCGGAAGAGCTGACCCGCCATGAGAAGCTCGTCGCCCTGGCCAAGAACCCGCCGATCAAGTCCGCCTACGAGAACGTCGGCGCGATCTTCGCCGGACGTACGCCCAAGAACTGGACCCTCGAGGAACTGAGCGCCGCCGCCAGCACCGGCATGAAGGGACGTGACTTCGAGAACGGCCGCAAGATTTTCGGCGCCGCCGCCTGCTTCGCCTGCCACCGTTACGGCAACGCCGGCGGCATGAACGGCCCGGACCTCACCGGCGCCGGCGGCCGCTACAGCCCTCACGACCTCCTCGACCAGATCATCAACCCCAGCAAGGAGATCAACGAGCAGTTCGCCCCCGTCGTCGTGACCAAGCAGGACGGCACCACCGTCACCGGTGTGATCGTGAACCTCAACGGTGACACCGTGCAGATCAACACCGACCTCTCCGACCCTGACCAGCGCGTCGGTTTCGACCGCAAGCAGGTCAAGAGCATCGAAGTCTCCAAAGTCTCGCCCATGCCGCCCATGCTCCTGAGCATGCTGACCAAGGACGAGGTGCTCGACCTCCTGGCGTTCGTGCTCAGCGGCGGCGACAAGAACGGACCCGCTTTCCAGAAGTAAGCGAAGGCGAAGCCTTCGCTCGAGGACACGAGGGCCGGAGGGCCGGAGGTCCAGAGCATAACCCCAAGAGGGACCGGGGACCGAAAGGTTGCCGGTCTCGTTCTTTTGGCGGGGGTAACGTTTCGGGTGGCAGGTGGCGGCCCCAGGGCTCGGGTGGCAGGACTTCGATTCTGTCATCGATTCAGTCCTCTGTCATCGATGCATCCATCAACTCAGCCCTCCATTCAGCCCTCAACTCAGTCCTCCATTCAGTCCTCCATTCTGCAACACCCCCTTTCCCCTCCTTGCCTCGGGGCCTCCGGTCCTCTAGTCCTCGATGCAACCCCATGCGCCTTACCCTCGCCCTGCTCACCCTTTGCGTCGCGCTGACCGCCGGCGCCCAGGAGAAAAACGCCAAGAAGAAAGCCGGGGGTTATCCGCCGACGATCGAGGGTACGAAGTCCGAGACCTACCGCAAGGTCGGCGATACCGAGCTCAAGGTCTGGATCTTCGACTCCCGCCAGAAGATGACGGAGCGCCCCCTGTCTGCGATCGTCTTCTTCTTCGGCGGCGGCTGGACCGGCGGCTCGCCGACCCAGTTCGAGCCGCAGAGCCGACACCTCGCTTCGCGCGGCATGATTGCCATCGTCGCGGACTATCGCGTGAAGACCCGGCAGGACGCCAAGCCGGCCGACTGCGTCTCCGACGCCAAGGCCTGCGTGCGCTGGGTGCGCGCGAACGCCGTGCGCCTCGGCATCGACCCAGAACGCATCGCCGTCGGCGGCGGTTCGGCTGGCGGTCACCTCGCGGCCTCCGTCGCGACCTTACCCGGACTCGATACCGCGCAGGATGACAAGTCCGTCTCTTGTCTGCCCAACGCGCTTGTGCTCTTCAATCCTGGTACAGTCATGGCCCCCTTCCCAGGCCTCGACCTCAAAGGCTTCGGCGCCGGCCTCAGCAAGGAGAAGCTTGGCTGCGAGCCCGAAGAAATATCACCGCTCCATCACGTCAAGAAAGGCACGCCGCCGACGGTCATCTTCCACGGTAAGGCCGATACCACCGTGCCGTATTCGACCGTGGAGAAATTCGCCGAAGTCATGAAGGCAGCTGGCAATCGCTGCGACCTCGTCGGTTACGAGGGCGAAAAACATAGCTTCTTTAACAAGTCGAAGTTCGCCGAGACCCTCGCCGCTGCCGACGACTTCCTCGTCTCCCTTGGCTACCTGCCCGCCAAGAAATAATCCCATGCGCCTCTTCCTCGCCTGCCTACTCCTCGTCGTCGTGCGGCTGACCGCAGCGACGCAGCCGAACGTAGTCGTCATGCTGGCTGATGATGCCGGCTGGGGCGATTATTCCTTCAACGGTAACCGCCAGCTCTCGACGCCGCACATCGATGCACTCGCCAAGGGCGGTGCGCACTTCGATCGCTTCTTTGTGCAGCCGGTCTGCTCCCCCACTCGCTCTGAGTTCCTGACTGGACGCTACCATCGCCGACTAGGCGTGTATGGCGTCTCCACTGGCCAGGAGCGCATGAACCTCGATGAGAAGACCTTCGCGGATTCCTTCAAAGCCGCGGGCTACGTGACCGGGATCTTCGGTAAGTGGCATAACGGCAGCCAGTGGCCTTACCACCCACTCGCCCGCGGCTTTGATACCTTCTGGGGCTACACCTCCGGCCACTGGGGCGAATACTTCGATGCTCCGCTCGAGCATAACGGCGTGATGAAGTCCTCCAAAGGCTACATCGTCGACGTCCTGACCGAAAAGGCGCTGCAGTTCATTGATCGCAACAAGGCTAAGCCCTTCCTGTGCTACGTGCCCTTCACCACGCCGCATTCGCCTTGGTCCGTGCCGCCGGAGGACTGGAACCGCTTCAAGGATAAGCCCATCACCCAGACCGCGACCAACCCGAAGGACGAGGAAGCCGACGCCACCCGCTGCGTCTGGGCCATGCTCGAGAACCAGGACCGCAACGTCGGCCGCATCCTCGCGAAACTCAAGGAGCTGAACCTCGAGAACGACACCATCGTCGTCTACTTCTCGGACAACGGCCCGAACGGACACCGCTGGACGGGCGGCATGAAGGGCACCAAAGCGTCCACCGATGAAGGCGGCGTCCGCTCTCCGCTCTTTATCCGCTGGCCAGGAAAGATCGACGCCGGCTCGCAGGTGAAGCCTATCGCCGGTGCCATCGATCTCAGCCCAACCCTCCACGCGCTCGCCGGCGTGAAGCGCGTCGGCGACAAGCCGCTGGACGGCCGTGACCTCGCACCGCTCCTCCGCACGGGCCTAGACGCTGATTGGGCGCCGCGATACATTTTCAACTCTTGGCCAACAACGTCAGCGTGCGCACGCAAACGCACCGCCTCGATAACGGCGGCAACCTTTTCGACATGATCGCCGATCCTGGGCAGACAGCCCCAATCCAAGCGAAACAGCCTGACCTCGCCAAGGAACTGATGAACGCCGTCGCCGCGTGGCGCAAGGAACTCGGCATCGCGACCCCTGCGGGTGGCAAAGGCAAGGGCAAGGTCGCCAATGGACCCGGTAGCGGCGTCGACCCACGCCCCTTGGCGATCGGGTATCGAGAATTCCCGATCACCATGCTCCCTGCCCGCGATGGCGAACCGCGCGGCGAGATGCGTCGCAGCAGCAAGGCGCCGAACTCCTCCTACTTCGTGAACTGGACCAAGCCGACCGACTCTGCTGTTTGGAATATCGAAGTCGTCACCGCCGGCACCTATATCGTCACGCTCGACTATGCGTGCGCCGCGGCCGACGTCGGCTCGAAGCTCGAACTCTCCTTTGAAGGCACGCTCCTCAAGGGCAAGGTCAGCGAAGCTTTTGATAGTCCCCTCAAGCTCGAACAAGATACCATTACCCGACCTGACGGCGAATCAGTCATGCGCGACTTCCGGACCATGACCCTCGGCGAAGTCCGCCTCGAGCCAGGCAAAGGCGAGTTGCGACTACGTGCCACCGACATCCCAGGCAAAAGCGTGATGGACCTCCGCCGCGTGACGATGACGCTTAAATAAAGTTGACCCGTTGATCAGTTTGGCCAGTTGGCCAGAGCGAGGCAGAACTCAAAGGGGGCAGCATAGGGGAACCGGATAGTTAGCTTGGGTTATATAACCGAAGCATTAATTCCGGTCTCCGGTTTCCCCTTGAGCGCTTGGCTCAACGGGTTCATCCTATCCATTCAGCCCTCGATTCAGCCCTCTACGCAGTCATCGACTCAGTCATCCATTCAGAGAGCATCCTTGACGGGGCTGAGTGGCGAGACCAAGTTGGCCGCATGAAGTCCATGATGCTTTTCCTGCTCGGAGTCCGCATGCTGTTCCTGGTGCTGGCCTGCTTCGGATGTATCTTCGCAATCGTTTCCGCCTGCGTAAGGGCGTGGAGTGGTATTGGCCAGCCGGCGGCGTCCTCGGACTCGGACTGTGCGGCTTCCTGATCGGTCAGGTCTGGGCTTCGCTCAAGGCGACGTGGCAGCAGAAGTAAGGTTTATATGAGGGGAATCGGGGCCGGACTGACACGAAGTCGGGCTGGCTAATTGTCAATTTGGAATGTAAATATGTCGCCCTCCCCTCTCATGAAGCACCGCGCCTTCCTTCTCGCCCTCGTCACCCTTTCCGCTGGCGTCTTCGCCGCCGACGCGGTGGTCACCGACAGCTCCAGACTTAGGACCAAGAAGCCAAGGCGAACGCCGCCAACTGGCCGGACAACAGCAAGGGCTCGCCGACACCGCATGCTCCCGCGGAGAACCCACCAGTCGCGACGATCCAGCGAAGCCAGCAAGCCGCCCCGCCCGCTTCGGGTGAACGCGTCGTGTCATCGGCAACGGTTTCGCCGAACGCGACACCTACTACGGCCGCCTCGAGACCGAACTCCAGCTCCGCTTCCCCCGACCAGAACCTCGTCGTCCGCAACATGGGTCGCTCGGGCGACACCCCGGCCTTCCGCCCGCACCCTGCCCGCGCCAGTCAGTGGGGCCTTCCCGGGCGCCGACAAGTTCCACCCCGAATACGCCCAGCACAACGGAAAGGGCTTCTTCTCCACGCCCGACCAGTGGCTCTTCCATCTCAAGGCCGACACGGTCGTCGCGTTCTTCGGTTATAAACGAATCCTTCGACGGCCCTAGCCGCGCCGCCAACTACGAAGCCGAAGTCGACGCCTTCGTCGCGCATTCCCTCACCCGGGCCTACAACGGCAAGACCGCCCCGCGCCTGGTGCTCGTCTCCCCGATTGCTTTCGAAACCTCACCGCCACCCGCGACCTCCCGAA
>BGOI01000029.1 GCA_003569165.1 Opitutia bacterium
AACTGCGAGCCCGTCTGCATGAACGTGATCGCCGGGTCATGGTTGATGGCTTCCGTGTGCATGGCGCGGACCACGCACCATTCGTCGGACTTCGAGGCGATGTGCGGCATCAGCTCGCTGAACCAGTTGCCCGACTGACCGTGCTGTTTGAATTTGAAGATCGATGGGGCGACCGGGAAGTTCTTCTGGCCCGAGGACATCGTCGTCAGGCGCTGGCCCTTGCGGATCGATTCCGGCAGGTCTTTGCCGCGCATTGCTTCTAGCTGCGGCTTCGGGTCGAAGAGGTCCATCTGCGACGGCGCGCCGGACTGGAAGAGGTAGATGATGCGCTTCGCCTTAGGTTTGAAGTTCGGGAAGCCCAGGCCCGGGTTGGCGGCGAAAGCGGGCGTGCCCATCAGCGAGCCCAGCGCGGCGAGGCCGATGCCGCCGGCGAACCCTTGATGAAGGTGCGACGGGACAGAGCCATCTTCGTGGCCTGTCGAGTCCGAGGAATTGACGGTCGTTGCAGTTCATTCGCGGGTGACGGTTTCGTCGAGGTTGAGGAGGGTGTTGGCCGTGACCGTCCAAGCGGCCAATTGAGCCATGTCGAGGTCGGCGGGGAGAGGGCTCAGGCCTTGGCCGAGGAGCTTCGGGGCGAGGGTCGGGTCAGCGGCGTAGGTCGCCAGGCGCTTGTCGACGCCCTTGCGGAGGACTGCGAGTTCAGCCGACGTGCCGTCGCGGCGGACCACCTTGCGGAACATCCAAGCCACACGGGCGTCGGCGTCGCCGGGCTGGCGGAGCGTCTGCTCGGCGAGCTTGCGGGCGGCTTCGACGAAGGTCGTCTCGTTGAGGAGCGACAGCGCCTGCATCGGGGTATTGGAGCGTGAGCGTTTCACCGTGCAGACCTCGCGGCCCGACGAATCGAAGAGCAGCATCGAGGGCGGAGCCGCGGTCCGTTTCCAAATGGTATAGAGAGAACGGCGCCAGAGGCCTTCGCCGGTCTCTGCCTTGTAATTACGCATGTCGCCGTAGACGCTGGTCTCGTCCCAGACCGCCTCGGGCATGTAGGGCTTCACGCTGGGCCGCCTTGTTTGTCGACGAGCAGGCCCGCCGTCCAGAGGGCTTGGTCACGGATGACTTCGGCCGGGAGGCGGAAGCGCGGGCCGCGGGCGACCAGACGGTTGTCAGGGTCCTTCTCGAGCATCTCCGGGGTGACCGCGGCGCTGCGGCGATAGGCCGAGCTCGTCATGATCAGCTTCTGCATCGCCTTCATGTCCCACTTACGGTCGACGAATTCGACGGCGAGCCAGTCGAGCAGCGCGGGGTTGCTGGGCCATTCGGCCTGCGAACCGAAGTTCTCGGAGGTCTTCACGATGCCGATGCCGAAGAAGCGTTCCCAGGCGCGGTTGACCCAGATGCGGCCGGTCAGCGGGTGCTTGCCGTCGACGAGCCAGCGAGCGAAGCCCAGACGGTTATTCGGTTCGCCGGCGGGCATCGGCGGCAGGGCGCGGAAGAGGGCACGTTCGACTTTCGGGCCGATCTTGTCGTACTCGCCGCGAAGGAGCACGAAGGCATCACGGGGTTGCGGCAGTTCCTTCATTACCATCACCGAGACCGGCTCGGCGAGGGCGGCTTCATGAGCCAGCTTGGCCGCGGCGAGCTTGGCGACGGCTTGGGCGCGCGGTGTTCAGGGCTGTCGGCGAAGAGTTTCGCAAGGGCTTTGCGATCGACTGGGGTCAGCTGGTCGGCCGGCTTGGCGAGAAGACGTCGGGCGGTTTCGGCCGCCGGGTCGGTCTTGATCGAGAGTAGCTTGGCGTCGACGGAAGACGTGTTGAGGCGGAAGCGCCCGATGCTATGGTCGGCGACCGCCTCATGGCGCATGACTACGATGAGCTTGGCGCCGGCGGGGATGGGCGTCGGCGAGACCGTGAAGATCGCCTTACGGGGGACGCGATTCTTGGCCTCGTTGCCGGCGATGGCCCAGCCCGCCTTGTCGCTGGAGGTTTTCTTCGCCTTGCCCTTGGTCATCGGGCAGGGGCGAGTTTGGCGATCGTCCAGCCAGCTTGATCGTAGTCTGTTTCCGCTTTGACCAGCGGGATATTGGTCGTCTTGCCATCGGCCGTCTTGAGGCGGACCTCGAAAGCGCTGAGCACGAAATTGCCATTGAAGGCGCGGCCGAGGCTCTTGTTCGGCAGGGAGTCGTCGGGCAGGGCCTCGAGGCGTACCGCGGTCAGCATGGAACCCGTCGGAACCGCTTCGATCACGTAGGTCTCCTTGGCGGCCGTCCCGCCGGAAACCAGCCAGGAACCGTCGTCGAGGCGTTTGAATTCGGCGTTTTCCTTGGCCGAGACCTTTTCGTCGGCCAAAGGCGTCCATGCCACGCCAACCTTGGAAAGCGCGACGCGCTGTTTGGCTAGCCAAGCAGCGTAGGCTTCCGGCTGGTCGGTCGGGATGGCTTTTCAACGCTTGTTCGGAGGACGCCAAGGAGGAGGAGGCTTCGTCGATCTTCTGCTGTTGTTCTTTGGTCGGCAGGGATAGCACCGGAGGTGTATTGCCTCCTCGCTTCGTGCCGCCGGCTCCGCCGAAGTCGCCGAGCACGCCCGACTCCTCGATCGAGTTGAAGTAAGCGAAGAACTGGTAGAACTCCTTCTGCGAGATCGGGTCGTATTTGTGGTCGTGACAGCGGCAGCAGTTCATCGTCAGGCCCATCCACGTCGAACCCGTGGTCTCGATACGATCGATGACGTTTTCGGCGAACCATTCTTCGACGATGCGACCTCCCTCGCCGTTGATGCGGTGGTTGCGATGGAAGGCCGTGGCCACGACCTGGTCGCGGGTGGCGTTCGGAAGCAGGTCGCCGGCGAGCTGCTCGACCGTGAAAGCGTCAAAGGGCTGGTTCGTGTTGAAGGCCTTGATCACCCAGTCGCGGTAGGGCCACATCGTGCGCTGCGTGTCGCTCTGGAAGCCGTTGGAGTCGGCGTAGCGGGCGAAGTCCAGCCACTGGGCGGCCATGTGTTCGCCGTAATGGGGCGAGGCCATGAGGCGGTCGAGGGCCTTGGGCCAGGCCTCGGGTGAAGAATCGGCTAGGTAAGCCTGCAGGTCGGCGTCGGAAGGAGGCAGGCCGGTCAAGTCGAGCGCGGCGCGGCGGAGCAAGGTGGCCTTGGGGGCTTCGCCGTTAGGCTTGAGTCCTTTGGCGGCGAAGCCTTGGGCGAGGAACGCATCAATCGCGTTACCGCCGGCCGGGATCTTCGGGACGGCGGGTTTGACCGGAATCTGGAAAGCCCAGTGACCTTGGTACTCGGCGCCTTCTTTGATCCACTGTTCGACGAGGGCGATCTGCGCCTTGCTGAGCACCTTGTGGAACTCCGCCGGAGGCATGTGGTCGTCGGCGTCGGTTGTCAGCAGGCGCTTCATCACTTCGCTTTTCTCCGGATGACCTGGCGTGATGGCCGGATCACCGGACTTACCGCCCTTGCGCGCAGCGTCGAGGGAATCGAGGCGCAGCTTGCCCTTCACTTTATTTTCATCCGGACCGTGGCAGGCGTAACAGGTGTCGGAGAAGATCGGACGGATGTCGCGGTTGAACTGGATGCGCTCGGCTGAGGCCGATGAAGCAAAGAGCAGGGCGCCGGCGACGGCGAGAAGGGGGTGGTAAGGGCGCATGGGGCTTGCGATGGGAGATAATTAAGACCCTCGCTGGGGCATAGCAATTAGCAGTTAATAAAAAACCCCTCTTTCAAGGGGTTTTGATGGAGGCCTGAAGGGACGCTTACTTGGCGGCCAGTTCCTTGATTTCGATGTTCCGGAAGGCGGCGGCGTCGTTGTGTCCGGCGAAACCGAAGAAGCCGTTCTTAAGGTCTTTACCTGGGTGCGGGCTCTTGCCCATCACTGTGGCCATATCGACCTTCGAGAGGTCGGCGTCGAGGATGATGAAGCCGTTGAGTTCGACCTTAATCGTCGAGCCGACGACGGTGGTTTCCTGGAAGTTCCATTCGCCGATCGGGCGCTGGTAGCCGCGCTGGGCGGCGACCATGCCATAGGCGGAACCATGGACCTGGCGGGGGTCGATCTTGCCCTTCACCTTGTCGTAGTTGTCATCCAGCACCTGGAGTTCGCACATCCCAACATAGGCCGTGTTGCCCGTGCCTGGGTAGCGAAGGGCGAGGCCGTTGTTGCCGCCGACCGGGAGTTTAAACTCAAGGCGGTTGGCGAAGTCAGTCAGGTCTTGATTGTAGTAGGGCGTGCCGCCTTTACCTGTCTTGCAGCGGATGGAGCCGTCGACGATTTCATAGTTTTCGACCGGACCAGCCCAGCCGGTGAAGTCCTTACCGTTGAAGATCGATTTAAAGCCGGCCTTGCCGTGCGAAGCCAGGATCTGGTTCGCTTCGGCGCCGGAGATTTCGCGGATGGCGAGATTGCGCCAGCGGATCGGTGCGCCGTGCGTCTGGAGGGAGATTGGTCCCTTGGCGGGGATGGCGGCCTTACGGTCGTAGTAGTTCTCGAGGGTGGCGTGGTCGACGGTCTGCTTGTCGTTGAGCCAGATGCTGACGCGGGCACCGGTCATGACGATGCGGAGGCTGTTCCATTCGCCGGCTGGCTTGTCGGCCAGCACGAGTGGGTCTTTGCCAGGCTTGCCCGGGGAGTTGTTCCAAAGGGCGCCCGAGCCGAGCTGGGCGTTATGCTTGAAGGCCTTCTCGTCGGTCGGGTCCCAGATCTGGACCTGCGGTACGCCGCGGAGGTAGACGCCGGAGTCGCCTTTCGGGGCCATGTTGTATTCGAGCACCAGTTCGAAGTCGCCGTAGTCCTTGTCGGTCGTCGCGTAGGCGCCGGTGCCGGGGTTGAGGATTTCGCCATCCTTCACGGACCAGTGCTGCGGGAATTCCTCGCGCATCTTGGCCAGCATCGCGTCCTTCTTTTCGCCCGTCAGCTTGGCGACGGAGTGGGGGTTGTAGCCATGCCAACCGGCCAGGTCCTTGCCGTTGAACAAGGAGGTGAAGCCCGCGGGCGGAGATTCCGCGAACAGGGCGGAAGCCGCGAGGGCGAGGAGGGGGGTGAGGAAACGCATGACTAAAGAGGGATAGGGGTAGAGGTAGGGGTGGTCGAATTACAGGGGCTCGAGCGTGCAGCGCTTGACTTCGAAGGCGCCGCCTTCGACTTGGAGACCAATGAAGCCTTCGGAGAGATTCGCACCGGTGGCCTTGTTCACTTCCTTACCGTTGACGAGGATCGTGACGGTGTTGCCATCGCAGACGGTGGTGAAGGTATTCCATTCGCCAGCCGGCTTTTCCGCGTCGGCCTGCTTGCCGAGACGATAGCCGCGGATCTTGCCGGTCTTCTTGTCCTTGAGCTCGGTGCCGCCCGAGAGCGTGGCGCCGTTCCAGAAATAGAAGTCGCCCTGGTTCTTATGCATGCCCTGGCATTCGATGCTCTTCGGCCAGACGGCGTCGGGGGGCGTCATGTGGACGACCACGCCGGTGTTGCCTGGCTTCGTGAAGCGCCACTCGACCGTGAAGCGATACTGCTTGTAGCTCTTCTCCGTGCGGAGGAAGCCGCTCGGCTTGCCCGTACAGGCAAGAATGCCATCCTTGATCGACCAGGAATCTTTCCCGGCCTCCGGGAAGACGGCCCAGCCGACGGTGTCCTTGCCGTTGAAGAGTTCGGTCTTCGCGGTCGGCGTGATGGCGTCGGCGGCGAAGGCGTTGACGAAGGCAGACGCCAGCAGGGCGGCCGTCAGGGTGAGGCGGTGGAGGGGCATGTCCTGACCTTATGATTTCGCCCCGCTCATTGAAGTCTAAACGCCGTATTTAAACGGCGTATAAGTGTCGTTTACCGCCTAGGCCATGATGCCCTTGACCACCTTGCCCGCGATGCCCGTGAGGCGGACATCCAGGCCTTGGTATTTCACGTTCAGGCGATGGTGATCGATGCCCATCAGGGCGAGCATCGTGGCGTGCAGGTCATGGACATCGACGACGTTCTCGACGGCGTTGTAACCGAGCTCATCCGTGGCGCCGTAGGTCGTGCCGGCTTTGATGCCGCCGCCGGCGAGGAAGACCGAGTAGCCTGCGATGTGGTGATCGCGACCCGTGCCTTGGCCCATCGGCGTGCGGCCGAATTCGCCGCCCCAGAGGATGAGCGTGTCGTCGAGCATGCCGCGTTCTTTGAGGTCGCGGATGAGGGCGCCCGTGGCCTTGTCGACGTCTTCCGCGCCCATCTTCATTCCATTCTCGAGGTTGCCGTGAAGATCCCAGGCGCGGTGGTAAAGCTGGATCATGCGCACCCCGCGTTCGGCGAGGCGTCGGGCCATGAGGCAATTCGAGGCGAAGGAGCCGTCGCCGACTTCCTTGATGCCGTAGTTTTCGAGCGTCTTCGCGGACTCGCTCTTGAAGTCGAGCAGCTCGGGCACGCTCGACTGCATCTTGAAGGCCATCTCGTACTGGGCGACGCGCGTGGCAATCTCCGGGTCGACGGTCTCATCGGCCAGCTGGCCGTTAAGGCGGCGGATCTCATCGATGACCTGGCGCTGGGTGCTTTGGCAGACGCCTTCGGGGTTGCCGATGTAATGGACCGCTTCGCCCTTGGATTGGAACTGGATGCCCTGGTATTTGCTCGGCAGCACGCCGCTGGACCACTGGCGTGAGGAAATCGGCTGCTGGCCAGTGCGGCCGGCGGAGGTCAGGACGATGTAGCCCGGCAGGTTCTCGGTCTCGGAGCCGAGGCCGTAGAGGAGCCAGGAGCCCATGCTCGGGCGGCCCTTGATGATCGAGCCCGTGTTGAAAAAGGCATGGGCGGTGTCGTGGTTGATCTGCTCGGTCTTCAGCGAGCGGACGACGCAGAGGTCGTCGGCGACCCCACCGATGTGCGGGAAGATGTCGGTGAGTTCCATGCCCGACTTGCCCCACTTCTTGAATTCGAAGGAGCCACCACGGGCCTTGAGGACCGCATTCTGGAGCTGGGCGATCTGCTTACCCTTGGTGAACGATTCCGGGAACGGCTGGTCGTGGAGTTTCTTGAGGACTGGTTTGTTGTCGAAGAGCTCCAGATGGGGCGGACCGCCGGCCATGCAGAGGAAGATGACTCGCTTGGCCTTCACAGGCAGGTGCGCCACCTTGAGCGCGCCCTTTGAGAAAGGGGCGGCGTGCAGGTCGCCGAAGCCGGACTTCGCGGCGAGCATGGCGAAGGCCGCGCTGCCGAGGCCGTAGGCGCTCTTAGTAAGGAAGCTCCGTCGGTTGATCGACAGGGCATGGGCGACGGGGTCGTAAGGGCGCATGGTCTTAGTAGCGGGTGATCGCTTCGTGGGAATTGAGGAGGACTCGGCAGGCCTGCGTCCAGGCGGCGAGTTCGGCCGGATCGCTGGCGATCGACTGGCTAAAGCCGACCTTGATCAGCTTGGCGGCTTCGGCGGGGTTGGCTTTATAATAAGCCGTCTGCTCGGCGATCAGCTTCTCCAGCGACGGGCGCTCGGCGGGCTTCATGTCGCGACCCATCGCGAGGCGGAAGCCGTGGCTTAGGCGGTCACTAGAAGGCTGCGCCAGCAGGCGTGCGGCCATGGCGCGGGCGGCTTCCACGAAGGTTGGATCGTTGAGGAGGGTCAGGGCCTGCTGCGGGGTGTTGCTGTAATTACGGAGGGCGGTGCACTCATCGCGCGAAGGAGCGTCGAAATTGATCAACATCGGGTGCAGGTACATTCGTTGCCAATGCATGTAGAGTCCGCGGCGCCACTGGTCAGAGTCCTTACTCGCGACGTAGGTGCGGTTGGGGAACTGCATCGGCTCATAATAGCCTTCGGGCTGGTAAGGCTTCACGCTGGGCCCGCCGACATCCGCGATGTTAAGCAGTCCGGCAACGAAGAGGGCGTTGTCGCGGACGAACTCGGCGTCGAGACGGCGCGGGTTCTGCGACGCGAGCAGGCGGTTATTGGGGTCCAGATCTTTGAGTTCTGGGCGGAGGCTGCTGCTCTGGCGGTAGGTGCGGCTGGTGACCATCAGGCGGATCATCTTCTTCACGTCCCACCCCTTGTCGCGGAACTCCAGGGAGAGCCATTCAAGCAGCTCAGGATGCGAAGGCAGTTCGCCTTGTGAACCCAGGTCGTCGAGGCCGGCGCTGAGGCCGGTGCCGTGGAAGATCTGCCAGAGGCGGTTCATCACCGTGCGGGCGGTGATCGGATTATCTTTCGAATTGATCCAGTCGGCCAGATCTAGGCGCGTCAGGCGTTTCTGTTCGGTGCTGGTGCGCAGGCCGGGCAGGAAGGAAGGCGTCGTCGGGAGTACGACTGGGCCAGTCTCATCGAGGAAGTTGCCGCGGGGCAGCACGCGGACCGTGAGCGGCTTGGTGGCTTGGGTGACCATCGACCAAGCGTGGCCATCGTATTGGCGACGAATCGTGGTGGTCAGGGTGCGACTCTTCTCGAGCGTCGCGCGGTCGGTGCCTCGCGAAGTCACAAAGAGGGCGAAGGTGGCCGGAGTCAGGCGGGGGTCCTTGACGGCGGCAGTTCTCGTAAGGGTCTCCGGAGTGGTCACCTTCAATGGGTCATCATGAGAGAGAGGCGAGACGGAGGCCTTGAGCGTGAGGGCAGCGTTGCTTTCGAAGTGGATCACGAACTTCTCATCGGCCTTGGTCGTTACGGGCGTGTCGAGCAGCCAGACTGCGTGGACGTCGGCGTCCGGCATCTTCAAAGACCAACCCGCATTGATATCGGTCAGCTCGAAGCTGCTATTGTAGCGCGGTTCGCGATGGGTGGCATCGGCCAGATGGAACGCGACTGGACGTTCCTTGCCCTTGGCATCGACGATGCCGAAGCGGGCATTGATGTTCGCGGCGGAGCCGGCCGGCAGGGAGCCCTTGGGGATATCGACTCGGACAGAGGCGATTGGTGTGGCGCCGGTGTCGAGCGTGATCGCGAAGTCTTCGCCTTTAGCCACGCCCTTGGGCATCTTGATGTTGGCGCCGGCTGCGAAAGCGATGGGGGCGGGGACAACGACGACTGCATTCTTGACAGCAGGCTTCTTGGCGGCCGTGGCCGCATTGGTGTTCACGGGCGCTTTTTTGGCAGGCGCGGTGGGAGGTGCAGCCTTGTGGAATAAGGTACCAGCCGGGGAGAGTAGTCCGTTCGGATGTTCGGACAGGAAGGCCGCGATCTCTTTCTGCCAAGCTGTGAAGTCGTTCAGGTTCTTCTGTTCGGTCAGCGTCTTGGCATACAGTGCGGCCAGTTCAGCGCGGAACTCGGCGTCCTTCTTGGTGCGGTAGGCATTCTTGCTGCGGGCTTCCGGGTAGAAAGGATGGTCGTTGCCGACGCCCTTGAGTTCGGGTTCCGGTGTGTAGTTATAGTCGGCGTAGACGCCCCACTGCTTCACGTCGGCGAAGAACGCTTGCAGGGTGTAGAAGTCGGCGGACTTGATTGGGTCGAACTTATGGTCATGGCACTCGGCGCAACCGAAGGTGCTGCCTAGCCAGGCATTGGAGACGGAGCGCACGCGTTCGGCGCCATACTTCGCGAGGTATTCCTTTACCTGGGCACCGCCCTCACGGGTCATCATGTTCAGGCGGTTATATCCGCTCGCGACGAGCTGTTCTTCGGTCGGGTTCGGGAGGAGATCCCCGGCGAGTTGCTCGCGCGTGAAGACGTCGAACGGCTTGTTCGTATTGAACGCATTGATGACGTAATCGCGGTAAGGGAAGATGCGCTGATTCTGGTCGCCGTGGTAGCCGACTGTGTCGGCGAAGCGGGCGACATCGAGCCACCAGACCGCCATGCGTTCGCCGAAGCGAGGGGACGCCAGTAGGCGTTCGACCTGTTTCTCATAGGAATCGGCAGATTTGTCGGCCAGGAAGACGGCGGTCTCGGCGGGCGTGGGCGGCAGGCCAGTCAGGTCGAGCGCGACGCGACGCAGCAGGCGTTCCTTCGTGGCTTCGGCAGAGGGGTTGATCTTCTTCTCGGCGAGCTTGGCTCCGATGAAAGCGTCGATCGGATTCTTGCCTCCGATGGGCAGGGCGGGGATGACCGGAGTTTCGAGTGGCTTGTAGGCCCAGTGCGGTTCGTACACTGCGCCTTGGGCGACCCAGCGGCGGAAGAGTTCTTTCTGGGCGGCCGTGAGGGTCTTGTGCGACTCCTTTTCGGGCATGATGTCTTCAGCGTCGGTCGAGAAGATGCGTTTGATGATCTCGCTCTGTTCTGGCTTGCCGGGTACGATGGCGATCTCTCCGCTCTTGCCGGCCTTCAGCGCATCTTCACGGATGTCCAGGCGTAGGCCGCCCTTGCGCGACTTCGGGTCGAAGCCGTGGCAGTGGAAGCAGGTGTCCGACATGATCGGACGGATGTCGCGGTTGAAGCGGACCGTATCGGCGGTATCGGCAGCTCCAAGGAGGCCGGCGACAAGCAAGGGGGCGACTAAAGGCAGGACGCGCATGGGGATGTCTTTTAGACAACCCTAAGCCCTCGGGGTTTCAATGGATTTCTAGGGAAAGTCCCTCAGCGGGCCTGCCAGTTTACCGCGTCGATGAGCACGTAGCCGTCGGCGCCCCCGTTGCTGATGATGACCCGTGCGTCCGTGCTATCAGAGAAGTCGTAGATGCCCAGGGATACTAGTCGATTCTCTGGACCCTTGCTGAGGTTCACCACCCGCTCGGTCTGGCCGCCCGCGTGGAGGACGCTCACCTTGGCGTTTGTAGCGCGGTTGACGTTCGGGACAATCGTGAGGAAGACCTCGTGCTTGCCGGTCTTGGGGAGTTTCGTGGCGAACGTCGCGGACATCGCACCCTTGGCGCCCTTATCGTCGTGACGATAGCCTGCGCCGACGAAGCCGCCGTTAGCGGAGCTCTGCTTCCATTCTCCGGAGAGCGTGGCCTCGTCGTCGTCGACCGTCACGCCCGGGAGTGCGGCGGCCGGCTTGGCCGAGCCATGGCCCTTCGGCTTGAGCTTGGAGGATTCGTGTTCGAGCACCTGGCCGTCGGCGAGCAGGCGGGCGCGCAAGGCCGCGTAGGGGACATCCTGTACGGCCAGATTACCTTCGATCGCCATCGCGGCGGCGGTGGCCGCTGACTGGCCGAGGATCATGAAGACCGGCTCCATGCGGATTGAGCCGTAGGCGATGTGCGTGGCGCTGCAGGCGACCGGCGCAAAGAGGTTGGCGATCTCGCCGCGCTTCGGCACCAGCGAACCGTAGGCGATGGAGTAAGGGGAGATCGGTACGCCGATGTCGCCTTCGTTCTGCACGTGACCTTCCGGCGTGACGTAGCGGCGGACGTTGTGGGAGTCGATCGTGTACGAACCCATGCCGACCGAGTCCGGCGTCGGCTGCTTCTTCGTCAGTTCGTTCTCGGTCATCACGAACGCCCCGACCATGCGCCGGGCTTCGCGGACGTAGATCTGGTGGGGCCAGTGGCCGTTGTCCTTAAATTCGTCCTTCGGCAGGCCCCAGCGGTTGGCTTCTTCACGGACGTCGGCCGGCACGCGCGGGTCGTTGGCAAGGAACCAGAGCAGCCCTTGCTGGTAGGTGCGATGTTCAGCGAGGATTTCCTTCCGGCGTTCGTACGAGGCCTCGGGGTAGTCGTAGTTCATCCCAATATTGTCGAAGCTGAACGGGCCGTGGTTGTTGGTGTCCGTCTTGCGGTTGGGCAGTAGGTCGAACTTGTGGAAGGTCTGGCGCCAGCCGGCGTCGAGGACGCGGACGAGGAGCTCATACTGGGAAGCGTCGTAGCCAGGCGGCTTCGGGAAGGGGATGCGGTTGTCCGGATGGTCGGTCGCGCACCAGCGGTAGCAGTAGGCCTGGACGCGCTTATCGCCTTCGCCGCGCACGCCGGGGGCGTCGGTGGAGATCCGGGGCAGGAGGCCGGAGGAAGGGTCGCCGGGGGTCTTGTAGGCGCTGATCGGCTTCTTCACTGCGCCAAAGTGATGGCCGTGGTGGAGGACGCCGACCTGGTTGCCGTTCCATTCCTCGCCGTAGGTGGCATTGGCTTCGCGGCCGACGTGGTAGCTTACGCCCGCGGCGGCAAGTAGGTCGCCTTCATAAGTAGCGTCGATGAACATCTTCCCCTTGAAGGATTTTCCGGACAGCATGGTGATCTCGGCGATACGTCCCTCGACGACGCGTACGCCCTTGGCGCGATCGAGCCATTCGTCGCGCAGGACGCGCAGATCGAATTCCTTCACATAGTCCTCGAAGACCTTCTCGGCCACGCTCGGTTCGAAGATCCACATCGTCCGCTCGTCCTTGTCCATGGCCACCGTGCCTTGGCCCTTGTTGCCGAACGCCTCGGTCTTCTGCCACTTCCACGTCTCCGGCTTCTGGTATTCCACCCAGACACGGTGGTAGAAGTTGCGGGCCAAGCCGCCGATGACGGCTTTATTGCCCGTGTCCGTGTAGCCCAGGCCGCCGCTGCTGAGGCCGCCGAGGTGGACATCGGGTCCGACGATCACCACGGACTTACCCAACTTCTTAGCCTGGACCGCGGCGATCACGCCGGCGGAGGTGCCGCCATAGATGACGACGTCATAGGTCTCCGCGGCGGCGAGGCGCAGGGAGAGGAGGCAGAAGAGGGAAAGGCGGAGGAGCATGGGGAATTGAAGGAGGTGTTAGCGGTTTGCGGCAGGCGGTTAGCGGTTGGGCGATAACATGGGCCAATGGCTCTCGAGGGCCGGAGGGCCCAAGGATAGGAGGAGGTTGGCGTCAGCGGTTGGCGGATTGCTTCGCGATGAAGTTGAGGATCGCGAGGCGGGCCGGGTCGTCGAGGTTGCGGATATTATGACCGACCGTGCCGTGATCGCGGTCGTCGACACGGAGCGAATAGTTCTCGGCGTGACCGGCGGCCTTGAGGGTGGTCACGAAGAACTGGTTCTCTTCCGCGCGGCTGAGCATGTCGTTCTGCGCGTAGATCGTGAGGATCGGGGGCAGGGTCTTCCGGATATAGAAGGCGGGCGCGGATTCGTCGCTCGTGATGGCGTAGCGTGGTTGGCCACGTTCTTCACGGATCGTGTAGTGGGTCAGTACCTGCGCGCTCACCTGGGCGATGCCGGCAACGGAGCCAAGGGTAAGGCCGTGGGGCTTAAGGCGGTTCGGGTCCATGCCGACGAGCAAGGCGAGCGTGGCGCCAGCGGAGTGGCCGCCGATGAAGACCTTGCGTGGGTCGCCACCATGTTCGGCGATATGCTTCACCGTCCAAGCGAAGGCCGCCGCGGCATCGTCGACGTAAGCGGGGTACTTGACCTTCGGGCTCAGGCGGTAGTCCGGCGTGACCACTGCGATGCCGGCTTGGGCGAGGCTTTCGCGGATTTCGGTGCAGTATTCCGAAGCTAGGTCTTTCGAGCCTTTCTTCAGTCCGCCGCCATAGAAGTAAACGTAGGTAGCGAAGCCCTTGGCGCCGACCGGGATAGTCAGGTCGAGCTTGCAGCGTTCCTGCTCATACGGCGACTGCGAGATTACGTCGTCCTTGTATGGGACGTCCTTGATGACCTTGGTCTCGATCGCCGCGGCCGACGAAACGGCGAAGGCGAGCAGCAGGGCGAGCAGGCGCATTAGGCGATGATCGACTGGACGATTTTGCCGTGGACGTCGGTGAGACGGAAGTCGCGACCGGAACTACGGAAGGTAAACTCTTCGTGGTTGAAGCCGAGCAGTCGCATGATGGTTGCATGCAGGTCATGCACGTGGACGACATCCTTCACGGACTTGTAGCCGAATTCGTCGGTCTCGCCGTAGACCGTGCCGGCCTTCACGCCGCCACCAGCCATCCACATCGTGAAGCCGTGGCTGTTGTGGTCGCGGCCGTTGATCTTGCCGGCGTTGGAGCCAGGGGTCGGGAGTTCGACGGTCGGGGTGCGGCCGAATTCGCCGCCCCAAATGACGAGGGTCTCGTCGAGCATGCCGAGGCGCTTAAGGTCGGTGAGTAGCGCCGCAATCGGCTGGTCGGCTTCCTGGGCTAGGCGTTTGTGATTCTTTTCAATGTCGTCGTGGCTGTCCCAGGGCTGACCGGCACCATGCCAGAGCTGGATGAAGCGCACGCCACGTTCGGCGAGGCGACGGGCGATGAGGAACTGGCGTCCGAGGGTCGTGTCGCCATACATTTCGCGGGTCTTTTCGGATTCGCGGCCGATGTCGAAAGCGTCGGTCGCTTCGAGCTGCATGCGGTAGGCCATCTCGAAGGACTGCGCGCGGGCCTCGAGGGCGGCGTCCTGCGGACGGACGGACTGGTGGGCGGCGTTGAGCTTGGCCAGGAGATCGAGCTGCTG
>BGOI01000030.1 GCA_003569165.1 Opitutia bacterium
ACCGACGACAGTTTTACCTGCGGCGTCTCCGCGAGGTCGGCGCGCTTGGCCGAGGCGTCGTCCATGTAGAAGACCATCGTGCCTGGCTTGATGCCCGCTTCGACCGGCGCGGTCATCGGGATCTTGTTCGAGTCGATGTAGCGGAAGAGCTTCATGAATAGCCCATTGTCAGCCGCGAAATAATCCGTCGACGACTCCGTGCGCATCCAGCGAGCCGCCGGCAAGGTCTTGAGCTCGAGGTCGCCCGGTGCAGTGCGAGGATAGGCTTCGGACACGGCGGATAGGCTGGAGGCGGATGCGACGATGGCGAGGGCAACCCAGAGGAACATCTTCATAAGGTCATTAAAAGGCCTGCCGGCACGTTTCCAATCCCCGAATCCTGTGACCAACCTTGCCACGGCCACGGGACTTCCTTTTGTCATGACATGGGCGAAACGAACGAAAAGACCACCTTAGCCTCCCGCCTAGGTCACAATTTCCTGACGGGCCTCTTCCTGCTCATGCCGATTGGCCTGACGCTCTACGTGGTCTCGGTGTTGCTCGACCTGATGGGCAAGTTCATCCAACCGGCGATCGAGTTCGGCTTCGCCTGGCTCTGGCTTAACGCGAAGATCCCCGTGCCCGACTTCACGGTCGGCCTCTACCGCCAGCTCGTGGTGATATCGTCCGCCGTGGTGATGATTTTCATCCTGATCTTTGTCGGCTATCTCTCCAAGCGTCTGTTCGGAAAGCTACTCCACCGCTGGTTCGGCGCAGTGCTCGAGCGCATCCCCGGCCTCGGCTCCCTCTACGGCACGATCCGCCAGATGGTCGACGCCCTCAGCGGCCGCAACAAGGACACTTTCCGCCGCGTGGTGATGGTCGAGTTCCCCCGCCCAGGCATGTGGACCATCGCTTTCGTGACCCACGAGCAACCGACGGTCTTCAGCGAGGCCATCGGTAAACAGGTCGTGAACGTCTTCATTCCAGCCGCACCCGCACCGACCACCGGCGTCATCCTGCACCTCTCTCCCGAAGAAGTCCGCGAAACGAAGCTGACGGTCGGGGAAGCCCTCGGTCTGCTGATGAGCTTCGGCTCCGTCGTCCCCAAGCCGGAAAGCAAGGAGTAGGCCGGATGTCCGCGTCGAGCCTCCGCTGCCTGGTGCTGGGTCGCGATCCCTCCGGGGAATCGCATTCCCTGCTCACGCTGCTTGAGCCCGCCGAAGGCATCGTCCGCTGCCTCATCCGCACCCAACGTGGCAACGGCACGACGCTGCCCGACCTCTTCGATGAAGGCGAAGTGAGCCTTGAACGCGCGAAAGACGGCGGCATCCGCTTCGCCCGGGATTATCGCCTCCTCACGCGCCGCGCCGGCCTCGCCCGCGACCACCGCACGCTCGAGCGCGCCTGTCGCCTCGCGTCGATGCTGCGCAAGAACCCCCCACCGCCCGAATCCGCCGAGGTCTGCTACCGTATCGCGCTCGAAACCTTCGACGCGATGGCCGCGCGCCCGCGCGCCGATTGTGCCTATTTCAAGAGCCTCTGGCTCATCCTGAAGGACGGCGGATGGGGCGTGCATGAACAGTGGTTCACGCGACTCGGCGCCCGCCAGGAGCACGCGTCCGCAATCCTCGGGCAACCGCTGGACGCGCAGACGACGGACGAAGAGACCGTCGCGAAGCTCGCCACGGACCTCGAACGCTGGGCCGCCGGCGAGGCTCACTACGTCCTGCCCTGATGCGCATCGATATCAAGGCGAAGCGCGTCGAGCTAAGCGCGCAGGAGTTCGCGACGTTCCGACCCGGGCCGGGCGCGGGTGCCGGCGGCGCCCCTTGGCGCGCCGAAGCGGGCCGCCAATGGCACGAGACCATGCGCAAGGTCGCCGAAGCCGAAGGTCAGGGCTGGCAGTTCGAACGCACGATCGCCTGCGAAGTCGGCGCCCTCGGTTGGACCATCGCTATCACCGGCCGCGCCGACCAATGGCTCGAGACGGCCAATGAGGTCCGCATCCGTGAAATCAAAACCATCAGCCTGAAGCTGCCGCGTAAACCCGAGTTCCTCATCGGCCGCTTCGCCCACCACTTCCTCCAGCTTGCGGCCTACTGTCACGCCGCCCGTCTAGCCTCCGGCGCCCGCGAGGTGAAAGGCGAACTCATCTTCATCGACCCCGCTGACGGCACCCGCCAACCCGTCGCCCTGCCCCGCTCCGCCGAGGCCGACCTGCTCACGCAGGCAGAGACGCTCGCCGCGCACGCCGAGAATCGTCGGGCCAGTCACGCGCGCCTGCTCAACCTGCCCGACCGGCTGCCCTTCAAGGAACCACGTCCAGAGTGGCTCCAATGCTGCGCCGACCTCGACCAAGCCGGTCTCGATTCGCCCACGCGCCTCCTCGTCGCCCCGACCGGCTTCGGCAAAACCTCCGCGGCCTTGCGCCACGGACTCGGCCTCCTCCGCGGCGGTCGCGCCGGTCGCCTCCTCTACCTCACCGGCAAGGGCACCGGCCAGACGCAGGTGCTCACCGAACTCCGCCGCCTCGCCCGCAGCAACGAACTCCGCGCCGTGCTCCTCCGCCCGCGCTCTGAACACGAGATCGATGGCATCACCGACGACCCTGAGCAAATCCGGCGTAACTGGGCCAACGCGAAGATCGACCCGCAACATCTCCTTGAGGAAGCCGCCGACCTTCGTCGTGTCCGCGAGATCGGCCGCATCGCCGGCGTGCCACCGTGGGATATCACCAAAGCGATGCTCGCACACGCCGACGTCGTCATCTGCGACTACAACTACGTCTTCTCCCCTCGTAACCGGGCCGCCCTCGAGACCGTGCCGGGATGGGATATCCATGATACGGTGCTCATCGTAGACGAAGCCCACAACCTGCCTGACCGTGCCGCGGAATGCCTCTCGCTCCGTGATGACGAACAGGCAGCGGCCGACTTTGCCTTCACGCTCACGCGTTTCCGCGCTCCCGAAGCCTGGTGTCAGACCGCCCAGATGTGGGCCGACTTCCTTCATCGCCTCCCGAAGGCCGACGCGATCTCGCCAGACGACCGTATCGAAGCGATGGCTATCGCGGAACGCATGTCGGTCCTCGCCGCGGAACACCCGTTCAATACCGATGACCTTCCGGACGCCGCGAAACAGGCCGTCTGGAACGCCGCAACATGGTCCGAACGCCTCGAAGCCGCTGACCTCGGTTGGCTGCTCTGGTCGCCGAAGCCCGGCCTGCTCAGCCTCGATTGCCTTTCCGCCGCCAAGGCCACCGGCGAACGCCTGCGCACCTTCGGCCACACCTTGCTGATGACCGCCACGCCGGGCCCGCGCGGCTCGCTCGCGGCCGACTGCGGGCTCGACCCGGATAATCTCGTGATGGTCAACGCCCTCGCGCCGTGGCGCCAAGGCGCTTACACCGTCGCGATCGACGGACGCGTGGACACGCGCCTCAAGACCCGTGAAGGCCATATGGCTCGCACCGGCGCTGCCCTGCTCCGCCTCTCGCAAGAAGGCGCGGTCGCGGCGTTCTTTCCTTCGTATAAATATGCCGAAGCCGTGGTGAAGGAAGTGCGCGACCTCGATCCGAAAGCCGATGTCGCCGTGCAACCCCGCGGACTGGGCCCTGATGGCACCGCTCGCTTCGTCGAGGATTCGCTCAACCGCTACACCATCCTCTGCCTGATTCTCGGCGGCTCGCTCGGCGAAGGCGTCGACATGCTGGGCGGTCGTATCCGTTCGGCAGTGGTGATCGGTCCGGCGCTCCCGGAGGTCAACGCCCTCCAGGAAGCCCGCCGCAAGATGTTCGTCGAAGCGGGCGCTGAAGACGCATTCTCGTTGGCATACGTCCGCCCCGGTATGCGCAAGGTCAACCAGGCACTCGGACGACTCGTCCGTGCACCCGGCCACTCGGCGCGCGTACTCCTGCACTGCCGCCGCTTCGCCGACGAGGCCTATCGCAGCCTGCTTTCGACGGAATACGGCGACCCGCAGGTGCTGACCGACGACGAGGAATTCGTGCGCTGGTCCGCCCGCAGTTGATCAGACGCGGCCGATGACGCGGCTGGCCGGATAACGGATCTTCTTCATCCCGGCATACTTGTCTTCCGGAGAGCGGTAGCCGACAGCGCAGGCGACGATGACTTCGTAGCCGCTGCCCTTCAGGCCGAGAATCTCGGTGTAGGCGGCGGGGTCGATGCCTTCCAAAGCGCACGTGTCGATCGCAAGGGCCGCGGCGGCACCCATGAGCTGACCGAGGGCGATGTAGAGCTGGCGAGCCGCCCATTCCTTCTGGCCGGCGGCGTCCTTACCGTTGACCACGCCACCGAGCATCATCTGGCGATACGGCTCGAGCTTCGAAGCATCCGCGCCGCGCTCACTGACCATCTGGTGGAAGAAATCGTTCACGTCCTTCTCCGTGATTTCGGTGCGACGGGCGAAGACGATGAGATGCGAGGCGTCGGTGACCTGCGTCTGATTCCAGGAAACCGGTCGCAGCTGGGCGCGGACGGCCGGATCCGAGATGATGAAGAACTTCCAGGGCTGAAGGCCGTAGGACGAAGGTGTCAGGCGGAGGGACTCTTCGAGCGCGGCCCAGGTGGCGTCCGGAAGTTTGCGGGTATCGAAAGCCTTGGTGGCGTAGCGCCATTCAAGGGAAGCGAGAAGTTGGGCAGGCGTCAGAGCGGCGTTCATGTCCCGCTCAGACAACACTGCCCCGCCCTTTTGTCAAATCAGGCAGGAGTAAGCACGCCGCCGGAGAGCACGAAGCGGCGATGGGCCCGCTCGGCGAACTCACGGCTGTGCGTGACGAGGATCAGGGCCGCACCACGCTCGGCGACAACGCCCAACAGGAGGTCCATGATCTCGGCACCCGTACGCTCGTCGAGATTGCCGGTCGGTTCGTCGGCCAGGATAACCGAGGGACGATTGACCAAGGCGCGGGCGATGGCGACACGCTGACATTCGCCGCCAGAAAGCTTCGTAGGGAGATGCTCCAGACGCGCGCCCAGGCCAACCTGCGTCAGTAAAGAGCGGGCGTCCGCAGTCGCGGACTCTGAAGGAGCACCGGCGATGCGCGCGGCGAGCGCGACGTTCTCAAGCGCGGTGAGCTCGGGCATCAATTGGTAGTTTTGGAAGACGAAGCCCACGCCACGGCCGAGAGATGAGCGCGGGGCGACGAGACCAGCACCGGGCGCGAGGATGCGGACCTCTCCGGAGTCCGGCTGGTCGAGACCGCCGAGCTGCTGGAGCAACGTGGTCTTACCTGAACCAGAGGAACCGCGGATCGAGACGGATTCACCTGCGAAAATCTCGAGCGAGACATCCGTCAACACCGGCAAAGGACCAGCGGGCGAGGCGAAGGCCTTGGCGAGGCCGCGGGCTTGGAGGACGACGTCAGGCATCGCGCATGGCCTCCGAGGGTTTGCGACCGGCGGCCCAGAGCGCGGGCACCAGGCCGGCGATCGCCGTAGTCAGTAAGGTAAACGCTGCCGCGATGACAAAATCCGTGGCATCGTAATGCAGCGGCACCTTTGAGAACTGATAAATATTAGCCACCATGTCGCCGCCACCAAAGAGGCGATTGATGGTACCCAGGATACCATCGCGGAAGGCGAGAATCGTCCAAGTGAGCACGAAGCCGAGGAGCGTGCCGAGGGCGCCGATCAGCAGGCCCTGCAGGCCGAAGAGCGCGACGACCTGCCAGCGCGCGGCGCCGAGCGAGGCGAGTACGCCCACTTCGCGCGAGCGGCGGATGACGGCCGAGAAGAGCGTGCTGCCGATCGAAAACGACGCGACGAGCGTGATGATGAACATCAGGAAGAAGAGCATCGTCTTCTCGAAGCGGATGGCCGCGAGGAAGTCCTTCTTGATGTCCTGCCAAGGGCGGAAACGGAGTTCGGGGTGGCCGACCGCGAGGCGGCCGGCGGTCGCCTCGGCGAGGGCCGGCTGTTTCAGGCGGAGCGTGAGGCCGTGGGCGCGCGGACCGAGATTCCAGATTTCGCGGAAGCGGCGCAGAGGAATGAGCGCGGCGGCGTTATCGACTTCGGTGAAACCGGTCTGGATCACCGCGCAGACTTCGAACTCGGCGGGCAGCGGGGCCTTGCCCTTCTCGGCGCGCTCCGCCATCGCAGGCGACCATATTTCAATCCGGTCGCCGATGCGCACGCGCAGCGCGCGGGCGAGACCGACGCCGAGGATGATGCGTCCGTCGTCGAGCTCATCGAAGCTGCCGCCATAGACATACTTGCGGGCCGGCTGCGCGGGATCCGACGGATCGATACCACGTACCTGCGCGATACCGGAGAAGTCGCCATTGCGCGCGAGGGCTGGGCCTTCGGCATAGGGGGAGGCGGAGGAAACCTCTGGGCTGGCGGCGAGCTGCTTTGCCAAGGCCTCAGGGCGCTCAATCGGTGCAGGACCCGTGACCTGGCAGTCGCCGAAGGATTCGCGGATGCGCAGGCGATGCTCTTCGCCGAAGCCGTTCATCACCGTCTGCACGATGAGCAACGAAGCCACGCCGAGGCCGACGCCGAGGATCGACACCGTCGCGAACGCCGGGAAGCGCTTACCGGGAGGGAAGAGCTGACGGAGGGCGAGATGGAGGAACCAGGGCAAGGGAAAGGACTCAGGCCTGTGCTTCGGGCGCGAGCGTCGGGAACAAGATGACGTCGCGGATGTTAGCCGCGCCGGTCAGCAGGATCACCAGGCGATCGATGCCGATACCGAGGCCGCCCGCGGGGGGCATGCCGTGCTCGAGCGCGAGGAGGAAGTCTTCGTCGATTTTCTGCGTCTCAGCGCCGGCCTGGAGCTGCAGCATCTGACGCTGCACGCCGGGGTCGTTCTGCTCGGAGTAGGCCGGAGCGATCTCCTGGCCGTTGATGCAGAGTTCGAAGACGTCGATGGTCGAATCGTCGCTGAGGGTAACCTTAGCGAGCGGGCAGAGTTCCTTCGGGATGTGCGTGACGAAGGTCGGCTGGATGAGGCCGGGCTCGATGAGTTTGCCGAACACTTCGTTGGTGACCTCGAAATCTTCCCAGTCGGTGCGCGGCTCGTGCAGGCCCAGGGCCTTGCACGCAGCGATCTTCTCTTCCTTCGAGCGCGAGAACCACTGCGGGTCGCCCGTGCGCTCGACGATGAGGTCCTTGTACTTCGCTTCGCGCCATTCGCCACCAAGCTCGATCGCCACGCCGTCCGGACGGACGACGCTGGTCGTGCCGAGGACATCGGCGCAGACTTTTTGAATCATCGAGCGGACGAGCTCCATCATGCCGCGGTAATCCGTATAGGCCTGATAGGCCTCGAGCATCGTGAATTCAGGGCTGTGCTTCACCGAGACGCCTTCATTGCGGAAGACGCGGCCGATTTCGAAGACGCGGTCCATGCCGCCGACGAGGCAGCGCTTCAGGTGGAGTTCAAGGGCGATGCGGAGGTAGAAATCGCAATCGAGCGCGTTGGAGTGCGTCTCGAACGGACGGGCCGCGGCGCCACCGGCGATGGCGTGCAGGGCCGGGGTCTCGACTTCGGTGAACTGGCGGCTCCAGAGGAAACGACGGATCGATTCGACGACGCGACTGCGAGTGAAGAGACGGCGACGGGACTCCTCGTTGACGACCAGGTCGAGGTAACGCTGGCGGTAGATCTTCTCGGCGTCGGTCAGGCCGGCCCATTTTTCGGGCAGCGGGCGGAGGGACTTCGCGACCATCTTGTATTCGGCCACGCGCACCGTGACCTCACCGGTCTTCGTACGGAAGAGTTTACCGCGGACGCCCACGAAGTCGCCGGAGTCGACCATCTTCTTAAAATGCGTATCGTAAGCGTCGCCCAAGGCGTCGCGGGTGAAGTAGGTCTGGATCAGGCCGCCACGGTCGAGAATCTTGACGAAGCTGGCCTTACCCATCACGCGCAGGGCGACGATGCGGCCGGCGACAGAGACCTCCGGACCTTCTTCAACGCCTTCAGGCAGGAGGGCCGGGCATTCGTTCGAGACATGGGTCTGATTCCACTCGGCACGGAAGGGGTCTTCGCCCGCGGCACGAAGCAGGGCGAGCTTCTCCTTACGGACCGCATGCAGGTCGTGGGAGATGGCGTTGAGGTCGGGCTTTTCGCTCATGTTGGCTACCCCAAAGGGGTGCCTCCGAGCAGGCGGGGTGGCAAGGGCGAAAGGTTCGGCTTTCCGTGTTGCGGCGGGGGCTTTCCGGAGAATAACCGAGACCCATGAAGGCCTATCTCGACCTGCTTCGCCACGTCCGGCAGCACGGAGAAATCCGGGGCGACCGTACTGGCACGGGCACGATCGGTATCTTCGGGGCGCAACTGCGCTTCGACCTCGCCGAAGGCTTCCCTCTGCTCACGACCAAGAAGGTCCACCTCAAGTCGATCACGCACGAACTGCTCTGGTTCCTCTCTGGCAGCACGCAGAACGCCTGGCTCACCGAGCGCGGCGTCAGCATCTGGAATGAATGGGCCAGCGCTGAGCAGTGCGCGAAGTTCGGCCGCCCGGAAGGCGACCTCGGTCCCGTCTACGGCCACCAGTGGCGCCGCTTCGGTGCGACGAAAAAGCCTGATGGCACTTACGAGAACGATGGCGTCGACCAGATCCGCCGCGTCGTCGACGAGATCAAGCGCAACCCCTCGAGCCGCCGCCTCATCGTCACCGGTTGGAATCCGCAGGAAGCCGACCAGGTCGCCCTGCCCCCTTGCCACACGCTCTTCCAGTTCTACGTCTCGACCGATGGTCGCCTCAGCTGCCAGCTGTATCAGCGGAGCGCGGACCTCTTCCTCGGCGTGCCGTTCAACATCGCGAGCTACGCCATGCTCACGCACATGATTGCGCAGGTCACAGGCCTGAAACCGGGGCATTTCGTGCACACCTTCGGCGACGCACACATCTATTCCAATCACGTGGAGCAGGTCGAACTGCAACTCTCCCGCGAAACGCGCGCCCTGCCCCGCCTAGTGCTGAACCCCGACGTGAAGGATCTCTTCGCGTTCAAGTTCGAAGACATCGTGATCGAAGGCTACGACCCGCATCCGGCGATCAAGGCGCCCGTCGCCATCTGACGTCGTGGACCTCGGTCGACCCCTCATCGCCATCGCGGCCGTCGCACGCAATCGCGGCATCGGCCTGAACAATAAGCTCCCGTGGCGCATCCCGGAGGACTTCGCGTTCTTCAAGGCGACCACCATGGGTCAGTGCTGCTCATGGGTCGTAAGACCTATGAATCCATCGGCCGTCCGCTTCCCGGTCGCACGACCGTCGTGCTGAGTCGCTCCGGCTTCACCGCCGCCGGGCGTGATTGTCGCCAAGGATTGGCAAGAGGCCGCGCTCGTCGAACCGACCAAGACCCTTTTTCTCGCCGGCGGCGCCGCGCTCTATGCCGAAGCCCTGCCCTGGTGCGCCGAGCTGATCCTCACCCATGTGGACATGGAGCCCGAGGCGGATTGCCTTTTTCCCTGATTGGACCGGACGGTTCGACGCCGGGGAGGTCATCGCCCAGCACCCCACCTGTGTGATGCGCCGACATCGGCCGCTTTGAGGTATTGAGCGTTTTCGGTCGTATTTAAGGTTTCACGGGCGACAGGGGGCTAATGACCCCCATAAAGTGGCAAAAAAAGGGCGTTTTAGGGGCGTTTTCTCCTTTCCAATACCTCCCCCCGCCCTACCGTCCGACCCATGCCGGACGGCCTGTTTATTTTCTTCGCAGCACTGACCCTCGGGCTGCCCTTCTCTTGGTCCTAAGCCGCAACGCGGTGACCTCCGCCATGGGGATGATCTTGGCCTTGGTCGGGGTGGCCGCCGAGTTCTTCCTCCTGGACGCCTACTTCCTCGGCGTGCTGCAGGTCTCGTCTACGCCGGCGCCGTGATGGTGCTCTTCCTCTTCATCATCATGCTCCTCGATACCGAGGACGCGCAGGGTGCCTATCCGTGGAAGACCGCCGCGCTCGGTCTCGCGACTTTCTTCCTCCTCGCGGCCGGTGTGCTCTGGCTCTTCCACTGGTCCGGTGCCGTCTCCGCCGTCAAAGCCGGCGCCACTCCGCCCGAGCTCTCCGCCAACCCCGCCGAGTTCGTCACCGCCGCCAAGGCGTTTGGCCGACTCCTCTACACGAAGTATCTCCTGCCCTTGGAAATCGCGGGCTTCCTGCTCCTCGTCGCCCTCGTCGGCGTCGTGTCGCTGAGCAAGGACAACCCCGAAACCAAAGCCTAATCTTTCCGCCATGGAAAACACCTCCCTCGCTCACCACCTCATCCTGGCGGGCCTCCTTTTCGTCCTAGGCCTGACTGGCGTGCTCGTGCGCCGTAACCTGCTCGTCGTGTACATGTGCCTCGAGCTCATGCTCGCCGCCGCCACGCTCGCCCTCGTCGCCTTCTCGCGCTTCAACCGCACCATGGACGGCGCGGTCCTCGTCTTCTTCGTCATCACCGTCGCGGCCGCTGAAGTCGCCGTCGGCCTCGCGCTGATCGTGGCCCTGTTCCGCAAGCGCGGCACCGTGCAGTCCGACGCGCTCACCACCCTCCGCGACTAAGCCTTTCCGATTGCCTTCCGACCTTTCGTCTCTGGTCCACTGGATCCTATTCCTGCCGCTGGGAGCCGCCGCGCTCTCCGCACTGTTCCTGCGCCGTGCTGGCGGCCTGGCCGCTTGGCTCTCCACTGGCACCGCCTTCGTCATCGCCGGCCTGTCGCTCATCCTGCTCGGCAAAGGCGTCGACGTCACCTGGCACGTCGAGCTCGCGAAGTTCGGCGGCGTCAGCCTCGGCTTCGGCTACCTCATCGACGCCAATGCGCGCCTGATGCTCTTCGTGGTGTCCTTCGTCGCCGCGTGGATTCACCTCTTCTCCGTCGGTTTACATGAAGAAAGACCTGGCCCGTGGCCGTTTCTTCGCCGGTCTCTCGATCTTCATGTTCTCCATCCTGGGCATCGTCGTCGCCGACAACCTGCTCATGACGTTCATCTACTGGGAACTCGTGGGCTTCAGCTCATACATGCTGATCGCGCACTACTTCGACAAGGACTACGCCGCGGC
>BGOI01000031.1 GCA_003569165.1 Opitutia bacterium
CAGAGCAACGCGCGGCTGAGCTCGGCAGCCGTGATAACCTCCGTGTTCGGGACACCCGTGTACAAGGGCGACGCGTCACCCGTGGTCAGTTTAAAAGCGCGGTAGGTGAAGCTATAGAGGTGGAAGAACAGGTAGCCCGTCAGCGGATGCCAAAACGCCATGCGCCGGAACATCAGGAAGATGACCGTGATGACGACGAGGACGTCGAGGAGGAGGGAGGGGAAGAGGGAATCCAATGGATGCGAGGAATGGAGGGCTCGAGGGCGGGAGGGCGGGAGGAAGAACTAGAGGCAGTGCAAAGGTGCAAATCGGAGCAGTGCTCCTGTGCAAAAGTGCAAAGGTGTTTCTTAAGGGGTAGGGGTAGGGACAGGGGTTGGGGCAGGAAAACTTTTCAGGTCTCGGGACCCGGAAATATCTCTTGGTAGGGGTAACCATCCTTGGTCGGCCGCGGTCGAGCAGGGGTGCTCGACCCTACCCATTACAGCCGCGGGAGCCTGGAGCCGGCTGCCGATGTCTGAACGGCTGACTTCCGAAAGGCCGATACCCCGGTGGCCGTCACCCGTCACCCATAGAATATGACCGAAGCATACTTTCCGGTTTCCGGTCTCCCTTTGAGCGAGCGGATGCGATGTCATCGCATCCCTACCCATTGCATTCCTTGTCAACGTGTCAACTCGTCAACCTGTCAACTAACGGTGCATCTCTCTGGCCAACCGGCCAACGGATCAACGGATCAACTCCGCGCGTTAGCGCGTCTTCTTCATCCTCTCTCCGCTGACGGAGGGGACGAAGGTGACGCGGGTCGGAATTTTGTGTCGGGCGAGGCGTTCGCGGCAGGCGATCCGAATGGCGGAGCGCAGGGCTTCCTGGTCGGTGGTGAAGCTGACGACATCGACAGCGACAGTCTGGCCGGTGAGCGGATGGGCTTCACCGTGCACGCGGCAATCGTGGACGCCTGGGACGCCGAGCACGACGGATTCCACTTCAGCGGGCATGAGCTTCTCGCCGCCGACATTGATCATCTCGCCCATCCGGCCAAGAATGCGCAGCGAGCCGTTCGGCCCCTGCTCTACTTTATCGCCCGTGCGGAACCAACCATCGGCGGTGAAACGTTCATTGCTGGCGTTGAGGTAGCCAGCGATCTGCGTGCGGCTGCGCAGCCACAGCTCGTCGTCGATGACCTTCCATTCGAGGTCCGGATCGTCGAAACGCAGGAAAGTGGATCCGGCCTCGGGACTCGAGGTCCGGGTGATGCCGGTCTCGCTCGTGCCAAAGGTCTGGATGAAACGGACGCGGGGGAAGGCGACCTTGAGGCGATGGAGCAGGCTCTCCGGCATGGGCTCAGTACCGTAGGTGATCACGCGCAAGGAGGCGAGCTCGGCGGTCACGCCAGCCGCAAGGAGCAGGTTGAGGAACGTCGGCGATGCGGGCAGCACCGCGACACGGTGGCGCGCGACCGTTGAGGCGACGTCGGCCGGCGACCGCGACGCCGGGATGACGAGGAGCGAACCGGCCGCCAAAGAGTTGAAGAGCGTGTTCAGTCCCCCGATGTGGTCAAAGCCGAGGAGCGCCAGCATCACGAGGTCGCTTTCGTGGCGGGATTCGTAGGAAGCCAGAAGCTTGCTGAAATCCTGCACCATCGCCTTGGGGGCTCCGCTGGTGCCGCTCGAGAACAAGACCAGTCCAGCGGCGCCTTGGGCGGCGAGGCGCGCGAACAACGGATGCGCCGAAGGTTCGTCGACGCGTGGGAGTAATTTCCAGTCCTTGGCTTCGGCGACGACGATCCACTGGGCGTTGATGAGTGCGAGTTTCGCGGGGTGCTCAGCCGCATTGCCTGAAAGCGGAGCCACGAAATGGCCGGCTTCCGCAAGTGCGAGCAACCATGCCGTCGAGGCGGGGCCATGCTCGCCGACGAGGCCAAAGACAGTGGGGCGATCCAGCTTGAGCTGCACAAGTTCGCGGCGCGCCTTGGCGATCAGTTCGGTAAGCTCGGCATACGTCACGACGCCCCACGCTCCGACCAAGGCGGGCTTGGCGGAGTAGGAGGAGATACGGGTGAGGAGGGACAAGGGAATCAGATTTCGTTTCGGGTGGCAGGTGGCGGCCTTAGGTGGCGGGTGGCGGGCAGGTGAATCCTGCCACCCGGAATGTGAGTTCAAACGGCGCCGTAATACTCCACGCTGCCGGATTTCAAATCAGGGGCGACGATCCGGGCGAAGATGAAATCCACGGCCTGATTCATCGTCGTGCCCTGCGGGCGACCGATGGCGTCATTAATCTTAGCGAGCGCGGCCTTGGGCACGCCGCGCGTGAGTGCGGTATCAATCGGGCCGAAGCCGACCGCCGATACGATGACGCCAGAGGAGGCCAGTTCTTTGGCAGCGACCTTAGTAAGCGCTTCGACCGCGGCCTTGCTGGCGACGTAGGCGGCTTCGCCTTCGAGCGAGAGCGGCACGGCGACGGTGGTGACGTTGACGATGCGACCGGCCCGCTGCCGGACCATGACTTTCCCGACAGCCTGCAGGCAGTGGAACGTGCCGAGATAGTTCACGCGCATGAGCCGATCGGCGGTCTCGCCCGGCGTCAGCAGCAACGCGTTCATCGAAGCCGCGCCAGCGTTGTTGACCAGGAGGTCGATCCGGCCGGACTCAGCGATGGTCGCGACGGCGGCGCGCACGGCGGCTTCATCGGTGACGTCGACGGCGTGGGCGGTGAAGCGCTCATGCGCGAGCGTCTGCGCTCCGCGCGCGAAGCCATGGACGATCCAGCCATCGACGAGGAGTCTTTCGGCCAAGGCAAGGCCCAGGCCTTGGGAGGAACCAGTGATGAGAGCGGTGGGCATTTTATTTATTGGTGTCACGTGGACAAGGGGGCCGAAACGTTTCGGGTGGCGGGTGGCGGGGCTAAATATTTCCTGCCACCTGGACCCCGGGGCCGCCACCTGCCACCCGGAAATGGTTAGGGTACCGGGCCTCTAGTTTCGGGTCACTTCCACCACATACTCCGCCAGCAGATCCACGCGGCGGAAGGGCGAGGTGAGTCGGCTCATGGCTTTTTCGTCGGCTAGGGTAACGGTCTTACCGGTAGCGACGCGGATATCTTCCTCGAGGTCGGCGATGAGCGTGACGAGGCCGATGCTGTCCAGCGCCGCGGCTTCGCCGAAGAGGCGGGTCTGCTCGTCGGCCTTTTCCAAGGTGGGCTTGCCGAGCTCGCGACCGAGCGCGGCGAGGCGACGAAGCACGAGAGCGAGAGATTGTTCGCGGGTGAGCATGGTCTTAAATAGGGCTGCGGTAGAGCGGGAAATAATCCGCATCGGCGTGACCTTCGCTCAAGAGATCGTAATCAGCCGGACGGACGATCCAGCGGGTGACCACGAAAGAGACGGGCTGGGCGCCGAAGCCGCGCTTGAACTGGTTCAGCGAATCCACGGCGGCACCGACGCCGCCGCCGAGATGGAGGGATGTACGCTGACCGAGGGCGATCTCCGAACGGATGAACGCATCTAGGATGAGCTTGGTCGCTGGGTGCTTGGAGGCCTGACGATCGGAAGCCGAGAGGTGGTAGTGCGCGCAATGACGGCCGCGGAAGAAGAGAGCGCTCGCCGCCAGGCGGTCGCCATCCCACGCCAGCCAGAGCTGCGCGGCGTTGGAAGGAAGTTGGAAATGTCCGCGGACGACCTCGAGCGGGAAACGGTAGCCGGCGGTGGCGCCGTGGCGATTCATCGTCGCCAAATACATCTGATGGAAAGCTTCGAGATGCTTCCCTTCCATGTCGACCTCAGCACGCAGGCCAGCAGCGCGCATACGACGCAGGTCGTAGGCGTGCCCGCCGGCGAGCCCGTGGAGATAGGCATCCTGGCCGGCGGCGAGGTCGAGCAGGAGCGTCTCGCCCGAAAGCGCGCGACCCGGCAGCTGAGCCGGACGCAGCGGGTGGCTGCGATTGAAGACGGCCACACATCCGCGGAGATAGAGCGCCCGCTCGATGGCCGCGAGGGCTTCCAGCGGCACTGGCTCTCCGGTCGGGCCGGAATAAAGCAGGCCGTTATAACCGTAGACGCTGGTCGCGTCGCAGAGTTCCGGGTGACCCGGAATCGAACGGAAGAGGAGCGACAGCCCGACCGTGCGGCCGGCCACTTCGGCCACGACGAGCCCAGGGGTGGCGCCGATGCGACGCGCCTCTAAGTCGACGAAGTCGGGTTGATGGTAGATATCAGCAACTTCGCGGAAAGGCCCGTCGATAAGCGCCTGCCACTCCGCGGCGTCGGTGACGATGGAGGCCTCGGAAGAAACTGGATCAAGGAAGGTCAAGGGGTCAGGCCTCTCCTTGGGCTTCGAGGGTCGCGATAAAACGGCCAGCCAAGATCGGGCGGGCGAATTCTTTTTCCGCCAGCACGCGCGCGGCGGCTCCCATGGCGCGACTGGCGGCGGAATCGGCCGCGAGGCGCTGCAGCGCGTCCGCGAAGGCGGCGACATTGCCCGGCGGTACGACAATCCCGCACCGGTTTTCCTCGATGAGGCCAGCCAACCAGCCAGGGTAATTGTTCACCACGGGAATGCCGGCGGCGATGTAATCAAAGAACTTGTTCGGCGAAGTGCCCCGATAGAACGCTGGGATATCGCGCAGGACCATCAAGCCGCAGTCGAGCGAGGCGGTGATGGCGCCGAGGTCAGCTTTCCGGACGGGCGGAAAGAAATGGCAATTCGTGAGGCCGAGTTCAGCCGCTTTGGCCGCGAGGCGCTCCTTCTCCTTGCCGTCACCGATGAAGACGAGCTTCACGCGGGCGTCGCCGCGGCGCTTCAGTTCCTGGGCGACGTCGAGCAATGCGTCGAGACCGTTAGCCGCGCCATGGGCGCCGGTGAAGCCGGCGACGAAGTCGTCCGGGCCGATACCCGACAGAGCGAGCTTGGTACGCTTCGACGGATGGAAGACCTCGAGATCGCAGCCGTTCGGAATCATCGCGATCGGCAGACGTTCGTCGGCCCGGGCGCGGATGCCTTCGACGATACCGGGCGAAAGGCCGATGCAGGCGTTGGCCGAACGATAGCCAAGGAACTCCAGAAGCGACATGCCGCCGAGGAGAAACGGGTTGCGCATCCCGAGGGCACGCGGCAGCTCGGGCCAGAGATCGCGTACCTCGAAGACGAACGGTTTACCGCGCAGCCATTTGGCGGCGAGGCCGGGGATGACCGCGGTGATGGGCGTCGAGGTCGCGAAAACCAGATCGCAATCGAGCTCGAGCGCCAGGCGGACGGACCGCAGGGCGAAGCGGACGTACGCAAGGCCGCGGCGGAATAAGGAGTCGTGGTTCGAATAGGCGAGCGGCAGCGAGATGACGTCGATGCCGTCCACGTCGCCGCGATGCCAGCCCTTGGCTTTATCGTAAGGCAACTCAAGCCCGCTCAACTGATGGGCGCCGCAGACCAACGTCACCTGATGCCCGCGCGCAATCAGCGCCCGCGCGAACTCATAGGAGCGCGTGCCGCTCGCGCCCCGAGGGGTCGCGAAATGTTGATGGAAATAAAGGAGGCGCATGGCGCGAAGCGCAGAGGGCTGAGTCGATGACTGAATCGAGGGCTGAATAGAGGACTGATTGGATGAAGCCGAACGAAGCGTGGTTGATTAGTTGATCGGAACATCTGCCTAGATGCAGTGCAAAGGTGCAAATCGGAGCGGAGCTCCTGTGCAAAGGTGCAAAGGTGAATTTAGGGGTAGGGGTAGGGACAGGGGTAGGGGTAGGAAATTTTTCAGGTGTCTTGAGGTAGGGACGTGATCACTATCGCGTCCGCCCTGGTGCCTAACGGATGCGATGTCATCGCATCCCTACCTCAGGTCCCGCCACCTGCCACCCGTGGCTGCCACCTGCCACCCGAGAATGTCTCCCACTTGTGCACTTTTACACTTAACCGGCGCTTACAGCGCCGCTTCCATCACCCGCGCGATCTTCGCCGCCGCGGTCCCATCGCCGTAAGGATTGCGAAGCTGAGAGCGGCGGGCGTATTCGGCGGGATCGGAAAGCAGACGGGTTGCGGCGGCGGTGATGGCGGCGGAGTCCGTGCCGACGAGTTCGCTGGTGCCGGCGGCGAGGCCTTCCGGGCGCTCAGTGTTCTCGCGCATGACGAGCACGGGCTTGCCGAGCGAAGGGGCTTCTTCCTGCACGCCGCCGGAATCGGTGAGGACGAAGGTCGATTGATCCATCAGCCACACAAAGTCCTCGTAGGCCGCGGGCGCGGCGAGCGCGATGCGCGGATGACCACCGAGCAGTCGACGGACCGGCTCCTGGACCTGCGGGTTGAGGTGAACGGGATAGACGACACCAAGATCCGGGTGCGCGTCGACTAATTGGCGGATACCGCGGCAGAGATTTTCAAAGCCCGGTCCAAACGATTCGCGACGGTGGCCAGTGACGAGAATCCAGCGCGCTTTGGGCGCGGCGAGATGCGATGCGATAAAGGCCGGGGCCATACCCAGGCGAGCGCCGACGGCGGCGGCCTCGATCCCGCCGATACGCGCCCGGGTAGCGAGCAGTGCATCGATGACCGTGTTGCCCGTGACGTGACAGTGGGCGGCGGAAATCCCTTCGCGCAGGAGGTTCGCCTTGGCGCCTTCGGTCGGACAAAAATGCCAGCGAGCGAGCGTCGAGGTCACGCGGCGGTTCATCTCTTCCGGGAACGGCGAACGGAGGTCGCCCGTGCGCAGGCCGGCTTCGACATGGCCGACCGGGATGCCGGCGTAGAAGGCAGCCATCGCGGATCCGAGCACGGTGGTGGTATCGCCCTGGACGAGGATTGCCGACGGCTTGGCTTCGGCGAGCCAGGCAGAGACGCCGGTGAGTACGCGCGAGGAAAGTTCTGGCAACGACTGGCCGGGCGTCATCAGACCGAGGTCGACGTCGGGCTTAAGCCCGAAAGAACCCAGGGCCTGATCGAGGAGCTCACGATGCTGGCCGGTGGAGACGAGGAGCGGACGCACCTTGCCCGCGCGACGCAGCTCGGCGAACACCGGCGCGAGCTTGATGCACTCGGGGCGCGTACCAACGATGAGGGCGAGGGAGGGCATTTGTGCGGAAGAATAAGAGGGCTGAGTCGATGACTGAATCGAGGGCTGAATAGAGGGCTGAGTGGATGAACCCGAACGAAGCGCGGTTGATCAGTTGAACGGTTGGCCAGTTGGCCGGAGGGGAACACCAGCTGGCCGGTTGACAAGTTGACCAGTGGTCAAGGGGCGCAGCGGGCTTAACTCGAAGGGGAACCGGAGACCGGATGATTGGCTGGGGTGTCTTGAGGTAGGGCGGGCTCTCCGAGCCCGCCGAGCGGACGGCTCGGAGAGCCGTCCCTACCTAAGTTGCAGCAAGGTCGTGACGCGGTCCCGACCCTACCCGTTGCAATTCTTGCCAACTGGCCAACTGATCAACCGATCAACTCCCGCTCGAGTTTCACTCGAGCGCATACTCTTCTCCGTCGGCGAAAAAACTGTGGGCTTCGAGGCGCAGTGAGCAGCCGAGCGCGGTGACAAAGGTGACGTCATCGCCCGTGGCCGTAATCTGGCGGCACCACGCAGGCTCCTTGGAACCGTAATGCGTCGAGTGCCACCCTTCCCCGCCGTCCGGGAGTGCGGTGACATATTTCTCGGCCGAGGGCGCCGAACAGGCGACGGTCAATTGTTCGAGCCCTTTGCGGGTGCGGCCATGCCAGCGCAAGGTGAAGCGACCCTCCTGCTTCAGGAGGCCCGTCAGGCGATCGATAATCACGAAGCCACTTGGGACTTTCACGACGCGGCGTTGGGATTTAAAGCCCGGGAAGCCGAGGTGCGAAGCCGCGACGCCATCAAACTGCCAGCGCACCTTACATCCGACCCACGGCAGCCAGAGAAACCGCCTGACTCGGCGCATGGAGTCAAACTCGCCGACCGTGACGACATTGTGGAAGCGGGAGCCGGCGAAACCATCCCAGGCACCGGGGGCATTATAAGAATAGGTTCCGGGGTCTTCGGTGAGCCACTCGCCATCCCAGCGGAGCGAGACGTGCAACTGGTCGGCATGCGAGGGGCGCGTGCGAAATTCTTCCGGAGCCCGGAAGAAGAGCGTCCCGCGCGGATGGCGCAGCTGGAAGACGCCGGCATCGCGGAATTCGGCGGGCGGGCGCAACGCCGGGTCGGCGCTCGCAGAGATTGGCCCGAGAAGGAGAAGCGAGGTCTCGTCCCAAGGTCCGGCCGGCAGGCGTTCGCCTTTGAAGACAGCGAGGGCCGCACCGACCGACGGACGGAAATCCTCGAACGGACAGCCGCTGAGGGGAAAGAGGTTCGCGCCGTCGTCGCAGCCATAGCGGGGGACGGTGCCGTCCGACTCCATCAACGTCGCGAGGAAATCCGTCGCGGCGAGAGCCTGCGCGCGCACCGGTTCCGGCAAGGTGTCGCCGACGGAGCGCTCGACGACCTCAGACCAGGCCAGGAGCTGCAGGAGGAGCCGATGATAATTCGTCGAGTGCTGGCTGAAGCCGCCGTCGGGACCGATTAATTCGGCACACTGCTTCGCGAGGGCCTTTACGGCGGCGTGATACCAATACGGAGAGTCGCTGAGACTCGGCCAGAACGTGGCGGCGGTCTGCAGGCCGATGGCCTCCGAGATGCCATGATTGTTCTGCTGCGAAAGCGCGTACTCCAGATGGAATTCAATGCGCCGGCTGGTGGCGTCGGCGAAACGGGCGGCGAGCGCCAGACGCGCGTCGGTCGTCGAGGGGTGGTCACGGAAGGCCTGGACGGCGAAGGTGACGGCGATCAGGCGGAAGGCGCCCTCTTGGCCGCACATCCAGTTCGGACCACGGTTCGGCGGATTACGCGTCATCCAATCCTCGAGCGTCGACCAGAAGAGCTCGACGTGGCGTTCATCGCCATCGCGCAACCAAGCGCGAACGAGGGCGTAGGCCCAGGAGAAGCGGGAGAGTTCCCAGACGCCCTTGATATCATCAGAGCCAGTATCACGGAGGCGGGACCAATGCTTGTACGGATCGGTCGAATGCCTGGTGAGGACGCTACGCGTCCAACGGTCAGGGCGGCCGACCTCGACGAGGTGATGGGAGAAGATGCGGGCGTAACCGCGGGCGAAGGCGTCGGCCTCCGCAACCGGAGTGTGGCCGGACTCGACGGACCAGGCTTCGAGCTGCGGCGCGAGGTGAGTCCGATCCAGATTCGCGATCGGCAGACGCGGCGCGGACCGTCGCCAAGCGACCGGATCGAAGCCGTTCGCGAAATCCTTCCACGGACGCATCGGCGAACGCCATTCCCAGAGCCCGAGCTTACGCTCGCACGCCCAGCGCACGCGCCGGGCAAGCCAACGCGGACCGAGGTGATGGAGGAGAGGGAGGAGCAAGAGACGAAAAACTAGCTTCGGGTGGCAGGTGGCGGCCGCAGGTGGCGGGTGGCGGGAGAAAGATGGCAGCGAAGGGGAAACCGGAGACCGGATGATTGGCTGGGGACATATATCCGAAGCATACTTTCCGGTTTCCGGTCTCCCCTTGAGTGAAAGTTATCCTGCCACCTGGATCCCGGGGCTGCCACCTGCCACCCGAAGCGAGATTAACTTTACGGTTTTCAGTTCCGCACCACTCCCCGTGTATCAATCAATTTCTTGCCGGCGAGTTGCGCTAGAGTGAGGCCGGCGAAGGCACGGTGATCGACGAGCAGGACGACGACGCTGGCACGAGCGAGTGCGTCGGCGAGCGTGACGAGTTCCGCCCTGCCCTGCAGCGCCTTGGGCAAAGCGGTCACGTGCGGCTCGACAGCGAGGACCTTCAGGCCGGCGTCGGCGAGATGCGCGGCGATTTCGACGGCCGGAGATTCGCGCAGGTCGTCGACGTTCGCCTTGAAGGCGAGGCCGAGGCAGGCGACGACGGCGTCCTTGCCTGCAGCGGCGCGGACCTGGGCGACGACATGGTGTGGCTTGGAGTCATTGACCTCACGGGCCGTGCGCAGGAGGCGCGCTTCGGCGGGTGCGGCGTCGACGATGAACCAAGGGTCGACCGCGATACAGTGTCCGCCCACGCCCGGACCAGGCTGGAGGATCTTCACGCGCGGGTGGCGGTTCGCCAGGCGGATGAGTTCCCAGACGTCGATCGAGAGCTTGTCGCAGATCAGCGAGAGCTCGTTGGCAAAGGCGATATTCACGTCGCGGTAAGCGTTCTCGGTCAGCTTCGCTAATTCGGCCGTACGTGCATCGGTCAGGAAGATCTGCGCCGTGCAGAACGTCGCGTAGAGGTCGCGGGCCTTTTCGGCGGCCTCTGGCGTGAGTCCTCCGCAGATACGGTCGTTGGAGACGAGTTCCTTGAGCATCTGGCCAGGCAGGATGCGCTCAGGGCAGTGGGCGAAGAGTAGGCCGTCGACCTGGCGGCCGAGCTTCGCGAGTTCGGCCTTGAGCCAGCCCTTCACCTTCTCGGTCGTGCCGACCGGCGAAGTGGACTCGAGGATGATCAGGTTGCCGGTAGCGACGAAGGGGGCGATCGAACGAGCTGCGGCTTCGACGAACGAAAGGTCGGGCACGCGGGCGCCGTCAGCCGCGGCGAGGAAAGGCGTCGGGACGGCGAGGATGAAGACGTCGGCCGCGGCAGGCGTAGTTGCGGCCTTGAGATTACCGGACTGCCCGCCGCCCGCACGAGGACGTCGAGGTCAGGCTCCTGGATATGGATGCGGCCGCTATTGATTGTCTCGACGACCGAAGCGGAGACGTCGACACCGAGCACGCGGCGTCCCTTCGTTGCGAAGATGGACGCGGTCGGGAGGCCGATATAGCCTAGGCCGAGGACGCAGAGGGAGGACATGGGATCGAGGAAAGGAGGGACAGAAAGGAGGGCACGAGGGCCGGAGGACAAGGGGATACGTGAGTATCGAGTATTGAGTATGGAGTATAGGCAGCGGAGGACACGAAGGCCTGAGAAATGGCAGTGCAAAGGTGCAAATCGGAGCAGTGCTCCTGTGCAAAGGTGCAAAGGTGTTCTTAAGGGGTAGGGTAGGGACAGGGTGTTGGGGCAGGAAAACTTTTCAGGTCTCGGGTCTCGGAAATGTCTCTTGGTAGGGCTGACCATCCTTGGTCGGCCGCGGTCGAGCAGGGATGCTCGCCCCTACCCATGGCCATCACTCCCCCGATACTCCATACTCTATACTCCATACTCTCACTTCATTCCCTGCATCCGAATACTCCAACGAGACACTTCTTCGAGTTCATCGAGCGGAGTTAGGGAGGTGCCAGCGAGGAAGACGGAGAGCGCTTCGGGGTGGCCTTGCCGCGGGCGGGGCCGCCGAGCCAGGCGGGAAGAGCGGAAGCGCTGGGAAGGTTCTGCGAACGGAGTAATTCCAGTTATCGATCTCCGCGGACCAACCTTCGCCCGAGACTTCGATGCGCTCCTTCGGTAGGTGAGCGGGTAAATCAGTGCGGTAGTTGAGCGCGGCGATATCACCGTTGGCGAAGCTCAGTTCGAAGCAGCCGCCGTCTTGTCCGTCGCCATCGCGGGACAAACAATGGGCCGTGGCGATGGCGCCACCCAGAAAGGAAGCGGAGCAGGTCGACAAAGTGACAGGCCTCGCCAACGATGCGTCCCCCACCCTGCCGCGGATCGAGAGTCCAATGGCTGGCGGGCAGG
>BGOI01000032.1 GCA_003569165.1 Opitutia bacterium
TCGAGAAGGGAGAGACGTAAAAGCGCTTGGGGGTGCGGAGCTGCAGGTAGGCGTCGCCGTCATGGTCCTGCTTCAAGCAAGCCTTGCCGAGGAACCAGGCTTTGCGCTCGCCGAAGGTGTTATGGACCTCGGCGATGCCACACGCGAGTGCGCCGTCCACGGTCGCCATCATGAAGACGGCGGGGTTGTAGGATTTACCAAACGCCCGGGGCATCGCCACGAGCGTGATTTCGGCATGGACTGGAAGTGGTTCGCCTTGGGCCGCGACGAAGGCCCGAAAGCGCCCGTCCAGTGTATCGCCCGCCTGGCCGAAATCCTGCGGTACGCCCTCGGGTTGGAAGATTCTCGGCGGCCGGCAGGAAATCCCGATCACGGAAACAGTACGGCGAAAGGCTTCGCCCCAACATGAAGCCTCCACCCCGCACTGTCGCTAGGCTTGCGGCATCAATGGCTAGGGCAAAGGCTGCATGCGTGAAGTCATGACGCTTCGGCCGGAGCCGGGCGTGCATCACTTCCGCGTCGTACAGTCGGGGCATCTGTCCGCAGGGTGAAAGGTTCGGGGTCAGGCGCAAGCGTCCCCTCGCCGAAACCTTGCTAAACCGCCCGCCCCGGGCATAACGATGCCCGTGTCCCAAGATGCCTCTGGAGCTGGTCTCATCGCCCTCCTCGCCTCAGGCGGGAGCTTGCTCCTTGCCTTGAACGCCGGCCGCAAGCGTCGCCTGCTCGACGACACGCCGGTCTCGAAAGCCCTGGGGGTATTCGTCGGCGAGGTCGAGGTGGAGGGCGTCTGCGTCCGCCGTGATCCGTTCATCAGCTACCTGGCCGAGAAGCCGTGCGTGCTCTACAGTTGGTCGGTGGACGAGCATTGGCGTCGCGCCCGGCAGGAAACCTATACGGATGACAAGGGCCGTACCCGCACGCGGACGGTAATCGACACGGGAAGTGACACGGTCGCTTCCGGCGGTGAGACGGGCGGCTTCTATATCCAGGACGATACCGGTTATGTCTGGGTCAACCCTGAAGGCGCCGATCTGGATACGCTGACGATGTTTGACCAGCACGTTGATCGTGACGACCCGCTTTACTACGACAAAGGCCCCGACGATGCCGTCGAAGGCTCGACGGGCGAACGCAGCTTCACCGAGTCCGGTCTGGTCATCGGCACGCCCCTGTTTGTCCGCGGCCGCGCCAGCGAGCGCCCTGATATCGTCGCCGCCCAGATCAAGCACGAGGATAAGGCGGACATGTTCATCATCACGCCGCGCAAGGCAGCGGATATCAGCGAAGGGAAAGCCAACCGCCTTCGTCCTTTGGCATGTCGTCGGCTCCGCCTGTGCCGCTGGCTTCGGCGCTGCCCTTATGGCCGGGGCCCGTCCCGAAATCGCGCCGATCGGGCTGCTTATTGGCCTCGGCCTCTACCTATTTGCGGCCAGCGCCGGCTGGGGTCTGGATGGTCTTCAACAGTATCACCGGCCTGCGCAATCGCGTCCGGCAGGCGTCATCGTTAATCGATATTCAGCTGAAGCGTCGGGCCGATCTGATCCCTCCGCTGGTCGCCTGTGTGCAGGGCTTCCGCGCCCATGAGGCATCGGTGCAGACGCTGGTCGCGGCGCTCCGTGCGCAGGCGGCCGGAGCCCGGCCTTCCGCAGTCGGGCCGATGCTGGTCGCGGTGGTCGAACAGTATCCCGAGCTCAAGGGGCAGCAGGTCTTCGCTGAACTCAGCAAGAACCTCGTCGAGACCGAGGATCGCATCGCGCTCGCCCGGGCCTATCACAATAATATCGCAACGTTCTATAACACCCGCCTTGAGCGCGTGCCGGACCGTTATGTGGCTGATATCGTGAAGATGAATCCGGAGCCTCTTTTCCAGGCCGAAGGCTTTGAGCGCCAGGCCCAGAAGATCGCCTTCTAATCAGGCCGCCCAGGCGTCTCGGCCGAGGAGCTGCGAGCAGAGTCGGTGGGCTGACCAGAAGCCGTCCTCGTGGAAGCCGTACCGTTGCCACGCGCCGACGAAGTGGGTGCGGGCGCCAGTCCGGGCGTTGAGCACGGGAATCTCGGCCTGAGCCGCCACGGCTTCGAGCGAGAAGAGTGGGTGCTCCGTCGGGATGGTGCGGATGATCTTCGCCGGGTCGACCTGTTCAGGGTGGTTGATCGTGACGACGAAGTCGCCTTTGTCCGTCAGACCCTGCAACGAATTCATCCAGTAATGCGTGGAGGTCGCGAGCCCGCCGTCCTTGGCCCAGGTGCGGTAGTTCCAAGAGGAGCGAGCCTTCGCGGAGCGCGGCAGCGGCGCCATGTCGGTGTGCACGATGGCGACGTTCTGATTGTAGGCGAAGGCGCCGAGCAGGCGACGCTCCTCGGCGTCGGCGTCGGTCAGCAGTTTAAGCGTGGTGTCCGCATGCGAGGCCATGATCACGCGATCAAAGCGTTCTTCGCCCTTTGGGGTCGTCACGATGACCTGTTCGCCGTCGCGCCGGACGGCGGTGACGCCTTGCCCGAAGCGGAAATCGGCCGGGTAAGCCTTAAGCACTGCCTCGACGTAAGTCCGTGAACCGCCCTCGAGCGTCAGCCATTGGTGCTGGGTGTCGAGTCCGAGGAAGCCATGGTTATGGAAGAAGCGCATCAGCGCTGCGGCGGGGAACCCGAGCATCTTATCCGCCGGCGTCGACCAGACTGCGGCCGACATTGGGATCAGGTAGAGGTCGAGGAAGTCCTGGCCAAAGCCCTTACGGGCGCACCAGTCGCGTAGGGAAGTCGTCTCGGCCTCGGTGGACTGCCACTCGGTTTTGGCGAGTTTATTGAACTTGTTGATCTGGAGCAGGAGCTTCCAGAAACGCAGGCTGAAGAGGTTGCGACGTTGGGCGAAGAGGTGGTTCAGCGAGCTGCCGCACCACTCGAGCCCGGTCGGGTCGTGACGGACCGCGAAGACATCGAAGTCTGCTTGGGCTTCACGCCGAGTTCCTTGAACAAGCGGCAGAGGTGCGGATACGTCACCTCGTTGAAGACCATGAAGCCCGTATCCATCGGCAGGGAGCGGCCGGTGCCGGGCTCCTTGACGTCGATGGTGTGCGCATGGCCGCCGGGCCGTTGGTCATGGTCGAAGACCGTGACGTCGTGATGGGCGCGCAGGAAGCGAAGGCAGCCGAGGCCGCTCACGCCGGAGCCGACGATGGCGATCAGTTCACGCACGCCGTGCCGAGGTCTCCGCCTTGGTGCGTTCCGCCTCCTCGTAGACGGAGTCGGGTACGCCCTGAGGCCCCAGATCAGGCCCAGCCACGACATCACCTTGAGGCCGTAGTACGTCGGGTCGAATTCCCACCAGTAGAAGCCCTGCTTCGTCGTGGCCTGGTAGCGGTGGTGGTTGTTATGCCAGCCTTCGCCGAGGGTGATGAGGGTAAGGATGAAGGAGTTGCGGGATTCGTCGCCGGTCGTCTGGAAGCGCTTGTTGCCGAACACATGGGCAAGGGAATTGATGACTGCCGTGCCATGAAAGAGCACGACGGTCGAGATGATGCCCCACACGAGGAGCTGGGGGCCGTTCGTCTCGTAGCCGTGGGCGCCGAGCCAGGCGCCGGCTCCGTAGGTCAGGCCGCCGGCGAGGAGCGGAATCAGGATGTCGAAGCGGTTCAGGAAGACGAGCTCGGGGTATTTCGCGAGGTCGGGGATCTTCGAATAGTCGGTGGGGAAGTTCTTCTTGGCGGTGATCCAGCCGATATGCGACCACCAGAAGCCGTCGACGACCGGGGAGTGCTTATCTTCTTCCTCGTCGGAATGCTTGTGGTGATGCCGGTGCGTGCAGGCCCACCACAACGCGCCGCGTTGGACTGCCAAGGCGGTCCAGACGGCCATCACGAACTGGAAGGCGCGGGAGGTGGAGTAGGTCTTATGGGAGAAATAGCGGTGCAGGAAGCCGGTGATCGCGAACATCCGGAAGAAGTACAGGCCGACGGCCGTCCAGACGGCGATGGGGCTGGCGCCGACCCAGATCACGGCGAAGCACGCCAAGTGAAGGATGATGAACGGGATCGAGCGGGCCCAATCCACCTTCTTGGGGGTGCTTTGCAGGGCTTCGACGCCTTCCGGGATGTGGTCCGCATCAAACCAGCGGATCAGGGCACGGAAGAAACCGTCCGCAGGTCGCTCGGGGGAGGGGGTGGACATCTGTTTGGCAGTTAGAAGGGGAGGGGGCATTTCGCAACTGCTTTGACGGTTTAGGGGCGCCGCCCAGAATCAGCGGGGTGGCAGACAAAAGCCGCCCGCGGTCTCGCTCCTTTGATAACCTGAATATGCACGATGCCCATTCCGGCCAAGACTGGAGGGCCTGGTTCGCCGAGCACGGCGCCAGGCTCCGGCTGATCGCGCGCCAATGGACTCGGTGCGAGGCCGATGCGGACGACGTCCTGCAGGAGGCATTTGTTCGCTTTTGGAAACACCAACGTCACCTGCCGGGCAATCCGAACGCCCTCGTGGTGACCTCGGTCCGACGCGCGGCGCTCGACCTCCTGCGTCGCGGCGATCGCCGGGCGGCGCGCGAGAAAGTCGTCGGCGACGACATGGACACGGTGACCTGGTTCGAGCCCGAGACTGACCCGCGGCTCGCGGCCCTTGCCGACTCGCTGAAGCTCCTGCCCGCCGAGCAGCGCGAGGTCGTCGTCCTCAAGGTCTGGGGCGGCCTGACCTTCGACGAGATCGGCGAACAGCTTTCCATTTCTCCGAACACCGCGGCCTCGCGGTGGCGCTATGCCATGGAGGCTTTGCGCAAACATATCACCGCCCGCACCCATGACTGACCCCGACCACGACATCGAACAGGCCCTCGCCGCCTTGCGCCCCCTTGCGCCCGGCCTCGCCGTCACGGCCCGCCTCGCCTGCGAGCTCGACGCGCCCGCCTCGCGCCGTGGCGCGATCATCGCCTGGTCCGCTGGTCTCGCGTCGGCCGCGGCCGCTCTCGTCGCCGCCTTCATCTTCCTCGGTGGCGTCGTCGAATCCGAGGCCCCGCATTATCAGCTCGTGCGCGTCGAGCAGTCCCGCCCAGACGTGCAGTTCTTTCGCCCGGTCCAGATGGACGACGGATCGTTCGCCCGCCCGGTGCGCGTGCGCTGGCAGGACACGACCCGATGGGAAGATGCTCGCAGCAACACCCGCCTGATCAACTATCGCCCGAACGACCAGCTCACGCTGCTGCCGCTCGAGACCAATTGAACAAATCCGTCGCCGACCGACGCTCTTTTGACAAAGGACCCCGCCATGAACTCCCTCCGCCAGATCCCCCTCCACATGCTCCTCCTCGCCGGGCTCGTCAGTCCGATGCAGGCCAAGGACAAGGACGCCGCCGCCCCCGCCGCCTCCGCCGCCCCGCCGCCAAGGCCCCCGCCGCGGATGAGATCGCCTACGCCGGCCTCAACGTCGGCCCGCGCCTCGAAGCCGCCGCCGTGCCCGTGCCTTCCGGCGTCGGCATCCAGGTCGGCTTCATCGACCCGAAAGGCCCTTCCGTCGGCAAGATCGAGGAGGGCGACATCCTGACGCGCCTCGACGACCAGGTGCTCTTCAACGCGGACCAATTCCGCGCGCTCGTCCGGACGCGCAAGCCCGGCGACAAGGTGAAGCTCACGCTCGTGCGCGAATGCGAGCCCCGCGTCGTCGAGCTCACGTGGGCGCGAGGTCGGAGGAGAAGGGGCGCTCCGCTCTCCGCTCCGGCCGCGGCGGAACCATCGAGACGCCAGGCGGCCTCACGATCGTACCCGGCGGCGTCATTCCGCCCGAGATCCTCAAGCAGCTCCAGGACCTCCAGGCCGGCATCCTGCCGACCCCGCCCGCCCGTGCGCCGAATCCTTCGGCGGATGAGCTTCGCGCGCAGTCCGGCGCCCGTTCGTCTTCTTCGCATTCGTTCTCGTTCAGCTTCGGTAATGGCGCGAAATCCTCCTCCACCTCGATGGCTTCGGATGCCGAGGGCACGGTCTCGCTTGAGGAGAAGGACGGCAAGAAGCATGCGGTCGTGAAGGATCGCGACGGCAAGACGCTTTTCGACGGCGATGTCACCGACAAGGCTGCGGTCGAGAAACTACCGGCCGACATCCGTCGTCGCCTCAGGCTCGTCGAGGGCAAGAACTTCACCTTGCCCGGCTTCCCGGGCAACGCGGCCCCGGCCGAAGAGCCGAAAAAGAAGTTCGACCCCAAGCAGGGCGCGTGAGCCTTCTCGCCGTAGGACGGCGGATTATTTCGGCGCGCCTTCGGGAGGCGGGCCTTTCTTGCCTTTCTTGCCGCCCTTGGCGCCCGGGCCGCCCTGGCCGCCGAGGTTGGCGTGCGGATCCATGGCCTGCTTGCTGAACGAGGGATCGGGCGTGCCCTTGTGTTTGCGCGGGATGAAAGGGTATTCCTCGGTCATCACGTAGTAGTAGGTACCCTTCGGGAATTCTGGGGTGACGCCACTGCGCCCGCCGAACTCGTCGAGGTCGCCGTGCCCCGCCACATATTCGAAGTCTAAGCCGAAGGAGCCGTCAGGCTTGCCCGTCGGGGTTTCCTTACCGTCGCCGCCGCGGTCGGCGGTCTTGAGGCGGTAGCTACTCTTCATTTTCTTGAGTTCGCTCTTGGGGTCTTCGGATTTGGCGAAGGCATAGATTGCGTAGACCGGGAAGCCGTCCGCCGCCCAGCCGACGTGAGTCATCTTCTTGTCGTCGCCGCCGAGACGTTCGATGAGCAGGGTGGGCAGGCCGTGGTAATGGTAGGCGCCGTTGGGTTGGACGTGGCCGTGGTTCTGGTCGAGGCCGAGGCCGACCTTGATCTTGGGCGTGGTGCCCATCTCGGTGTTGCTCATCAGCGCCTCGTAATGCCACGGGCTGCTCCGGTCGCCGTCGTTATAGACTTCAGCGGTGCCTGGGTCGAAGACGACGCCGTTCAGGGCGACACCCCAGGCCGACATCATCCGGCCCGTCGCGCCTTCGCGTAGCGCGGGGCGGACTGGCACCTCGAGCCGGTACTTCTGTTCGGAGATGGCGTTGGGGTTACCGCGGTTCGGGAAGGTCGCGACCTTATGGTCCGGGATACCGTTGGACTCGATGACACGCTTGTCACCCTTCACGGTAATCGTGACCCTGTTCTGGCCGGGCGGCTTGGCATCGGCTTCCTTAAGGGGAGGGCCCTTGGGGGCGTCGGCCGCAGCTAGGCTGACGGCGGTCAAGAGGATGAGGAGGGATGAGTTCATCGGGGTGGGGAATAGCATACCATGAATCGGCTTAAGTGAAGATTAAGGGCGGCCTGAGGTTGGCTTTTCCCGCAAAATGGTTCTTCTTGGCCCTATGGCCTCCACCACCGAACTCCTCTCCCGTTCCGTCGCCGGCTTGAACGCCCTCGCCACGGTCCTTCTCCTGATTGGCTTCGTGAAGATTAAGGCCGGGGATAAGATCGGCCACGGCAAGGCGATGGGCGCCGCGGTCCTGACCTCCGCTATCTTCCTGGCGGTATACGTGGCTTCGAAGGTCCATCTGTGGGTGGACTTAGGCCGCACCAATATCACTTATGCGCCCGACCCGACCTCGGCCTGGGCCGGTCTCAAATCCCTCTACCTGCTGATTCTGATCCCGCACGTCATCCTCGCGATCGTCGTCACCCCTTCATCGTCCGCGCCGTCTGGCTGGCCAAGCAGGGGCGTTTCGAGGAACACAAGAAACTCACGCGCTGGGTCTTCCCGGTCTGGCTCTACGTCTCGATCACGGGCGTCATCGTCTGGGCCTTCATGGAATTCAGCGGCTCCCTCGCCCTGGCGGCTCAGCAGGCGACGAAGTAGGCCGGCGATTTTCCCCTCGCTCCGTATGGGTTTTCCGCTTTCACTCCCGCGGTCGTCATGGAAAGCGAGCCCAAGTCCCGAAATCCTCAGACGGAGAAGCTGTTTCTCTGGGCCGCGTTCATCCTATTCTGCACGGTGCTCGCTTTTACGTGGTCGACCTATGGCGATGAGACCGCCCGCCTCGCCGGCATGCGTGCCAGTGAGCTGCAGAAGGAGCAGGCTTACGCCGCCCTCGAACGCACGCGCGCCCAGACCGAACGCTATGTCGAACGCTTCGGTCGCGACCCGGAATTCGTCCGTGACCAGGCCCGCGAACGTATGGGCGTCGCCGAGCCCGGTGAGATCGTGATCCGCCTCGACGGTGCTCGCAATATGGCCACGCCGCCGAAGCCCGCGCCGGCTCCTGCTGCTCCCGCTCAGGCTCGCCGCTGAGCATCCTTGCTTGCCTGCCCGCCTTCCCGCGGGCATTCCTTGGTCATGTCCGCACGGAAGAAAGCCCAGGCCACCTGGGGCGGCCGGTTTAGCGCCGGCCCAGCCGAATTGATGCTGCGTTTCGGCGAGTCAGTCTCGTTCGACCATCGTCTCTGGGCCCAGGATATCCGCGGCTCGAAGGCTCATGCCACGATGCTCGCCCAGGCGGGTATCCTGACCAAGAAGGAGCGTGACGCCATCCTGCGTGGCCTCGACGCCATCGCCCAGGAGATCGCGGCCGGCAAATTTAAGTGGAGCCGCGACCTCGAGGACGTGCACATGAATATCGAGAGCGCGCTCACGCAGCGCGTCCCGGCCGCCGCCAAGCTGCACACGGCCCGCTCGCGTAACGATCAGGTCGCCACCGATGTGCGCCTCTGGATCAAGGACCAGTGCGACGCCGCCGATGAAGCCCTCGTCTCCCTGCTCAAGACTTTGGTAAAGCTCGCTGCGGCTAACGCCGACGTGATCCTGCCAGGCTACACGCACCTGCAACGCGCCCAGCCGGTCTCCGTCGCCCATCACCTGCTCGCCTACGCCGAGATGTTCGGTCGTGACCGCACGCGCCTCGCCGCCGCCAAGGCCTCCGCCAACTGGTGCCCGCTAGGCTCTGGCGCTATCGCCGGCACGACTCTTCCAATACGCCGCGAGGTCACGGCGAAGCTCCTCGGCTTCGTCGACGCCAAGGGCCGCCCGCAAGTCACCCGCAATTCCATGGACGCCGTCGCCGACCGCGATCCGGCCACGGAGTTCTGCTTCGCCGCCGCCCTCTGTGGCGTCCACCTCTCCCGCCTCGCCGAGGACATGGTCCTCTGGTCCTCGGCCGAGTTCGGTTTCGCGCGCATGCCCGACGAATTTTCGACGGGTTCGTCGCTGATGCCGCAGAAGCGTAACCCAGATTCGATGGAGCTCCTCCGGGGCAAGGCCGCGCGTTTCCAGGCTTCGCTCACGCACCTGCTCACGCTCACGAAAGGGCTACCGCTCACGTACAACCGCGACCTGCAGGACGATAAGCCGCCGCTCTTCGACGCCGCTGACCAGCTCATCCTGTCCGTTGCCGTGGCCGACGCCACGCTCGCCGGTACGAAGTTCCACAAGGCCCGCTGCCTCGCTGCCGCTTCCGACCCCGCGCTCCTCGCCACCGACCTCGCTGATTGGCTCGTCCGCAAGGGCATGCCTTTCCGTCACGCCCACCATGCGGTCGGTCGTCTCGTCGCGCTTGCCGAGAAGTCCGGTGTGCCGCTCGACAAACTTTCCGACGTCGCTGCGTTGACCGCCGACAAGGCCTTCACGAAGGGCTGGCGCGAAGTCTTCAGCCTGCAGCGCGGCTTCGCCGCGCGTGAGAACACGGGCATGCCCGGCCCTAAGGCCGTCGCCCGCGAGATCGCGCGCTGGAAGCAGTCTCTCCGCTAAGCGCGGATGGATATCGGCCTGCTCATCGCCTCCTGCCTGATCGCGAGCCTCTCGCCCGGGCCGGCAGCGCTGTCGACCATCGAGACGTCCCTCCGCTACGGCCAGCGTCGCGCCTTCTGGCACACGCTCGGTCTCGCGGTCGGCGAGACGCCCCACTTGTTTCTTTCGCTCTTCGGCACGCTCTGGCTGACGCAGCATTTTCCGTCGGCCCGCTTCCTCATCGCGGCCGCTGGGATGACCTATTTCTTATACCTAGGTGCAACCCATCTCGCGCGTCCGCGTTCGAGCCTGCCCGAGGGCGCGGCGCTCGAGGCCGGTGCATGGCGGCTTTTCTTCCGGGGTGCGTGGGTGAATTTCTCCAACCCGAAGACGATTCCGTGGATGATCATTATCATCCAAGCTGCGAACGTTCCGTCGGACCGGTTCGCTTGGTCGACGACGGGCGTGTTCCTACTCTGCACCTTGGGTTCGGAAATCTCGGTGATGAGCTTTTACGCCTTACTGGGCGATCGCTTGCGCGTGCGCCTGAAGGATGCAGCGACCATCCGCTGGGTCGATCGCGCGACGGGCGTGCTCTGGACGTTGTTGGGCCTATTGATGGCGCGACAGGCGTATCAATTGCTTGAAGTCCTGCGTTAACCGAGGTCTCGGGTGCTTGTAAGCTGGCAGGCGCCGATTTACAAAGAGGTATGACCCTCCCCAGTCTTGCCCGCATGATCGCCATCGCGTCCGTCTTCGTTTCCACGCTCTTCGCCGAAGAAGCCCCGAAGAAGATTGGCATCATCGGCCTCGATACCGGACACGTGGTGGCATTTACGACGGTCTTCAACAAGGGTCCGAAGAATCCTGCCGATGCCGCGAAGTATTCCGGCTTCCGTGTGACGCATGCCTTCGCCCAAGGCAGCAAGGATATCCCGGAGAGCACCAAGCGCGTCCCGGAATACACCGCGAGCCTCCAGGGTATGGGCGTCGAGATCGTCGATTCAATCGAGAAGCTTTGCGCGCAGGTCGACTTCGTCATGCTCGAGTCCAACGACGGCCGCGTGCACCTCGAGCAGATCCTGCCGGTGTTGAAGGCCGGCAAGACGGTCTACATCGACAAGCCGATCGCCGGCTCCCTCGCCGACGTCATCCGTATCCAGGAAGCCGCCAAGAAAGCCGGCGTCGTTTATTTCTGTTCCTCGTCTCTCCGCTTCGCCGCGAGCACCCAGGCGGTCGCCCAAGGCTCCGTCGGTAAGATCAAGACGGCGTACACCACCAGTCCGGCCAGCCTCGAGCCGCACCACCCTGATCTCTACTGGTATGGCGTCCACGGCTGCGAAAGCCTCTATACCGTCATGGGCACGGGCTGCATCTCCGTGAAGCGCGATAAGTCCGCTGCGGGTTTAATCCAAGTCACTGGCAACTGGGGCGACGGACGCGTGGGCATCTATCGCGAAGCGGATCGTAAGGCCAAGGGCGGACCCTACGGCGGCAAGGCCATCGGTGACAAAGGCGAAGCCGATATCGGCAAGTTCGACGGCTATGAAGTCCTGCTCGAGTTCGTCGTGAAGATGTTCCGCACGGGTAAGGCGCAGGTCTCCGCCGAGGAGACCCTCGAACTTTACACCTTCATGGAAGCCGCCGACGAAAGTAAGCGCCAAGGAGGAGCCGAAGTGAAACTCGCCGACGTCCTCGCCAAAGCCCGCGCCGAAGTCGCCGCTCGGAAATAGTCTATCGCCCCCCTCGCATTTGGTAGGGTCAGCACTGCGTGCTGACCTAGTCGTCCGGTTCTTCTGCTAGGTCGGCACGCAGTGCCGACCCTACCTGTGACTAAGGGTAATCCTTCGGGGGTTAGGACAAGTTGGCTGCTCTGATACCCAACTTAGCCTCGTTAGATGGATTATCGAATTAGGAAATATCTCCCGCATGGTCGGCCGGATTGGATCGACGACCGGAACACGCTCTTTGTGACCTTGTGTCATAAGCATCGGGGCGTCTCTCATTTCAACTGTGACAAGGCATGGATGGCCTTAGTGCACGCAGCGGAGCATCTGAGTGCTCGCGGGAAGTGGGCGCCTCTTCTGATGTTGGCCATGCCTGATCATGTGCATGCCCTAGTACGTATCCCTCGGGAGCATGATATCGGAAAGGTGATTGGTTGGTTCAAGCGTACGACTTCCTATGGATACCCGACCTTGTGGCAGGCGGATGGATTCGACCACCGTCTCCGGGGGCAATCAGAGTATCTCGCCAAACGCGCTTACATCCTGCAGAATCCAGTCCGTGCCAACATGGTGGAGAGCTCCGAGAAATGGCCGTACCTCAAGTCATGGGAATGACCCTTTGTGTCGGGTAGGGTCAGCACTGCGTGCTGACCTAGGGTTATCCGATGCAGCTAGGTCGGCACGCAGTGCCGACCCTACCAAGGGTAATGCCCCTACCTCACTCCGCGAAGCCGTGATCTTTCAACATCCGCGCCACGGCCTGAGGCAGGGCGGGGCGAATCGCGGTCGGTACGACCTTCTGCGCGTCGACGGTGCAATGCAGGTAGCCGAGTTTGCGTTCGGCGTCGGCGTCGCGTCCGGCGGCTTCGAGCCAGCGCTGCAGCACGGCGGCGGCGCGTGCCCACTCGGGCCAGTCGCTGTCGACGCCGTCGGCGGCTTCGACCAATGTGCATAAAGCGCATTCGCCAAGGAAGCGTTCGACCGCGGCGGCATCTTCCGCTCCTACGATCGCAACAAGCTTGTCCCGTTCGCGCGCTTCCATGGTCAGGTCTTGTAGCCGAGCACCGGTCGTAGCCACTTCTCGGCCTGCTCGATGGTCCAGCCCTTGCGCTTGGCGTAATCCTCGACTTGGTCTCGGCCGACATTATCGACGTCGAAGTAGATGGACTGCGGATTGCCGAAGTAGAGGCCCGATACCGAGGCAGCCGGATTCATGGCGAAGGACTCGGTCAGGGTGCAGCCGAGGCGATCCGCGTTCAGCAGGCGCCAGAGCTCGGCCTTCTCGGTGTGCTCGGGGCAGGCAGGATAACCGGCGGCGGGACGACGGCCGGCGTATTTCTCATCGACGAGTTCTTCGACAGTGAGGGCTTCGTTCGGTGCATAGCCCCAGAGCTCCTTGCGGACCTCGAGGTGCAGCCATTCGGCGCAGCCTTCCGCGAGGCGGTCGGCGAGGGCCTGGATGAGAATCTGGCGGAAGGGGTCCCTCGCCTTGAAGGAAGCGGCGT
>BGOI01000033.1 GCA_003569165.1 Opitutia bacterium
GGGTCGCCGCGATCTTCTGCCCGATGAGGCCGGATTTACCGACGCCGCACAGGACGACCTTGCCGGGGTGAGCGGCGATGAGATCGACGGCGTGCGTGAAGGAGCCATCGAGGCGGGTGGCGAGTTCACCGAGGGCCGCGCCTCGGCTTGCAATAAGGCGCGGGCGGAGTGGAGGGGAGTGGTCATGGAAGTCAGTGATGGTTGATCGGTTGAATCGTTGGCCGGTTGGCCAGAGGAGGAAAAGAGCGGCAACCCAGACGCGGGTTGATTTGAAGCGAAGCCGACTTCGGCTTGTCCGGCACTTAGCGGCGATTTTTGCATCGTCATCAAGTCAACGGGCCAACTGGTCAACCCGCCGCGCAATCACACCATCTTCCGGGCGACCTCGAGGTCTTCCGGGGTGTCGATGGCGACGGGGTGGTAGTCGGTCACGACCGTCTGGAACGTCTGGCCGTGGGCGAGAAAGCGCAGTTGCTCGAGCGACTCGGTAGCCTCCAATTCGGTCGGCGTCAATTGGGCGTAGCCGGCGAGCGTGGCGCGGTCGTAACCGTAGACCCCGATGTGCACCCAGTAATCGCGCCGGGCGACCCATTCGGCCGGGTCGACCCCGCGCAGATGCGGGATCGGGCTCCGCGAGAAGTAGATGGCCGCGCCGTTCTCGGCCCGGACGACTTTGACGACGCTGGCCGCGTGGAGCCGCTCAGCGGTGGCGATGCGCGAGACGGCGGTGACCAAGGGGCAACGCGTCTCCTTCCAGCGGGTGATGAGGCCATCCAGCAACTCGGGCTGGATGAACGGCTCGTCGCCCTGCACGTTAAGGAGAACTCCCGGGCAGCTGGTCGATGACGCTGGCCATGCGGGCCGTGCCGGAGGGACAGGCCGGATCCGTCATCAAGACCTCAGCGCCAAAGCCTCGCGCGATACCAGCGACCTCCTCGGAATCAGTAAGCAAGACGACGCGATCGGCCTGACGGACCTGGCGGGCGCGCTCCCAGACGTGCTGGACGACGGGCTTACCACCAAGATCGAGCACGACCTTGCGGGGGAGCCGCGTGGAGGCGAGGCGGGCGGGGATGCAGAGGGTGACCATGGGAAAGTGGGGGCGGGAAAATCGCGAAAGGCGGGCAGGCTACCGCCCGTGGCGGCGCTGGGGGGCCGACACGTACGGTGAGGAATGGACTGTCTGCCGGTCACCCGGCGAAAGCGTTAAGACCCCTTGGGCGGGGGGAGCATCAAGGGGAAGAGCTCGAGGGCGCGGGTGTTCCAGCGCTTGAGTCGGCTCAACCTTTCGATGACTTCCGGGGAGGACCTGGTGACCTCGGCGCCCTCCAGCACCCGTTGCAGGACGGGCGTGGAGTGTTGCAGGGCTGGGAGGACTTGGCTCCGGATGAGGTTGACCAAGGAAGCGGCGAGGGAGGGGGTCGGTTGCCAACGCTCACGGCGAGCCCCTTTGGCTTTGACGGAGAGGATCATCTCGTGGTCCCTAAGGAACTTAAGTCCCTGACTGACAGACCCTTTGCTCATTTTAAGGCGGGCCTGGACCTGATCGAAGTCCAGGGGATGTTCCGCCCCATAGAGCAGGGCGTAGATTTGGGCGACGGAGCGCGGCACCCCTAAAATCCCGGCCATCCGGACAAAGAAATCGGACAGCTCCTGCTCATGGGAAGGGAGCCCAAGCGGGGGTCGGGCCCGGCGGGGGCGAGCCGACAGGGGTTTCTTGGAGGGCGGCGTCATCGATGCTTCCGGGGGCAGGACCTCTATGTTTCAATAATTTTTGAACTATGGCAAGGGGGTTCTGCCGGATTGGGGTGTTTTACCTGAAGGAGCACCCCCTTGGCATCCACTTGCAAGGGCGCCTTCCCCCTCCCTACCCTGCCCCACCCCATGCGCCGTCTTACCTTGGCTTTTTGCGGATGTGGCTCCCGAGCGCGGACCTACGCAGGGATCGCAGCCGGCATGCCGGACCAATTCTCACTGGTGGCCGCCGCCGATCCAGTGGCGGCGCGGGTCGACGTCATCCGGGGTCATGCCGGCGGCCAAGCTGACTTCCGGACCTACCCCTCGGCGGAAGCCATGTTCGCCGCCGGCAAGCCAGCCGATGTGGTGGTCATCGCCACCCAAGACGCCCAACACCGCGCCCATGCGATCCAGGCGATGGAGCTCGGCTGCGACCTGCTCCTCGAGAAGCCGATCGCCCATCGGCTCGACGACACCTTGGCCGTGCGGGACGCCGCCCGCCGCCTCGGTCGGCGCGTGGTGGTCTGCCATGTCCTCCGCTACACGCCGTTCTACGCCCGCGTGCAGGCGTTGCTTCGGTCCGGGGCGATCGGCGAAATCGTCTCGGCCAATTTCATCGAGGGGGTCCAGCCCTGGCATCAGGCCCACTCCTTTGTCCGCGGGCACTGGTCCGTGGCAGCCACCTCCTCTCCGATGATCCTGGCCAAGAGCTGCCACGACATGGACCTGCTCGCCTGGTTGCTCGACCGGCCCTGCGAAGCCATTTCATCCCACGGGGCATTGACGCATTTCACCGCGGCCCAGGCGCCCGACGGCGCGCCCCCGCGCTGCACCGATGGCTGCCCGGCGGCGGCGACGTGCCGCTACGACGCCCATCTCTACGCGAAGCCGGAAGGCCGACGCTGGCTGGCGATGGTCTTTGACCGAGCCAAGGAAGCCAGCGATGCGGAAATCTTCGACTGGCTCCGGACGAGCAGGTGGGGCCGGTGTGCCTACCGTTGCGACAACGACGTGGTCGACCATCAGGTGATCGCCGCCCGCTTCGCCGGCGCGGTGACCGCGACGTTCACGATGACGGCTTTCGACGAAGGTCGGCACCTGGAGATTTTCGGGACCGAAGGTGTCCTCCGCGGCGGGGCCTTCGTGAAGAAGCAGTTGGGCTACGACCTTGTCCTCACGCGCCACGGTTGGCAGCAGGAGCCAGAAAAGATCTCGGTCGAGACCCCGACCCAAGGCTACGCCGGTCACGGCGGGGGCGACCATGGCCTCATGCACACCCTCCACGCGGACCTGACTTGCCCGGACCCGACGGCGATGCGCTCCTCGCTCGAGGTCTCGATGCAAAGCCACCTCATGGCCTTCGCGGCCGAGGAGTCTCGCCGCTCAGGTCAGACCGTAACCTTGGCGGTCTGACGGTTGCCGCGAAAATTGTCCACCGTGGCGCCCCCTTGGGGATTCGAACCCCAGTTACTTCGATGAAAACGAGGTGTCCTGGACCGGGCTAGACGAAGGGGGCGGACGGTGGAAGAGCCGAAGTTAGGAACGAGGGTGCCTTGGTCAAGGTTTTTGGGCTGGGATCAAAAAAGGGCGGCGACCCGTCGGATTGCCGCCCCGTTTGGGCGAATCTGGACCTTTTAGGCTTAGAACCGTTTACGGTAGCTGAAGTTCAAGCCCGTCGAGTTGCCCTGGTTCTTCTCGTAGGTCAGGCCCAGGCTGTAGGTCGTGTTCTCGTTCGGCCCGAAGCTCAGCGACGGAGCGAAGTAGTAACCCGAACCGCCGGTGACACGAAGCGCCGAGGAGTAGCTGGTGCCGTTCAAGGCTGCCTGATCCGTGTTCGCCGTCGTGAAGTCGGCGGTCTCGCCGGAACCCTGCTTGAGGTAACCGAGGTCGGCCGACAGGCGGTAGCGCCAGGTGCCATCCTCGGATTCCCATTGCTTGTGGAAGCCGACGCCCGCGCGAATCGCCATCTGGCTCACCGACTTGGCGGTCACCTGGAGCGCATCGGCTTGGCCGGTTTCGTCGAGGCCCGAGACCTTGGTCGAGGAAACTTCGGCCCCAAGGAACGGCGTGGCGTAAGCTCCGACCGACTTCATCGGGAAGACCGTCCCCAGACGGACCCAGCCGCCGATGGTCGTGGCCGTGGGGGACGAGGTGTTGGTCGAGCCCGGGCTGGTGAGCGAGGACCGCGTCGCGCTGCCGGAGAGGCGGCTGACGGAAACCCCGGCATCGAGCGACATCAAGTCATTGAAGAACGTGGTGCCCGCGAAGGCGTCCGCCCGGATATCATTGCCGTTAAACTTGGCGCTGGTGTCACCCGAGGTGGTGACGTGGTTGCCACCGATGACAAAGCCGAGGTTGGCCCCCTCGTTGGTCTGCTTGATGACCCCAGCGGAAACCCCGTAGAGGTTCCCCTTGGTCTGGACCTGGCCGGAAGCGCCGAGCTTGAGCTGGCGGGCGTCGCTATTGAAGAACCACTCGGACTGTACGATGGAGAGGCCGGAGCGATCGAAACGCCGCATCTCCAAGCGCTTGGCGATGGCGTCCTCCGAGGTGCGCAAACCTTCGATCGAGATAGCGGCCACCGAAGCGGCCCCAAACGGCGTGAGGCTATGAATGGCCGACTGCAACTGGGCGTCCGTCATGAGCGCGAGCTTCGAGCCGAGCAGATTGAACGTGCCGGCCGGGGTCGCCTGCCACACGTCGTCGGCCGTGCCGAGGTTGGTGTCGACGCCGGCCGAATGGGTCGTCCATTTCACCGAAGTCAGGATCTTGATGACGGCGATGAGCGGGGTCGGGCCTTGGAAGGCCTCATATTCCGCCGTGTTGCGGACGGAGTAGACGGCGATCTCGTTGGGTAGGACGGGGACGCCGATCGTTCCCAGGGTGGTCGTGAGATTGCCGGAAGCAGCGGACGTCAATTTGACATTCAGCGTGATGGTGTTGGTGGCATTATCGATGGCCTTGATCACGGCATTAGCGGGCACCCCCGTGCCGGTCGCCGCTTGGCCCATCACTAAGCCGGTCACATCATTAAGGGTGATCGTATCGGTGCCGACGGCCCCCGCCGTCACGGCCTTCACGTTATTGCCCGGGATCGAGAGCAGGTAGGGCTTCGGGGCCAAGCCGGTCATGGTGATACTCGCGGCCGGGATGACGGAAGTGAAGTACGAGGCGCTGGTCTTGCTCGGGGTGATCGCCACCGTGCCCGTGGGCGCGGCGGTGAGGTTACCGCTGAGCGAGACGCCGGCGGCGGCCGCCAAGGTGTCCGGCGGCGTGGCGGTCAAGGTCTTGCTGACGGTGATGCTGGTGCCCGCCGTGATCGCGGTGATGACGGAGCCGGCCTGCAGGCCGGTGCCGGCGATAACCTGACCGACAGCGAGGCCGGTGGTGTCGTTGGTCAGAACGTCAAAGGTGCCGACGACGCCACCGGTCGGGGTGACGGACTTGGCCTTGACGACCGCGGAGATGCTGGTCCCGGCGGCGAGACCGGTGCCGGCGAGGACTTGGCCAACCTTGAGGCCAGCGGTACTCGTGGTGGCGAGGAACGGCGAGCCCGAAGCGCCGCCGACGGTGGCGACGGTGACGGTCGCCGGGGTGAGGCCCTTGAAGAGCACAAAGCGTTGGCCGCGGGCCAAGGCGTCGACGCCGAACTGCGCGAGCTCGATCTTGCCGGTACCGCCTTGGTTGAGGTCAGCCGTGCCGAGGAATTCAATCTGGTCGTTGAGCGTGCCGTTGAGCGCGGTCGCCGACAGCTCCATCTGGAAGGTGCCGGAGTTCGTGACGTCGCCGTTGACGGTGATCACGCCAGGCGAATAGCCCGGGGCGACCGTACCGGCGTTGGCGAAGGTCACCGGGGCGGCGACCGTACCCATCACGGCGGAGCCCCGCAGAACGGAGGTCGCGTCGACCGTGACGTTACCGGCCACCGCGATGTTCGCGTTGCTGGAAGTCCCGAGTTGGACGGCGGCGGAGCCGATGAGGTTGAGGCCGCCAGCGAAACCGCTGCCAATGGTGAGCAAGCCCGCGCCCGCCGCGCCGAGGACGTCGATCGCCCCGGTCCCGTTGGAGGAGGAGAAGGCGCCCGTCGCGATTTCCGCCGCGTTGGTATCCTGCTGGATGGCGAGGGCGCCGCCGTTAAGCTCGATCGGGCGACCACCCAAGATGCTGGCCGCCTGGGCCTTCACGATGAGACGACCCGCCTCAATCACGTAGGACGAAAAGACCGGCGCGGTCACGCTGGCCGTGGTGCCGTCGAGGACGCCAGCCCCGGTCTTGATGAAGCGACCCGCCCCGGCGACGCCGAGCACCGTGCCAGCGAAGACTTCCGGGGCGAGCATCGTGCCGACCTCGGCGCGGACCGCCACGGAGCCTTGGCTGGTGAGCGTGTTGGAGCTCTTCGCCAAGGTCAGGCTCTCGCCGTTGAAGGCGGCGAGGATCTCGATGTGCCCCGCCTCGGTGGTCGTGCCAACCGTGAGGGTGTTGACGAAACCGAAGGCCCCGGAACCCGGGAAGTTGTTGGCGAAGGCGGGGTTCAGGAAACTGGCCCGACCGGCGCCAACCAAGGTGAGGTTCGTGTCGACGTAAGAATAAACTTCGCCGCGCATGGTTGTGGAGAAGGCCTGGTGCAGGGTGACATCCTGCGAAGCTCCCGCCGGCGCATTATTGATCCCGCTGAGATTGGTGAAGATGAATTCGGTATTCGCGTCGCCGGACACGGCAACCACGTCGGCTTGGCCGGAGCTGCGGAGGGTGACGTGCCCGGTGAGGCCCAAGGCGGACACTCTGGGGCGGGCGTCCAGGCGCACCACGGACCAGGGATTAGGGTCCCCGGCATTACCGGTCCCCAGCAACTCGAGCGTCGTCAGCGAACCGACGGTCGACCCGGCGATCTGGTTGCCCAAGGAGCGCAGGGTGTCATTGCCCAGTTTGATCTGCAAGGCAGCCCCGTTGGAGATGACCGCGCTGGCGAGGTCGGTCACGCCGCCCGTGGTGCTACCAGAGCCATTGGCGCGGTCGTCATGGACGATCAGCTTGCCACCCTGGACGACAAAATTCGTCGCGGTGTTGTTGGCGTTGCTGAGCTCGACGACGCCGGTGCCGGTCTTGAGGATCGTGCCGCCCACCGTGCCCGTGCCGAGGTTGGTGCTGGTGACCGGGCGGTCGAACGTCCAAGCCGCCGTGGGGTCGTCGTTGTTGAAGCCGATGGTGGCGCCGTCGTCGACAGAGAGGCTGGCGTTACCGTACCCGGCCTGGCTGCCGATCAGGGTGCCCGCGTGGATGTTCAGGTCGCCCAAGACGTTGGCCGACCCCAGCCGAGCGAGGTTGAGGGTGCCCGCGCCGAACTTCTCGATATCGGCCCCGCCGGTGATCTGACCGCGGTAGATGGTCGTGGTGCCCGTGGAAGTGTTGACCGTCAGGGTCGTGTTATTGCCGATGATGACGGAGGTCGCCGCCCCCGAGACATTGGCGAGGTCCTGGTCGAAGCCGGAGACATCGAGCGTCGTCCCCGCGCCGAGCGTGACGGCGGAGGCATCGCGGAAGGCGGCCTCGGTGTTCACGATGAGGGTGCCGCCCGTCAGGTTCACGGCGCCGGTGATCGCAAGCGGCACGTCCAGGGTCAGCGTGCCGGCCCCGGTCTTCTCGAAATTACCCGCGCCGACGATGTCGCCCTGCTGGAAGGCGACGGCGCCACCCAAGGGGTTAGTCGTCGCGGCGCTCAACGTGACGGTGTTGGTGGCGGCATCCAGCGCCACGACCGTGCCGAGCAGGCCGGCGATACCCGTGACGGTGTTGTCGAAGACGCTCATGCCGAGGCGAAGCCCTTCGACCGTCGGCACGGTCAGCGTCGTCCCCGCGGTGATCTGGTTGCCCAGGATGATAATCCAGTCGCCGTAGGTCTCGTGGCCGGTGATGGTGCCGGTGACGGGGACCGTCGAGGCGTTGTTCAGGGTGATCGAGTTAGCACCCACGGCGACGATGAAGGAGCCGTTGGGGATGCCGGTGCCGGAAACCAACTGGTTGCGGTAGAAGCCTGCGGAAGAAGCGACGGGGATGATGGCACTCACAGCGACCTGGGAGCCCGTCGTACCCGCGACCTTGTCGGCGAAGGTGGTGCCGGCCGCCACGTTGATCACGCCGTACTCCGTGCCGTCCGTCGGCAGGGCGTTGACGATCACTTTGCCGGCCTGCACGGTCAGCGTGCCGGTGGCGGTGAAATCGCCGCCGATGGTCAGCGTGCCGGCGCCGGTCTTGACAGTGTTACCCTGGCCGCTGATCGAGCCGGTCCAGGCGAGGTCATTCGGGGTATTGAGCTGGAAGCTCGTGCCCGCGCGCACGCTCACGAGACCACCGGTGATCGACGAAAGGTTGCCGGGGTTGAATTCGACCACGCCCTGGACGATGTCGATTTGGCCCGTGGACCAGCCGGTGGTCGTGTTGATCACGAGGGTGCCGGCGCCGAGCTTCTCGAAGCCGCCAAAGCCCGTAATCGCCCGATCGAAAGCATGGGAGCCGCTGTCGACGTTGATCGCGAGCGAGCCGAGCGCCCCGATCACGATGCCCGAGGTGTTCGGGACCGCGTCCCAATTGAGCTGCAGGATGCCGCCCTGGATGTTGGTGGCGCCGGTGTAGGTGTTGATTCCCCCGAGGATCAGGCGCTCGGGGCCGACCTTGGTCAGGCCGCCGGTGCCGGTGATGGTGCCGCGGAAGGAAAGGACCTGCGTGTCGGTGGAAGTCAGGACCCGCACCGAACCGGCCGCGGCCGCGGTCAGCGAGGTGGAGAGCGTGATGATGTTGCCGTTGATCGCGGTGATGGTCGCGCCGGCGGGGATGCCCGTCCCGATCACGGTACGCCCGACCACGAGGCCGGTGACGTCGGCGAGGGTGACGGTGTTGGCGCCGAGGGTACCGGTGACAACGGTCTTCAAGACCTGCTCGCCTAAGGTGCTGGCCAGGAAGCCGATGGTGTTGTCGCGGGACATGCCGGCGACCGGCAGGTTGGTCAGACGGCCGGCGGACTGATCCGTCAGGGCCTTGTCGAGGGTGATGGTGTTGCCGTTGATCGCCGTGATCACGGCGCCGGTGGGGATGCCGGTCCGGATCGCGAGCGTGCCGGCGGCCGGGGCAATCAAATTGGTGTCGAGGGTGATGGTGTTGCCGTTGATCGCCGTGATCTTGGCCCCCGTCGGGACGCCGCTGAGCACCGTGAGGGTGCCCGAGGAAGTCGCGGTTAGAGTCGTGCTGAGGGTGATGACATTCGTGCCGGCGTTGATTGCGGTGATCGTGGTGCCGGCCGGGATACCGACCCCCGTGACCATCTGCCCGACGACGAGGTTATTGACGTCGGCGAGGGTCATGGTGTTCGCGTTCAGGTTACCCCGGGTCACGGCCTTGGTGGACGAGGCGGAGAAAACCGTCTGGCCGATCGCGAGGTCATCCGTGCTCGCCACATCCAAGGTCGGCTGAGAGGCGGTCACGCTGCCGGCCGCCGACGCCGTGAGTAAATTGCTCAGGGTCAACTTATTGGTAGCGAGGTCGATCGCGGTGATGGTGGTGCCGGCCGGGATGCCAGTGGCGACGGTCAGGTTGCCGGAAGAGGCCGTGGTCAAGGCCGCCGACAGCGTGATGACCCTACCCGCAATCCCCTGAATGCGCGTTCCCGCAGCGATACCTAGGCCGGTGACCGTCTGGCCGATGGCCAGGCCGGTGGCATCACCGACGGTCACGGCGAAAGCACCGGCCGCACCGGCAGTGATGGGCTTCACGATGGCGATTGAGCCGATGGTCTGACCGACCGCGAGGTTGGAGATGTTCGGCAAGACGATGGTGTTGGTCGCCACCGTACCCGAGCCGATGGCGCGGATAAAGAAGGCCCCCGCGGTGATCGGTGCGGTCGGCCCGATCCCAGTGACGGGCGAACCGGCGCTGAGTCCGGCCACGCTATCCAAGGTCAGGCTGCGGGTCCCGGCGGCCGCCCAAGGGAGTTCGATGTCGACTTGCACGGTCGGCGTGGTCTGCAGGTAATAGGCCGGGTTGGCATCGGGGGAGGAGCCGGCGAAGCTGGAGAGTGCGTTATTGAGCTGGCCGATCTGGTCGGTCGTCTTGCCGACGGTGAGGGTCCCGCCGTTCAAGTTGATGGACGAGCCCGCGGCCCCGAAGAGCGCGCCGACCGTCTGGTTGCCAATCGCGTTGAGCGCGATACCGGCGAGCAGAACGAGCCCGGAAGAGTTCTGGATGCTGTTGACGCCGGTCAAGGCGAGGTTGCCCTGCTTGACGATGGTCGCGCCGTAGTAGCTGTTCGCGCCGGCCAGCGTCATGGTGCTGGCGCCCTGCTTGACCAGGTTGCCGGCGCCGGTGACCTTGCCTTGATAAGTCGTCGCCGCGGTCTGGTTGAGGGTGACAGTGCCGCGACCCAGGTCGATGCGGGTGTTGGGGTCGCCCGCGAGGTTGTTGACGCGCTGGGTCGTGTCGTTGAAGCGGATGGTCGTCTCTAAGCCGGGCAGACTCAGGACGGCGTCGTAGCCGGAGCTCAGCACGATGGAGGACGCATTGATGAAGGTGTCGTCCACGCCGAAGGAGAAGGCCAGAGTGATGCCGTTCTTGACGACCAACGAGCCGAAGAAGAGGTCCTGACGATTGTAGACGTCGATGACGCCGAGCTGGCCGTTCCCGATGGTCAGGTTACCCGAGCGGGTGTTTAAGATGGCGTCCGTCGGGGCCACCGTGAGGGTCGAGCCGAGGGCGCCGTTGATCTCCGCCCGCAAGGTGCCCGCGTTGTTCTGGACGATGGAAAGCGTGCCGGCGCCGCCGAGGACGACGCGGCCGTAGCCGAGGCTTTGCACGTTGGCGACGATCTTGCCCGCGTTGATGTCGATCTCGCCGATGGTGGAGCTGGTCCCCATGAGCGCGAGGGCGCCGAGACCCCGTTTATCTAGGAAGCCCTGGCCGCCGTTCACGCTGCCGGCATAATAACCGTCGCAGTTCTCGTCTTGGAGAATCGTCAGGCGCTGGTTGGCGCCGACGTCGATGAGCGTGCCGGAGCCGGGGCCAGCGTCCCAGAGATTGGTCGCGAGTTCGGCATAAAGGGCCTGAAGGTTACGGATCGTCTGACTCGTCCGGATCTCCAGCACCGGGTTGGCGGCGCCGGGCAGGTAGCCGGGGCGCCACTCGGTCCCGAGGGCGGCGTCGGTCGCGGAGTTCGCCTGAGTCAGCGTGGTCTGTCCGATGGAGGAGCCGCCGATGAGGTTGACGGAAGCGGCCTGCCGAAGCGCCAGCCCGTTGGGGTCGTTGAGGGCGAGGTCGCCGCCCGAGATGAACACGTCGCCCGTCAGTCGGCTACTATTGAGGATGGTGAGCGCCCCGGAACCGGACTTGTAGAAACGCCCGGTGCCGTCGATACGGCCAATCGAGCCGACCACGCCGGCGTCAAAATCGGCGTTTAGCACGTAGTCGGCGTCTTTGCCCACATCGAGGATGGTGTTGACGTCGGTGCCGTCGACCCCGGCCTCGAAGTTGGCCAGGGTGCCGGAATAAAGGTTGTGGACGAAATTAAGGCGGAAGAGCAAGGGCGACGACGGGTTGCCGAGTTGGCTGTCGCCGAGGATCGGGCCCTGCGAGACGACGTTGTACGCGGAGTTCTGGAAACTGAGCGTGGCGTTCCCCTGGACGACGACGGCCTTGGCCCCGACCATCTTGGTGGTGAAGCCGGCGGGCGCGAAGCCGGCGTAATTAGCCCACTGGTTGAGATAACCGCTGGACATGAACACCCCTTGATTGACCACCACGATGCCCGAGAAGGCGCCTTGCGAACGGAGGTCGTTCGGGAGGTTGGCGCTGTTGGTGAAGGTGTTGTTGCCGAAATAGTTGATGTCCTTGAAAGCGTCGTACTGCAGGGTCCCGCCGCCGGTCTTCACGAAGACCGGGATCTCCGCGAAGGTGGCGCCATCGAGCGCCCGCGCCGTGAAGTCTTCGCTGAGTAGCTTCACCGTCGTGGTCGCGGCGACCTGCTGGTTGAGCGTGAGGACGGTGCGCACCGGGCCGACCGGGTTGCCCACGTTCAACGAGGCGATTGTCCGGGTGAGCTCCTGGATCTGCGTCGGGGACGGCAAGCTGCCGGGCGCGCTGAGGTTGGCGATATTCACTACACCCGTCAGGACGTCGCCGACGAGGGTCTGCGGGAGGTTGGTCTGAGGGGACGCGTAGTTGACGGTCACGTCGGCGCGGGCGGCGGGCAAGGTGACCAGCGCGGCGGCGGCCAAGATGAGGAAGCGGCGGGAGAGTTTCATTGCGAAAGGGTACGTGGGAGGGATGGAAGCGGGCGGATCAGAAGCGGCGGCGATAGCCGGCTTCGATGCCAGTGGTCTTGGTCGAGCCCGACTTTTCCAGCGTCAGCGTCAGGTAGTACGCCGTGTCGGGGTTCGGCCCATAGGTGAAGGACGGGATCAGGCGGAAGCCCGCGCCCGACGCGACGTCGGTCTGCGTGGTGAATTGGCCGACGTTCTCGACGTTCTCGAAGTTCGCCGTGATGTCGGCGGTCTTGCCGCCGCCGAGTTCGGCGAAGGCTTCGACGTCGAACGCGAACTTGATCATCTGGCCTTCGTGGACGGAGAGCCAGGTCATGCCCGTGCCGGTGGAGGCGCGCGCCGAGGTGTACGAGTACGAGCTGACGTGCAGGGCGCTCGGGTCGTTGTTCGCGTTCGTTTCGGCGAAGGACTTGCCGCTGACGCGGACCATGTCCAGGCCGACGAACGGGGTGAAGTTGACGCCGCCCTTGGTCGCGAGCCCCGCGCCGAAGCGCGCGAAGGCGCCATAGGACATCGCGGAAGGCGAACCATGCTGGCTATTCATGAAAGTCGTGCGTTCGGACTTGTTGGAGCTGTTCCCGAGCGAGATGCCGGCATCGAGGAAGAAGGT
>BGOI01000034.1 GCA_003569165.1 Opitutia bacterium
CCCGGCCGTCCTCGGCGGCAAGCCGCTGCCCGAGAATAAGCCCCAGTGGAAGCAGGTCGTGAAGGCCGCCCCGTTTCGCTGTTCGGCGCTCAAACTTAACCTCGGTGACGCAAAGTTCCGGCTTCCTAGCCGCCGATCTCACCGACGGGCTACGTGAACTACAACAAGAGGCGAGTAAGGTTTTCCGTTTTACTCACCCGTCCGCAAATCCCGACACTCCTTCCCGTAAGATGAGCATTCCCGCCACGCAAAAAGCCGAGGTCCTTCTCGAGGCGCTTCCCTACATCCACAAGTTTCCGTGGCTCCACCTTCGTGGTGAAGTACGGCGGTAGCTTCATGGATGATCCGAGTCCCGAAGGGCCGTGACCGTGTCGCCACGGATATCGCTTTCCTGGCCGCCGTCGGCATCCAGGTCGTCGTCGTCCATGGTGGCGGTAAGCCATCACCCGGGCCATGGATAAGGCTTGGTATCAAATCCGATTTCCGGGGCGGCATGCGCGCTCCACCGACGCCGCAACGGTTAAAGATTGTCGAAGGAGACCCTCAACAACGAGATCAAACGGACAGATCTGCGAATCCCTCAAGGCTCGCGGCGCCAACCCGCTCGGCATGCCGGGCACCACGTCAATCTTTGCGAGAAGCTCTTCGGTGTCGATGACAAGGGCCAGCCGGTCGACATTGGTTTCGTTGGCGACATCAAGTTTGTGAGACGAAGCTGATCAAGAGGCGCTCGCCGACGGCCACCTGCCGGTCGTCTCGCCCATCGCGCTCGGACGCCGATGACCAGGCTTACAATACGAACGGCGACGTCGCCGCCGCCCGCCGTGGCTAATTCGCTCCCGGCGCCCGCCGCCTGATCTTCATGAGTGATGTCCCTGGCCTGCTCGCCGACGAGAAGGATCCGGCTTCGCTCATCACCACGCTGAAGGTCAAGCGAAGTCGACGAACTTAAGCGCAAGGGCGTCATCGCTGGCGGGATGATCCCGAAGGTCGAATAGCGCCGTGAAAGCCCTGAGAGAGGGCGTCCGCCGCGTGCACTTCATCGACGGACGCGTCCCGCATGCACTCCTGCTCGAGGTCTTCACCGACAAGGGCATCGGTACCGAAATCGTCCACGGTTTGATGAACGGACCGTCCACAGATTCCGCCGCTACGAACTACGCGGCCAACGTCGCCCACAACTACGGCGCACCGCCCATCACGCTCGTGAAGGGGCAGGGGACGCACGTCTGGGACGCCGCCGGTAAGCGCTACCTCGATTTCCGCCTCAGGCATCGCCGTCAACGCCGTCGGCCACGCTCACCCGCACTGGGTCAAGCGCGTGACTGAACAGGCTGGCAAGCTTGTCCACGTCAGCAACCTCTACCGGAATGAACCGCAAGGACAGCTCGCCCATGCCCTCGCGCAGCGTTGCGGCCCAGGTCGCGTCATCTTCTGCAACAGCGGCGCCGAAGCCAACGAAGGCCTACTGAAACTCGCCCGTCTCCATGGTCAGCGTAAGTCTGGCACCGAAGGCGCCTGCATCGGCGTCATCGTCGCCGAGAAGGCTTTCCATGGCCGCACCTTCGGCGGCATGTCCGCCACGCCGCAGGAGAAGATCCAGAAAGGCTTCCGTCCGCTGCTGTCCGGCTTCACCGCGGTACCGCTCAACGACCTCGCCGCCTGGGACAAGGCCATCAACGCCCAGACCACCGCCGCCGTCCTGATCGAATCGATTCAGGGCGAAGGCGGCGTCAATCCCGCCACGCCTGCCTTCCTGCGCGGCGTTGAGCAGATTTGCCGCGAGCGCAACGTGCTCTTCATGATCGACGAAATCCAGTGCGGCATCGGCCGGACCGGAAAATTCTTCGCCTATGAGTATGCCGGCGTGAAGCCTGACGCGATCGCCATGGCTAAGGGGCTTGGCGGCGGCTTCCCGATTGGCGCGATCTGGATGGCGCCTCCCCACGACGACCTTTTCCAAGCTGGCTCGCATGGTACTACCTTCGGCGGAGGTCCGCTGGCGGCCACCGCCGGTCTCGCTGTTCTCGAGATCATTGAATCCGAACAGCTCGTCGCCAAGGTAGCCGAGCGCTCGGTCGGCTGGCATGCCGAACTCCACAAGCTGGTCGAACTCCGCCCTGATCTCGTGAAGGAAGTACGCGGGGCTGGCTACATGGTCGGCGTTATCCTTCATATCGACCCCGTTCCGGTTGTCGCCGCCCTGCGCGAGGCGGGTATCCTGACCGCTCCGGCGGGCGGGGTGGCTGTGCGTCTGCTGCCTCCGCTCAACGCCTCGCCCGAGGAGCTGGCCGAGGCCGTGGCGATCCTGCGTCAGGTTCTTGGCAGTTGGAAGACCGCCTGAGTGGTTTCCGGCCCTTATTTTCCTCTGTCCAAACAGGAGCGGAAGCCTATGTTCAAACGCTTTCCGAGATGCGTCATTTCCTAAAGGAGACCGACCTGAGTCCGGCCGAAACGGCCCAGGTCTTCGCCGCAGCTGCGGCGCTCAAGGCCGGCCGGGGTAAAGCCGCCGGGGTCGCCCTTGCACACCAGTCCTGGGGCCTGATGTTCTTCAAGAAGAGCACCCGTACCCGCGTCTCCTTCCAAGTGGGCGTCCATGAGCTCGGCGGCCAGCCGGTGATGCTTAACGCCGACGACCTGCAGATTTCCCGCGGTGAGACCGTGGCGGATACCGCGCGCGTCCTTTCCCGTTATCTCCACGGCATGGTCATCCGTTGCCACGAGCACAGCCTCCTCGAGGAATTCGCCCGGTGCGGCACGATGCCGGTTGTTAACGCGCTGTCCGACTTCCTGCATCCGTGCCAGTTCATGACGGACATGTTCACGCTCGCCGAACGCTACGCGCCTGGCCGCCCGGAACAGTACGCCGCTTCGCTCAAGGGCAAGAAGGTCGCCTTCCTTGGCGATACCGCCTGTAATATGGCCAACTCTTTCGTGCTCGGTGGTGCTGCCCTCGGCGTCGAGATCGCGCTCTCCGGTCCGGCTGGCTACGAGCCTGGCGCCGAGATTCGTGCCCAACTGAAGAAGGACGGCCTGCCCGAGACCTTTACGTTCTCGACCGACCCCGCCACTGCCGTGAAGGGCGCCGACATGGTCTACACCGACGTCTGGGTCAGCATGGGCATGGAAGCCGAGAAGGCCGAGCGCCTGCGCACCATGCAGCCTTACCAGGTCAACGCGAAGCTGATGTCCTTGGCCAAGCCCTCCGCCTATTTCATGCACTGCCTCCCGGCTCACCCTGGTGAAGAAGTTTCCGCTGAAGTGCTCGAGAGCAAGCAGAGCATCATCTTCGACCAAGCCGAGAACCGTCTGCACGTGCAGAAGGCCATCCTCGCGCACCTCGCCGCCCATCGCGGCTGATTTTTCCATCCCACTAACATGAGCAAGAAGAAGAAAATCGTCCTGGCCTACTCCGGTGGCCTCGACACCTCCGTCCTCCTTTCCTGGATCAAGGACAAGCATAACGCCGAGATGATCGCGTTCTGCGCCGACATCGGCCAGGAAGATGAACTCAAGGGCCTCAAGCAGAAGGCCATGAAGACCGGCGCCTCCAAACTTTACGTCGACGACCTTCAGGCCGAATTCGCCCGCGATTTCATCTTCCCGATGATGCAGGCTGGCGCCATCTACGAAGGCCAGTATTACCTCGGCACCTCCATCGCGCGCCCGCTCATCGCCAAGCGCATGGTCGAGATCGCTCGCAAGGAAGGCGCCACCGCCATCGCCCACGGTGCCACCGGCAAGGGTAACGACCAGGTCCGCTTCGAGCTCACCTGCGCCGCTCTCGCCCCTGACCTCGAGATCATCGCCCCTTGGCGCAACGAAGCCTTCCGCAAGGATTTCCCCGGCCGCGCCGAGATGATCGCTTATTGTGCCGACAACAAGATCCCGGTCGAAGCCAGCGCCAAGAAGCCTTACTCCTCCGACCGCAACCTCCTGCACATCTCGTTCGAGGCCGGCATCCTCGAAGATCCGTGGATGGACGCTTTCCATCCTTCGAACAAGGCCATGTTCAAGCTCTCCGTTTCCCCGGAAGACGCTCCGAACAAGCCCGAGTATGCCGAACTTGAGTTCCGCCAGGGCGACTGCATCGCCGTTAACGGCAAGAAGCTCGATCCCCTCGGCGTCATGCGCACCCTCAATAAGATCGGCGGCCGCCATGGCGTCGGCCGCGTCGACATGGTTGAGAACCGGTTCGTCGGCATGAAGAGCCGCGGTGTCTACGAGACCCCGGGCGGCACTATTCTGCACTTCGCTCACCGTCAGATCGAATCCCTGACCATGGACCGCGAGGTGATGAACCTGCGCGACTCGCTCGTCCCTCGCTACGCTACGCTCGTCTACAACGGCTTCTGGTATGCTCCAGAGCGCCTCGCCCTTCAGGCCCTCATCACCGAGTCGCAGCGCAACGTCACCGGCACCGTCCGCGTAAAGCTCTACAAGGGCAGCGTCTATGTTGCTGGCCGCAAGAGCCCGCGTTCGCTCTACAATCCGCATATCGCCACGATGGAGGCGGACCCGACCAAGGCTTACAATCAGGACGACGCGACGGGCTTCATCCGCCTCAATGGCCTGCGTCTCCGGGTGAACTCGAAGGTCAACGGCGTCGCTAATCTCAGCAAGACCGTCCGCTAAGTTCGCCGTCAGGAAAGAAGAAGGGCGTCCCGTTTCGGGACGCCCTTCTTGTTTTAAACTGGAGGCGCGGGTCGGAATTGAACCGACGCATGGGGCTTTTGCAGAGCCCGGCCTTACCACTTGGCTACCGCGCCTTAAGACTGTCAGGCCCATAAAATGCCTCCTCGGGGAGGGCGTTTCAAGGGTTTTGTGCGAGGGCTTCCCTTTGGCCGCATTATCGCCTAAGAACACGGCATGAACCAGCCCCAGCCAGCCTTTCGTGTCGGTCTCGGGTATGATATTCACCCGCTTGTTGCCGGTCGTCCCTGCATCTTGGGCGGTGTGAATATCCCTTCGGAGGTCGGTCCGGATGGGCACTCCGATGCCGACGTGGTGCTGCATGCCGCCGCTGATGCGATTCTCGGTGCGGCTGGCTTGCGCGACATCGGTTACTACTTCCCCAACGCCGATTCCGCCATCAAGGGATTGGATTCCGCCGTCATTCTGAAAAAGGCCGTCGCCGAAGCGAAGGCCAACGGTGGCTGGGTGGTCGGCAATATCGATATCGTGATCATCGGGGAGCGCCCTAAGGTCATGGCGCACGTCGAAGCGATGAAGGTCAACGTGGCCGGAATCATCGGGATTTCCCCTTCCCAGGTGGGCATCAAGGCCACGACCAACGAAGGGATGGACTCGATCGGGCAGGGGAAAGCCCTCGCCGTTCAGGCGATTTGCCTCGTTTTTAAGGGTGTTTAAGGGGGTTTTAAGGCCATCTTAAGGTTCGGGCTTGTGTTTTTGGCCTTAAAATCGAAGAGTGAACGACCCTTCAGTACGAGGGGCACCCTATGGAAAAGACTCTCATCATTCTTAAGCCCGACTGTATGGAGCGCCGTCTCTGCGGCACCGTCCTCGCCCGCTTTGAAGCCGCCGGCTTCGAAATCCAGGCCAGCAAGATGACCCGCCTTACGTCGGCTCAGCTTCGCGAGCATTACGCCCACGTCGCCGACAAGCCCTTCTACCCGGAGATCGAAGCCTTCATGTCTTCCCGCCCGGTCATCGTCGCCGTCCTCGTTGGCGACAATGTCATCTCCCGCGTCCGTGAACTCCTCGGACCGACTAATTCTAAAGTGGCTCCTAAGGGCACCATCCGTGGCGATTTCGGCACCGAGATGATGCGTAATGTTTGCCACGCCTCCGACAGCCCCGCCGCCGCGGATGCCGAGGTTCGCCGTTTCTTCCGTCCTGACGAAGTTTTCGCCCCTGAGGCGAGCCGAGTCTAAGCGAAAGCATAGCAAAATAAGCCCCGCGGTTCGCGCTGCGGGGCTTATCTGTTTGGCAGGTAAACGACGGGCGGCCATTTTGCCTGCATGGAGTTTCATTGCCCAGAATGCGGCCTGCCGATCGAGGTGGCCGATCTCGCTCCGGCCCAGGGCGTCGCGGTCTGTCGCTTCTGCGAGAAGCCGTATCCTTTGGCGGCGTGCCAGCAGGCCGTGCCGTATGAGCAGCGCAACATCGTGCCAGAGCAGGTGCTGCCGAAAGGCGTGACGCTCGCGGAGACCATGGACGGCTTCCGGCTGACGCTTTCGACCCGCAGTTGTATCGCCTTCTTCCTGGTCCCCTTCACCATATTTTGGGCGGGCGGATCGGTCGGCGGCATCTACGGTACGCAGATCAAGAACGGGGAGTTCAACTGGATGATGTCCCTCTTCGGCCTGCCGTTCCTCGCGGGGTCGATCTTCCTGATCGGACTCACCATGATGACGGTCTGCGGACGCACGATCGTCGAGCTGGCGGGCGGGAAGCTGTCGATCCGAACCGGCGCCCTCGGGGTCTATCGCACCCAGTCCGCCCCCTGGCACGACGTCCGCTCGTGCCGCCTCGTCGAGGCCACGCGTCGCGGACGCAACAGCTACCACACGAGCTTCCAGCTCGAGTTCAAGGTCGACGGCGCCAAGGACCTGCGACTGAGCGCCGCCGGCGTCGAGCGGGAGAACGCGCTCTGGCTGGCCCGCTTCCTGGCCGGACGAATCCAGCGCGGCCGATAATTCCCCGTTGCCCTCGGGCGGTATTCTTCTTCGCCCGGTGGTGAGGATTATCACCTATGGGAAAAGGTTTTAAAACTTATGCCGATGGAGCAACCTATGTTTCATGAGATTCATAAAGCCTCTCCTCGTCGCATTCGCATTCTTCCAGTTTCAGGTTAGCGAGGCGGTGGAATTGGATTGGGCCGAGCCAGGCCTTCCGCCGTTGATATTTTGCACCAGAGATCGTAACATCTACGAGTTACGAGATGGAAAACTGAAGGTCTGTTTTACTGTCGCCCAGGAAGAATCTCACGAACGTTCAACCATTGGCGCTATTTGCGCTGCTAAAGACGGAAGCATCTACTTCGCTAACCCAATAAATCATAATGAGATTTGTAAGGTCGAAAATGGTAGCACCAAGTTGGTTTATAAACTGCCGAGTAATTTAGGGATAGTTGTCAGGGATGTGTTTGTTGATAGCAACGGCAGCCTGTTGTTCTCCTCAGTAACAGAACGGTATGATGGGCTGACTGTATTCAAAATCGTTGAAGGCAATGCCCAGCCCGTTGTCCGCATTCCTAATCGCGTTAGGGACCAGAAGGGTGAGGTGTTTCCTCGTAATTTTGGGTGGGGACAATTCAATATCGATTCATCGGGCGTCATGCGCGTCTCCATCGGAAACTACGAAACGTTTCCTCACGACCGGCCAAAGATCGCGCTTTTTTATATATTTCACGACAACAAATTAAAACCAATGTTTGAAGGTGCCATGGAGGGTTGGCGAGGCTGTGCCTACGGCTTCGATCTGGACGCCAAAGGAAGGGTTTTCTACGTGGATGGTTGTAATCTATATGTGGTGGGGCCTGACTCAAAGAGCGCCAAGGCGCCCCGCAAGGTGGCCAGTTTTAGAGTCACGTATAGCGATGGGACGGCGCCTGGCCTTCATGACGTCGCCCTTCTGCCCAAGTGAATAGTCCGTCTGACTGTTTGTATGATTTTCTAATTCCCCGTTGCCCTCGGGCGGGGGAATTGGGCAAAGTCGGCCCATGCTGGACCCTAAGTTCCTCCGCGAAAACATCGACCTCGTCCGCAAGGGCGTCGCCCGGAAGAAGTTCCAGGTCGACCTCGACGCCGTCCTGGCCGCCGACGAGGCCCGCCGCCATGCGGTGGCCGAGTTCGAGGTCGCCCGCTCCGCGCAGAACGCCGCGAACAAGGAGATGGCCGCGATGCCGAAGGGCTCGCCGGAATTCCAGGCCAAGGTCGCCGAGATGAAGGCCGCCTCCGCCAAGGTGAAGGAACTCGAGAAGAAGGTCACCGAAGCCGAGGAACAGATGAAGGCCGTCGCGCTTTCCGTCCCGAACATCCCGCACGACTCCGTGCCCGAGGGCCGCACCGAGGCCGACAACAAGGTGGTCCTCGAGTGGGGCGACCATGCCAAGCTGATCTCCCCGTCCGCCAAGCCGCACTGGGACATCGCCTGGTTCGGCAAGGCGATCGACTTCGAGCGCGGCGTGAAGGTCACCGGCGCGGGCTTCCCGTTCTACGTGGGCGACATGGCCCGCCTCGTCCGCGCGCTGATCCAGTACTTCCTCGAGGAAGCCGGCGCCAACGGCTACACCGAGGTCCA
>BGOI01000035.1 GCA_003569165.1 Opitutia bacterium
GTCGGAAGTGCACATCCCCGTCGCGCCGACGAAGTAATCAGGCCCAGGCGCGCTGGCGCCAGGCGAGGCCTTCGGCGACTTCACGGGCGAGTTCTGGTCCGCGGAAGATGAGGCCGGAGTAGACCTGCACGAGGCAGGCGCCTTCATCCATGAAGCGTCCAGCGTCCTTCGCGGACAGGATGCCGCCGCAGCCGACGATCGGGATGCGTCCGTCGGCTTCCTGGCGAGGAAGCGCACGACCTGGAGGGAACGTTCGAGGAGCGGGGCGCCGCTGAGGCCTCCGCGGCCAGGCGAGCACGCTTCGGTGCCCGCGGGGCGTGTGGTCGTGGTGTTCGTGGCGATGATGCCGGCAAAGCCGCATTCGCCGACGACGCTGACGATGTCGGCGAGCTGGTTCGGATTGAGGTCCGGGGCGATTCTTGAGGAGCAGGGGCACCGGGCCGCCGGCGACCGAGCGGTTCTCTTGCACGAGCGTCGAGAGCAAGGTCACGAGCGGGGCGCGATCTGGAGGGCACGCAGGCCGGTGGTGTTCGGGCTGCTGATGTTCACGACGACGTAGTCGGCGAGCGGGGCGAGCAGCTTGAAGCAGACGAGATAATCTTCGTGCGCCTGCTCGTTGGCGGTCACCTTGTTCTTGCCGATGTTGATGCCGAGCGGGCAGACGCGCTGACCGCGACCAGGTTGCTTGCTCAGGCGGTCATGCAGGGCTTGGGCGCCGTTGTTCGGGAAACCGTAGGCATTCACCACCGCGTTAAGTTCGGGGGTAGCGAAGACGCGGGGCTTTTCGTTACCCGGCTGGGCCTTCGGGGTGACCGTGCCGACTTCGACGTGCCCGAAGCCCAGGGCGGCCGCACCACGCCAGCCGATGCCGTCCTTATCGAAACCAGCGGCGAGGCCGATGTGGTTGGGGAATTTCAGGCCGAAGGCTTCGATCGGGCGGCCGCCCTTGGGGGTGAGCGAGCGCTCCATGAGGAGGCGGAGGGGGGCGCAGGCACCCAGGAGGCCCATGCCGCGGAGGCCGACCTGGTGGGCCGTCTCTGGGTCCAGCGAGTAGAGGGCCTTGGAAATCACCTTCTCATACAGGAAAGACATGCCCAGCAGTTAAGGGAGGAAAGGGCGGAAGGAAAGCGGAGAAGCCCGCCATTTGGACCCGCCGCCGACCCCTCTTGACTCCCGCCCAGACATGGACACATCACCCCCCATGGCTGTGACTACCTCAAAGCTCCTTTGGTGCACCATCCGCTTCAAGGAGAAGGAAGGCAACTGGTGGGTGAAGGAGAACTCCGACCCCAAGCACTACGAGCCGGACGGCTTGGGCATCCTCGATCCCTTCCAGTTCCCGTGGATCCTCGACATGATGGACCCGCTCCGGGAGTACGGTCTGTCCAACGAAGTCCTCGAAGCCGCCTTCGTCCCTTTTCAGCCCCAAGAAATCGACAAGGACAAGGACCAGACCGTCCGCCTCGTCCGCGTCGCCGAACACATCCTCGATTCCGAGGAGCAACTCTTCGCGCTGCCTAACGTCAAGGACGGCGATAAGGGCGCTTACGCCGATTTCCTCGAGCACATCATGCGCCTGCGCGTGAAGCTCATCAACGACACGATCAAGCTCGAGCAGAAGCTCACCGTCGAAGACGTGGATGAACAGCTCAGCGAGCTGCGTAATCAGGCCATGATCGAAGGTCGCGACATCCATCCTTTCGAAGAGATCACCGACATCCTCGAGTTCGTCCCCCAGGGGCATGAAGTCCCTACCGACGACGATGATGACGATAAGCCTGCCCGCCCCCAGGGTGCGGCCGAAGATATCGCCGACCTCCCTGACGTCGAAGAAGTCGACAAGGACATGGAAAAGAGCCTCCGCTGGGATGACGAAGATGAGCCCGCTGAACCTAGTGCCGGTGAAGAAGGCGGCGAGTCCGAAGGTGGCGGCAAGGCTTCCGGTAAGTCCGGTCGTCGTCGCTAAGCCAGCTTACTTAGTCGTCTCGTCGGCAGGCCTTGCGGCCACCTGTGGCTCGAAGAGCCAAAGGCGGCGTGCCGCCATGTCCACCGCGATGGGGTGGGCAATCAGGAAGTCATCCCCTAGCAGGTTGTGCTCCTGGTCGCGGATGAATTCGACGCCGGTGAGCGGGGCTCCGCCAATCTTAAGGGACTTGATCTTGCAGACCTCGACGCGGGTCAGGCTGGTGCCCCGCACGGTGGCCACGGGCAGGTAGCCGCGAAACTCGGTCTCTCCTCGGAACTTCAGCGAGCTCATGTAGGACTTCGACGCGCCGGAATCGATGATCATCGGAATCTTCACGCCCTCGACCTCGATGTTCACGCCACAGTGGCCGCCGCGGCTGTAGCAAGGGACCTCATGGGCGCCGGACGTATCCGGAATCTTGCCGAGGATCATGACCTTATTACGCAGGTCCATGTAGAACGGACGACCGAAGAGGATGTCAGCACCAAGCAAGCCATCGATTTCCATGCCGTCGAGCGGCATGATGCTCACGTGGAAATCGCTCCAGGTCACTTCGCCCCGCTTGGAGTTTCTCGACGAGGCCGTAGGTGGATTCATTGCGGCCGGAGTTGCCCATCGTGGGCAGGCTGAACGCCTCGGTGATGCCGCAGCGGGCGGCGGCGCGCGGCGTGAGCACGGCGGTACCTTGGCAGCCGGTGTCGACGCCCATGAGCACGGGAATTCCGTTGATCAGCATGCGCAGCATCGGGATGGATTTCATGCGCAGGCGGAAGGTGGCCATACCGCTTTCCGGGAATTCAGCCTTCGGCTTCTTCAGTTCCTGAGCGGGCAGGGTGACGGCCACGCAGAGGCTGAGGCAGGCGAAGAGGGTGCGCAGGGGCTTCATCGGTGAGCGGCGGTGAGGCGCGGACTTGTCCACGCCAGGGGTTACTTCACCTTGGAGGGTTTCCGAGGGAGGTCGACAAGGACCTACGGTTTTTTGGCTCAGGCCCCGCGGCGGCGACGCCAGACGTAGGTCAGGGCGAAGAGCAGGCCGCCCAGACCGACGGCCCAGTCGCCGTGGCGCACCCAGAAGGTATCCGGCTGGCGGTTGCGCGGGAGGCTGACGGCGGCGGTCGCCCGGGAGCCGCGGAAGTAGATGCTTCCTTGGTCGAGCAACGGGAATGTCCGGCCGAGCGAGTCGATGGTGCCACTCCAGCCAGCGTTGCCGCAGCGGACTACGGGGAGGCCGGTGGCGGCGGCTAGCAAGACAGAATGGGCGGCGTGCTGATAGGCGCCGGCTTCGCGGCCATACCAGGCGTCGTTCGTCACGACGATCAGGACGTCAGCCCCGGCGAGGGCGTGCTCGCGGGCGAGCTCCGGAAAGACGTCTTCATAGCAGACGAGCGCTCCGGCCATGAAGGTATGGCCGCGACGAGTGGTGATCGGCAGCAAGGAGGGCCCGGTGCCGGCGATGCAATCCGTCGCGATCGGGACGACCTTACGTAGCGGCAGGAAGTCGGCGAACGGGACGTATTCGCCGAAGGGTACCAAGTGGCGTTTGGCGTAGACGGGTTTCTGCACGCCCTCTGCCGTGATCACGGCGACGGCGTTACCGTAGCCGGCGCCGCGGCGGTCAATGGTCCCGATGACGAGCGGGGTGTCGGTCGCTTTGGCCAGGCCGGTGAGACGGCTCAGGTAGGCTTCGCTCTCGAGCGAGAGCGGGAGCGCGGCTTCGGGCCACAGGACGAAATCGACCGCCTTGTTCGCCGCCACCGAGGCGGTCATGGCTTCCGTCATCACGAGGTGATCCTGGAGGCGGTTGGGGTCCCACTTGGCGTTCGGGTCGAAGTCGGTCTGCACGACGCCAGCGGTGAAGCTGACCTTATCCACCGAAGCCTTGGCACCGTTGGCGGCGATTAAGGAGAAGAAGCCGAGCGCGATGGGCAGCAGGCCGAGGTAGAGTTCGGGCGTGAGCCGACGCAGCCAGCCCATCGGACCGGCGGGCTTCAATTCGCTTTCTTCGCGGTAAAACTCGATGAGGCGGACAATCCAGCGGGCGAGCCCGAGGTTAAAAAGCACGAGCGCAATGGAGAGGCCGATTGGTCCGACCCAGGCGCAGAGGCTGAGCATGACGGGATTGCCGTTCTGCGAAGCCGCCAGCGGCAGCCAGCCGAAGCCAGAGAGGATGGTGCCCCGTGTCCATTCGAGCAGGCCCCAAGCGCCGGCGAGGCCACCGATGGCGAGCAGGCGCGCCGGGAGCGAAGCGCTCGCGCAGGCGGGAAAGATCCAGCGGGCCAGCAGCAACCAGACAAACGGGTAGAGCGCGCAGTAGGCGGTGAGGAGTACGAGGCCGATCCAGCCGAGGGGCGGATAGACGTGGCGGAGCCAGACGAGGAGTGCGATCCAGAGCACCCAACTCGTCACGAAGCTTGCGCGACGCCACGTGCGCCAGTCAGGACGAAGCGTCGTGGCAATCATCGCAGGCACCAGCGCGACGAACGCCCAGAATGGATGACCGACGGGCCCGAACGAAAAGAATAGCAGCAGGGCGGTCAGCGATGCGCCGACCCAGGCGAGCCGGGCGGCAGCAGGGCTGCTCGTCGGCTGGTCGGTCATTCCGAGAGCGTCTCAACCACTTCCCAACCTTCGTCGCGGACGAGCGCTTCGGCCTTCTTCCACTTCAGGTCCTGGGTCTCAGGTCCTTTGCGGATGCGGACGACGGCGTTGCGGCCGATCTTCGGGGTCAGGCGGCGGAAAGGTTCGGGCTTGGGCGCGTTGGCCGGCGTGGTCGCCGTCGTTTCGGTCGCGCCCGGTTCGGCGGGTCCGGTGGCCTTGGCCTGGCCTTGCGCGCGACGCATGAGGGCTTCGAGCGCTTCCATCGAAGTCGCGGTGCGGAAGAGGCCGGCGCCGGTATCGGTGCGCAGCTGCTGCATGAGGCGTTCGAAGGCCTTGAAGGCTTCGGCTTTGTACTCGTTGAGCGGATCCTTCTGCGCGTAAGAGCGCAGGCTGACGCCGCGACGGAGGTCTTCCATCTCGGTCAACTGGTTCTGCCAGTTGCGGTCGATGGCGCGCAGGAGGACGTTGCGTTCGAGGTATTGCAGGACCTCGGGCGACTCGTGTTCTTCACGGCTGGCCTGGAGGGCGCGCACGCGGTCGGTGGCGAGCAAGATGACTTGGGCCTTGGTGCGGGCGAGGATGTCCTCGAGGTCGATCCGCATGTGGAAGGTGGTGACGAACCAGTGGACGAAGGTGTCCGCGGCGCGACGGTCAGCATCGCCGTCCGCCTCGGGGAAGACGATATCGAGGCGGGCTTCGATCTCTTCCTCGACGATGTTCATGATCGTCTCACGGCTGTCGACGGCCTTGAGGGCACGATTGCGCAGTCCGTAGATGATCTGGCGCTGCTGGTTGAGCACGTCGTCGTACTGCAGCAGACGCTTACGCATCGAATAGTTCTGACCTTCGACGCGCTTCTGGGCGGTGCCGATCGAGTGGTTGAGGAACGGGTGCTCGAGTGGCTCGCCTTCCTTGAAGGACTTCTCGAGCATCGAGGAAATGATGCCTGCGTTGGCGAACAGGCGCATCAGGTCGTCCTCAAGGGAGACGAGGAAGCGGGAACGGCCGGGGTCGCCCTGACGGGAGCAACGACCGCGCAGCTGGCGGTCGACGCGGCGGACTTCATGGCGTTCGGTCGCGACGACGTAGAGGCCACCGAGTTCGCGGACGCCTTCGCCCAGTTTGATGTCGGTACCGCGACCCGCCATGTTGGTGGCGATGGTCACCGCGCCGAGCTGGCCAGCCATCGAGACGATGTCGGCTTCGGCCTCGTGGTGCTTGGCGTTGAGGATCTTGTGCGGGACCTTGGCCATCGCGAGCATGCGGCCGAGGGTTTCGGAGGCCTCGACGGAGGCGGTGCCAACGAGGACGGGTTGGCCGCGCTTGTGAGCTTCAGCGATCTCCTTGATGGCAAACTGGTACTTCTCCTTACGGGTCTTGAAGACAATGTCGTTGTCGTCGATGCGGATGCACGGACGGTGCGTCGGGATGGCAACGACGGTCAGGCGGTAGATGTCATTGAACTCGGAAGCTTCGGTCTCGGCGGTGCCGGTCATGCCCGCGAGCTTCTGGTACATGCGGAAGTAATTCTGGATTGTGACCGTGGCGTAGGTCTTATTTTCCTTCTCGAGTGCGACGCCTTCCTTGGCTTCGACGGCTTGGTGGAGTCCGTCAGACCAGCGGCGACCTTCCATGATGCGGCCGGTGTTTTCGTCGACGATCTTCACCTTGCCCTCATGGACGACGTACTGCTTGTCTTTTTCGTACAGCGCGTAGGCCTTGAGGAGCTGGCCGATGGCGTGGATGTCTTCAGAAGCTTGGGCGTAGGCGACTTCGGCTTCGGTGCGGAGTTCAGCGCGGCGTTCCGGAGTCAGCGACTCGTCGTTATCGAGCTCGACGTAGCGGCTCGGCAGGTCGGGCAGTACGAACGCATCGGGTTCGCCGGGGCGGAGCGTGTCGCGTCCAAGCTGGGAGAGGTCGGCTTCGTGGTTACGTTCGCTGATGGAGAAGTAGAGGCGTTCCTTCAGGTGGAAGCGGCGGTCCTTCTCGATCTCGGAGGCGAGCACGCCTTCGTGCTTTTCGAGCAGCTTACGCCAGCGGCCGTTTTCCATCAGGCGGAGGAAGATACGGTTGCGCGGCATGCCGTGGGCGGCGAGCCAGAGCTTATCGAGGCTATCGGCGGAAGGCTCCTTGTTTTCGGCGATCTTCTCGAGTTCCTCGCGGGCCTCGTTCATCAGGCGGGTGACGAGGCGGATCTGCAATTCGACCAGGCCGGCGACCGGCTGGCGGAGGCGCGGGAAGGCCGGCTCACGTTCTTCGGCGACGGGGCCGGAGATGATCAGCGGGGTACGCGCCTCGTCGATCAGGATGGAGTCGATTTCGTCGACGATGCAGAAGTAGTGATCGCGCTGGACCTGCTCTTCGGGCGAGAGGGCCATGCCGTTGTCGCGCAGGTAGTCGAAGCCGAACTCCGAAGCGGTGCCGTAGGTGATATCGCAGCCGTAGGCGGCAGTGCGTTCGTCTCCCGGCATCTGGTTCTGGATGCAACCGACCGTGAGCCCGAGCCAGCGGTAGAGATGACCCATCCACTCCGAGTCGCGGCGGGCGAGGTAGTCGTTGACGGTGACCAGCTGGCAGTTCTTGCCGGTCAGGGCGTTGAGGTAGAGGGGCAGGGTAGCGACGAGGGTCTTGCCTTCGCCGGTCGCCATCTCGGCGATCTTGTTCTGGTGAAGGGCGATGCCACCGACGAGCTGGACGTCGAAATGCACCATCTCCCAAGGCAACTCATGGTCGCAGACGGTGGCAGTGGTGCCGCAGAGACGGCGGGCGGCGTTCTTGACGACGGCGAAAGCCTCCGGGAGAAGGGCGTCCAGGGATTCGCCCTTGGCGTGGCGATTCTTGAACTCCTCCGTCTTGGCGCGGAGCTGGTCGTCCGACAGTTTCTGGTACTCGGTCTCGAGGGCGTTGATCCGCTTGACGAGGGGCGCGCACTTACGGAGGAATTTCCGGTGGTGGCTGCCCGCGAAGAGCTTGAGGATGCTGAGAAACATGGGTCCGGGAGCGAGAGGTAGCAAACCCCGACCCCACCCCCCGGGGCAAGCCTTGACTCGGGTTGTTCACATCGGGTTTTCCGCCTTGCGGCTGTGCTCCCGCCCTCAAGATGGGTTATGACCATGGCTGAAAACGTCCTTATCCTCGGTACCGGCTGCGCCGGCCTCACCGCCGCAATCTACGCCGCGCGTGCCGGCCTCACTCCGTTGGTGCTCGAGGGCGGACAGCCCGGCGGCCAGCTGACCACGACCTCCGAGGTCGAGAACTTCCCGGGCTTCATCCACGGCGTGGATGGCAACGAGCTCATCACGAACATGAAGGGCCAAGCCGAACGCTTCGGCGCGAAGTTCGCCTGGGACCGCATCGACTCCGTCGACTTCTCCGGTCCGATCAAGAAGCTCAAGGGCGGCGAAGCCACCTATGAAGCCAAGGCGGTGATCATCGCCACCGGCGCCTCGCCCCGTCACCTAGGCATCCCGGGTGAGATGCATTATTACGGCGGCAATGGCGTGACCACCTGCGCGACCTGCGATGGCGCCTTCTACCGCAACGTCCCGGTCGCCGTCGTCGGCGGTGGTGACTCTGCTTGCGAAGAAGCCCTCTTCCTCACCCGCTTCGCTTCTAAGGTCTACCTCGTGCACCGCCGCGATAGCTTCCGCGCTTCCGATATCATGGTGCAGCGCGTGAAGGCCCATGAGAAGATCGAGCTCGTCCTTAACGTCAGCCCGACCGAAATCCTCGGTGACGAGAAAGTCCACACCCTGCGCGTGATCGAGAAGTCCGGCGCCGTCCGTGACCTCGCGGTGAAGTGCGTCTTCGTCGCCATTGGACACGTGCCTAATTCCCAAGCCTTCACGCCGGCCCTCGAGGTCGACGCCGGCGGTTATTTCGTCGCCGGTGCCAACACCGTTAGCACCAATATTCCCGGGGTCTTTGTCGCTGGGGATTGCTCGGACCACGTCTATCGTCAGGCCATCACCGCCGCTGGCATGGGTTGCCGCGCCGCCATCGAAGCCGAACGCTGGTTGGCGGGACTCTGAGCCTTGCGACGGAGTCGCAAGGCCTAGGTATTAGCGGTTGGCGGTTAGCGGTTGGGAAAATGCATTGAGGTAGGGATGCGGTGACATCGCATCCGGCGGTTTTTAGGTAGGGGCGCGACTGCGTCGCGTCCGTTCGAGACCGCAGGCGAGATGATTTCTTCGGCTCTTAGCCGCTGGCTCCCGATGCCGATAGCCGATGGCTGAAATGCCGACTCCCGTATGGCCGATGCCCCGGTGGCCGTCACCTGTCACCCGAAATGAATCCTGTCTTGAGGTAGGGCCGAGCATCCCTGCTCGGCCGCGGCCGGCCAAGGATGGCCAGCCCTACCTGGCCGCCGCCAGGGCGGCCGAGGGTAGGGCGTGGCTTCGCCGCGCCCTCCTGTCTCGATGTGTTCCCAACCGCCAACCGCTAACCGCTAATACCTAATGCGGAGTGCACGATGAATCGCGCCCCTACCTTGTTCGCCCTGCGGCGAACGAGGAC
>BGOI01000036.1 GCA_003569165.1 Opitutia bacterium
CTCGCGAGCTCGTCGAAGTCGACGGTCCGAAGCGCTTGCCAATGTCGGACTTAAAGGTCGTCGTATCGCGGCTTTCTCGGGCATCGCGACCCCGGAGCGCTTTGAGGAGATCCTGACTAATAATGGAGCCATGATTGTCGCCACCGTCGCTTCCTTGATCACCATGCCTTCGCCGACGAGGACCTCGACGAAGTTCTTGATCAAGCCATCCAGGCCAAGGCCGAGATGATTAGCACCACCGAGAGGATGCGGTCCGCCTGCAAGCACGCTTCCGACCGCCCATCCCGCTGATGTTCGTCCCGCCTTGAGGTGGAGATCCTCGGCGATCCGGAAGGCTTCAATTCGGCCGTCGAACGGATCTGTCTGGGAGCTTCATTTCTCCGTCTGTTCGCTGAGGCGAGCTGAGCGGCCTTGGCTGCCAGCTGCAGGAAAGTATCCTGCGCTCCCGGCGCGAGTCGTCCCATGGGCTCGCAGTTGACGTATTCACCGTCGCTAGCAAGGGCCTTGGCCATCCCCTTGACGGTCGCGATAGACGGCCAGGATTTCCTCTTCGATGCGACGGCGCACGTGGGCCGAGCGCAAGGGGAAGACGCACTCGATACGACGTTGGAAATTGCGAGGCATCCAGTCGGCGCTACCCATGAGCAGGATAGGTTGCGCCTCGGCGTTTTCAAGCGGAACAGTCGGCTGTGTTCGAGGAAGCGACCAAGGAAGCTGCGAACGCGGATATGATCACTCTTGCCGGCGATACCGGGTTTGAGGCACAGATGCCTCGGACCACGAGCTCGATGCGGACGCCCCGCCTGAGATGCTTCGTAAAGGGCGTTGATAACCTCAGGGTCCACGAGGCTGTTGACCTTGGCGAAGATCGTCGCGGGCTTGCCGGCTTTGGCGTTAGCCGTCTCGGCTTTAATGAGTTCCACGATGCGTCTTGCCAAGTCGAAGGGCGCGATGAGGAGGTGCTTGAACTTCGGCCCGCGAGGTTTCCGGTCAGGACGTTGAAGAGAAGTCCGACATCGGCCGTGATTTCCTCGTCGCAGGTTAGCAGAGAGAAGTCGGTGTAGATGCGGGCAGTCTTGGGGTTGTAGTTACCCGTGCCGAGGTGGGCGTAGCGACGGAGGCCGTCCTTTTCTTGGCGTACGACGAGACAGGCTTTGCAATGGGTCTTGAGGCCAGCGAGGCCATACACGACATGCGCTCCGGCCTCTTCAAGCTGGCGAGCCCACTCGATGTTATTCAGTTCGTCGAAACGGGCGCGAAGTTCGACCAAGGCAGTCACCTGCTTGCCATTACGTGCGGCCTCTTTGAGCGCTTCTACGACGGGCGAGTCGCCGCTGGTTCGGTAAAGGGTCAGCTTGATTGCCACCACGGTCTCGTCCTTGGCGGCCTGGCGGATGAAATCGACGACCGGCGAGAAAGATTCGTACGGATGGTGGAGAATGATGTCATGCTCGGCGATGCGTTCGTAGAGCTTGGTGGGCTCCGAGCACTCGGGAGGAATCACCGATACGAAATTGGGGTACAGGAGATCGGGTCGACCGACCATGTCGATCAGGCTTCCTAGGCGGAGCATGTTGACCGGACCGGGGATGCGGAAGGCGTTGTCGGAAGTAAGATGGATGGAATTCAGGAGCCACTGCATCTCGCCTTCCGGAACGTCGGCTTCGATTTCCAGCCGCACCGGCGCGCCTTTGCGCAGATTACGGATCTCATCCTCGATGGCTTCGAGCAGATTGACGGCTTCTTCCTCGTCGACGTAGAGATCGCTGTTGCGTGTGATGCGGAAAGCCCAGGAGCCCTGGAGCTCGAGTCCCGGGAAGAGCCGGTGGATGAACAGCTGAATGACTTGGCTGAGGAAGGTGAAGCTCTTGCAATCCGAGAGGCCGAGGATACGTGGCAAGATTCTTGGAACGGGGACAACTGCCCGGCGAAGTTCGCCGGAAGCGGGGTCACGAAGGAGTGCCAGCAAATAGAGCCCTTTATTTGTCAGGACGGGGAAGGGGTGCGAAGGATCGATGGCCAACGGGGTCAGCGCCGGCAGGATGTCGCGATCGAAGCGAGGGGACAGTTCGGTCCGGGCGCTATCGCCTAGCTGCTCGCGGGCGAGGACCTCGATACCGTGGGCGGAGAGCGCAGGTAGTAACTTCTGTCTCCAGCAAAGTTGCTGGGCGTGGACTAAGTCGCGGGTGCGTTGCAGGACAGAGGCGAGGAATTCTTTGGTCGCCGGATGACTGGCGGACTCTTCTTGCTGCATGATGCCTGCGACGCGGATCTCAAAGAATTCGTCGAGATTCGAACTGACGATGGAAAGAAAGCGGACGCGTTCGAGAAGGGGAACGGAGTCGTCTTCGGCGAGTTCGAGGACTCGACGATCGAAACTTAGCCAACTGAGTTCGCGATTAAACATAAAGGTATGAGGTTGTCCGTGTTTCCATCGGGAAACAGGGTACTCCGCTCATTAAACTCCTCCTAAGGTCGGCAGGCAAACAAATGCCCTGCCGACATTGTTACATTATGGTTCCTGAGGAGCCTTGGGTGTCCAAAACACCGTTAATTCCTCATGATTGGCCAAGCGTAACTTTGGCGCGGCCGGGTGAGGGTGGCGGACAATGTCCCCCCGTCCGAAGGTTGCCGCCAGTTTTTTGACCTCATGTTTAGAGAGGCCGCGGGTCGGAACTTCGACCGATTCGATTGCGCCTTCGCGGATGGTGATGAAACGCAGCAGGCCTTTGATGATCTGCACGTCGGATATGAGACGGCTCAATCCGAGCGGAAGTGGAGTCAGGGGGGCGTCCGAGAAGGCGGCGAAAGAAAAGCGCACTTCACGTAGATCCCGATGGAGGTGGCGGTTGACGAAATCGGTCGAGGCGGGAGCTTTCCAGGCACGCGTCTCATGGCTCCAATGTTCGCCTGGTCCGAGCTGCGGGTCGGGCAGCGCATCGAGTTCGGGCGCGATGCGGGTCATTGCTCCGGACGCGATCTCGTCGCTGAGTTTCTGCAGTCGCTCGGCGGTAATCCGTAAGGCGGGTTCGAGGATCAGGATGAGTCCGCCGGGGGCGAGTCTGGCCTTGAGTTCGCCGAACCATCGGAGCAGGGCGGCATGGTCGAGTTGAGGCATCTCGTTCATGACGAAGCCGGCGACGATGAGATCGAAGGGGCCTTCGGGCCAAGTCTCCGGGCGCGATGCGTCACCGATACGGGTCTTCGTCTCAACATCCTCACCAAGGGTGGCCTGGGCGAAGGATTCCATCGAAGCTAGGGCGCTCGGCGACTTGTCCACGCCATATAGGCTGATCTTCTTACTGCCAGCTTGGCGGAGCCGATAGGCCGCCGCAACGCCGCAAGACCCGGGACCAGAGCCGAGATCGAGAATCGCCGGGACTTGGCTGGAAGGTTTCCAGCCGCGGAGTCCACAGGTCTGGGCCAGCGCGATAGACGTGCGGGTGAAGCTCTGGGGCAGGAAGAACACGCCATAGGCCGCGAGCAGGCGGGGGTCGGCGAAGTAGTCGGGGAATTTCTTATCGGGGCGCTCAGTCGTAAAGAGGTCCGAAAGATGTGCCACGGCCGGCGTCATGCGCTCGAGGGCTTCATCACCGAGCTTTTCCGAGGCCAGCTCGGCTTGGCCGACCCAGAAGGCCTCCGCTTCGACCGGGTAGGCGATGGACGAATCAGTTGGCGACATCTCGACGTCCCTCCAGCGCGCTGCGCAGCGTGGCCGGATCGGCGAAAGTCAGGCCGCTGCCGCTGGGCAGGCCGAACCCGATGCGGGAGATCTTGATCGTCGGGCGGACCGCATGGATCGCTTCACTGATATAATGACAGGTGGCTTCGCCTTCGATATCGTTGCCGAGGGCCAGGACGACTTCCGTGATAGGTTCATCCTTTAGGCGCTTTTCGAAGCTGGCGAGATTGAGCTGGTCGGGGCCAACGCCGTTAATCGGCGACAGCCGGCCATGCAGGACGTGATAAGTCCCGCGATAGGCGGCGGAGCGCTCGATCGCCATCAGGTCAGGCACTTGCTCCACGACGCAGATAGAGGAGGGCTCCCGCTTGGGTTCGAGGCAAATGGGACAGAGTTCAGCCTCGGCCAGGCTTCCGCAACGGGCGCACCGCCGGACCGCCGAGGCGGCGGCCTGCAATGACTCAAGCAGGGGAGCAAGCTTGCCGGGCCTTTCGACCAGCAGGTGCAAGGCGATGCGTTCGGCGGAGCGATGCCCCATGCCCGGAAGCATCTTGAGGAGTTGGCGGACCTTATCGAAAGAGGGAGTCACGAGCGATTACATCCCGGGCAGGGAGAAACCGGCCGTGGCCTTCGACATCGTGGCTTCATGGAGTTCCCGCGCCTTGGCCGCGGACTCCTGCAGGGCGGCGACGAGGGCCTGTTCGACCATCGCCTTGTCCTCCTTGATGAACTCCGGGTCAATCGTCAGGGCGAGGACCAGCCCATGGCCGTTGACCGTGATCTTGATCGCGCCGCCACCATGAGAGACCTCGACTCTCTCCGCGGTGAGCTGCTGTTGGGCCTCGGCGATGCCACGTTGCATCTTCTGGGCCTGTTTGAGGAGTTTGCCTACGCCTGCCATAAGTCCGTCCAGACTCCCTAGCCGGGCGGGGGAGTCAAGGTCGTCTCGCCGTCCGCTCCCTGCTTGCCTCCGCGTCAACTGGCCGCAGTTTGGGGGCATGCGGCCGCCGCGAGACCTTCAGATTATTGGTGATTTCGTCGCCATCACCTGGGATGACGGCCGAGAGCAATGCCTTCGTGCCGAACTTCTCCGTGAGCTTTCGCCGAGCGCCGAGAACATGGGTGAGGTCGATATTCTTGGGCAGCGTTGGGGTGGCGACGGCCCTCGACGTTTTCCTGGGGTCACCGTCACCGGATTGAGTCGCGTCGGCAACTATGCCGTCACCTTGGAGTTCAGTGACGGCCATCGGACAGGTATCTATAGTTGGGAATACCTTGGTGCCATCGACGATTCGAAATAATTTTTACAGGTTGCTCCGCCTCCGATTTAGGTCACGCTTAGTGACGTGAAGAAGACTTACGTCCTGGACACCAACGTACTAATTCACGATCCCGAGTCCCTATTCAAGTTCCATGAGCACATCGTCGCTGTGCCGGTCGAAGTCTTGTCTGAACTCGATCGTCTGAAGACCCAGCAGGGTCAACTTGGAGCCAGCGCGCGACGGGTTAACCGTTCGATCCGAAGTCTCTTTGAGAACCGTCCGCTGAAGGAAATTGCCGAGGGCGACCCCTCTAAGCCCGGCGCCCTGCACGCAAAGCTCCGCGACGGTGGCGAGCTCCGCATCGTTATCAACGAATCGCTCATCCGCGATCACTTCAATGGCGCCAAGGCTGAACGGGTTCGCGCCGTGTTCATGCAGGTCGACGCCCCGGATCATCGCATCATCGCTTCCGCAATCTACCTGCGCGACACTTCTAAGGGGCCGGTCGTCCTCGTCACCAAGGACGCCTGCATGGCACTCAAGGCCCAGGCCCTCGGGGTGGATGTCCAGGATTACCGCAATGACCGCGTCGAGACCAGCGACGAGGGTGAGTATCGCACGATCAAGGTCACCGCCGCAGCCATGCGTGACTTCCGTGAGCTCGGCCAAGTTCAGGTGAAGGTGAAGGAGGAGCCGCCCCTTATTCTGAACGAGTACGTGATGTTCACTTCCGATGCTTGGACCGAGCCTGCTCGTCATGTCGGCGAGGGCGCTTTCGTTCCCCTCGGACTTTATCGCGAGTTCATGTCTTCCGATAGTGGCTCCCGTAAGGGCCTGCAGATGCCCCGTGGCATGCGTGTCATCCCGAAGAACTTCGAGCAGTGGATCTTCCTCGACGCTCTTTTGAATCCGGAGATTCGTCTCGTCACCTGCTTCGGTCGCGCCGGCACCGGAAAAACTTTCCTTTCCATCGCTGCCGCTCTTTCGCAGGTACTCAGTGATTTCTCGCCTTACAAGAAACTCTACGTCTCCCGTCCGGTGGTGCAGATCGGTAAAGACATCGGCGCGCTCCCTGGCTCCAAGGAGGAAAAGCTCTCTCCTTATATCCAGCCTTACTTCGATAATCTTGAGGTCCTCTTTTCTAAGAATGGAAATTCTGCCCCTACGCCGTTGGCCAAGGAGGCCGTGGCTACCGATTCGCAACGTCGTCAGAAGAAGGCTCAGGCGATGAAGGCCCCTCAACCGATCTTCGGTTCGCAGTTTCAGGCCGTCAATCAGCCGCGTAAGCCTTACCAGTGGCTCATTGATTCCGGACTCATCGAGATTGAAGCGATGACCTTTATCCGTGGTCGCTCGATTGGCCATGCTTTCATGATCGTCGACGAGGCGCAGAATATGACCCCGCACGAAGCCAAGACGGTCATCACGCGTATCGGCGAAGGCTCCAAGGTCGTCCTCATTGGCGACTTGGATCAGGTCGACACCCCCTACCTCGACGGCAAGTCCAACGGACTCATTCACACCCATGAGCGCATGAAGGGCCACGCCATCACCGCCAACGTACGCCTGATCAGTGGCGTCCGTAGTGCATTGTCCGAACTGGCCGCCCAGCTGATGTGAGCAACTTCCCGCCCCTTGGGGGCGGGGGAGGGTAGTCCGTTCTTGCGCACGCGTTTGCGGGGAGTTTCCCTGCTCGCAGTGGAAAAAGAATCCCCGATGCAGCGACAGTACCGCGAGTTTCGTGAGAAACTCGCCCCGGGCACGGTCTTGTTTTTTCGCTTGGGCGACTTCTATGAGGTCTTCGGCGAGGATGCCGTGGTGGCAGCTAAGGTCCTTGGCCTGACGCTCACGAAACGTCACGAGACACCGATGGCTGGCTTGCCACATCATGCCGCACCCGCCTACGTGAACCGTCTCCTTGCTGCCGGCTGGAAGGTTGCAATCTGCGATCAGCTCGAAGCGCCGGTCGCCGGCAAACTGGTCCGTCGAGGCCTGACCCGCATCCTGACTCCGGGTACGGCGCTTGAAGATTCGCAGCTCGATTCACGACGGGGAAACTACCTGGTGGCCATCTCGTGGGACAAGCACGGCTGGCACGCTTCGTGGCTCGATGTCTCGACGGCCGATTTCCGACTGGCAACGGATCCCACGCCAGCACGCTTGTTGCCCTTGCTTCACTCGGTCTCTCCCCGCGAGATCATCCTCCCTGAGGGACTCGAACCTCCCGCTGAACATCGTGAAGCCCTCGAGGGCTTCTTGCAGGGCAGGGCGGTCTCCCGTCTGCCTGGTTGGAACTTCGATGGCGCTGCCGGCGCTCGACTCGTCACCCAGACGCTTTCGGTCCATGGCCTTGCAGGCTTTGGTCTGACCGAAGAACACCCGGCCTTGGGCGTGGCCGGCGCCGTGCTAGGTTATGTCACCGATTCGCTCTGCGATCGTCCGAAGAATCTTTTCCGCCTGATTGAGACCAAACTGGGTTCGTCCGTGCTACTGGATGCGGCCTCTTCCCGTAATCTCGAACTTTTCACTTCGTCCAACGGCTCGCGCGAGGGTTCGCTGCTCGAGACTATCGATCGCACGGAGACTCCCTCGGGGGCCCGTCTGTTGGCTCTCTGGCTCGCCGAACCCTCGACGGATCTCGCTACCATCGCCCAGCGCCAGAACGCCGTCGGCGAATTCTTCAAGCATCCCGGCGCCTCATCCCGCGTGGGCGAAGCGTTGCGTGGCGTCCGGGATATCGCGCGCATTCTCGCCCGTTTGCAGAACCGTCTCCGAAATCCACGCGAACTCGGTGGCGTCCGGGATACGCTCCGCTCCCTTCCTCCCATTCGCGAAGAACTACAGGCTCTTCCTGGTGGCGCACTCGCCGAACAAGCCGGCCGCATCAATCTCGAGCCTGCACTCCTGGCACGACTGGAAGCTGCCCTAGGCGATGAACTTCCCGTCGACCTGAGCGAAGGCGGGGCGCTGCGGGCAGGTTTCGACGTCGAACTCGATCGCCTCCGTTCGCTTGCCTCCGACAGTAAGGGTTGGATCGCTGAGTTCGAGCGCAACGAACAGAACCGGACGGGCATTAAGTCCTTGAAGGTCCGATATAACGGGGCCTTCGGCTACGCCATCGAGATCACCAAGGCTAATCTCGCAGCGGTGCCGGCTGATTATATCCGCAAACAGACCATGGTGAATGCTGAGCGCTTTACCACCGAAGAACTGCGCACCAAGGAACGGGAAGTCTTACGTGCCGACGAACAGGCGCTCGCCCGCGAGACCGAACTCTTCCAGACCCTTCTCGCCGAAGTCATCGCCCACACGGAATCCTTGTTGGCTACCGCCCAAGCGGTGGCCGAAGTGGATATCGTCCGCGGCTGGGCTGAGCTGGCTCGTGAAGCCAACTGGACCAAACCCGTCGTTGATGACACCGACACGCTCGAGATTGAACAAGGCCGCCATCCTGTCGTGGAGCGGATGCTGCAATCTCGTCCGGGCGCGGGCTCCTTCGTTCCCAACGATACTCGCCTGAGTTGCACGGGCGAGCAGATCGCCTTGCTCACCGGTCCGAACATGGCCGGCAAGTCGACCTACATCCGCCAGGTTGCCTTAATCGCGATGCTCGCCCATCTCGGTTGCTGGGTGCCGGCCACTTCCGCCCGGATCGGCCTCGTCGACCGCATCTTCTGTCGAGTCGGTGCTTCCGACGAACTTTCACGGGGCAACTCTACCTTTATGGTCGAGATGAATGAGACCGCCAATATCCTGAATAACGCTACAACCCGGTCTTTGGTGGTGCTTGACGAGATTGGTCGCGGCACGAGCACCTATGACGGCATCAGTATCGCCTGGGCCGTGGCCGAACATCTCCACGGCGGAGCCGAAGCCGGACCCCGCACACTCTTCGCTACTCATTATCACGAGCTAACCAAGCTGGCCGACTCCATGCAGCGCCTGCGCAACTGGTCCGTCGCCGTCAAGGAGTGGAACGATGAGATCGTCTTCGTGCGCAGGGTAGTCCCCGGGGCCGCTGACCGTTCCTATGGAATACAGGTCGCCCGCCTTGCCGGGATGCCGCCGGCGGTCGTCCAGCGTGCTCGGGAGATTCTGGGAGGGCTCGAAGCAGGGTCAGGCTTGCCTGCCAAGGCCTTGCCGATGGCCGGAGTGCCTACGCCTCCCGCTGAGCCCAAGAAGCCCGCTACGCCTAAGCCAAAGGGCAAAGAAGCCGGCCCTGAGCTCGATCTCTTCGCTTAGATCCGCTCGTTCCAATCGCGGGAGGCGAACTTAGCCCAGGTCCCTTCATGGTCGAACTGATGATAGGTCGGTTCGGCGACGTGCACGGCCGGGCTTTCCAGGACGGCGCTGAGGGTCTGGATGAAGTCCTTCTCAAAACGGCCCCAATCGCAGTCAGGTAGGAAAGGACGCCAAATGTAGCCTTCGATGAGCAGTCCGCTCCGGGTACGTTTCTGGGCCGCACCTGCCACCTTGCGCCCGTCGTCGCTGCGGACGAGGTCGTTGGGCTCAGCGCGTCGGGCACAATCGTCCGGCGACTGGAAATCGCGATTACCCGCAGGCATCGGGGCCAGCTTCACCGGCTGACCTTGGAGCAAGAGGGCCTTCAGCAGGGCTTCGTGCACGGCAGCGTAACTCGCCATCGCGTCAGCCTTAAAGAGAGGGTGCCCGTCAGGAATCACCAAGGCGAAGGTCCAGTCGTCCAGATGGGAAACCAAGCCGCCGCCGGTACTGCGTCGAACGAGGGGGTAACGAGCGGGTACGATTTCACGATATTTGGCCCATGACTGAGATACGCCGAAAGTGAAGGCAGGCTCGGACCAAGTATACGGACGGAAGCGGATGTTCTGGGGCGAAGGGTAGGACTCCAGCAGTAGGAGGTCGGTCGCCATATTGGCGACGGCATCGGCGGCTTGGCGCGGAAGGACATCCATGCTCAGAAGTCTATGCCTTTTTCCAGACGACGCACGACCTTTCGGCCGGTCGCTTTCTCATACCAGTCTTCACATCCTCGCGGAACGCGCAGTTGCGCCAGTTGATCCTCGAAGGATTGGGCCGGGGTGCGAAGCTTTCCAGCCAATGGGTGCAGGCGCAGGCTAAGGTCCCGCGGACGCGATGAGGCGGAGGGGACTTCGGCTCGGCTGATTGGTCGCACGAGGGTATCGGCATCGAGTCCGAAATATCGAGCGACGCGGACGCCGATCTCGTACCGGCTCATGGCTTCGGTGCCGGCCCAGTGGAAGAGTCCGGAGAGATTGCTTCGTTCGCACAGTTCGATCGTCACGTCCGCGAGATTGGAAACCTCGACGGGCTGGCGGATCTCGTCGGTGAATAAAGTGGTGGCC
>BGOI01000037.1 GCA_003569165.1 Opitutia bacterium
CCCACTGGTCGACGCCGTGGAAGAGCACGCGGCAGAACAGCCCGTAAAGGATGCCTAGGCCGACGCCAAGGTGCATCGCCGACGCAAGGGGAAACGGTGTTCGCTCATGAGCGGAGTCCTTTCTAGGCCGCCCGTGGACAGGGGCAAGCCCGCCTGTGGACAAGTCGGTGGCGCCTCGCGGATTATGCCCTTTCCCTGCCCTCCACGCCCTCCCTAGTATCGCCGTCCCGCATGGCCGACCCGGAATCCATCAGTCGCGACTTCGTGCACCTGCACGTGCACACCGACTACAGCATGCTCGACGGCTGCAGCCGCATCGACCGGCTGATGCAGCGCGCATGCGACATGACGATGCGCGCGGTGGCGATCACCGACCACGGCAACCTCTTCGGGTTGTTCGACTTCTGGAGCGAGGCGAAGTCCCGCTCGAAGGGCGAGGTGAAGCTCAAGCCGCTCCTGGGCTGCGAGCTCTACCTGGTCTGGGACCACGCGTTGACCGACAAGCCCGACCGGCGCGAGCACAAGTATTACCACATGGGCGTGCTGGCCCGGAGCTTCAAGGGGTACCAGAACCTGACCAAGCTGGTCTCCGACGCGCATGTCCGCGGCCTCCACTACAAGCCGCGCACCGACGTCGAGCAGCTGGCCAAGCACGCCGAGGGCCTGATCGGCTTCTCGGGCTGCCTGCAGGGCGTCATCCCCAGGCCCTGCTCCGCGGCGACTACGAGGCCGCCCGCAAGGCCTGCGGCCGTTTCATCGAGATCTTCGGGCGGGAGAACTTCGTCATCGAGCTCATGGACCACGGGCTCGAGGAGCAGAAGCGGATCATCCCCGACCTGCTCAAGCTGGCCGGCGAGTTCCAGCTGCGGGTCGTCGCGACGAACGACGTCCACTACGTCGACGCCGGCGACAACGTCGCGCACGACGCCATGCTCTGCATCCAGACGGGCGCCCGCCTGGCCGACGAGCGGCGCATGCGCTACGATGCCAAGGAGTTCTACCTGAAGAGCCAGGCTGAGATGCTCCGCGTCTTCGGCGAGGTGCCGGCGTCGATCACCAACACCGTCGCCATCGCCGAGATGTGCGACGTCCAGCTGCCGGTGGGCCAGAACAACTACCCGGTCTATGTCTTCAGCGAGGGCGTGAAGCCGAAGGTGGGCAAGAAGATCGACGCCATCCTCGACGGCTACGAGCAGCTCAAGAACGGCCTCGCGGTGGCCGCCGGCAAGAAGGACGACTTCGCCATCGCCGAGGACAAGCGCGCGCCGATGCGCCCCAACGGCACCTACCTGCTGGAGCAGGTGAAGGCCGGGCTCAAGGAGCGTTACGGCGTCGATTACGACGACCCGAAGGCCTGGATGGACGAGCAGGTTCCCGGTCCCGGCCGGACGAGCCCGGCCGAGCTTTGCCGCCGCGTGGACTACGAGATGGGGGTCATCGCCGGCACGGGCTTCGTCGACTACTTCCTGATCGTCTGGGACTTCATCGACTGGGCGCGCCGCCAGGACATCCCGGTCGGCCCGGGCCGCGGTTCCGGCGCGGGCTCGATCGTGGCCTACTGCCTCAAGATCACCGACATCGACCCGATCCGTTTCGGCCTGCTCTTCGAGCGCTTCCTCAACCCCGAGCGCGTCTCCGCGCCCGACTTCGACATCGACTTCTGCATGCGGCGCCGCGACGAGGTCGTCGGCTACGTCCGCCGCAAATACGGCGCCGACCGCGTGGCCAACATCATCACCTTCGGCACCTTCGGGGCCAAGATGGTGGTGCGCGACCTCGCCCGCATCCGCGACCTGCCGTTCATCGAGACCAACCGCCTCGCCAAGCTGGTCCCCGACGACATCAACATCTCCCTCGACGACGCGCTCAAGAAGTCCAACGAGCTCCGCGAGGAGGTGAACGTCAATCCGCAGGCGGCCAGCATCATCGAGACGGGACGCGTCATCGAGGGGATGGTGCGCAACAGCGGCAAGCACGCGTGCGGCATGATCATCGCCGACCGTCCGCTGACCGACATCATCCCGGTGACGATGCAGGAAGGCGACCTGACGACCCAGTACGCCAAGGACCCGGTCGAGAAGCTGGGCCTGCTGAAGATGGACTTCCTGGGCCTCAAGACCCTCACGGTCATCGACGACGCCCAGAAGCTGGTGCGGAAGCACCGCGGGAAGCCGGACTTCGACATCGAGAAGGTCGGCTTCGACGACGCGGCGACCTTCGCCCTGCTCAACGAGGCCAAGACGATCGGCGTGTTCCAGCTCGAATCCGGCGGCATGCAGTCCCTCTGCCGCCAGTTCGGCATCTCCGTCATCGACGAGATCGTGGCGCTGATCGCGCTCTACCGCCCGGGCCCGATGCAGTTCATCCCGGACTACATCAAGGGCAAGAAGGACGCGAACCACGTCAAGTACGCCCACCCGCTGCTCGAGAAGGTGGCCAAGGAGACCTACGGCATCCTGGTCTACCAGGAGCAGGTGATGGAGGCGGCCCGCGTCATCGCCGGCTACACGCTCGGCGGCGCCGACATGCTCCGCCGCGCCATGGGCAAGAAGATCCGCGAGGAGATGGAGAAGCAGCGCGACATCTTCGTGGCCGGCGCCAAGGCGACCAACGACATCGACAAGAAGAAGGCCGAGGAGATCTTCGCCACGCTGGAGAAGTTCGCCGAATACGGCTTCAACAAGTCCCACTCGGCGGCCTACGCGATCCTCTCGTACCGCACCGCCTACCTGAAGGCCAACTACCCGGTCGAGTTCATGTCGGCCATCCTGACCTCCGAACAGGGCAACGCCGACAAGCTCGCCGAGTTCGTGGCCGAGGTCGAGGCGCTGGGCATGCGCATGCTCGGCCCGGACGTGAACCAGTCCGACACGGACTTCACCCCGGTGGCCAAGGACAACGCCATCCGCTTCGGCCTCGGCGCCATCAAGGGCGTCGGCGAGATGGCCGCGCGCGCGATCGTGGCGGAGCGCGAGAAGGCCGGCCCCTTCAAGGACTTCGGCGATTTCGTGGGCCGCATGGGCGAGGCCGACCTCAACGCGCGCACCCTGGACTGCCTGGCCCGCGCCGGCGCCTTCGACTTCACGGGCGAGAACCGCCGCCACCTCGTGGACTCCATCGAGTCCGTCCGCCGGCACTTCTCGGCCGAACGCAAGGAGCGCGAACGGGGCCAGGGCAACCTCTTCGACCTGCTCGGGGCCGAGGACGCCGGCGCGGCGCGCCCGTCCGACCTCATCCTGCGCAAGTCCGAGCCGATGCCGAAGCTGGAGATGCTGAACAACGAGAAGCAGCTCCTCGGCTTCTACCTCAGCGGCCACCCGCTGGCCGACTACCATGGCCTCGACGAGGCGGTCGCGACGTTCGCGACGACGCCCGACCGCATCGAGCTCGACCGCAAGGAGCGCCACACGGTCCGCCTCTGCGGCATCCTCGGCGGCCTCGAGAAGAAGATCTCCAAGAAGGACAACCGGCCGTGGTGCCTGTTCACGGTCGCGTCCCGCAACGTCACCATCCCCGTGAGCATGTTCTCCGAGGCGTTCGAAGCCGCCCTGACGGCGCGCGACGGCGACCAGCCGCTCCTGGCCGACGGTGCGCACGTGATGGTCGACGCCCGCCTGGCGTACCGCGAGGAACGTGGGGAGTGGAACATCAGCGCCCACGCGATCCATCCGCTGCGCGGCGCCCCGGCCCTGATCAAGAAGATCCTCTTCGCGCTCAAGCCCGGCCCCGAGGCCGGTCCGTTCATGGAGAAGCTCGTCGCCCACACGCGCAAGGTGGACGGCCCCACGATTGTCCAGGTAGGGTTCCTCCAGCCGGATGGGCGCGTGCTCGTGGCCGAGGCCGCCCGCGGCATGACGACCCGCTTCGACCCGGCCACCTACGGCGCCTTCGCGCGCGACCCGGCCTGCGCCGGCGTCCAGATCGACGCCGCCGCGCCGAGCCAGCCGCCGCAGCGCAAGTTCGGCCCGCGCAACTAAGCCCTCTCATGATCAGACTGGCCTTCAGCGACCATTACCCATCCTTTGTCCCCGAGAAATCCCGGGTTTATCGATCGATCGCGTCAATCACTAGGGTGGAAGTCTGCGACCTTTTCGATTCACCTGATCTCCTTATCTACGGGGATTTCGGCGAGAGCCATTGGCGGTTCGAAGGCCTAAAGGCCTACCTGACCGGCGAGAATATGAAGCCTGACTTCGACCAGTGCGACCTGGCTTTCACCCCTTTTGAGATCCCCGGGGACGCTCGTGCCGTGCGACTTCCCTTCTTCGCGCAGGTCCTGGAAGAGCCCGCGACGCTGCTTGAGCGTTCAGCCGAGGCCGCTTCTCGGCCGATCGCAGGCGGCTTCTGCAGCTTCGTGGTCAGCAATCCCAGATCCTGGCCGCGAAACCGTTTCTTCAAGAAGCTTAACCGGCGCAAACCCGTAAATTCGGGTGGGAGCCTTTTCAACAATATCGGCGGAAGGGTCGCCGATAAGGCGATGTTCATCGCGCGCCACCGTTTCAACATAGCCTTCGAGAATACCGAGACCGACGGATACATCACCGAGAAACTCACGGACCCGTTGCTGGCCGGGACGATCCCGATCTACTGGGGCGCGCCGGACGTGCTCCGGGATTTCAACCCGGACAGCTTCATCCATGCTCGCGATTTCCCGGATCTGGATGCGCTGGTGGATTTCGTCATCGCGCTCGACGCCGACCATGACCGGCAGCGTCGCTACCTCTCCGCCCCGGCCTTCAAGGATGGGAAGGCGCCGGCATGCCTGGATGACGCCTATGTGGCGGCGCCAATCCTCAAGCTGCTCAACGAGGGCAAACCAGGAAGACGCGCCTACCGTCATCACCGGGTCCGCGAACATGTCTATCAGGGACGTTCGTGGTTCACCAACAAGTGGGAACGGGTTGGCTGCAGAATCGAGGAGCAGGCCTGGAGGCTTGGCTGGCGGTTTTGACGTTTCTTATAAACGACGCAGGATGCCTTCAAGTCGCCGGCTTCGCAGCCAGGAAGTCGGCCACGGGATCCGGTGCTTCCAGCGCCGCGCATGGACAGGATATGTCCGATTCGCAGCCCAATCCGGCTCAAACCAGCTTTCATCAGGGATGTCCTCCACCGGTCCGCCCGCGGCAAGCAGGCTGAAGGCGCTTTGATCATGACGATGAGCGATGAACTCCGGATGCTCATCATCCGAACACACGTCGTTCATGTCTGCCTCCTGTCCGCAGGCGTCATACCAGCGCCTCGCCAGCAGGCGGGTGGAGTCGCAGGCACGGATGAAGTGGATGCCTGAGGCGAGTTGCGGGCGGCCCCTGATGGCCGGATCATCTTGACCCAGCGACCTAAGCATCGCCCGTTTCGTCCAGGCTCCGTTACTATTCCCCCGAAGAGAAAATCCCAGCCAGCCGGGCCCGCGAGCGGCCATCTCGAGATATTCCTCAAGTCTGCGAAGCCCCTCCGGATTAAGGCTGCAGCCCACGTCCACGTAGACTAGCAAGCCGCCGTCTTTCATCGCCTCAAGGCGCTTCATGATCAAGTATGGCTTCCACGACCAGAGGCCGAATCCCCGTTTATATCGCCTCACTAAATCGCCGCGGGACCTCCAGAAATCCTCGCCTAGGCTACACTCGTCAGCCATGGTGATTTCATCGAAAACCCCCAGCTGCCTGGCCTCGGCAGCGAGCCGGAGCCGCGAACCGTAGAACTTGCACCCGCTGCCGAAAGACAAAAAAAAGATTTTCATCTGATATGAAGAAGCCTTCATTAAGCACATTGGACGAAAAAATGAGGGATTCAAGCAGCATGACCTCACCAGTGCACGCCATTGGGATAACCCATCTCGGGTCTCCTCGGTATTCCAGCTTTGTCGCGATGCTCGATCGCCTTGGGATTCCCTATTCGCTGAGCCCCGCGGTCTTCGTCCAAGGAGATTCTCCATGGACTGTACATTATGACCATGGGGCTCGGATGCGCAACCTAGGCTACTCGATGCGCGCCGGCGAGGTGGGTTGTTTCCTTGCACATCGCAACGTCTGGGAGGCAGCCTCTCGAATGCGTGGCTGCGTGCTCGTGCTCGAGGACGACTCCCACGTCGATCCTGCGCGGTCACCCGATATCCGCGCCGCCGCCCAGCTCCTCAGCGGGAAGAACATGGCGGCTCGACTGATCAGCCAACCCCGACCCGCCTTCAGGACTTGGCATGAGATTGGACCGGATGCGACTCTCGCCCGCCCGGTTCGCCATGGCAACCTGACGGTTGGATACCTAATCTCGCAAGATGGGGCCAAGGCGCTCCTGCGGCACTCAAGTTCATTCTGGTGCCCGGTGGACGACTACATGAATCTGGAGTATCTTCATGGGTGCCTGATGTTACACTTCGAGCCGGAGATTGCGGAACACCGCGACGGAGGCGTATCGTTGATTGGCCGCCGGGAGAAGCCGCCGGTCAGCCCGAGAACGAGGATTGTCCGCGAATTCCTTCGCGCAAGTCGCAACGCGCGCGGGTTGATCCACTCCTGGCTCGTCCTGGCCCGCCTCGGTTTATGCTTTCAGCGCGTCCGGCAGCCTTCGGGGACGCGTCTCGCCTAGCGTCCGCGACGGGTCCGTTCGTAAGCCATCGCCTCGGCTAAGAAGACATAGAAGGCGTCCTGCATCGCACGCACGAACCCCCGGGGACCGGAGAGAACCATCCGTCGCAAGAAAAGGTGCTTGAAAAGGGCCAAAGGAAAGGCCGCAATGACCCGTGGCACGGAACCGGCGCGGCCGGTTTTTTCCCACATGACATTTTTAAGTGCAGCGTAGCGGTTAAGCTTATCCATGTAAACAGTAACGCTATCGTACCCTTTGTGATGGATGGTCACCCCGGAAATCACGGGGTGCGGCCCCTTCACCTTGATATGCTCGTGGACAGTCTTGTCCAGGTCCCAGATGGCCTGGTCACGGCGATAGACGCGGAGAAACGGACGACAATGGGAGCGGGCCATGGATGCTCCCATGAACTCATCGTCGCGGGCGATCCGGTATCCGACCGCGCGGCCGCTGTCGATCGCCTGACGTATCAGCGGCATGGACCCGGCGGAGAGGATTTCGTCGCCATCCATGTTCAGAACCCACTCATGCAGACACTGCCTGAGGGCGAAATCTTTCTGGCGGGCGAAACCAAGCCAATCCTGGTGGATGACCCTGGCGCCGGCGGCACGGGCGATCTCGATGGTGCCGTCAGTCGAACCGCTGTCGACTACCACGATTTCATCTGCGCCGGCGAGCGAAGCCAGCACGGCAGCAAGGTGCTTGGCCTCGTTTTTCGTGATTAGGTAGGCGCTGATGGGCATCCGTGCCATGCTGGTGACGCCCGATAGGCAGGGCAAGCAAACTGGGGAACTGTGAGATTGAAGTCGGGGCCGCCGGCAATTATTGGAAACCAGCGTTACGATGAGACCCTTGCGCGTCGCATATTCCGACTTCATGCCAGCCTCTCGGCTGGAAACTTGGCCGCCCTTGGGGCTTCTATCCGAGGCCCGACTGATCGAGTTCACGGATTTCGAAGTCGCCGACCTGCTCCTCTTCTCCGATTTCGGCGAACGTCACTGGGGGTTTAAGGGCCTTAAAGTCTACGTGACGGGGGAGAACATGCTACCGGACTTCGACCAGTGCGACCTGGCCTTCACGCCCCTGGAGATCCCCGGCGACCCACGGGCGGTCAGGCTGCCCTACTACGCGCAGGTGTTGCCGTCGTTGGGCTCGCTCATCCGCCCGGCCGAGCGGCGGGACGACCAACGTGCCCCGCGCAGCAAGTTCTGCTGCTTCGTGGCCAGCAATCCGCGCGGACCGGAACGCAACGCTTTCTTCAAGAAACTTGACCGGCGGGCGCACGTCGACTCCGCCGGCCGTCATTTCAACAACACCGGCCGGCGGCTCCGGGACAAGCAGTCATTCCTGCTCGACTACCGGATGAACCTGGCTTTCGAGAATTCCAGGTCACCAGGCTACATCACGGAAAAACTCGTGGAGCCCTTGCTGGCCGGGTGCATCCCCATCTACTGGGGCGCCCCGGATGTCGCCAAGGACTTCAATGCGCGCTGCATGATCAATGTGTCCGACTTCCCCGATCACGACGCCGCCATCGACCATATCCTAGCTGTGGATGCCGACGAATCGGCCCGCCAAGCGATGCTGGATGAACCCGCGTTCCCCGATAACAAGGCGCCGGCGTGCCTCGCGCCCGCCTTCGTGGCCGACCCCATCATGCGCTTAATCGATTCCGGACAGGCGCCCGGAAAGAGGAACTACCTCCGCCGCCGGCTGCGCGAACATACCTTTGCCTCGCCCCTTCATCAGAGCATCACCAGCCTGAGATGCCGGCTGGAAGGGCTTGCATGGAAACTGGGCCTGAGATTCTAAAACCGCCTGCAGCCGTGGGCACTACCCCGACTAAGGTCGGAACTTAGGCGTGCGGCGGGACGCCCGTTTGGCGAGGAAAACCGCGTAGCGGGCATGAATCCGCGCAAGGAAACCGCTTCGAGGACCTGACGATTTTATGCCTCCATTTATGCGCAGGTTTTGCGACTGATAGCGGGAGTCGATTCGGGCGGCGGGATACAGTTCGGCCAAACGAGCTAGGTCGGCGGCGCCAGCACCGACTTGCCCTTGGTAAATGTCCCCACCTCCGACCGGCCGGGTATGCGTCATCGAAACGGCGTCAATCACCCCGATCTTGGCCCCCATACCTCCTTCCGCGAGAAGGTACGGCCACAGATAATCCAACCCCCAACCCGTACGACTTTGGGCAAAGGTGGGGTGCAGGTGAAAAAGGGCCTCGCGGCTGAAGACCGGCCCCATCACTTCGACGAAATTAGTGTAACGGAGGACATAGCTAGCGTCGCGGAGCAGGATCGGGTGGGAGAAATGCGAGTCATGGCTCAACGCCGGCTGCGCTAACGCGAGGTCGAACGCCATGAAGAGGTCGAACATCTTGCTGATTCCGGCTGCGTCGATGAGGAGGTCGTCGTCCGGAAACCATACGGCGGCGTATGACGCGACAAGCTCGGACTCCTCGAGAATATGATGATTCCAGGCCGGCCACTTGGTGCTCTTCATCTCACGGAGGACTTCGGCGTCGCCGGCGTATTCCTGCGGCCGGTCTCCGTAGCAGCTCAGGTACAAGTCGAAGTTGCGCTCTCCGCCCTGCAGCCACTTGCGGTGCAGCGAAGTATTCCCAGCCCGTGCCATCACGAGAAATCTGCGGCGAGTCATGGGAGGAACACTGGCTTACGGCCTGAGATAGGCAATCCGCCAGAAGGCTCAGAAATCCGCAGGCAGGTCGTCCGGTTCGCGACAGGCCACCGGATGGAAACGTGGGCCTGGCTTGGACGTATCCATCCCGGCGAGCAGCGGGCGG